>NZ_JBIBXG010000019.1:0-144055 GCF_043082085.1 Streptomyces sp. NPDC014801 | reverse complement strand
GGCCCCCGTCGAATCCCTGATGCCCCTGCGCCTGGCCCGCTACGGAGTCCCCCTCTCCGAAACAGCCCCCGCCGGCCTCGCAGCAGCAGGCATCGGCAGCGGCGCCGACACAGGAGCCGCAGTCGGAGTCGGTACCGGAGCCGGAGCCGGAGCCGGAGCCGGTGCCGATGCGGGTTCCGGTGCCGAGGGCCCGGTCCGCGTACCGCCCGAGCGCGCCGCGGACGAGCGCGCCGCCTTCCTGCTGCCGCGGGCCGTGCTCCCGGCTTCCCTGACCGAGGCGGTACGGCGGGGCCGCCGCGGCGAAGGGGACCTGCGGCTCGCCCCGCCCGAGCCGCCGGCCGTCCCCGAGCCGGACGAGGAGGAGCCCGCGGAGCCCGAGTCGCCGTTGCGGCCCGGGGAGACGGCGGAGGCGGCCGCCGAGCGGTTCGCGGACGCCTACCACGCGTTCGTCGCCCAGTTCGGGGTCGCGCCCACCACCGCCCAGTGGGCGTTCTGGCTCCACGACACCTACGGCCTGTCCACGACCGAGGGGAAGCCGTTCCCGGACGCCCCCCTGGGCCCTGTGCTCCAGGTCCTGCGGCAGCGCCACGGTGGCTCCGCCGATCCGGCACCGACCGCATCCCCCGCCCCGGCCGAGGTGGCCCGCTAGCTCACAGGTCCGCCGCGTGGTCCGGGACGTAGGTCCGCAGCTCGCGCGGCGGGCGTACATAGCCGGTGGACCGCGGGCGCTCCGGGAGTTCCAGCACCGGCGGCGGCACGTCGTGGTACGGCACCGAGTCGAGCAGGTGGGCGATCATGTTCAGCCGCGCCCGGCGCTTGTCGTCGCTCTCGACGACGTACCAGGGCGCTTCCGGGATGTCGGTGTGCACCATCATCTCGTCCTTGGCCCGCGAGTACGCCTCCCAGTGGGTGATCGACTCCAGGTCCATGGGAGACAGCTTCCAGCGGCGCAGCGGATCCTCCATCCGGCGGCGGAAGCGGTCCTGCTGCTCGGTGTCGCTCACCGAGAACCAGTACTTGCGCAGCAGGATGCCGTCCTCCACCAGCATGCGCTCGAAGATCGGGCACTGGTGCAGGAAGCGCTGGTGCTCCTCCGGGGTGCAGAAGCCCATCACGTGCTCCACGCCGGCCCGGTTGTACCAGGACCGGTCGAACAGGACGATCTCCCCGGCGGCCGGGAGATGCTCGACGTACCGCTGGAAGTACCACTGGGTGCGCTGGCGCTCGGTCGGCTTGGGCAGGGCCGCGATCCGGGCGACACGCGGGTTGAGATGCTCGGAGACCCGCTTGATGGTGCCGCCCTTCCCGGCCGCGTCGCGCCCCTCGAAGACGACCACCAGCCGGGCGCCCTCGGCCCTCACCCACTCCTGCAGCCTCACCAGCTCGGTCTGCAGCCGCAGCAGCTCCCGTTCGTACGTGCCGCGCGGCACCTTCTTCGCCTGCTTGCCGCCCATGCCGCCCGCCTTCCTGGTCCGTCCTCGCCCGGTCCCGGACGCGCCGGGAGCCGCTGCCGTGAACGCTCGCAGTGTAGGCACCGGGGCGCTGATCGACACGGTGATCAAGCGGCCGGACCGCGGCTCACGGCTTGGCTCACGGCGGAGGGGCGTTCGCAACCGCCTTGTGCGGTCGCTAGGTTGGCGGCATGCAACCCGAGTCCCTGCTGTCGTGTCTGCGTCGCGAACTGCTCGCCTTCCGGGACTGCCTCTCAGGTGATCTGTCGGCGCCGGTGGAGCACTGCGGCGACTGGACGCTCAGGGAGCTGGCGGAGCACCTGGGCGCGTCGAACCTCTGGGCCGCCGTCGCCGTGACCGAGGGCCGCGGCGACCACGCACCACCGGCGGCGCCCCGTGAGCGGGCCGCCCTGGCCGGATGGTTCGAGGACACGTGCGCGACCCTGCTCGCGGCGCTGGACACCGACCCGGCCGCGCCGGCCTGGACCTTCCACCCGCCGCACACCGTCGGGTTCTGGCGGCGCCGCCGCTGCCTGGAGGCGCTGGTCCACCGCTGGGACGCCGAGCACGCGCTCGGCAGGGCCCGGCCGCTCGACCCGGAACTCGCCGGTGAGGGCGTGGCCGAGGTCTTCGACACGATGGCCCCGCGGCAGGTGGCGCGCGGGCGGGCCCGGCCGCCGGAGCGCGCGCTGCGGCTGACGGCGACCGACACGGGCGGCTCGTGGACGTACGGCCCGGGGGCACCCGTGGCCACGCTCGCCGCGCCCGCGCAGGAGCTGCTGCTCCTGCTGTGGGGGCGCAGGCCGCTGGACGGCACCGCCTTCGCCTGGGACGGCGACGAGCGCGCCGGCCGCCGCGTGCTGCGCGGCCCGCTGACGCCCTGAGAGCGGGGGAGCGGGGCGGAGGAGCGGGGCGACGGGGGACCGCCGGGGCGCGCGGCCCGTGAGAGCGAGGGGGCCGCGCGCCGGCGAGCGCGGGTGCGGGGCGGCCTGCGGGAGCGGGGTGCGGGGCGCCGTCCGGGAGCGGAGCGCCGCGGCGCCGCACGAGAGCGGGGTCGCGGCGCCGTACAGCGGCGTGCGCGGTGCCGTCGGGCGGGTGCGTGGCGCCGGCGCCGGCGATGACAGGATCGGCCGTATGGACATGGATCGAGCGGAACGGCCCGTCGCCCTGGTCACGGGGTCCACCTCCGGCATCGGGGAGGCCGTCGCGCGGAGGCTGGCGGCGGACGGCATGCGGGTCGTGGTGCACTCGCGCCGCAGTACGCGGGCGGGGGAGGCGCTGGCGGCCGAGCTCGGCGGGACGTACCTGCGCGCGGACCTGGCGGTGGAGGACGAGGCCCGCGGCCTGGCCGAGGCGGCGCTCGACCGGTACGGGCGGCTGGACGTCCTGGTGAACAACGCCGGGATCAGCCGGCCCATCCCGCACCACGACCTGGCCGCGGCGGCGCCCGCGGAGTGGCGTGAGGTGCTCGAGGTGAACCTGATCGCGCCCTGGGTGCTGTGCACGGCGGCGCTGCCGGCACTGCGCGAGGCGCCCGGCGGGGGCAGCGTCGTGAACATCACCAGCCACGCCGGCGTGCGTCCCAAGGGCTCCTCGGTGCCGTACGCGGCGAGCAAGGCCGCGCTGAACCACGTGACCCGGCTGCTCGCGGCGGCCCTCGCCCCCGGCGTCCGGGTCAACGCGGTGGCACCGGGCCTCGTGGACACCCCGATGACCGAGGACTGGACCGACGCGCAGCGGCTGTGGCGGGAGCGGGCCCCCATGCGCCGCCCGGCCCGCCCCGCCGACGTGGCGGACCTGGTGGCGTCGGTGGTCGCGCACGGCTATCTCACCGGCGAGGTCATCATGCTCGACGGCGGCCTGAACCTGACCTGAGGCGCCCTCACATGGCAAGTACGCCTTGACAGTTGCCGAACTGTCAAGGCGTACTTGCCCCATGGCTCTCCCCGATCTGGACGACCTCATCGCGGAAGTGGACCGGACCTGCGCCACCGCGCACCGCCCCGGCGACCGGGAACAGCCGGACTGGCTAGCCCTGTTGACGACCGCCGCCGACATAGCGGGCCGACTCCAGGCACTGGCCGACGACCTGGTCGAGGACTACGTCGAGCACTGCCGGATGCACGGCAGTTCGTGGACGGACATCGGCGCGGCCCTCGGCGTCACCCGCCAGGCCGTCCAGCAGCGCTTCCACGCCCCGCACAAGCGCTACGGCCCCGACACCATGACCGAGGACCTGCGCCGGGCCATGGTCCACGTCAAGCAGGCCGCGGTGCACCACCACAACAACTACATCGGCACCGAGCACCTCCTGTTCGGCCTCACCGCCGAGCCCAACAGCGCCACCCGCCTGCTGGAGTCCGCCGGCGTCCCCGCCCGCCCCCTCCACGAGGCCGTCGGCGCCCGCCTGCGCACCGGCGCCTCCGAGGCTGCCGAACGGATCGCCTGGACGCCCTACTCCCGCAAGGCGATGGCCACCGCCGAAGCCCGCGCCCAGCAGCGCGGCTCGGCCCGCATCGACTGCGCCGACCTCTTGGTGGGCCTCGCCCGCCTGGGCCGCGGCACAGCCGCCACCGTCCTCACCGAGTCAGGCACAGACCTGACCACCCTCGGCACCGAACCCCCGGAGAACCCCTGATGACCCCACCCGACAACGACGCCGGCGTGACGACGAGCGGCGAGGGGGACCAGGCCCGCAAGGTCGTGCGGGTCGGTTCGCGGCCGCGGGCGGCCATGGCGCCCGTGGTGCAGGCGGCTGCCGGGGTGGGGGCCGTCGTGGTGGGGCCGCGGGGGCTGCTGCTCGGGCGGCATCGTCGGGGGACGATCGAGTTGCCCGGGGGGACCGTCGAGCCGGGGGAGTCGTTGCAGGAGACCGTCGTGCGGGAGCTTCGGGAGGAGACCGGGCTGCGGGCCGATCCGGCCGACGTCCGCCTGCTGGGCATGCTGCTCGACCGGGTCGGCGACGTCGTCCGCATCACGTTCGGCGCGCTCGTCACCCGGTGGCGCGGTGAGCCGCCCGACCAGCCCGGCGAGAGCGTCGGCGACTGGGGCTGGTGGCCGCTGGACGCGCTGCCCTCGGGCCTGTTCGAGTGCAGCGCCCAGATCCTCACCGCCTGGCGGCCCGACCTGCCCATCGACCATCCGCCCGCCCACTTCACGCCGTTCGCCGGGCCGGACGCAGCCGGGCCGGAAGCCGCCTGGCCGGACCCCGCCGGGCCGGACCCCGCCCGTCAGGACGGGAAGTAGTCGCTCAGCACGCAGCCGTCGACCAGGGCCTTCTCCGTGCGGTGCCCGCTCGGCGCGGAGAAGTCCGGGTCGCAGGTCAGGAAGGCGAGCCCGGACTGGGACAGGGCCTGCACCTGGTCGTCGCCCACGGGCACGACCGCGTAGTTCCGCCCGACGGCGAAGCGGTCGTTGCTCTTCTTCGCCGCGGTCTGGAACGCCCGCATGTCCGAGATCAGCAGCAGGGCGATCGGGTGCTCGAGGTCCTTGCAGACCGCGCGTTCCTTGATGCCCCAGGAGGGGTCCGACGCCTCCTGCGCGCCCCACGCGGCGTCCGAGCCGTCGTGGGCGGCGTCGTACTGCGGGCCCGGCTGAACCTCCTTGCAGGACGTGAACAGGTCGACGTGGCGGGCGAGGGCGTCCATGTCGGACGCCTCGGGCAGCTCACCGCCGAAGCCCTGCTCGGTCGCACGGCCGCCACCGGAGCCCGCCGTGCCGTCGCCGTCCGAGCTCACCGTGCCGTCGCCGTCCGAGCCGGCCGTGCCCGTCGCTCCCGCGGTGGCGGCCGGGGCGGCCGAGCCGCCTCCGGCGGGACCCGTGGGTGTGCCGCCCGTCGCGGCCGAGGTGCCGTCGCCGCCGCATCCCGCCGTCGCCGTCAGCGCCACGAGCGTGGCGGCCACCGCGAGTGCTCGCTTGAAATGCATGGTGTCCGTTCTCTTGTCGGTGACATGATCGACATGACCCTAGCGGAGCGAACGGCCCACCCGCGGCCGCGCGTTCACGCACTCGGCGCCTCCCCGCGCGAGCCGTCCGACGGGGCCCGTCGTCCCCGTACGACCCGGCACGGTAGCGTGCCGATCATGGAGGACTGGAAGCTGCGCCCCGCATCGGTGGCCGACGTCGAGGCGATCGCCGAACTGAAGGCGGTCGTGATGAAGCCCGATCTGGAACGGCTCGGGCGCTACGACGAGCAGCGCGTGCGGCAGCGGCTGCGCGACCGGTTCGAGCCGGCGCACACATGGATCATCGAGGTGGACGGTGCCTTCGCCGGCTGCGTGGCGATGCGGCCGGCCGAGGACGCCCACTGGCTGGAGCACTTCTACCTCGACCCCGCTCTGCACGGCCGGGGCATCGGCTCCGGCGTCCTGCGCGAACTGCTGGACCGGTCCGACCGCGCGGGCGTCCCCGTCCGGCTGATCGTCGTCCAGGGCAGCGCCGCCCGGCGGCTCTACGAACGGCACGGATTCACCTGGGAGGACGAGGACCCGGTGGACGTCGTCATGCTGCGCCCGCCGTCCCCGGCCCCGGCCTGACCGGACGTCCCGGCCCCTGCCGGTGCGCACGACCCGCCCGCACCCCCACCCGGCTGCGCCCCCGCGGCCGCCCCGGGGCACTAGGGTCCGTCCCATGACCGAAGACTCCCTGCGCTCCGTCACCGTCGAGCGAACCGGCACCGGCCATTTCACCGCGACGAACGCCCGCGGCGGGACGATCAGCTTCGCCACCGAGGGCGCCGCGTTCACCCCGGTCGAGCTGCTGCTCGCCGCGATCGGCGGCTGCACCGCGGTCGACGTGGACGTCGCCACCGCGCGTCACGCCGAACCGGACCGCTTCGTCGTCACCGTCACCGGCCACAAGGTCGCCGACGAGCAGGGCAACCGGCTCACCGACCTCGCCGTCACCTTCTCCGTCGCCTTCCCGGACGGCGAACCGGCCGAGCGTGCCCGCGCCATCCTGCCGCGCGCGGTGAAGGCCTCCCACGACCGCCTGTGCACGGTCAGCCGCACGGTGGAGATCGGCACGCCGGTCACCGCGACGATCCAGGAGCCGTGACCCGCGGCGAGCGATGAGTTTCTCCCGCGCCGCCGGTCGAAGAAGACGGACGGTGCGCCGGGCCCGACGCGACACCCGGCACGGCGCGCACCGACCCCACTGCCGAGCACCCGATACGAAGGAACGACCATGCGCACTCTGATCAGCACCGCCTTCATCTCCCTCGACGGCGTCGTGGAGGCCCCCGGCGGCGAGCCCGGCTACCGCAACTCCGGCTGGACCTTCAAGGAGGTCGAGTTCCTCCCGGAGGCGTACGCCCTCAAGGGCCAGGAGCAGAAGGAGGCCACCGCCATGCTGCTGGGCCGGGTCAGCTACCAGGCGTTCAGCCCGGTGTGGCCGGGCATGGCGGAGTTCGCCGACTACAAGGTGATGCCCAAGTACGTCGTCTCGACGACCCTCACCGAGGACGACCTGGTCTCCGACTGGGGCGAGACCACCATCCTGCGCTCGCTGGAGGAGGTCGCCGCGCTGAAGGAGACCGAGGGCGGCCCGATCATCATGCACGGCAGCGCCGCGCTGAACCGGAGCCTGTCGGACGCCGGCCTGATCGACCGCTACCACCTGCTCGTCTTCCCGCTGCTGCTCGGCGCGGGCAAGCGCCTGTTCAGCACCACGGACAAGGACGCCCAGAAGCTGCGGCTGGTCGAGCACGAGGTCTACGCCAACGGCCTGCAGAAGCAGATCTTCGACGTCGTCCGGTGACGGCAGAGCCGTACGACGCCGACGGGCCGCTCGGCCCGGCCAGCGCCCGGCGCAGCACCGCGCCGGGCGCCGCCGCGACCTGACGCCGCGACACCCGGTCCGACAGGATCGCCTGCGATCTTGTCAACGGGCCGGGCCCTGACCGCGCGCCGGCTGCTCGACGACCGAGGCGGGGAGTTGTGCGATGTGATCGTCTGCGCATAGGTTTCCGCCCCATGAACATGACACGGAGGGCGATCCTCAAGGGCATGGCCGCGGCGCCGTTCGCCGCCGCTGCGGGCAGCGCGCTGTTCCCGGCCGTCGCCGAGGCGGCCACCATCGACGCGAGCCAGTTCGGCCTCGCCTACCGGACCGGCAACAGCTACGGCGAGTACGCCGACCTCACCGCCGGCCTGGCCACCAAGCTCACCACCGTGGACGCCACGGCCGTCATCGCCGACGGCAACCGCAGCGCCACCCGTCTGACCAGCGCCCCCGGCACCGTCCAGGCGTTCGCCGCCGGCTTCACCTGGGAGAGCGGCGACCAGACGGTCGACTACTGGATCCCGCAGGGCGTCACCACCAGCGCCGACGCCTACGGCGACGGCCTGTACCCGTCGAACGGCTCCAAGCGCGTCGTCCTCGTCTCCTGGTACTTCGAGACCGACCCCGACGGCGACGGCGTCGACGAGTACCCCATCGACAAGGGCATTCGGCTGTCCTTCGTCGACAACACCAACGCCGCCGCCCCGGTCTACCGGCACGTCCTGCTGGTCGAGCCGGTCAAGACCTCCAGCGGCGCGTACTCCTTCAACCCGATCCGCCGGCACGCCGGCGGCATCATGTGGTACGGCAACCTGCTGTACATGGTCGACACCTACAAGGGCCTGCGGGTCTTCGACCTGAACACGCTGTTCAAGGTGGACACCGCCGAGAAGGACGTCTGTGGCCTGCACACCGACGGCAACTACTACGGCTACTCCTACCAGTACGTCCTGCCGCAGAGCGCCGCCTACGACAACACCGGCAAGTACGTGCGCTACAGCGCGATCGGCCTCGACCGCGCCAGCAGCCCCGACTCCCTGGTGGTCAGCGAGTACTCGGTGTCCGGCAGCGTCGACTACACCGACGGCACCTTCAGCGGCTCCGGCGTCGCCACCACCACGCCCAAGGTGGTCCGCTGGAACCTCGACTACACCAACCGGCAGATCTCCTCGCTCACCGCGTCCGAGGCCGTGACCGTCGCCCAGCAGAAGATCCAGGGCGTCGTCTCCCAGAACAGCAAGCACTACCTGTCGACCAGCAACGGCTCGTCCGCGGGATCGCTGCGCACCTTCACCTCCGGTGCCTCCACCGCGAGCACCGTGTGCAGCCTGTCCGTCGGCTGCGAGGACCTGAGCTTCCACAGCAGCGCCGCCACCGGCTGGGCGTACAGCGAGTCCGTGATCTGGAACCTCAGCGAGTACGCCGGCAAGCGGTACGTCTACGCCGTCCACGCCGACGGTTCGTGACCGCCTGATCCGCTCACGCTCCGGGGGTGGCGCCGTGCGCGCCACCCCGTCGGGGCGCCTTGCTCAGTGCACCGCCCGCTTCACCAGCTCGGCGATGCGCGCCTCGTCGGAGGCGGTCAGCCGCGTCAGGGCGTAGGCGGCCGGCCACATCGAGCCGTCGTCGAGCCGCGCCTGGTCGCTGAAGCCGAGCGTCGCGTACCGGGCCTTGAACTTCTCCGCGCTCTGGAAGAAACAGACCACCTTGCCGTCCTGGGCGTAGGCGGGCATGCCGTACCAGAGCTTCGGCGCGAGCTCGGGCGCGTTCTCCTTGACGAGCGCGTGGATCCGTTCGGCCATGACCCGGTCCGACTCCTGCATCTCGGCGATCTTCGCGACCACGGCCGCCTCGTCCTCCGCCGCCTTCGCGGCCTTGTTGCCGCGCCGCGCGGTCGCCTTGACCTCCTTGGCACGCTCCTTCATCGCGGCCCGCTCCTCGGCGGTGAACCCCTGCGAGGTCTCCTCGGACGTGGTGGACTTCCGTGCGTTCGTCATGGCGCGTCTCCAGTCTGCTGTGCGGGTGTCTGCTGTGCGGGTGTCTGCCGTGCGGGTGGTCGGTACATCTTCGCCTGTACGTAGGGGCACTGACGGTAGGTCAGCCCCAGGCGCCGGCGATCTGCCGGGTCGTCGCGTTGAGCCGGTTGAACAGGTTCGTCACGCCGATCATCAGCACGAGCGCGGCGAGCTGCTTCTCGTCGAAGTACGTGGCGGCCGTGTCCCAGATCCCGTCGTCCACCGCGTCGGGACGGTCGGCCAGCCGTGTCGCCGCCTCGGCCAGCGCGAGGGCCGCCCGCTCCTCGTCGGTGAAGTACGGCGCCTCCCGCCAGGCCGCGACCGTGGCCAGCCGCTCGTCGCTCACGCCCGCCTTGCGGGCCGTCTTGGCGCCACCGTCGACGCACGCGCTGCACCCGTTGATCTGGCTGATCCGCAGGTGCACCAGCTCCAGGATCTGCCCGTCCACCCCGCCGGAGTGCACGGCCTGGAACAACTGCTGGATGGGCTGCATGGCGCCGGGCAGGACGACGGCGGGGTTCTGCATCCGCGACTGCATCTTCTCGCTCCTCGGTCGGTGTTCCGTGCCCCGCTTCCGTCGGGGCGTGACTCCATGACAGCCGCACCGGCGCGCCCCGGCCACGACGATGGGACACCGTGGGACAGCCGGAACGGCCTTGACCAGCGTCGACCCGGGCCGACAGACTTCTGCCGCCACGGGACGCGACGGCGGGGGGAACGAGTGGACGTGCGCGATCGGGCGGCCCAGGCCGACCCGCAGCAGGAACTGGCCGAACGCCTGCGCCTGCTGCAGGACCTGTCCGGGCTCGGCGTGCGGGCCCTGGCCCGCGACACCGGCCTCAGCTCCTCCTCCCTGTCCCGCTACCTCAACGGGCAGACCGTGCCGCCGTGGCCCGCCGTGGTCGCCCTGTGCCGTCTCGTCAAGCGCGACCCGCGCCCCCTGCGTCCGCTGTGGGAGCGCACGGCCACCCCCTTGCCGGCGCCCCCGAAGAGCAGCCGCCAGGGCCGGCCCCGCCCCCGCAACGACCTGCCCCGCGACGTGCCCGACTTCACCGGGCGCGCCGAGCAGCTCGCCGCCGTGCTCGCCGCCGTCGACAGCCACCGCGCCGTCTCGGTCGACGGCATGGCCGGTGTCGGCAAGACCTGCCTCGCCGTGCACGCCGCCCACCGGCTCGCCGACGCCTTCCCCGACGCCCAGCTCTACGTCGACCTGCACGGCTTCACCGAGGGCCGGCCCCCGCTCGACGCGGACTCCGCGCTGCGCATGCTGCTCGGCGCGCTCGACGTGCCCTCCGAACGCGTCCCGCAGGAGGGTCTGGAGGCGCTGGCCGCCTGCTGGCGCTCCGAACTGGCCGACCGCCGGGTCGTCGTGGTCCTCGACAACGCCGCCGACGCCGAACAGGTCCGCCCGCTGCTGCCCGGCGCCGGGGACTCCGTCGCCCTGATCACCAGCCGCAACCGGCTCCTCGGCCTGGAGGAGGTGCCCCCGGTCTCCCTCGACGTGCTCAGCCCGCGCGAGAGCGCCGAACTGCTGGCCCGTGCCAGCGGCGACGACGGTCCCGACGGCCGGCTGGCCCGCGACCCGGAGTCCGCCGCGGAGGTGCTGCGGCGGTGCGGCCATCTGCCGCTGGCGCTGCGGCTGGCCGGGGCCCGGCTGCGGCACCGGCCGGGCTGGACCGTGGGCATCCTCGTGGAGCGGATGGCCGAGGGCGCGAGCGAGTTCGACACCGCCTTCGCCATGTCCGTACGGCAGCTCGACCGCGCCCAGGCCCGGCTGTTCCGCATGCTGGGCCTGCTGCCCGGGGAGTCCTTCGACGCGTACGTGGCGGCGGCGCTGGCCGATGTGCCGCTGCGCACCGCCCGGGCGATGCTGGAGGACCTGGTCGACGCCCACCTCGTCCAGCAGCCGGCGGCGGGCCGCTACCGGCTGCACGATCTGGTGCACCAGCACGCGCGCCGCGCCGCCGCCGAACAGGACCCGGCGGCCGAGCGGGAACGGGCACTGGGCCGGGTGCTCGACTACTACGTGCACGCGGCGGCCGCCGCCGACGCCGCGATGCCGTTCCTGTCACCCGGCCGCCCGGCCACCGTGGGCCCGCCCCCGGCCGCGCTGCCGCGGTTCACGGACAAGCACGCCGCCTTCGCCTGGCTCGTCTCGGAGTACGCCAACCTGATCGCCGTCTTCGAGACGGCGGCCGCGGTCGGCGCCGACGTCCACGTGTGCGAACTGCCGCGCTTCCTGCGGGCGTACTTCGCCCGCCGCTGCGGCACCACCCACCTCAACTTCCTCTTCGAACGCTCGCTGGCCGCCGCCGAGCGCCTGGGCGACCCGCTGCAACTCGCCGAGGCGCACAGCGACCTGGGCTTCGCCCGCTACAACGCGGGCCGGATGCCGGAGGCCGCCGACGCCTACGCCACCGCCGGCACCCTGGTGTCGGGGGCCGGGGACCGCCGCGCCGAGGCCGAACTCGCCCTGCGCCGCGGCTATCTGAGCTGGGACACGGGACGCGTCGAGGAGCCGCTGGAACTCTTCCGGCTGGCCGGGACCCTGTACGAACAGGCCGGCTTCCCGGCCGGCGCGGCCGACGCCGCCGCCGCGCAGGCCTGGGCGATGCTCCAGCTGGGGCACCGCCAGGAGGCGGCGCGCACGGCCCGCGAGGTTCTCGCCGTGCCGCACTCCGACCCCGCCTGGCCGCCGGCCCTGTCCGCCCGGATCACCCTCGGTGTGGCCGTCGCCGACGAGGCACCGGAGGAGGCGGCCGGGCACCTGGAGCATGCGCTCGCCGTCGCCCGCGCCGACGGGCACCTCAACAACCAGGCCTGGTGCCTGAACTGCCGGGGCGTCGCCCTGCGCCGCATGGGCCGCTACGAGGAGGCGCTGGCCAGCCACCGGGAGGCGTTCGCGCTGCTCGACGCGTTGTTCGAGGAGCACTGGAAGATCCACTTCCTCAACGGCTACGCCGAGACCTGCCGGCTCGCGGGCCTGCCCGAGGAGGCCCTGCGGCTGCACCGGCAGGCGCTGGAGCTGGCCCCGAGGCTCGGCAACCGCCACGAGGAGGCGCTGGCCCACGAGGGCGTCGCGGCCCTGCTGGAGGCGACGGACCCGGCGGCGGCCGCGGAACACCGCGCGGCGGGACAGGCCCTGCTGCGGGACCTGCCCGTCGGCTGAAGCGCGTCAGGTGGCTGAAGCACCGTCAGGCGGCTGTCGTACGGCCGGCCAGGGCGTCGATGAGCTGCTCCCGGCTCATCCGGGAGCGGCCGGGGACGTCCCGGTCGGTGGCCCGCTGGTAGAGCTCCGCCTTGCTCAGCCCGGCCAGCTCGCGCCGGGTGACCCGGCCGCGACCGGCGCTCTTCGAGGAGGCGCGGCTCTTGGATGCGGCGGCCTCGGGGGAGCCGGCCTTGGGGGCGCCGGCCTTCGAGGAGCCGGGCTTGGAGGCGCCGGCCTTCGAGGAGCCGGGCTTGGAGGTGCTGCCCTTCGAGGGGCCGCTCCTCGACGTGCCGCCCTTGGAAGTCTTCGAGGTACGTCTGGAGGCCGTCGAGGTGCCGCCTTTGCCGGTCTTCGACGCGCCGCGCCCGGACGTGCCGCCCTTCCCGGCGCCGCTCCTGGCCGTGCCGCTCCGGCGGCCGCCGGAGCGGGCGTTGTCCAGGCTGCTCTCCAGCACCTTCATCAGGTCGATGACGTTGGTCGCCGCGGGCGCCTCCTCGGCCGACGCGACCTCCTCGCCCTTCGCCTTGGCCTGCACCAGCTCGCGCACCTTCTCCTGGTAGGTGTCGTGATAGCGGTCCGGCTCCCAGGGCCCGCTCAGCGCGTCGACGAGCTGCAGCGCGACATCCAGCTCCTTGCCGCGCCCCGCCCGGCCCGAGGGCAGGTCCGGCAGCTCCTTGCGCGGGTCGCGCACCTCGTCGGCCCAGTGCAGGGTCTGCAGCACCACGGCCTTGTCCTCGGCGCGCAGCGCGGTCAGGTACTCCTTGCCCCGCATGACGAAGGTGGCGATGCCCACCTTGTTCGCCTCGGCCAGCGCGGCGCGCAGCAGCTCGTAGACCTTCGCGTACTCCTTGCCGCGCGGGCCCACGTAGTAGGTCCGGGCGAAGTACACGGGCTCGATGGCGTCCAGGTCGACGAAGTCGCTGATCTCGATGGCCTGTGAGCGGCCCGGAGCGATCTCGTCCAGTTCGCCGGGTTCCACGATGACGTACTCGCCCTTGGACACCTCATAGCCCTTGACGATGTCGTCGGGGTCCACCTCCTCGCCGGTGCGCTCGTTGACGCGCCGGTTGCGGATCCGGTCCGCGGTGCCGCGCTGGAGCTGGTGGAAGTGGACGGTGTGGTCCTCGGTCGCCGAGTACAGCCCGACGGGCACCGTGACCAGCCCGAACGTGATCACGCCTGTCCAGATCGCCCGCGCCATGACCGACCCTTCCGTCCCGGACCGCCGCACCGGGCGCCCGGCCCCGGTGGCTTGTGCTGTCCACGCTGACATCTAAGTCGATGATGTGCAGCTGGGCGTCCGGCCGGCAGTGGACGCAGGCGGGCAGCCCGCCGGCCAGGAGGCGGCGGGCCTCGTCGCGGCTGACCGGCCGGTGGCGGGAGCCGGCCATGCGGCAGTCGCCCACGTGCACCTGGAGGGGCGGGCGGCCGGCGCCGATGCCGAGCTGGACGATCCACTCCGGTGGCGCGGGACGGTTGCGCCGCCCCTGTTCCTGCTCGGCCTGGCGCCGCTGGATGGCCGCGATCTTACGGTCGATGCGCTCCACCCACAGGGCATGCCACACCCGCAGCGTGTGCAGGCGGTCGAGGTCGGGCGGCAGGTCATCGAACACAGTTTTGATTCTAGGGCCAAGATCGACCGGTTGCGCCCTCGCGTGTTCGATTTTGCGTTCGATATCGTGGGGGCGGGAGGTGAGGACCATGACAGCGGATGTTCCCGCAGGCCGGACGGCCACGGTCATGCATGTGCGGTGCCCGGACCGGCTGCCGGAGGAGACCTACCGGCAGGTCCTGGAGCAGCTCACGGACCTGTCGCCGGTCGTGCAGGCGCTGCCGCCGTCCGCGGCGCTGGTGGAGCTGAAGGGAGCCCTGCGCTATCACGGCACCGACGCGCGCCGGCTCGGCGAGATGCTGCGCGTGCGGACCATCTCCCGGCTCGGCGTCGACGTCCGCGTCGGCATCGGACCGTCCATCACCGTCGCTGCCACCGCCTCCGCGCAGGTCGCCCCGCCCGGCGGTGTCCTCGCCGTCGCCGCGGACCAGGTCACCGCCTGGCTCGGCCCGCTCCCCGTGGAGGCCCTGCACGGCATCGGGCCCCGCCAGGCCGAGGTGCTGCGCGACTACGGCATCCACTGCGTCGGCCTGCTCGCCGCCGCCCCGCCCGCCACCGTGCAGCGGCTGCTCGGCGGCCGCGCCGGCCGGCTCGCCGCGGACCGCGCCCGCGGCGTCGACCCACGGCCCGTCGTGCCGCGCGCCCTGCCCGCCTCGGCGAGCGTGCGGCACACGTTCCCGCGCGAGGCGCTCGACGGCGCCGACGTCCGCTCCGCCCTGCTCGCCCTGGTCGTCCGGCTCGGTCTGCTGCTGCGCCGCCGCGGCCAGGCCGCGCGCGCCCTGACCCTGCAGCTGTCCTTCGCGGCCGGCGGCAGCTGGGAGAAGACCCGCCGCCTGGCCGAGCCCTCCGCCCACGACGACGATCTGCGCGGGCTCGCCTACCAGTTGATGGACGCGGCCGGTCTGCAACGCGGCCGGCTGACCCGGATCACCCTGCGCGGCGAGGACCTCGTCGACGCCGGCCAGGTCAGCCGGCAGCTCAGCTTCGAGACGGGCCGCGAGGCGCGCCTGGTGGCCGAGAGCGCGATCGACCGCATCCGCGACCGCTTCGGCCCCGGCGTCATCGGCCCCGCCACGATCTTCCGCAACGCCTCCTGACCGACCCCGGGCGCCGGACTGTCACGACACACACGCGCCGGAGGCGTGGACGGGGCGGCGGCCGATCTCAGTCCTGCCGGGCCAGGCCCAGCCGCGCCGCGTCCCGCTCCGGCCGGATCGCGAGCAGGGCGCAGCAGCCGGTGACGAGCATGACGGCGGACGACAGCAGGAAGGCCGTGGTGTAGCCGCCGGACGGGTGGTCGGCGGCGTCGATGAGGCGGCCGGTGAGGAAGGGGGCGAGGAGTCCGGGCAGCGTGCCGGTCGCGGCGACGATGCCGAACAGGGCCCCGCGCTGGGCGGGCGGCGCCACCTCGGCCGTCGTCATGTAGTGCAGCGGGATCGCCACCGACGCCCCGCCGAACGCCACCGTCATCAGCGCCAGCCGTGCAACGGTCCCGTCGACGAAGGGGAACGCCGCCATCGCACCGCCCGCGAGGCACACCGCGGCGGCCTGCCCGGCACCGCTCGACCAGCGGCTGGAGACACCACGCCGCCGGAGCACGTCCATGAGCGAGGGGACGGTCAGCAGCAGGACGAGGCTGACGGCGGACAGCGCGCTGATGGCGCTCGCCGCGGCCCCGGCGCTCAGGCCCAGTTGCGTGCGCAGGTAGGCGGGCAGCCAGGCGTGGCTCAGGGACAGGGCCCACTGCGCGCCGAAGGCGGCGGCGATGCTGCCGAGAACCGTCCCGGTCGACAGCAGCCTGCGGTACGGCAGCCGGCCGTCCGGCGCGGTCGCCGTGGCCGCCGTGGCAGCCCCGTCCCGGCCGTCCGGCGCCGCCGTCGTACCGGTCCCGTCCCGGCCGGCGCGGGTGACGTCGTGCGGGCCGTCGTGGCCGACGCGCCACCACAGGGCCGCCCACACCGCGCTGGTCACGGCGAGCGCGGCGTACGCCGAGCGCCAGCCGGAGGAGATCACCGCCCACCTGCGGGACCTGTCGGTGTACGGCCGGGTCTGGGCCACCGGCCTCACGCCCGCCGACGCCCCGGGCGCCCTCGACCTCGCCCCCTGAGCCGGTTACTGGACACCGTGTACGGCAAAGGGCGGCGTCCTGCGCGCAGGTTCTCGCGGGGCGCGCGTCCTCAGCCGGCTCGCTCAGTGGAGTCGATGCGGGTCAGGTCCGCCGTCAGCGACTCCAGCCACGACACCGTCGCGTAGTACAGCCGCGGTGCGCCCGGCGGCTCGGCGGCGAACTCCGCGAGGTCCGGATCGACCGGCCGCACCGGCGCCGTCGGCGTGTCCCCGCCCGGGTCCAGCGCCGCCGACACCAGCAGCATCCGCCCCGCCACCCGCTCCCCGAGCCCGGCGAGCGACGCGGCCGCCGCCGGTCCCGGCGTGGTCAGCGGCGGCTCCAGCAGCCGCTGCGAACCCCACAGCGTGTGGTGCCCGGCGATCAGCGTCGCCTGCCAGTCGACCGTGGCCGGGGGCGGGCGGCGGGGCGCTCCGCCGAAGTGCGTCGGCTCGCTCTGGAACTGCGCGTAGGCGGACTCCGCGAGCAGGAGCGAGCGGTGCAGCGACCGCTGACCGGGCACCCCCGACGGCAGGGCCACCGCCCCGCCGTGCGCCGCCGACACACTGGTCGCCACGACGATCTCCGCCGCCCGGCGCAGCAGGTCCGCGGCCGCGTAGCGCAGCTCGTCGTGCGCGCCCCGCGGCCACGCCAGCACCCCGAACACGGCGCCGATCGCGCTGCCCACCAGCACGTCCAGCACCCGCACCTCCGCCAGCCGCCAGGTCGACGGCGCGAGCTGCGCGAAGACCAGCGCCACCAGCACGGTGAACAGCCCCTGCGCCCAGCCGACCCCGCGCACCGGCCCGACCGTGAACGCGAACAGTATCCACAGCGGCAGCAGCACGGCGTACACCCGCGTGTCCGTGCCGGCCAGGGTCAGCGTCACGGCGGCCAGCAGGGCCCCGGCCAGGGTGCCCGCCACCGCCACCCGGACGGTGCGCCACGTCTCGCCCAGGGTGGTCCGGGTGAGCGTCAGGGTCGCCAGAGTGGCCCAGAACCCGTGCGGCAGTGTGTCGATGCCCGCCACCAGCCGGGCCGCCGTGAGGGCCAGCGCGATGCGGGCCGCGTTCTGGAAGAGCACCGAGCGGCGCCCGGCATGCCCGCGCAGCCGGTGCCACCACAGCACCGGGGCCCACGTCGTGGCGTACCAGAAGCGGCCGGGCGGCACGGGGACCGCGGCACGCCGGCCCCCCACGGCCAGATCGGCGGCCGTGCCCAGGGCCAGCGCCGCGTCCGCCACCTCCAGCACGGCGGCGTGCCCGCGCAGCACCGCCGGCGGGAAACCGGCGACGCCCGCGGCGGGGGAGGAGTCGCACGGCCCCGCCGACACCGCCGACAGCCGGGCCCGCGCGACGGCCAGCGTCTCGTAGGCCGCCACCGGGGACGATCCGCCGCCGAGGCGGACGGCCGTCGCCGCGGCCAGATCCGCCACCGCGCTCAGCACCGCCGTCACCTCCGGCCCCGGCTCCCGCGCCCAGGTGCGCAGCCGGGCCAGGCGATTGAGGAGCGTGCGGGTGGCCAGACCGGTGTGGGCGAGGGCGCGGGCCCGCCGTCCCGGCCCCGCCGGGCGCTCGGCCTCCGGCACGGTCAGCGGCCGCAGCGTCTGCCCGGCCCGCTGCGCCGCCGCCCGGTCCGCGCCGGTCAGGACGTAGGGCGGGGCGGCGAGCCGCCGAGCGCACCGCGCGGCGGCCTGCGCCGCGACCGCGGCACGCTCCTCGTACGGCGGCGGGTCGGGCTCGGCGAGGATCAGCGCCTCCGCCGCGGCGAGCAGCGCCAGACCGGTGGCGGTGCCGACCAGGCGCTCACCGAGCGAGCCGGGGTCGTACGGCGGGAACGACGGCAGGATGTACAGCAGCTGCAGGCCCGGCGCCGCGCCCGCCGCCCGCGGGCCGCCCACGGCGGCGAAGGCCAGCGCGAAGCCGACGACCAGCATGCCGACGACGGCGCTCCAGGTGCGCACCGACAGGCTGGTGCCGACGACGACCAGGAACAGGCACACCGGCAGCGTCCGCACCAGCACGGCCGCGCGCTGCCGCCCCGTGCCCGGGATCCGGGACAGCCCGCCCAGCGCGATGGCGGCGAACAGGGCGTAGGTGGCCGCGACGGGGCGGTCCAGGCCGTAGCGGAAGAGGAAGAAGCCGCCGGCCGCCACGAGCGACACCCGCACGGCGCGCCGGCCCGAGGCGACGTACGCCGCCGGCACCGACCGGGCTGCGACACCCCACACCCCTTCAGCATCACCCACCCCGCCCTCCCCGCCACCCGAACCGGACGGCTTCCGCGGCGCGGCGGGCGCCGGTGCCCTAGCCGGCCGCCACGATGCGTTCCACCGCCGCCGTCACCAGGCGGTCGCGTTCGGCCTCGGTGAAGACCTCCGGCAGGGTGAGCTGCTCGACGATCAGCCAGTTCAGCGCCAGGTACAGCAGCTTCACGGCCGTGGCGTCGCCCGGCAGGCCGGAGGCCTCGTGGTAGGCCACGTTGGCGTCGACGTCGGCGCGCACCCGCTCGGTGAGGACCGTGCGCAGGTCCGGGCGGCGGGTGGCCTCCAGCCGGAGTTCGAGCAGCGCGAGGTAGCCGGTGCGGAAGGACGCGACCCGGCCGACGAGTTCGCGCATCAGCTCCGCGTAGGTCTCCCGGTCGCGGCCGGCCGTGCGATGGCGCGTGATCGTCGCCTCGTCGGGCTGGAGCCGCTCGTAGACCCGGGCCCCGGCCTGGGTGAGCAGCTCGTCGCGGTTGGCGAAGTAGTTGGACGCCGTGCCGGGCGGCACCGCGGCGGCGGTGTCCACCGCCCGGAACGTCAGGCCCCGCGCACCGTCCCGGGCCAGTACCTCGATCGCGGCGTCGACCAGGGCCGCCCGCCGCTCGTCGTTCCGTCTCACCACCGCTGCACCACTCCTTCTGTAGTACTACGCCCCGAGTACTTTACGCCGCCCCACGGCCGCTCAGTACAGGCCGTTCATGGCGGCCCGCACCTCGGTGAGCGTGGCCTCGGCGACCGCCCGGGCGCGCTCGTTGCCCTCGCGCAGCGTCCGCCGCACGAAGCCGCGGTCCCGCGCGTACTCGGCGCGGCGCGCCCTGATCGGCGCCAGATACTCGTTGACCGCCTCGGTGACCGTCTTCTTCAGCGCGGCGGCCCCCGCGGCGCCGATGTCCTCGGCCACCTCCTCGGGGGTCCGGTTCTGGCACAGCGCCGCCAGCAGCAGGAGCGAGGAGACCTCGGGCCGCGTGAGCGGGTCGTAGGTGATGTGCCGTTCCGCGTCCGTCTTCGCCCCCTTGATCAGACGGGCCGTCTCGTCGGCGTCGGCGGCCAGGGCGATGGAGTTGCGCCGGCTCTTGCTCATCTTCGTGCCGTCCGTGCCGAGCAGCAGCGGCGCGCTCGACAACAGCGCCTCGGGCTGCGGGAACACCGCGGTGCCCTGGCCGTAGCGGTCGTTGAACCGGCGGGCGACGGTGCGGGTGATCTCCAGGTGCGGAAGCTGGTCCTGCCCGACGGGGACCAGGTTGGCCTTGCAGAACAGGATGTCCGCGGCCTGGTGGACGGGGTAGGTGAACATCAGGCCGCTGACCGCCGACTGGCGCGAGTGGGCGATCTCGTCCTTGACGGTGGGGTTGCGGTTCAGCTCCGCGACCGAGACCAGGCTGAGGAAGGGCAGCATCAGCTGGTTGAGGGCGGGAACGGCGCTGTGCGTGAAGATCGTGCTGCGCGCCGGGTCCACACCGATGGCGAGATGGTCCAGGACCAGGTCCTCGACGTGCTCGCTCAGACGGTCCGCCACGTCGCGGTCCGTGAGGACCTGGTAGTCGGCGACGAGCACGAACAGCTCCACGCCGAGATCCTGGAGGCGGACCCGGTTGTGCAGGGTGCCGAAGTAGTGCCCGAGGTGGAGCCGGCCGGTGGGACGGTCGCCGGTCAGGACCCGGAACCGCCCGGGGTCCTCGCGGATCAGGCGCTCCAGCTCCGCGCTGCGGGCGCGGGCGGCGGACACGCCGAGAGCGTCGGTGGCGGGGGCGTGGGGTGTCTCGGTGCGCGGGACGGTGGTCACAGGGTCTCCTCGTGGAATCTCGCCGTCCGGATGCCACGCGTCCTGTGCCGGGGTACACGCAAGGGCCGTTCATCCGAACGGCCCGGGCGTGGTCGTGCGTCGCAGGTGGCCGCTCCTAGGAGGAGCGCCACCAGCTGAGACACGACGAAAGATGCATGCGCACAGCATAGCGCCGGCGGCCGGCGCCGCGGGAGACGGCCGACTGCCGGGCGGCCGTCCCGCGCCCCGCGGGCGTCACGGCTTGCGGGCCAGCCCGCCGTGCTCGGCGACCACCTCCGGCGCGGGCGAACCCGGCTCCGGACGCCACTGCGTGACGGAGACCACGCCCGGCTCGACGAGCTCCAGACCGTCGAAGTACGCGGTGATCTCCTCGACCGTGCGCAGGTTGTACGGCACCGCGCCGCTGTTGTTGTACGCGTCCTGCGCCTCCTCGAAGACGGGGTCGATGCCCCGCGAGCCGTCGTCGACGACGAGGTAGCTGCCCGACGGCAGGGCGTCCATCAGCTGCTTGACGATCGAGCGGGCCTGGTCGTGGTCGGCGACGTGTCCCAGGATGTTGCTGAGGATCAGCGCGGTGGGCCGGCTCAGGTCCAGCGTCTCGGTGGCGGCCGCGAGGATGCGGTCCGGCTCCGTCACGTTGGCGTCGATGTAGGCCGTCGCGCCCTCGGGCGAGGAGTACAGCAGGGCGCGGGCGTGCGCCAGGACCATGGGGTCGTTGTCGACGTAGACGATCCGCGCCTCGGGAGCGAGCCGCTGCGCGACCTCGTGGGTGTTCTCGGCGGTCGGCAGACCCGTGCCGACGTCCAGGAACTGCCGGATACCCGCCTCGTTGACCAGATAGGTGATGGTGCGGCGCAGGAACGCACGGCTGCTGCGGGCGATGGTGACGATGCCGGGGAAGACGGCGGTGTACGCGTCGCCGGCCTCCTCGTCCACGGGGTAGTTGTCCTTGCCGCCGAGCCAGTAGTTCCAGATGCGCGCGGAGTGCGGCACCGACGTGTCGATCTTCTGGTGCGTCGCCGAGGCGGGCGTCGTCGCGGGGTCGGTCATGAGTCGTGTCCGTCTTTCAGCCGAGGCGTGGATCAGTCATCGCACAACCTACGTCCGAACGCCCCTGTTCCACCCACCAGTTCGCCCATCAGGCGCGGGCGCGTCCCCCTGTGGCGGCGCAGGACCCCCACAAACGGCGACGGCAAGGAGGTCACCCACTCCTTGCCACTTTCAACCTATAGCGCACCGGGGGGCTTGCGGCAAGGCCCCCGTCGTCCCGGACAATCGCCTATCGAAGCGACCACCTGCGGAAACGGGGACCTGTAGTGATCGATGTGCTCATCGCCGGCGGCGGACCGACCGGCCTGATGCTCGCCTGCGAGCTGCGGCTGCACGGCGTCCACGTCGTCGTGCTGGAGAAACTGACCGCGCCGACCGCGGAGTCCCGCGGCCGCGGCCTGCACGTGCGCAGCGTCGAGATGATGGACCAGCGCGGCCTGCTCGACCGGTTCCTCGCCGTCGGCGAGAAGTTCCAGGTCGGCGGCTTCTTCGGGGGCATCCACAAGGAATGGCCGGCGCACGTGGACACGGCGCACCCCTACGGCCTGTCCACCCTGCAGCCGGTCACCGAGCGGCTGCTGCGCGAGCGGGCGCTCGAACTCGGCGCCGAGATCCGGCTCGGCTGCGAGGTGACCGGCGTGCGCCAGGACCCGGACGGCGTGGAGGTCGAGCTGGCGGACGGCACGCGGCTGCGCTCCCGCTACCTGGCCGGCTGCGACGGCGGCCGCAGCACGGTGCGCCGGCAGCTCGGCGTCGCCTTCCCCGGCGAGCCCGCCACGGTCGAGACGCTGCTCGGCGACCTGGAGATGACGGCCGATCAGGACACTGTCACCGCCGTCGTGACGGAAGTGCGCAAGACGCAGCTGCGATTCGGCGTCATCCCCAACGGCGACGGGACGTACCGCGTCGGTGTGCCCGCGGCCGAGGTGTCGCAGGACGGGGCGCCGCCCACCCTGGAGGAGTTCCGGGCGCAGCTGCGGGCCGTCGCCGGCACCGACTTCGGGGTGCACTCGCCGCGCTGGCTGTCCCGGTTCGGGGACGCCACCCGGCAGGCCGAGCACTACCGGGTCGGCCGGGTCTTCCTCGCCGGGGACGCCGCCCACATCCACCCGCCGACCGGCGGTCAGGGACTCAACGTCGGCATCCAGGACGCCTTCAACCTCGGCTGGAAGCTGGCCGCCGCGGTGAACGGCTGGGCGCCCGAGGGCCTGCTGGACAGCTACCACGCCGAACGGCACCCGGTGGGCGCCGCCGTGCTCGACAACACCCGCGCCCAGATGACCCTGCTCGGCACCGAGCCGGGGGCGGTCGCGCTGCGCGCACTGCTGTCGAGGCTGATGGACTTCGACGAGGTCAACCGCTACATGACCGAGACGGCCTTCGCGATCGGCGTCCGCTACGACCTCGGCGGGGACCACGACCTGGTCGGCCGCCGGCTGCGGGACGTACGGCTGAAGCGGGGCCGCCTGTACGACCTCACGCACCAGGGGCGCGGGCTGCTGCTGGACCAGACGGGCACCCTGTCCGTGGCCGGCTGGGCGGACCGGGTCGACCACGTCGTCGACGTCAGCGAGGAACTGGACGTCCCGGCGGTGCTGCTGCGGCCCGACGGCCATGTCGCGTGGGCCGGCGAGGACCAGCAGGACCTGCTCGGCCCGCTGCGGACGTGGTTCGGGGCCGCCGCCGGCTGAGCGGGCTCCGACGGCACGGCCCGGGAGAGCGCCACCAGCGCGCGAACACAAGACCGGGCGGGCCTACCGTTTCCGTCCGCACACGGGATATCCCTGGTACGGCCCCCGTCCCCGGGGGCCGTCACCCGTGAGAGGAGTCCCGCCATGGACGGCTGGTACGTGGACGACCGCTGCACCAACTGCGATGTGGCCCGGCAGTTCGCCCCCGAACTGATCGACGAGCACGACGGCAGGTCGAGGATCGTGCGCCTGCCGGACGGCGAAACCGAGGCGCGGCGCTTACACGCCGCCGTCTTCGCCTGCCACACCCGCTCCATCCGCCCCGTGTCCGGTCCGCCGGACCCGGCGCTCGACCCGTTCCCGATGGCCCTGGACGACGGCGTGCTGATCTGCGGCCACAACTCCACCCGCACCGCCGGGGCCAACTCCTATCTGCTGCTGCGGCCGTCCGGCACGGCGATGATGGTCGACACCCCGCGCTGGAGCCGCCGGCTGGCCGACCGGTACACGCAGTTCGGCCCGGTCACGGACGTACTGCTCACCCACCGCGACCACGCCGCGCACGGCCGGCGCTACGCCGACCACTTCGGCGCGCGGCTGTGGATCCACGAGGGCGACCTGGACGCCGCGCCGGACGCCGACCAGGTGGTGCGCGGACGCGAGCCCCGGCAGATCGGCCCGGGGGTGACCGTGCACCCGCTGCCGGGGCACACCCGGGGCAGCGTGCTGTACCTCGCCGACGACCGGTACTGCTTCAGCGGCGACAGCTTCTACTGGTCGCGCACCACCGGCGACCTGGAGGTCGCGGAGAGCGTGACCTGGTACTCCATCGAGGAGCTGGCCGCCTCCCTGGCCAGGACGGCGGGCCGGCTGCGCTTCGAGTGGGTGCTGCCCGGCCACGGCGACCGGCGGCGTCTGCCGGCCGACGAGATGTCCCGCCGGCTGCGGGCCCTGGCCGAGCGCACCCGCCTGCTGCGGCCCCGGCCCGTCGACTTCACCGCCGTGCGCTGGTGACGGGGCGGGAGCCGGTGAGGACGACGAGCTGCCCGGTGGCCCGGGTCATCGCGACATAGCGGTCGACCGCCCCGGTGACCCCCGTGCCGAACGCCTCCGGCTCGACCAGCACGACCAGGTCGAACTCCAGGCCCTTCGCCAGCTGAGGGGTCAGCGACCGCACGCGCGGCCGCTCGGCGAAGGAGGGATCGCCGATCACGCAGGCGATGCCCTCGGGATGCGTGGCCAGCCAGGTGTCGAGGACCGAGGACATGTCGGCGACGGAGCCGTGCACGACGGGCAGGCCGTTGCTGCGGACGGACACCGGCACGTTGGCGTCCGGCAGCGCGGCCCGGATCACCGGCTCGGCCTCGGCCATGATCTCCTGCGGCGTACGGTAGTTGAGGGTGAGGGAGGCCAGTTCGATCCGGTCGAACCCGACCCGCTCCAGCCGCTCCCGCCAGGACTCCGTGAAGCCGTGCCGGGCCTGGGCACGGTCCCCGACGATGGTGAAGCTGCGCGACGGGCAGCGCGAGAGCAGCATCTGCCACTCGGCGTCGGTCAGTTCCTGCGCCTCGTCCACCACGATGTGCGCGAACGGCCCGGCGAGCAGGTCCGGGTCGGCGGGCTCCAGCTCGGACTCGTCGACCAGGCTGACCCGGGCGTCCTCGCCGCGCAGCATCCGCACCAGGCCCTCCCCGTCGTCCCCGTCGGCGCCGGAGTCGGCCACGGCCGCGATCAGGTTGTCCACGACCTGCGTCATCCGCTCGCGCTGCGCGGCGAGGACGGCCTCGTGCCGCTGCCTGCGCCGCGCCGCCTCGGGATCGGCGAGCCGCTGCCGTGCCGCGTCCAGCAGCGGCAGGTCGGCGACCGTCCAGGCGCGCGGGTCGGCGCGCTGCAGCAGGCGCACCTCGTCACGGCTCAGCCAGGGCGCGCACATCCGCAGATAGGCGGGCACCGACCACAGGTCGGCGACGAGATCGGCGGCGTCGAGCAGCGGCCACGCCCGGTGGAAGGCCGTACGCAGCTCGCGGTCCCGGCGCAGCCAGCCGCGCAGCTGCTCGGCGGAGGCGTCGCCGTCGTACTGGTCCACCAGGATCGTGACCAGCTCGTCGAAGACCTGGTCACGGGCCTCGTTGTGGGGGGAGCCGGGCTCGGCCGCGTCGAAGGCCGCCGCCCAGTCGCGCGCGGTGACCCGCAGATCGGACCAGGGCGTCGTGACGGTCAGCGTCGTGGCCGGCGGCTCCTCGTAGAAGCGGACGGCCGTCTCGATCGCCCGCACCATGTCGGCGGACGACTTCAGCCGGTCCACCTCCGGGTCGGTCTCGGGTGCGGCCGTCGCCCCCTCGGCGACCAGGTCCCGCAGGACGCAGGTCTGCACGCCCTCCTCGCCGAGGCTCGGCAGGACGTCGGAGACGTAGGCGAGATAGGGCCGGTGCGGGCCGACGAACAGCACGCCGCCCCTGCGGTGACCCAGGCGCGGGTCGGAGTGCAGCAGGTAGGCGGAGCGGTGCAGCGCGACGACCGTCTTGCCGGTGCCCGGACCGCCGTCGACGACGAGCGCGCCGCGCGAACCCGCCCGGATCACGGCGTTCTGGTCGGCCTGGATGGTGCCGAGCACGTCCCGCATCCGCGGCGACCGGCTGCCGCCCAGGCTCGCGAGGAAGGCGGACTGGTCGTCGAGCGCGGCGTGGTGCTCCAGCCCGTCGGTGTGGAACACCTCGTCCCAGTAGTCGGTGATCCGGCCGTCGGTCCAGCGGTATCTGCGGCGGCTGGCCAGGCCCATCGGGTCGGCGTGCGTGGCGCCGAAGAACGGCTCGGCGGCGGGGGAGCGCCAGTCCAGCAGCAGCCGGCGGCCCGAGGCGTCGGTCAGCCCGAGCCGTCCCACGTACAGCGGCTCGCCGCCGTCCGCGCCGACCATGCGGCCGAGGCACAGGTCCAGGCCGAAGCGGCGCAGGGTGCGCAGACGGGCGGTCAGCCGGTGGATCTCGGTATCGCGGTCCATGGCGTGCCGGCCGATCCCGCCGGGCGCCCTGCGGGCGGCGGCGAGACGCTCGGAAACCTCGGCGATGGACTGCTCCAGACACGTGGCCAGGGCGGCGAAGTGCCGCTCGTCGTCGCCGATCAACGCCGGATCGGCCTTGGCGGCCAGCCGCTCGGGCAGGTCGAAGGCACCGGCGGTCACAGGGGTGGGGGTCAAGACATCGCTCCGTTCACGGGCCGGGTACGGCCGGGGCAGGCGTCAGTGCGGTCGGGCGGCGGGGGCGGTGGCCGCCGCCGGGAGAACCGGGAACGTCCGGAGGGGGCGGCGCATACCGGCATAACGGCATACGCACTGCGCGACTCCCCCCATAGCGGCCGGATCTGGCTTCGGCCGTTGATTGTGCGCCACGACGGGGGCCTTGCGGCAAGCCCCCCGGTGCGCTATAGGTTGAGAGTGGAAAGGAGCGGGTTGCCTCCTTTCCCTTTTTCTTTTCCGGCCGGCGTCCCGCTGCTTCCCGAGGGCGCGGCCCCTCCCCGATGAGGGCGCGGTGCGCCTCCTTACGGCGCGCGGTCGCCGTTCACCACCGTCACGCACCGCAGCGCACTCCCACGCGCCCCCCGAGCCTCAACCGGACCCTGACACTCCGCCGTATCCTCGGATGGTTGCGGACTTTCCATGGCATCCGTCACTTATGCTCGCCTCGTGAAAGGGCACGTGGGGGGCCTGATCAGGGCGTATGCCGACCGAAGCGACAAGAGGCCTCGGTGTTTTTCATATGATCTTCATGTACAGGATCTGCATGGGGGGGAATCCATGAAGAGATCGCACACACCACTGGTGTCTGTTGTGATACCGGTTTATAACGCTTTGCCCTATTTGGAGCAGACGCTCGCCTCGGTCGCACAGCAGTCGATCGGGCTGGACGCGCTGGAAATCGTCGCCGTGAACGACGGCAGCACCGACGGCAGCGGGGAGCGGCTGGAGGCCTGGGCGAAGGAGAAGCCCTGGCGGATGAAGGTCGTCCACCAGGAGGCCTCGGGCGGCCCGAGCCGCCCGCGCAACGTCGGACTCGACCACGCCACCGGCACCTACGTCTTCTTCCTCGACGGCGACGACTGCCTGGGCCCCGAGGCGCTGGAACGGCTGGTGGCGATGGCGGAGCGCAACACCTCCGACGTCGTCCTCGCCAAGCTGGTCGGCGTCGGACGGCGCGTCCCGCGGCAGGTGTTCGCCAAGAACGTCGACAAGGCCGACCTGTCGAAGGGCGACGTCTACTACACGCTGATGCCGTTCAAGCTGTTCCGGCGCAGCCTGCTCGAAGAACACGGGATCCGCTTCCCCGAGCACATGCGCATCAGCGAGGACCAGCACTTCGTCGCCCGCGCCTATCTGCACGCCAAGGTCATCTCGATCGTCGGCGACTACGACTGCTACTACGTCGTCAAGCGGGGCGACGACGGCAACATCACCGCGGGCGGCCTGGAGCTGCGCACCACGCTGGAGCAGGCCGACGAGATGGTGGCCCTGGTCACCGGCATGACCGAACCGGGCCCGCTGCGCGATCACCTGATCACCCGTCACGTCCGGGTGGAGATGCTGCGCCGCTTCGACGACCGTTACGCCGAGGCCGACGCCGGCACGCGCCGGGAACTGGTCGAGCTGGCGCGTCCGTACGCCGAGAAGTGGGTCACCCCCGCCGTCGTGGCCAAGCTGGACCTCCACGAGCGGCTCGTCGCCCACTGCCTGCGCGAGGGACGGGCCGACGAACTCGCCGCCGTCGTCGAGTGGGAGCTGGCCGGCCGCCCCGGCAAGGCCCTCACCCGCAACGGCAAGCTGTACGCCGTGCCGCCGTACCCGGCCCCCGACACACCCGCGTACGAGGAGCTGTGCGACATCACCTCCGACGCGCTGCGGGTCAGCCCGCGCCGCCGGGTCGACCACCTCGTGTGGCAGGGCAGCGTCCTCGAACTGGGCGGCTACGGCTACCTCGACCAGGTCGACACCGACGACCTGGTCACCGAACTCGTGCTGCGCCACACCCGCAGCGGCCGGGAGATCGCCGTCCGCTGCGAACAGGTGCCCTCCCCGCACCTGACCGTCGCCCGCGGCAAGGAGACGTACGACTACGGGCGGGCCTGCTTCCGTGTCCGCGTCGACCTCGCCACCGCCGACGACGGCAGGCCCCTCGCGTCGGGGAACTGGCATCTGTCGCTGCGCTGCACCGCCCACGGCCTGACCGCGCGCGGTGCCCTCGGCGCGGCGCTCGGCAACGGCGTCGGTCGGCGCGGCCCGCACGCGGTCACCCTGCCCCGCGACGGCAAGCGCGTGCACACCGCCCGCCTCCGCCCCGACGACAAGCACCTGGTGCTGCAACTGGTCCCGGCCCCCTCGGCGGTCACCGCCTACGCCTTCAGCATCACCGGCAAGGCCGCCCGCGCGCTGCGCGCCCGGCTCACGTAGCCGTGGCGGGTCCCCCGGCCCGGGGGACCCGCCTGAGGCGGTGGCCACCGCTTCCGGGGAGGCGGCGTGGAGCGGGGGCGGGCCATCCGGGAGACTGGCGGCACGCAGCGCACGAGGAGAACAGCCGCCGATGACCGCTCCCCGCCCGGGTTCCGCGTCCCGTCAGCCGACGATCGCCGATGTGGCGCGCGCCGCCGGCGTGTCACGGACCACCGTCTCGCACGCGCTCAACGGTCTGGGCAAGGTCGACCCCCGCACCCGCGAGCGCGTCAAGCAGGTCGCCCAGGAGCTGGGTTACCGACCCAACCTGCGGGCCCAGCGGCTGCGGCGCGGCGAGGCCCGGGCCATCGCCCTGCTGTCCTCGATGCCGCTCGCCGTGGCCGGCGGGCCGTCCCGGCTGGGCTTCTACATGGAGGTCGCCGCGGCCGCCGCCGAGCACGCCCTCGCGCACGGCTTCGCGCTGGTGCTGCTGCCGCCGGGGGAGTCCGGTGCCGGGCTGCGCACGGTCGACGTCGACGGGGCGATCGTGGTGGAGCCTCGGGAGGACGACCCCGTGGTCGCCGGGCTGCGCGAACGGGGCCTGCCCTGGGTGGCGTTGGGCCGGCCGGTGCCCGACGCCACCGAGGCGCCGTACGTCGACCTCAACGGCGAGGCGGTCACCGAGCTGCTGCTGGACCATCTGGCCGACCAGGGCGCCCGGCGCCCCGCCCTGATCACCGCGCCCGGCACCCGCTCCTCCGCCGTGGACGCGCGGACCGCCTACGCGCGCGCCGCCGCGCGGCACGGCTGGCCGCCGGTGACGGCCGTCGCCGAGGAGTCAGGCGGCGAAGAGGCGGGGTACGAGGCGTGCGCCACGCTCCTGCGCGCGCACCCGGACCTCGACGCGCTGTGCGTGATGGTCGACGCCTTCGCCGTCGGCGCCGTGCGCGCCCTGCACGACAGCGGCCGCGCGGTCCCCGACGACGTCCTCGTCGCCACCCGCTACGACGGCCTGCGCGCCCGGACCTGCGTCCCCCCGCTGACCGCGGTGGACCTCCACCTGGAACAGGCCGCCGCCCAGGCCCTGGACCTCCTCCTCGGCCAACTCCCCGGCACCCCCACCGATCGCCCCCTGCCCCCCACCCTGCCGTCCCCCCGCCTGATCCCCCGCCCCTCATCAACCCGCCCCCACTGACCCCACGCAGCAGGCGCCCCGGGCCCACGAAACTCCGCCCGCTCACCCCCACGCCGGCAGGGGCGCGGGGAACTGCGCGCCCAGCCGCCCACAACCCGCACCCGGAAGGACTCGGGAACCGGGCAGACGCGACCGGAGGAAGCCCGACGGCCCGCACAACTCCGCCCGCGTAGCCCCACGCAGTAGGGGCGCGGGGAACTGCACGACCAGCCGCCCACGGCCCGCACCCGAAAGCCAACCGCCCCCGGCAGATGTCTGCTCAGCCCCACGCCAGTGGGGGCGCGGGGAACTGCGCGACCAGCCCCCACGCCCCCGCACCCGAAGGCCAACCGCCCCCGGCAGACCCCCCCGCAGCCCCACGCCAGTGCCTCGCCAGGGTCAGATCCCCAGGATCAGCACCAGCCCCGACACCAGCGCGAACACCAGCACCCCCAGCCGGAGGCGCCGCGCGTCGAGACGGTGGTGCACCAGCCTGCTCAGCCCCGCGCCGGCGGCCAGTGCGGGCAGCATCCACAGCGCCGTGCCCAGATGGTCCAGGTGCCCGCGTCCCGTGAAGAACATCAGCACCAGGGACGCGGCCTCGCCGAGCAGGAAGCACACGGCGACCGTGGCACGCAGCTCCGGCGGCGGCCGGTGCTGGTACACCAGCGCGAGCGGCGGCCCGCCCACCCCGGTGGCCGTCTCGGTGATCCCGGTGACCAGACCGGCCCCGACGTAGGCCACACGCCCCGGCGCGAACGCGGGCGCGGCAAGGCTCACCAGCGCCGCGAGCACCGTCGCGACGCCGACCAGCAGGCCGAGGTCGTGCTCGGGGACGGCTGCGAGCAGTACCAGCCCCGCCGGGGTGGCCGCCAGCCGGGCCCCCGTGATCCAGCCGGCGCCGCGCAGATCGATGCTGAACCGCTCCCGCCAGGCCACGTACAGGTTCAGCGGGATCATCGACGCGAGCAGGAAGACCGGCAGCAGCCCCGGGTCCGCGATGCCGGCGACCGGCGCGACGATGAGGGCGTAGCCGAGACCGCTGGCGCCCTGCACGAACGCGGCGACGGCCACGGTCACGGCGAGCAGGGCGAGGGTGTCGCCGCTCACGCGCTCACCCCCCGCGCGCCGGCCGCGTGCAGGGCGGATCGCCCGGCCGTCGCGGCCTCGGCGGCGGGCCGGTGCACCCGTACGATCGGCGCGCGCCGCACCACGTCGTGGGCGAGTTCGCGGGCCTTCGCCAGCAGGGCCCGGCCGTCCCAGTCCGGTGGCCAGCCCTGCCACAGCCGCAGCCGCCCGGCCGTGAACACGGCGGTGATCTGGTCGCGGTTGCCGCGCCGCAGCAGCTCCCAGGGCAGGTCGTGCGAGGGGCACAGCTCGGGGACGGTGAGGTCGACGAGCAGGAAGTCGGCGGCGGAGCCGACGGCGACCGCACCGGTGCGGACCCCGGCGACCCCGGAGCCCGTGCCGAGCCCGACCGCGTCGGCGCCGAGCCGCGTGCCGTGGTCGAGCCAGGTCCAGCCGCCGCCGCAGGAGGAGTCGCCGGTCGCCAGACCGTGGGTGAGGCGCTGGGCGGTCTCGGCGGCGTCCAGCAGCCGGAAGGCGTCGCCCCGGGTGCCGTCGGTGCCGAGGCCGAAGCGGATGCCCTCCTCGGCCATGAGCAGCGCGGGCGCGACCGCGTTGCCCTTCCAGGCGCTGGCCACGGGGTTGTAGCTGACGGCGGTGCCGGTGTCGCGCAGCAGGCCCAGCTCACGCGGCGTCAGCAGGGTGGCGTGGGCGGCGAGCAGGTGCGGGCCGAGCACGCCCAGGCGGTGCAGATGCTCCAGCGGGCGCAGTCCGTGCCGTACGAGAGAGCGTTCGACCGCGGCGAGGTGCTCGTTGACGTGGATCTGCAGGACCGCGCCGGCCTCGGCGGCGAGGCGGGCCACGTCCGCGAGGGTCTGCTCGGTCGCCGCCTCCGGGATGGAGACGGCGAGCGAGGGGTGCACCAGCGGGTCGCTCGCATAGCGGGCGAGGTGCTTGCCCGCCCGGGCGAGGACGTCGTCCACGGCGTCCTCCCCGGCGTCGTTGCAGATCACGCCGAGCACGCAGCGCAGCCCCGTGTCGCGCGCGGCGCCCGCCACCGCCTCGACGTCGACGGGAGCACGGGTGCCGGCGTCCGCGACCGTGGTGAAACCGCCGCGCAGCGCCTCCCAGGCGGCCAGTTTGGCCGCCACGTACGCCGACTCCTCGTCGAGCGCGCCCTCCAGCGGTACCCACACCCGGCGGAAGATCTCCGATGGCTCACCGAAGGCCAGGGCGGCGCCGAAGCTCTGGGTGAGATGGTGGTGGGCGTCGACGAAGCCGGGCAGCAGCGCGCAGCCGGGCAGCCGCAGCGGAGCGAGTGCGGGGTGGTCGCGCAGGACGCGCGCGGCCGGTCCCACGTCGGTGAAGGCGGTGCCGTCCACGACGACGGCGTGGTCCTGCGCGGGGCCGTCGGGGAGCAGCACGGTGTCGGGGACCAGCAGCAGCGGACCGTCGTCGCGCAGCAGCGGGCCGGGGCCGGGAAGGGGCAGGGAGTGCATGGCGTCCTTGTCTCGGGGATCTTGCGGTGGGAGGACAGGTCTCTGATGGGCCGTCAGGTCTGGGGCTCCGCGAGCGGCTCGGCCGCAGGAGGTGCCGATGCCTTCGCCGGGCGGGAGACCCACGGCGTGCGGTGGAAGAGCGCGTGCAGCAGGGCCGCCGTGAACGCCCCGACGGCGACGCCGCTCTCCAGCAGGATGCGCGGGGTCGGCGGCAGCTGCCCGTACACGCCGGGCAGCAGGATCGGCAGCAGGCCGGCGGCCAGCGCGACGGCGACGATGAAGGTGTCGGTGTGGTCGTCCAGCCCGGCGCGGCCGAGCAGTTGGACGCCGAGCACGGTGATGACGCCGAAGACGACCAGGGCGGTGCCGCCGACCACGGGCGCCGGGATGGCGTTGACCAGGCGGGCCACGGGCGCGAGGAAGCCGATCGCGATGAGGACGAGTCCGGCGGCCACCGTGACGAAGCGGCTGCGTACGCCGGTGAGCTTGACGATGCCGATGTTCTCGCCGCTGGTGACCATCAGGGGCAGGCCGAAGAAGCCGCCGGCCAGCGAGACGACGGCGTCGCCGCGGATCGTGCGGGGCGCGTCCCGGCGGGCGTCGGGCCGCAGGCCGACGGCCTCGCTGTTGACCACGGTCTGGCCGGTGGCCTCGGCCATCGAGGCGAGGCTGTAGACCAGCAGGGGCAGCGCCGCGACCAGGTTGAACTGCGGTGTGCCAAAAGGCATCAGCGCCGGCGCGTGCAGCAGCCCGCCGCTGCCGCCGTCCAGGTGGACCCGGCCGAGCAGCGCGGCGAGGGCGGTGCCGGCCAGCAGGCCCAGCATCACGGCGAGCTGGCGCAGCGTGCCGCGCAGCAGCGCGTAGGCGACGACGGTGAAGCCCACCGTGGCCAGCCCCAGCAGCAGGGCGTGCGGCTCGCCGAAGCCGCTGGTGCCGGGCCGCCCGGTGATCAGCAGGGCGCCGACCTTCACCAGGTTCACCCCGACGATGACGATCATCGTGCCGATGACGAGGGTCGGGAAGAACTTCAGCAGCCGGGAGAACAGCGGCAGGACGACGAAGCAGAAGACCGCCGTCAGGATCACCGCGCCGGTGGCCGTGCGCAGTCCGTGCTCGTCGGCGATGGAGAGGAAGAGCACCAGCGGGGCGCCGCCGGGCAGCATGACGAACGGCAGGCGCGCGCCGAAGCCCCACGGTCCGAGGGACTGCAGCAGGGAGCCGATTCCGGACAGCACGAAGGCGGCGGAGAGCAGGTTGGCGGTCAGTGCGGGCGTGAGGTGCAGCGTCGCGCTGACCAGGAAGACGCTGGAGATCGGGGTGGCGGCCATGACCAGCACGTGCTGGATGCCGAACAGCAGCATCCGGTGGACCGGCCGGTAGGTGTCGACGGGATGGCGGCGCCGGGCCTCGGCGTGCGCGTCGGTGTCGGGGTCCGGGGCGGGGCGGGGAGCGGTGCGTAGCGACACGGGGGACTCCGTTTCGGGGTCGTCTCGCTCGGAGTTCGGCCTTCACGATGGGCCCGGACGGCGGCCAAATCGATTTGGCCAAATCGATTTGGCCGCCAGTATGTGGGGGGTGGGGAGGGGAGTCAAGAGGTTGCGGAGAGCGGACGGTCGGTGCCGTTCGGGCGACGAGGCGGGTGGCTGTGTGCCGGTCGGACCCGACAGCCCGGGCGCCAATGGTGCGCAGGCTGCGAGCCGGGTGGCTGGGCGTCGCTCACGCCGGCGAGCCGCGCCGCTCGGTGCTGCTCACGCAGGCGAGCCGGGTGGCCAGGTGCCGCTCAGGCCCGCGAGCCGCACCGCTCGCCTACGCCCGGGAGCCCGGCCGTGGGCGCTGGACGACGGCCAGGGAGGCCGCCGCGGCCGCGAAGCCGAGGACGCTGCCCGCCGCCACGTCGCCCGGATAGTGCACGCCGGTGTGCACGCGGGAGTAGCCGACGGCGACCGCCAGCGCCCCGAGCGGCACCGCCGCCGCGGGCAGGACGACACCCACGGCGGTAGCGAAGGCCGTCGCCGACGCCGTGTGACCGGACGGGAAGGACGCCGACTGGGGCATGGGCACGTGCCGGTCCACGCTGACCCGGGCCTGCTCGCGGTCCGGCCGCCGCCTGCGCACCATCCGCTTGCCGAGCAGGTTCGCCGCCGCCGAGGCGAGCGCCACCGCGCCGACGCCGGCCAGCGCCGCGCGCCGGGGCCGGCCGGGCACGAGGGCGAGGCCCGCGGCGACGGTCAGCGAGATCTTGGAGTGGTCGGCCGCGTGCGACAGCCGCCGCAGCGTGCGGTCCAGCGTGGGGGTGCGGGTGGCGGCCACGGCCGCGTAGAGGGCGCCGTCGATCGCGCGCAGGTCGCGGAGCACGGCGGTCACCGTGGCCCGGGCCCCGGCCGTCGCCGGGTCGCCCGGTGCGGCGGGCGGGGTGGTGTCGCGGTCAGCCATGGTCTGCTCCTTCGGGTGTTCGCGGCGTGCGGCCGAGGGCGAGCGCGATCAGCACCCGCCAGTCGACGGGGGGCGCGGGCACCACGACACCGGGACGGTCGCGCGGCACCCGCACGCGCAGCGCGCCGGGCCGCAGCGTGCACACGACCGGTGTGCGCATCCGCAGCGCCTCGCCGTCCACCGCCACGGCGATCTCGTCCGCGGCGGAGGTCACCTCGACCCGGTGCGAGGTCAGGACGGTCAGGCCCTTGGAGCGTGAGCCCCACAGGGCGAGGTCCGCCGCCTGGGCGGGGCCCTCCACCCGGAAGGCGAGCACGCCGAGCACCCCGCGGTCCAGCCGGATCCGGCGGCCGCCCCCGCCGAGTTCGTCGGAGGGGGCGTAGGGGTTGTTGCTGATCAGCAGGGCCTGCTGGGAGGAGAGCGCGGTGTCGTCGGCGCGGGCGTCCAGCCGGCCCGTCGCCTTGTCGGCCAGCAGGTCCGGCATGAGGCTCAGTGCCGTGCCCGCCTTGTCGTCGCGGTACTCGGGGCGCTGCACGACGTCGGCGTACACCCCGAACGACACGGTGTTGACGAAGGGCCGCCCCGCGACGTCGCCGAGGTCGACGCGCAGTTCCTCGCCGTCGGTGAGCGCGTCCAGGCAACGGGACGGGTCGTCGCGGTCGAGGCCCAGGTCCAGCGCGAAGTGGTTGCGGGTGCCCGCGCTGATCACGAGGAACGGCAGGTCGTGCTCGGCGGCGACCGCCGCGACCAGCGCCTGGGTGCCGTCGCCGCCCGCCACGCCCAGCAGGTCGGCGCCGCCGGCCACGGCCTCGCGGGCCAGCGCGGCGACGTCCGCCGGGGCGGACGGGTCCAGCAGGATCACCCGTGCGCCGAGTTCCCGCGCACGCTCGGCGAGCCCGAAGCGGCCGACCTTCCCGCCGCCCGACTTCGGGTTCATGATGAGCACCGGCCGCGCCGGCGGACGCGCCGGGGTCGCCTGCTGAGGGAGTTCGGGGCGCGCCCGGCGCAGGGCCGCCCGGCCACAGGCCAGGGTCGCCGCCCAGCACAGGCTGGAGGCCAGGGCGGTCTGCCAGAGGTCGCCCTGCGCGAAGAGGACGAGCACACCGACCGGCGCGCCCACCACGAACAGCGCCCCCAGCAGCCGTACCGCGCCCCGGTGTGCCAGGAACCACCACAGGCCGGCGGCGCACACCACCAGGCCGGCGAGCCCCGCCACGACGATCAGCAGGCCGCGCCCACCGACCGTGACCAGCAGCACGACGACCGCGCCGAGCGCCGTCAGCAGGGCGCAGCGCGCGAGCAGCCGGGCGACGGCGCCCTCGCGGCGGTGGGTGCTGCGGGTGGTGTCGACGGCGTCCTCCCGGCGCGGTGTACGTCATCCCGGCTCGCTGACCTTCCCAGCGTGCGCACTCCCGGAGTGCGCAGCGCCCCGGCGGGTCCGTCCGGGGGACATGCCGTCCCGGCCGGGGCGCTCGGTCCGCGGTGCGTCGGCGGGGCGCGATGCCGCCGGCGTGCCGTGTGTCCCGCGGGGTCGTCCTGACCACCGTATGCCCGCCGCGGCCGCCGTCATGACCTCACGGCCGTGCGTCCTCGGCAGCCGGCGTGCGCGGGGCCGCTCGGGTGGCCGGGCGCCGGCCCTCCCGGTCGACGGCGAGGGCGACCAGACCCGCGGCCAGCGACACCAGCCCGCCGACGACGAAGGCGGCGCGGGCGCCCCAGCGGTCGCCGAGCCAGCCGACGCACAGGGCGCCGAGCGGGGTCGAGCCCTGTATCACCAGCGTGTACAGCGCCAGCACCCGCCCGCGGTAGCGGGGGTCGCTGCCCAGCTGGACACGGTGGTTGGCGGCCTGCGCGAAGCAGATCGTGGCGAACCCGGTGAGGAACAGCAGCACGACCGCGGCGGCGGGGGAGGGCGCCCAGCCGACGGCCGCCTCCAGCAGCCCGAACGCGATCGCGGCGCCCGTCACCAGCAGCGCGGACGGGCGGCTGCTGCGCCCGCTCGCGGCGAACGCGCCCAGCAGCGACCCGGCCGCGAAGACCGTGGTCAGCAGGCCGAAGGAGGACGCGCCGGTGTGCAGCACCGTCTTGGCGAGGAGGGGAAGCGTCAGCTGGAAGTTCAGGCCGAACAGCCCGACGACCGCGACGAGCGCCATGGGCACGGCCAGGTCGGGCCGCCCGAGGGTGTGGCGCAGCCCGTCCACCACCCGCGCCCGGCCGGCCTCCCGGGGCGGGCGCAGCAGTTCGGCGGGGCGCATGAGCCGCAGCCCGGTCACGGTGGCCAGGTAACTGAGCGCGTTGACGAGCATCACCCAGCCGGTGCCGAAGGCGGTCAGGAGCAGCCCGGCGAGGGCCGGTCCGAGGACGCGGGCGACGTTGAAGTACGCGGCGCTCAGCGCGGAGGCGTTCGGCACCACGCTCGGGGGCACGAGTTCGCTGATGAAGGCCAGGCGGGCGGGGACCTCGACGGCGTTCACGATCCCGAGGCCGAGCGCGAACAGGTGGATGTGCCACAGGGCCACCGTGTCCGCGAACACGGCCAGCGCCAGGAGCAGCGCGAGCGCCGCCGACACGCAGTTGGCCGCGGTCAGCAGCGTCCGCTTGTCGTGGCTGTCCGCGAGGCGGCCGCCGTACAGCGTGAACAGCATGGGGGTGAACTGCAGCGCCGTCACCGTCCCCAGGGCCACGGCCGAGTCGCCGGTCAGGCCGAGCACGAGCCAGTCCTGCGCGACGACCATCATCCAGGTGCCGGCCACGGAGACGATCTGCCCGGCCGCGAACAGCCGGAAGTTGCGGGTGCGCAGGGCGCGGAAGCGGTACGTCAGGGGTGCGATCACGGTTGCCATGCTGCGGGCGGACTCATGAGCACGGCTCGAGGTACGGCACGGGCGGGTGAGCCGCGCGGCCGCCGTCCGGACGCCACGGGAATGCCCGGACCCCCTCCGGCGTTGCAGCCCCTGTGACTGGCATGCACCGCTCAAGATCGTCCGGGGTGCCGGTCCGCGAGAGGAGGACCCCATGGCACGCAGCACCGTGCGTCCCGTCGTCCGGCTGAAGTCGACGGCAGGGACCGGTGTCACCTACGTGACGCGCAAGAACCGGCAGAACGACCCCGACCGGCTGGTCCTGCGCAAGTACGACCCGGTGGCCGGACAGCACGTCCTGTTCCGCGAGGAACGCTGACCGGACCACCACCGACGGGCCCGAGCCTCCCACGAGGCCGGGCCCGCCGGCGTTCGGCGCGAGGGAGCCGGCCTCACGGCTGGGCGTCGCGGCGGAGCCGCCTGAGGGCCTCCAGCTCCCACCGCGGAAACGGCGCGCCCCACCGGCTCAGGTATCCGCTCTCCCCGTGCACCCTGACGACCTCGTCGAAGCACCGCGTCACGGCCCGCGCGACCGCGTCGACGCCGAGGCGTCCCGACCACAGGACGGTTCCGGCGCTGTCGGGTGAGCGGCCGTGGGGGAGCTCCAGCAGGCGGAGCCGGGCGTCGTGCCCGTCCCGCCGGAAGATCCAGCGGAAGGCGGTCGGCTCGGCCTCGAACTGCGCGCGTGTCTCGGCCGCGCCGGCGACGAGGCGCGCCACGGCCGTCAGCAGGTCCTCCGGAGCGTTGCCGATGCGGGAGGCGAGGACCTCGACCGTGCCGTCGGCCGTCTCCAGGGTGCACGTGGCCCAGCCACTGCCGGCGAGTGACCAGGTGAGCCGCACCGCGCTGGGCGTGGGCGTCGTGGCGTCGGCACTCGCGTCGGGCATGCCGGGAACAGTAGGGCCGTCGCAGCCGGCTGTCACGGCGACGGCCGCGTGGGCTCGGTACGGCGATGCCGGGTGAGGGCGTCGGGTGGGGCGGCCGCAGGCGGCGGGTCGGTTGCGGCGCCGCAGCCGTGTGCGGCGGGTCAGTGGGTCTCGCCGCGAACCGGTGCGCTGCTGCGTCCCGTGCGCCGGCCCCCGAGTTCCGCGTCGAGCGTCTCCTGGGCGACGCGCATGGCCTCGGCGTATCGCGGCTCCTGGAGCCGCTTCCACATCTCCTCCTCGGGCACGTCCTCCACGCGGGTGACGACCCACCAGATGGTGCCGAGGGGGTCCTTGACGCGTCCGCCGCGCTGCCCGAAGGCACTGTCCGACACGGGCGTGACGACCTGCGCGCCGGCCGCGACGGCCCGCGCGATCGCCGCGTCCGCGTCGGCGACGAAGACCCGCAGCAGGCTCGGCAGGGCGGGCCAGTCGGCGTGCCGGTCGAAGGCGAGCACGACGGTGTCCCCGATCCGGATCTCCCCGTGCCCCACGGCCCCGTCCTCGGTCCGCACCCGCGCCAGCTCCACGCCGTCGAACACCTCGGCGACGAAGTCGAGGAACGCCCCCGTGTCCTCCGTGACGACCCACGGGGCGACGGCGGTGTACCCGGCGGGTGCGACGCTGCTCAGCTCGGACATGGGGACTCCCTTTCGTCGACCTCACGGACACGACCGACGGTAGGAGCCATCTAGGCCAGGGTCTGACCTAGACACCTCGCCCCGGTTGCGGCCCCGGGGCTGTGACGCTCCCGGCCCGGGCCCGCCAGGTCGGCGCCCGAGTTCGCGCCCCAGGCGATCAGGCGGGGCGATCCGTGTCCGAAGGCGGGGGGACGGGGCGCGCGCCCCGGTTCGGTGGTCGAGTGATTTGTCCAAGTCGATCCGGTTGCCGCCCTGTTCGCGCCGCCTTTCTTGTCCATGCCTTGACAATTAATTCGATCGAGGTTCAACCGACTGTCGTCACCGAGGCCGTGTGCCTCCGTAAGGTCCCTGAGCGTTGCGAAGAAAGGGACTCATGGGCACACACCACGTGGTCCGGGCCCGCGGGATCACCAAGTGTTTCGGTGACGTCGTCGCTCTCGACGGCGTCGACCTCGATGTGACACAAGGTCAGATCCATGGCCTGGCCGGACCGAACGGCGCCGGCAAGACGACTCTGCTCGGCCTCCTGCTGGGCCTGGCCGTCGCCGACGGCGGCAGCCTCGAGATCCTCGGCGTCCCCTTCGGCCGGGCGCTCGCGGCCCCGGACGGCGTCGCCGGCTTCGTGGACGGGCCCGGCCTGTACCCCTCGCTCACCGCCCGGCAGAACCTCGCCGCGCTCGCCGCCCTGCGCGGCCACGACAAGAGGTCGGCCGGCATCGCCGACGTCCTGGACCAGGTCGGGCTCACCGACGTGGCCGACGACCGGGTGCGCGGCTTCTCCCTCGGCATGCGCCAGCGCCTCGGGCTCGCCGCCGCCCTGCTCACCCGGCCCCGGCTCCTCGTGCTGGACGAACCCGCCAACGGCCTCGACCCGGCGGGCGCGCGGCACGTGCACGGCGTCCTCACCCGCCTCGCGGCCGAGGGGACGGCCGTCGTGCTCTCCAGCCACCGCATGGACGACCTGGAGGCGCTGTGCTCGGAGGTCACCATCCTCGCCACCGGGCGCGTCGTCTTCTCCGGACCGCTCGCCAAACTCGCCGCCGAGAACCGTGAACTCGACTACCGGCTGCTGACCTCCGACCCGCAGGCCGCCCGCCGGCTCGCCGACGACACGGACGGAGTCGACGTCGTCGACGGCACCACGCCCCGGCCCGGCGGCGAGGCGCTCGTCGTGCGCGCGCCCGTGTCCGCCCTGGACGCCCTGGTCGCGGCGCTCGTGCACGCCGGCGTCGCGGTGCGCGAACTCGCTCCCGTCGTCTCGCCGCTCGAAGCCGCCTTCCTCGCCCTCACCGAGCGGCAGGAGGCCGGCCGATGACCACGACCCTCACCGATGACAGCGTTGCCATCACCCGGCGCGTGTCCGTGCCGCGCGGCTACCGCTTCGAACTGGTCAAGCTGGTCTCGCAGTGGCGGATCCGGCTGCTCGTCCTCGCCTGCTGGCTCGCTCCCGGCCTCTTCGTCGCGGCGGTGAGCCGGCAGAGCACCCTGCCCGTCGACACGCTCTTCGGCCGCTGGATGCACGCCACCGGCTGGGCCGGACCGCTGGTCCTGCTCGGCTTCGCGGGCACCTGGGCGCTGCCGCTGCTCACCTCGGTCGTCGCCGGTGACGTGTTCGCCGCCGAGGACCGGCTCGGCACCTGGCGCCATCTGCTCGTGGCGGTGCGCTCGCCCCGGCGCATCTTCGCGGCCAAGGCCCTGGCAGGACTCACCGTCGTCCTGCTGATGGTGGCCGGACTGGTCGCCTCCAGCATCGCCGGCGGGCTCCTCGCGGTCGGCAACCAGCCGCTGGTCGGCCTCGACGGCCATCTGCTGAGCCCGGGCGACACCGCCGCGAAGGTCCTGCTCGCCTGGGCCTGCGCGCTCGCCCCAACCCTCGCCCTCGCCGCGATCGGGCTGCTCGGTTCCGTCCTGCTGGGCCGCTCCCCGATGGGGCTGCTGCTGCCCGCGCTCGTCGCCCTGGCGATGCAGCTCGCCCAGATGCTCCCGCTGCCCGTCCCCGTACGCCTCGCCCTGCCCGGATACGCCTTCCTCTCCTGGAACGGGCTGTTCACGAGTCCCCCGCAGACGGCTCCGCTCCTCATCGGCGTCGCCGTCAGCCTGGTGTGGGCCCTCACCGCGACGGTCCTCGCGTATGTCCTCTTCGTACGGCGGGACTTCACCAACCCCGCCTACGACGGATCGGCGCGCCGCGCGCTCACCGCCGGTGTCCTGCCGCTCGTCGTGCTGGTCGCCGCGGGCGCGGTGGCCGTCGCCACGACGACCGGGGCCGGCGGCACCGGGATCACGCAGGACAAGCTCCAGCGCTCCCTGGCCACCGAGTTCGCGCACCTGTACCGCATGCAGACGCGGGCGCTCAACCGGCCGGACGTGACCGAGGCGGCGCTGAGGGCCACGGCCGCGTGCACCAAGGGCAGCCTCAAGGTCGCCGCCGAGGGACCCGGCAACGACTGGCGCTGCGTCGTCACCTGGCACCTGCCCGGCATCCAGGCCGCCGGCACCGCCGTCTACCAGCTCGACGTCACCGCCGACGGCCGCTTCATGGCCGACGGTGACGGGCCGAAGGAAGTCAACGGCTACTTCCTGGTGCGCACCGCGACCGGTGACGCGCCGAACCCCCTGTGGCAGTTCGACGGCAACGTCGAGCTTCTCCCCGCCTCCTCGAAGGGATGAACCCATGCAGGTAACACGCCGTCGCCGGCGTGTCGAGAAGGACCCCTCCGGTCCTCTCGCCAGACGCATAGGCCGCCGGATACCCCTGGTCACGGCAGGCACCACCGCGCTCGCCGTCGTGGCCGCCGGCGTCGCCTACGCCCAGACCCACCAGTTCGGCACCGACCAGGTCGGCCAGACGACCGACCGGGGCCAGGTCATCTCCAGCGACCAGTACATCGCCCCGTACGGCGACCGCCTCGTCCTCAACGACGGCAAGATCATGTCGTCGACGGTCAGCCCGGACGGCTCCCACCTCGCCGCCGCCGTCACCGACGGGGGCAGCGCGCTGGCGCTCGTCGACCTGAAGAACTTCAAGGTGCAGCAGGTCGTCGGCACCGCCGCGACGTCCAGCCCCCGCCTGAAGAGCAACAGCGTGGGCCAGGAAGGCCCCACCTACTCGCCCGACGGCAAGCAGCTGTGGCTCGGCCAGACCGACGGCTACACCCGGTTCACCGTGAACGCCGACGGCACCGTCACCGATCCGACGACCGTGGCGATCCCGGCGGACGGCACGAAGCACGCGCTCGTCGGCGAGGCCGTGTTCTCCGCCGACGGCTCCACCGTGTACGCCGCGGTCAACGGCCAGAACCGGGTGGTCGCCCTGGACGCGGCCACCGGCGCGATCCAGCAGAGCTGGGCCGTCGGCAACGCGCCCCGCGACCTGGTCCGGGTCGGCGACAAGCTCTACGTCAGCAACGAGGGCGGCCGCCCGGCGAAGCCCGGCGAGACCACCATGAACTCCTACGGCACGCAGGTGCCGGCCGACCCGGACACCGGCGCCACCACCACCGGCACGGTCAGCGTCATCGACCTGGCGCACCCGTCCGCCGACCCGGCGAGCATCGACGTCGGCCTGCACCCGACGGCCCTGTACGCCAAGAAGGGCGCGCTGTTCGTCACCAACACCGCGACCAACGACGTCTCGGTCATCGACACCGCCCGCGACAAGGTCGTGCAGACGATCGCCACCCAGCCCTGGCCCGAGGCCTCCGTGGGCTACGAGCCCGATGCGGTGACCCTCACCGACGACGGCCACCTGCTGGTGACGCTGGGCCGCGCCAACGCGGTCGCCGTCTACCGGTACACCAGCGCGCAGGAGCCGGTGAGTTACGTCGGCCTGCTGCCCACCGACTACTTCCCGGCGGAGATCACCACCGTCGGCGACCAGGTCGTCGTCTCCAACACCCGGGGCATCGACGCCCGCCGCCCCACCACCAAGGCCGGGCACGGCACCCACGACACCACGTCGAGCGTGCAGCGCTTCACGCTGCCCGACGACAGCGTCACCCGCGCCCAGACCGCCAAGGTCTTCGAGCAGAACGGCTGGAACGGCGCCCGGATCGCCTACAACCAGGCCGGTCGCCCGGCGAGGCCGGTGCCGGTCCCGCAGCGGCTCGGCGACCCCTCGACGATCAAGCACGTGTTCCTGATCGTCAAGGAGAACCGGACCTACGACCAGGTCTTCGGCGACATGCCCGAGGGCAACGGCGACCCGTCGGTGACCCAGTTCGGCGAGAACGTGACGCCCAACCAGCACGCCCTGGCGCGGCAGTTCGGCCTGTACGACAACACCTACGACATCGGCACCAACTCCGCCGAGGGCCACAACTGGCTGATGCAGGCCGACGACCCGGAGTACACCGAGTCCTCGGCCGGTGAGTACCAGCGCAGCTACGACACCGAGAACGACGCGCTCGGCCACCAGCGGTCCGGGTTCCTCTGGACGGGCGCGCAGGCGGCCGGCAAGAGCGTGCGCGACTTCGGTGAGTTCCAGTCCATCGAGAGCAAGCCGGCCGGCGCGACCTGGCAGAACCTGTACTGCGACGCCAAGGACATGGCCGCCACCGGCAAGCCGACCGCCTACCCCATCCAGACCGGCTCGGCGATCCCGTCGCTGAACGCCGTCTCCGTACCCGGCTTCCCGATGTTCGACCTCGACGTCCCGGACGTCTACAAGTTCCAGATCTGGAAGCAGGACTTCGAGAAGAACGGCCCGGCGAACCTGAACATGTTCTGGTTCTCCAACGACCACACCGGCGGTCCGGCGAGCGCGACGGCCCAGGTGGCCGACAACGACCTCGCGGTCGGCCGGGTGGTCGACGAGATCTCCCACAGCAAGTACTGGAAGGACTCGGCGATCTTCGTCGTCGAGGACGACTCGCAGGCCGGCCTCGACCACGTCGACGGCCACCGCGCCCCGATCCAGATCATCAGCCCCTGGGCCCGGCACGGCGTGGTCGACAGCCACTACTACACGCAGATCACGATGATCCGCACCATCGAGCAGATCCTCGGGATCCACCCGATGAACCAGAAGGACAGCGCGGCCACCCCCATGCGCGGCGCCTTCACCGGGCAGGCGGACCTCACCCCGTTCAAGGCGCTGCCCAACCGGGCCTCGCTGACCGACGGCCTGAAGACCCCGCCGCCGTGCGGCACGGACACCCCGGCGGCGCAGAACCCCAAGGCGGCCGCCGTGCCGTCGGCGAAGGTCCCCGACGACAAGCGGCAGCTCGCGGCCCAGTGGGACGCCTGGAAGGCGAAGCAGCGCCTGACCGGTCCGCACGCGGTGCCGGACTTCGCCAACCCCGCGCAGATGAACCACTTCACCTGGTACCAGACGCACGAGTGGAAGACGCCCTACCCGGGCGAGAGCAAGCTCTACGCCCCGCAGGACGTGCCCGGCGCCGCCATCCCGTCGTCGGAGTCCGACGGCTGACGGCACTGAACACCCCGGGGAAGGCCCCCGGCCGGCGACACCGCCGACCGGGGGCCTTCCCCTGTCCGGCCGGCGGCACCGTATGTGTGTCGCGGCCCGCGGTGCCGTACGTCTGTCCCGGCCCGCGACCCGCACGGCCCGACCGGCGGTCCCGGCCCGCGCGGGTGCCGTACGGCCCGGTCAGGGGTGCGGGGCGTGCACCGGGTCGTGGGCCACCTCGTCCGGGCACGAGCCGTGCGAGCTCCGCGTCCGGCAGTCGCGCCGCCAGTCGAACACCGCCAGCGCCAGCGAGGCGGCCATGCCGACGAGCCCGGCAGCCAGCGCGGTGACGACGGCGTGCCGGTAGTCGTGGCTCCTGCCGAGGACCACGTAGAACAGGCCGGGCAGGGCGGCGGTGCCGACGGCCGCGCCGAGCCGCTGACCGGTCTGCAGCGCCCCGCCCGCCGCTCCCGCCATCCGCACGGGCACGTCCCGCAGGGTGAGGGTGATGTTCGGGGAGACCACGGACCCGCTGCCGAGCCCGCCGATCAGCAGCAGCGGGGCGGCGAGCCAGGGCGCCACGTCGAGCGGGAGGAAGTGCAGCAGCAGCGCGGTGCCGCCCAGTCCCACGATCACCCCGCCCAGGCCGCACACGGTCAGCAGCCGGCCGAACCGGTCCACCAGCCGCCCGGAGATCACGGCCGCGCACGCCGCGCCCACCGCGAACGGCGTCACGGCCAGACCGGAGCGCAGTGGCGAGAAGCCCAGCCCGTGCTGGTAGAAGAGGGCGAACACCAGCCAGACGCCGCTGAAGCCGACGAAGTACAGCGTGCCGACGCCGGCCCCCACGGCGTACCCGCGCACGGTCGTGAACAGCCGCGGGTCGAGCAGCGGCGGGATGCCGCGCGCGACGAGACGGTGCTGCCACCACGTGAAGACGACGAGCACCGCCGCACCGGCGAGGAACAGCCACCACAGGCTGCCGATGCCGCCGGAGTCCGCCTGGACCAGCGGATACATCAGCGCCAGCACGCCGAGCCCGAGCAGCAGCACGCCGGGCAGGTCCAGGTGCCCGCGCTTGGCGCGCCGGGTCCGCGGCAGCAGCCGGCGGCCGAGCAGCACCGCGAGGATGCCGATGGGCACGTTGACGTAGAAGATCCACCGCCAGCCCTGGGCGCCGGAGGCCAGGGCGAGGATCGCCCCGCCCGTGATCGGGCCGGCGGCCGCGGAGACGCCGACGGTCGCGCCGAAGAAGCCGAAGGCGCGACCGCGTTCGGCGCCGCGGAACATCTGCTGGATGAGGGCGGAGTTCTGCGGGGCCATGAACCCGGCCGCGAGGCCCTGGGCCAGGCGCGCCACCACCAGCAGGGTGATGTCGGGGGCCGCCCCGCAGGCCGCGCTGAACACGACGAAGCCGCTGAGCGCGAGCAGGAAGATCCGCCGACGGTCCAGCGCGTCACCGAGGCGGCCCGCGGTGACCAGGGCCAGCGCGAAGCTCAGCGCGTACCCGGACACCACCCACTGCACCTGCGCCGGAGAGGCGTGCAGGTCGCGCTGGATCGTGGGCAGCGCGACCGCCACGATCGTCACATCCAGCAGGCTCATGAATCCGGCCACCTGGGTGACCCACAGCGCGCGCCAGCGGTGCGGGTCAGGCCGGTACCCGGCGTCCGGGTCCCGGTCGCTCGCCGCTGACGCCTGCGCAGTCACAAGGGCTCCTCTCACCAGGGCCGCACCGGAGACGAAACAGGTTCCCCCACCGGAGTACGGGCACACACCGCGGACCGCAACCGGAGAATCGCGTGCCGGCCCCGCGCGCGGGCACCGGGGATGCGGTCAGCGGCTCTGGATCGCGGCGGTGGTGAAGAAGCCGGTGGCCGCGGCGGAGATCAGGGCGCAGAGGGCGAGCAGAGCGGTACGTCGCATGGACGGATTCCTTCCTTGACAAGAGAGGCAGTGCTGACGGGTCCTGCTCAACGCCGCTGCCGGCCGAGTCGCTTCGCCGCCGGCCCGGCCTCCACTCGATCGGACGCGACGCGCCCCGCGGCCCCACCACCGGGCGGCGCACCCCCGTGTGACCTTCTTCCTTGCACGCGGTGCGCCGATGCGGTGAATTTCTCTTCGCACGTTTGGCCGAAGAACCGTTATCCGGTGCTCCCTCAGGGATCTCCCATGTGACGGACCACAACGATCCACGTCGACGGCAGGGGAGCTGCGCATGAACACACGGAACACGGTGGAGGTCGCCGCACTGGTCACGGCCGCCCGGGAGGGCGACCAGCGGGCCCAGGACACGCTGGTCGAAGCGTTCCTCCCGCTGGTCTACAACATCGCGGGCCGGGCGCTGAACGGTTCCGTGGACGTGGACGACGTCGTGCAGGACACCATGCTGCGGGCCCTGGACTCGCTGGACGGCCTGCGCGAGCCGGAGCGCTTCCGCTCCTGGCTGGTGGCCATAGCGATGAACCAGGTACGGGCCCACGGGCAGGCCCGCCAGGCGGTCCGGCAACCGGTGGAGGAGGCCTGGGACGTCGCCGACCCGGGCGCCGACTTCGTCGACCTGACGATCGTGCGGCTGCAGCTGTCCGGCCAGCGGCAGGAGACCGCGCGCGCCACCCGCTGGCTGGAGCCCGACGACCGGGGCCTGCTGTCGCTGTGGTGGCTGGAGACCGCCGGCGAGCTGACCCGGGCCGAGGTCGCCGCCGCCCTCGAACTGAGCCCGCAGCACACCGCGGTGCGCGTGCAGCGGATGAAGGCCCAGCTGGAGGCCGCCCGGGTGGTCGTCCGGGCACTGGACGCCCGGCCGCGCTGCCCGGAACTGCACGCCGCCCTCACCGGCTGGGACGGCCGCCCCTCCGCGCTGTGGCGCAAGCGGATCGCCCGGCACGCCCGCGGCTGCGCGCGCTGCTCGGGTCTGTGGACCGGGCTGATGCCCGCCGAGGGACTGCTCGCCGGCCTGGCGCTCGTCCCGGTCGCGCCGCTGCTGCTGGAGCGGGTCCGCGTGGTCGCCGGCACCGCCGCCCCGGCCGCGTGGACGGACCCGGCCGGCGCGAGCCCGTCGGCCGGCCCGGTGGCGACGCGGCCGGGGCGGCACCGATCCGGCCGCGGTGCGGCGCGCCGCAGACGGCGGCTGCGCCGGCGGGCGGCCGGCGGCGCGGTCGTCGCGGCCTGCCTCGCCGGCGGCGGCCTCGCCTACCTCACCACCCTGCCCGGCGGCGGCACCGAGGAGCGGAGCACGGCCCGCAGCGCGGACCAGGCGGTCGTGCCCGACCTGGCCACCTCCGGGCCGCTCGCGAGCCCCTCGCCCAGCCGCCCCGCGAGCGCCCGCCCGAGCACCACGCCCCGCCCGTCCGCCTCCGCGTCGGCGACCGCTGGCCCTTCCCCGAGCCCGCGCACGACCCGTCCGACGCCGAGCGCCGCGCTGCGGGCCACGTCGGCGCCGGCGCCGGCCCGCGGCGCGGCCGCCCAGGCCGCCGGGTCCGACCTGGCCTCGCAGGTCGTCGCGCTCGTCAACAAGGAACGGCAGGCGGCCGGCTGCGCCCCCGTCACCCAGGACGGCCGGCTGCGCGACGCGGCCCAGGCCCACTCCGACGACATGGCCGCCCGGGACTACTTCGACCACGTCAGCCCCGACGGCACGGACCCCGGCAAGCGCATCACGGCCGCCGGATACCGCTGGTCGACGTACGGGGAGAACATAGCCAAGGGCCAGCAGACGGCCGATTCGGTGATGACGTCCTGGATGAACAGCCCCGGCCACCGGGCGAACATCCTCAACTGCTCCTTCAAGAACATCGGCATCGGCATCCACGACGGCACCGGCGGCCCGTGGTGGACCCAGGACTTCGGGAGCGTGCTCTAGGGGTGTGCTCGGGCGGGGGTCGGTCCGGTGCCGTCTTCGGGTGGCTACGCCCGCAGGGAGGCCTCCGGGCCCATGACCACCACCGGATGCCGGGCCGCGTCCAGGACGCGCAGCAGCGCCAGCATGTACGCCTTGTCCAGGGCGATGCAGGCGTTGGTCGGCCCGCCGTGATCCACGTGGAGCCACACCCCGCCGCCCTTGTCGTCGCCCATCGGCCGGGTCGCGTCCAGTGGGCTGTTGCCCGGGAGGCGGTTGTAGTCGATGGCGATGACGTAGTCGAAGGAGCCCTCCAGCGGCTCGCCCAGATGGCCGGTGCCGGAGGCGGTGAAGCCCTCGTCCTGGTCGTAGGGGAGCCGGGTGCCCGGGTCGGGCAGCAGCCCTCCGGCGTCGCTGAGCGGGAACACCCCGATCGGGGTGCGCAGGTCGTTCTCGTCGTGGTCCTCGGTCCAGCCGCGCAGGCCGTTGCGGGCCGGCCAGGGCCCCGCCGCGGCGATCCATCCCTGGCCGGGCGTCAGTTCGTAGAGCACCGCCCGGGCGTCGTTCGTGTCCACCCCCCGGCCGGTGACCACCAGCACCTGCCGGGTGTCCGCCGGGATCCGGGCCAGCGTGGCGGGCCCGATGCCGGGCAGCGGACGGAAGACGGGACGCGGGGGAGCGGGGCGGGCGGCCGATCCACCGGCCGGCGGGCCGGCGGGCGCGGACGCGCGCGCCGCCTCCCGCTCGCACCCGGCGGTGCCCGGCACTCCGACACACACGGCCGCGCCGGCCAGCAAGGCCAGGGCCCTTCTGCGGTTCACTGCGACCTCCGACGGGGGGCGTGGACGAGTGATGCATAACCACCCGGGCCGCCGCCCTGCCCGCCGGCGCCGATACCTCCCCCGTATGGCACCGCCCCCGCGCTCGCGGCCGCGCCGTCAGCGTGACGGGCCGGACAGGCCCTCCGACTCCGGCCGGCCGCTCAGCCGCACCGCCTCCAGGGCGAGGTACAGCTCGGCGCAGGACGCGGCGTCGGTGGTGCGGCGGCCGGTCAGGTCGGCCACCCGGCCCAGGCGGTACAGGACCGTGTTGCGGTGGCAGTGCAGCCGGTCGGCCGCCCGCGACGTCGAGCCGCCCACGGCGAACCAGGCGTCCAGGGTGCGCAGCAGCGCGGTCCGCTCCCGCGGCGGCAGGGCGAGGACCGGCCCGAGGACGGCCCGGGCGACCTCCTGGGCGGTGTCGGGCGAGGCGGCGGCCAGCAGGGACACGGGCGCGCTGCCGTACAGATGGGTGCCGTGGGTGCCGTACGGCAGGCACTGCACGGCCAGTTGGGCCTGCCGCCAGGCCGCGGGGGCGTTGACCGGGGAGGTGAAGGCGCGGCTGACCCCGACCCGGGACAGGGCGATCGCGGTCAGCCGGTCGACGGCCACCGTGAGGGCTCCTTCGTGGGGGAGGGACAGCAGACCCACCCAGGCCCCTATCTGCTGCAGCCACTCCGAGCCGATGCCGGCGGCGGCGAGCCGGCCGCGGACGCTCGGCAGGGGTTCGACCCGGTCGTGGACCTCGGCGCAGACCACGAGGAAGGGGCCCTGCCGGTCGAGGTCCAGGACGCGGGCGATCTCCCACGCGGCCGCGTGGGTGCCGGCCCGGCCGTCGAGGAGCGTGGTCAGCATCATGCCGCGGGCCGCCGCGTCGCGGCGCGAGCGCTCCTCGACGGCGGCCCGGTAGGCGTCGGCGGCCGCACTGGAGTAGTCGTCGATGGCGGCCCACATGTCGGAGGCCATGTGCAGCAGTTGCACGGTGCTCTGCTCGTCCACGGCGGCCGCCAGCAGCCGGTCCCAGATGAAGCGCCCGGCGAGCCGGTAGGCGTGCAGCAGCGCGGCCAGCGGGATGCCCTGTTCGGCCTTCAGCCGGCCGGCGGCCCGCGGCGCCTGAAGCGTCGTCGGCCGCCCCTGCAGCGCCGTGAACATCGTGGCCAGGTTGTCGCGTACCACGGCGCGCAGCTGTTCCCGGCCGAGCGGCGTGCTCTCGGCGTACGCGTGCTCGCCGCCGAGGATCCGGTCGGTGAGATCGTCCGCGAGCCGGTCCACGTCGGCCAGCAGGGCGCCCACCAGTGCGACGACCCGGTCGCCGGCCTTGAGCTGAGGTGTCACGGGCGCAGTGTAGTGCGGCCCGATTGTGCGCCGGCACAGTCCGGCGGGCCCTTTTCCCGTCCCCCGCCCATAGGCGAAAGCGGTGGTGAGCGGTGGAATCACCGGCAGGGTGCCGCCCGGCGGCCGCACGCGTGAGGCGTGCGCGCAGGTCGTGTGCACAAGTCGTGTGCGCGCGTGGTGGCGGAGCGAAGGAGACGCTGTGGCAGGACAGGTGAGGGACCCGGAGGAGCGGCCCGGCGGCCCGGCGGGGATCGGGCGCCGCAGATTCCTCGGCTATGTGCTGGCCGCCTCGACCCTGACCGTCGCCGCGGAACTCGGCGAGGCCGCGCTGGCTCCCGCCGAGGCGGCGGCCGTGCCCTCGCTGCCGGGGCCGGCGGAGATCTACGACCTCAACGACATGCTCACCCACGCCACCCTGCCGACCGCGAACCTGATCACGATCCGGATCGAGGCCGACGGCACGGCGTCCTTCGCGTTGCCGCGCGCGGAGGTCGGGCAGGGCATCACGACCTCCAGCGCCATGCTGATCGCCGAGGAACTGGACCTGCCGCTGGAGCGGATCCACGTCACGCTCGCCGACGCCCGGCCGGAGCTGCTGTTCAACCAGCTCACCGGGGGCTCCAACACGACGATCTCGACCTTCACCCCGATCCGTGTGGCCGCCGCCGTGGCCCGCGGCCGGCTGCTGAGGGCGGCGGCACTCGAACTCGGGGAGAGTCTGGACACCCTCACCACCAAGGCCGGCGCCGTCGTGTCGTCGGCGACCGGACGCAGCCTGTCCTACGGCGATCTGGCGCAGAAGGCCGCGGCGGTGACGACCGCTCAGGTGACGGTCGCCCTCAAGGACGCCGACGCGTTCCGGGTCATCGGCACCCCGCAGCGGCGTGTGGACGCGCTGGCGGCGGTCACCGGGCGCAAGCGGTTCGCCATGGACCTGCACGTCCCCGGCGCCCTGCCGACGATGGTGTGCCGGCCGCCGACGATCAACGGCACGGTCCGCTCCGTGGCCAACCTCGACCGGGTGCGGGCGATGCCCGGCATCACCGACGTCGTCACCGTCTCCTTTGGCGTGGCCGTGCGCGGCCGCACCTTCGGGCAGTGCATCGACGCCGTGCGCGCGCTGCAGGTGTCCTGGGGACCGGGATCTGCGGAGGGAAAGAGCGACGCCACCGTCCACGACGAGCTGCGCCGGGCCGAACTCCCGCTCCCGGCCCTGGACCTGCTCACCAAGGCGGTGGACGCCCGCTTCACCTTCCACTTCGCGAGCAACAGCGCCCTGGAGACCAACTGCGCCATCGCCGACGTACGACCCGGCTCGGCCGAGATCTGGGGCAGCTTCAAGGCCCCGATCACCGCCCAGGAGCAGATCGCGGCACGGCTGGGGCTGCCCGCCACTGCGGTGAAGGTCCATGTCACCGAGGGCGGGGGGTCCTTCGGCCGCAAGCTCTTCCACGACGCCGCAGCCGAGGCCGCCGAGATCTCGCAGGCGATGGGCAAGCCGGTCAAGCTGATGTGGCACCGCACCGACGACTTCCGGCACGGCCGCACCCACCCCATGGCCACCTCCCGGGTGCGCGCCACCTACGCGCTCGGCCAGGTGCTCACCTACGACCAGCGGCACACCTCCGTGGCCACCGACTTCGGCCACGGCGTCGGCGAGATCATCACCGCCGAGGCCGCCTCGCTGCCGGTCGGCGACCTCACCTTCTCCGAGACCATCTTCGCGCTCACCCAGCAGACCCCCTACCACTTCGGTGTCGTCACCCAGCTGCTCGGCGAGACCGACAAGGGCTTCCCCACGGGCTCGATGCGCAACATCTACTCGCCCAACGTGCGCTGCGCGCAGGAGCTGGTCGTGGACGAGCTGGCCCGGCGGATGGGCAAGGACCCGTACCGGTTCCGCCGCGAGTTCCTCAAGGAGGACCGGGGCCGGGCGGTGCTCGACAAGGTGGCCGAGGTGGGGAACTGGGGCCGCGCCATGCCGGCGGGCACCGCCCAGGGCATCGCCCTGCACCCCGAGTACCACGCCCGGGTCGCCGTCCTCGCCGAGATCGACTGCCGCCCGCAGACCACCGGCCGCACCGTCCGCGACGGCTACACCGGCCCGCGCGTCACCAAGGTCGTGTGCGCCGTCGACGTCGGCCTGGCCGTCAACCCGCGCGGACTGCAGGCGCAGATGATGGGCGGCATCATGGACGGCATCGCGATCACGCTCAGTTCGGGACTGCACCTCGACAACGGGCACTTCCTCGAGGGCAGTTGGGACAACTACTTCTACACCCGGCAGTGGAACACCCCGCCCGAGCTGGAGATCGTCGTCATGCCGCCCACCACCGGTGAGCCCGGCGGGGCCGGAGAGCTGGCCGTGGCGGGCGCGGCGGCCGCCGTGGCCTGCGCCTACGGCCGCGCCACCGGCACCATGCCGACCACCTTCCCGGTCAACCACGCGGGGCCGCTCGGCTTCGAGCCGCTGCCCACCACCCCGCCGATCCCCGCGTCCCCCACCGACGGCCTCGACCGCGCCCACTAGGAGAGCCCCGTGCCCGAACACACCTTCATCCTCAACGGCGAGCGGGTGACCGTCGACATCGAGGACGACGTGCGCCTGCTGTGGGTGCTGAGGGACGTCCTCGGCGTCACCGGCCCGAAGTACGGCTGCGGCCTCGGCGTCTGCCAGGCCTGCACCAGCCACATCAACGGCAAGGCCTTCAACCCCTGTTCGGTGCCGGTCGGGGCCGTCGGCGCGGACGACGAGATCACCACGATCGAGGGTCTGCCCGCCACCGTGGGCCGCGACCTGCACCCGATGCAGGAGGCCTGGCTGGAGTACGACGTCGCGCAGTGCGGCTACTGCCAGCCCGGGCAGATCATGACCGCCGTCGCCAAGGTCCGCCAGGCCCGCGCCGAGGGCCGGGAGATCACCGAGGCCGACCTCGACGAGATCCGCAACGTCTGCCGGTGCGGCACCTACCACCGCATCCGCGAGGCCATCGTCGCCGGAGCGAAGAAGTACGACGGCTGAGTCCCGCGCGGGGAACCGGGCCGGCAGGCGGTGGGTGACCGCCCGCCGGCCCGGTCGCACGCGCCCGTTCCTACGGCCGCACCTGCCCGGCCGCCGCCGTCAGAAACGTGTCCAGGACGCCGTCGCCCACCTTCGGCTCGGCGCTGCCCCAGGTGTTGCGGGCGGGCTGGACGCGCACGGCGTGCGCCTGCGTCTGCAGGTCCCGGGACTCGGCGAGCAGCGACTGCGCCCGGGCCGGGTCACCGGCGGTCTGCGCGCCCAGCGCGTCCAGCATGACGACCATGGCGCGGCCCCACAGCCGGGTGGCGTCCAGCCAGGGGGCGGCGTCGGTGACGAAGCCCTGCCGCACGGCGCCGGCCCGGATGGCGTCCGGGGCCTGCTCGACGCGCTCGGCGTAGGCGCGCAGCGCCCGTACCGCCTCGGTGCGCCGGCCCGCGTTCCAGTCCGCCCAGAAGGCGGCGATCCGGCGGGCGAGTTCGGGCGCCTGGGGCTGCCACGGGGTGGCCCCGAAGGTGGGCGCCATGTGCTCCAGGTCGCCGAAGACGAGCAGGGCCACGGTCGCCCGGCGGTCGCCGCCGGCGAGGTAGGACAGGGCCCGCGGCCAGCTCGCGCGGGCGTCGTAGGCGGTGTCGTTCCAGGTGAAACCGGCGGTGCCGAACACGGCGACCATGCTGGCGTACGGCTGGTTCATCGGGTTGGCCACGACGCCGGACAGATGGGCGGACAGGCCCGCCTCACGCTTGTCGTAGGGGGCGAGGAGGAGCCGGCCGCGGGTGTTGCCGTAGTCGTTGACCGGATAGTTGTCCCAGACGAACACCTTGCGGCCGAAGAGCTTCGAGGCGGCGTCGGCCTGGTCGTTGCTGATCGTGGGCGGCACCACGTCGGTGCCGGTCCACATGATCACGACGGCGGGGTCCAGGGTGGCCCGCATCGTCTGCTTGTAGGCGGTGTCGGTGAGGTCGCCGTACTCGGTGGGGACCGTCTGCAGGGGCTGGGTGCCCGGGTGCGTGGCGACGAACGTGCGCTGGATGTCGTTGAGCAGGTCGACCTGGGCCTTCGCGGCGGCCTCGCGGCCGGGCTGTCCGTAGGCCTGCTGGTCGGCGGCGCAGTTCCACTTGGTGTAGCTGATGTCGTCCAGCGGCAGGGAGAACGCGCGGGTGCCCAGGTCGTACAGGGCCTGGAGCTTGGCCTTCAGCGCGGCGCGGTCGGCCGGGGCGGAGTAGCAGATGGAGCCGCCGGGGGAGACGGCGAAGGTGAAGCGCACATGGTTGGCGCGGGCCCGGTCGACGAGCTGTCCCAGCTCGGTGAGCTTCGCCTGGGGGTAGGGCTCGCGCCACTTGTCGCGGTGGTAGGGGTCGTCCTTGGGCGCGTACACATAGGTGTTGGCCTTGACGTCGCCGTAGAAGTCCATCTGGTCCAGGCGTTCGGCGTGCGTCCAGGGCATGCCGTAGAAGCCTTCGATGGTGCCGCGCAGGGGCATCGAGGGGTAGTCGCTGACCTGGGCGCCGGCCACCCGCCAGCCGGTGCCGGCCGGTTCGATGAGCTGGCGCAGCGTCTGGACGGCGTAGAACTGCCCGGCGGCGTCGGTGCCGCCGAGCGCGATGCCGGCCCGGGCCGCGGGGCCGCCGGTGACGCGCAGGGCGTACCCCTCGGCGTGCCGGGGCACGGGGGTGGAGCCGAGGGCGCGGGCGATGTCGGGCCGGGTGGCCGGGCCGAGGCGGATCGTCAGCACGCCGGCGGGCACGCGGGCAACGTTGTCGGGCGTGACGATGTCGACCCGGTCGACGCCGTGACCCCGTACCTCCTCGACGAGGCGATCGCGGGCGGCGGAGTCGGTGGCGTCGTCCACCACGAGCGCGACGCGGCCGGTGAGCACGGCGTCGCCGCCGGCCCGGGACAGGCTCTGGGGCGTCGGCGACACCGGGGGCAGGGGCCGCGTCACGGCGGACGCCGGCCGGGCGGAAGCGGGCGCGACGGGCAGCGCGCCGAGGGCGAACGCGCCGGCGAGGGTGAACACCGCACCGGTGATTCCGCGTCTTGCGAGCCTTGCCATGGGCAGCACCTCCGTGGTCTAGACCTCTTGGGAATTCCGAAAGGCTACTGCGGAATTGCTGTCCACTGTCAAGGGGGCGTCGTCCGGTGAAGGGGCCACTTGAACGACCAGGTTCACCCCCGCCGTACGGCAAGGCGCGCCGTACGACAAGGCGCCCGCCGCCGGGCCGCGGCTCGGACCGCGCAGCCGCGCGGGGCGGTTGCCGTACCCGCCGTAGCTGCGGGCAGTCGTGCCGCTGGGGCGGCACGGGTGGGCGCTGGGGGTACCCCCTGCACGTAGTGCTTGGGGGAGGCACCCCGCACCGCCGGGCCGCGCACCCCACGGCGGTCACCGAAGGCGCCGGGCGCCGCGCGCCCCAGGGCACCGCACCTCGAGGTCCCGTGCGTGGCTCAGGCCGCGAGGTGCGTGGTGCGGGCCTCCGCGACGCTGGCGTGGACGACCGGGGCGCTGTCCCGGCCGGCGAGGGGCATGATCCGCTCCAGGAGTGCCGGCGGGCACACCAGCAGCAGGCGGCCCCGGGCCTCACGGGCGCGCCGGCACAGGCGCAGCACCGCGTTCAGGCCGGAGGAGTCGCACACCGTGACGCCGGCCAGGTCCAGGATCAGCGACGTATGCCGCTCCAGTGCCCGAGTGGCCTGCCGGTACAGCCGGGGTCCGCTGTACAGGTCCAGCGGACCGGTCACGGTCACCACCGGCAGATGGCCGGCCTCCTCCGTGACCCGGATGCACACCTCGTCGTTCACGGTGGCTCCTTCGGTTGACTCCCACCCCGGCCGCCGGCGGTGCGTGCGGTCCCGGAGCAGCGACGCTGCTCGCCTGATGTTTCCCCGCACAGACCCGGCGCCAGACCCGGGAGCGCGGTCACATCCGGAGATCCGTGCGGAAAGCGGCAAACGTCACACCCCCGGCCGTGTGATCGCGCACGGGCGGGGTAGCGTCGCAAGTGCAGGCCCGGCCGACCACGCGCGTGTGGCGTCCCGCCGGGCGTGTGGCACGTCTTCTCATTCGGTCAGGGCGGTGACGCGATGGACTCACTGGTGTTCGACAGCCACGACCTGGAGGAGACCGAGGACTTCCTGTGCCGGGCCTACGCCCGCATGACCATCGGCAGCAACACCCCCGAGGACAGCCGGGCCCACATCCGCCGTACGGCCATGCCGTCGGTGAGCGTCGACGAGCTCGACCTGGGGTTCGACATGAGCTACGCCGTGACGCCCCTGGGCCGGATCTGCCTGTGCATGGTCCACGAGGGCACGGTCCAGGACCACGTGTTCCAGGGGGTGCGGGACGCCTTCGGCCCCGGGGACATGGTGCTCTTCGCTCCCCCCGACCTGCCGTACGCCGGGCGGATCTGCAGCGCCCGCTACAACATCACGATGCTGGACCCCGCCCTGCTGGACCAGGTGGCCGCCGCCGGCCCCGGGCCGTCCCTGGAACCCGTCCGGCTGACCGGCCACCGGCCGCACTCGCCGGCCGCCGCCGACCGGCTCAAGAGCACCATCGTCTATCTGCGCGACCACGTCCTCGCCGACCCGGCGACCGCCGCCGAACCCCTGGTCGCCTCGGCCGGCGCCCAGCTGCTCGCGGCCGCCGTCCTCGCCGCCTTCCCGAACACCGCCCGCACCGACGCGACGGCGCAGGACCGTACCGACGCCCACTCGGCCACGCTGCGGCGGGCCGTCGCGTACATCGAGGACCACGCCGACGAGCCGCTGACCGTGGCCGAGATCGCCGCCGCGGCCCATGTCACCGTCCGGGCCCTGCAGTACGCCTTCCGCCGCCACCTCGACACCACGCCCCTCGCCTATCTGCGCCGCGTCCGGCTCGCCCACGCCCACCAGGAACTGCGGGCCGCCGACCCCGGGGGCGACAGGACGGTGGGGCAGATCGCCGCGCGGTGGGGCTTCGCGCATCCCGGCCGGTTCGCCGCCCTCTACCGCGAGGTCTACGGCACCAGCCCGTCGCGCACCCTGCGCGGCTGACCCGCTCACGCGCGGCCGCGCTCCGCGGCCGAGGGCACGCCGCGTCCTGGGTGCTGCGTCGGGCTGCGCCCCCGCGTCCGGCTGCCTCGCATCAACCTGCCCCGCGTCGGGCTGAGCCCATGTCCTCGGCGCGGCGTTCCTCGGTCCTGCGCTTGAGCGCCAGATACAGGGCGTGGCCGATCTCCGGGGGCAGCCACGCGCAGTGCGGCCACTGGACGATGTGTTCCGCCACCTCACGCAGCTTGGTGTTGGTGTGCTGGGAGACCTCCTTCAGCACGTCCCAGGCCGTCTCGGGAGGGAGCCGGCCCCGGGCGATCACCACCCCGATGGCCTGGTCCACCACGGCATGGGAGACGACGGCCTGCTTCAACTGCTCCACTTCCTCCTGCAGCGCGGCGATCCGGCGCACCTGGTCCTCGTTCGGCACATCCTCGTGTGCCGGGTCCTGGTGCACCTGGTCCTCGTGCTCGGTCATGACGGCGCTGCTCCTGACAGGGACGAAAGGGCTGGTCAGCCTGCTTCTGCCCCGGCAGGACGGGAGGGGGAACGCACAAAACGAAATCCTGGCGCCCCGACAGTCCGGAAAACGAAGCCCGCGCCGGACGAGAGCGTCCGGCGGCCACCGGGTTCCGCACCTCGGGCCGTCTCACACGGGCAGCCGCCTGATCGTCACCGCCGCGGCGTCGTCGGCGAGGCGGCCGTGCGTGTGCGCCACCAGGTCCTCGCGCAGGCGGCGCAGCAGGTCCTTCGGCCGTTCCCCGGCCCAGGCGTCCGCGCGGTCGGACAGCGGGAAGAAGCCGCCCCGCGCGTTACGGGCCTCCAGGATGCCGTCGGTGTACAGCAGCAGTACCTCACCGGCGCGGAACGGGAACGACTCGACGGCGTAGTCACCGTCGTCGGCGAGAGCGCCCAGGCCCAGCGGCGGCGCGATGCGCCGCAGCGGCAGCGGCCGCGCCCGTCCGTCGCCGAAGAGCAACGGCGACGGGTGCCCACACACCACGAGGTGGACGACGGGCTCCGCGTCGGGCAGGTCCAGCACGAGGGCGGTGGCGAAGGCCTCCTCGGTGTCGGGCGCGCCCGGCGCTCTCCACTGGCGGGACTCCCAGCGCATGCTGCCGTCGAGGTGGCGGGCGAGCCCGGGCAGGGTGGGCCGGCGGTGCGCCGCCGCGCGGAAGGCACCGAGCAGCAGCGCGGCATGGGCGATCGCCGGCAGGCCCTTGCCCCGTACGTCCGCGATCAGCAGCCGGGTGCTGTCCAGGGTGCGCGCGGCCGCGTACAGGTCGCCGCCCATCGTCGCCTCGTCCTGCGCGGCCAGGTAGAGACAGGCCATCTCCAGCGGGCCGCTGCGCTCGGGCAGCGGCGGGAAGAGAACCTCCTGCACCGCCTGGACGACCGTACGGCTCTCGGTGAGCTGGCGCTCACGTCTCTCCCGGAACAGGCAGAACACGACGACGAGCGCGGAGACCAGGACGAGCGCACCGATCTGCAGGGCGAGGTTCTCGGTGCCGATGGCCCCCCGGGCGACCCCGATGAAGACCTGGGCCGCGACGGCCAGCAGACCGATCAGGGCGGTGAGCCGGGGGCCGGCGAACGCGGCCGTGAGCGCGGGCGCCGCCACCAGCAGGGGACCCAGGTGGACGTCCTCCGGTACGAGGACGTCCACCACGCACACCGCGACGACCAGCCCGATCGGGATGAGGACCAGTGCCCGCCCGGATCCGGTACGCCGCAACTCCTGCAGGGGCACACGTCATGATCTCACCTCGGCCCCGCCGCCACCACAGGCGAGGGCCCTCCGCCGCGGCCCGGTCAGGCCGGCACGAGCCGGTCGTCCAGGCCGCCCGGCTGGGGACCGCCCTCGCCCCGCACGACACCGAGCGCTGGCCGGGTGCGCCCCGCGGCCAGCCGCAGCTCGATGATGGCGCGCACGGCGGGCCACTCCTCGTCCAGGATCGAGTAGAACGCGGTGTCGCGCACGACCCCGTCCAGCCCGCGGGAGTGGGCCCGGCGGACGCCCTCGCCGGTGGCGCCCAGGCGTTCGATCGCGGCGCGCGAGCGGAGGTTGCGGGCGTCGGCGCGGAAAGAGACGCGCCGCAGCCGCCACGTCTCGAAGGCGTGCCGCAGCATGAGCAGCTTCGCCTCCGTGTTGATGCCCGTGCCCTGCGCCTGCGCGGCGAGCCAGGTGTTGCCGATCTCGGCGGCGTCCGGCACGGCGGTCAGCGGGTCGCCGTAGGGTCGCCCGGGCACGGCCGGCCACACCAGGGGGCCCTGCCAGTAGTCGAGTTCGAGGAAGCGGGTCGCCCCGACGACGCGTCCGTCGGCAGCCCGGACCACGGCGAACGGCAGGGCCCGGCCGGCCGCCTGCTCGACGAGGGCCCGGTCGACGTAGCCGGCGGCGCCGTCGAGACCGTGCGGGACGGGGGTGAACGCATAGGAGCTGCGGTCCTCGGCTGCGGCTTGAGCCAGACCCTCGACATGGTGCGTCGCGAGGGGCTCCAGCCGCGTCAGGCGACCGGTGAGAACGACGGCAACGGGCACGGACCTTCGGTCTTTCTGGTGATGGGGGCCCTCCCGTCACCGGCGGCCCGGTGCGAAGGGGAGGGAGACAGGATGCGTCAGAGGTCCCGTTGTACGAGCAACGAGGACGTGAAGGACAGTAGACGGCCCGATGACGTGAATCCGCAAGGCGCGCGCTGGGTTGTCGTCGCTGGTCATGCAGGGGAAGCCGGGCGTATCGGGCAGCCGCCCGCGCGGCGGGAAACCGATGTCGCGCACGGTCCTCGTCGGCGATCATGGGCCGGTCACCGACGACCCGACCGCGAGGACCGCTCATCATGCCCGTGCCCGCCGATCCGACCGTCCTCAACCCCCTGCCCGGGCAGCCGCGGCTGGTCCTGCTCAGGCCCTTGGTGACCTCGCCGCTCATCGAGGTCGGGGAGTTCTCCTACTACGACGACCCCGATGACGCGACCTCCTTCGAGACCCGCAACGTGCTCTACCACTACGGGCCGGAGAAACTGGTCATCGGCAGGTTCTGCGCGCTGGGCACCGGCGTGCGCTTCCTGATGAACGGCGCCAACCACCGCATGGACGGACCCTCCACGTTCCCCTTCCCCAGCATGGGCGGCTCCTGGGCGGACCACTTCGACCTGCTCACCGGCCTGCCGAACCGGGGCGACACGGTCGTCGGCCACGACGTCTGGTTCGGTTACGGCGCGACGGTGCTGCCAGGTGTCCGGATCGGGAACGGCGCGATCGTCGGCGCGGGTTCCGTGGTCACCGGTGACGTGCCCGACTACGGCATCGTCGGCGGCAACCCGGCCCGTCTGCTGCGCACCCGCTACGACGCGCGGGACGTCGCCCGGCTGCTCGACGTGGCCTGGTGGGACTGGCCGCTGGAGCACATCACCGCACATGTGCGGACGATCATGTCGGGCAGTGTCGACGACCTCGTGGCCGCGGCCCCGCCCAGGCCCTGACCGCAGGCGGTGTCCGGGACCCGGCGCGGACCGTCACGCGACGGTGCCCGCCGCCTCCCGGAGGCGTGGGGGATGGCGCTCCTGGTGCTCCTGCACGCCGTCATCACCCTCGTCCGGCTGGGCGGTTACGTCCCGCTCCTCGCCCGGGCGGGGCACGTGCTCGGGCGGCCCCGGGTGCGCCGCCTGCTCGGGCGGGCCACCGGGGCCGTACTGATCGGTTTCGGGTTGGTGATCACCGTACGATGATCGCTCCATGACAACCCGGTCCGGAGGTCGACCCATGTCGGAGCTTTCCCGTCGTACGGTGCTGCGCGCCGCCGGAGTCACGGCCGCCGTCGCCGGCGGCGTGCAGGGGGTGGCCGCCGGGCCGGCCCGGGCGCTGCCCGCACCGCGGACCGGCGACAACCCCGTGGTACGCGAGAACCGCGCCCCGGGCTCCGACGACTGGTGCGTGGGCCGCCGCGAGACGCGCGGGGTGAGCGCCGGGCGGCCCGAGATCCAGGGGTACGCCACGACCGCCTCCGTCGCCCCCGGCGAGACCCTCGGGCTGCGCCTGTCCTCCCGGGTCGCGCGCACCTGCACGGTCGAGATCTACCGCCTCGGCCACTACGACGGGGTACGCGCCCGGCACCTGCTCACCGCCGCCGACGTCCCCGTGGACCGGATGTGGCGGACGACGGTGCCCGGCGACTGGGTGTCCGGCATCTTCCTCGCCGTGCTGACCACGGCCGGGGGATTCCGCTCCTACGCCCCGTTCGTGGTGCGGGATCCCGCGCGGGTCTCCGACGTCCTGGTGGTCGTGCCGCTGGGGACCACGCGCGCCGCGCACCCGGGGCTCGGCCTGCCCGAGGAGTTCGGTACGGACACGAGCGCGTCGCGGTGGCTGGAGGCGGCCGGCTACGACGTCGCGTACGCGACGGAAGAGGACCTGCGCGCAGGCCGAGTGGCGGCGGACCGCCACACCGCCGTCGTCCTGGTCGGCGCGGCCGCCTCCGCCCGCCGGCCGGGCCGCACGCGTGCGGCGGTGGGCCGCGCGCCCGGAGCGACGGTGCTGTCCCGGCCGCTGCGGCTGAGCGAGCCCGGGCACGTCGACGACGCGGCGCGCCAGGCCGCAGCCCGGCACCTCGACCGCGTCCTGACCGCCGCGGCCGGCACGCGAGGGAACTGACGGACCGGTCGGTCGGCGCGGAAGAGCCGGGCCCCTCGACGCCGCCGAGCGCCGGCGTCGGTCCCTGACCGGCCGACGCCGACGAGCCCGGGTTCGGGGCCGTCGGAGGCCGATGTCCGCCGTGGGCCGACACTCGAAGGTTCCGGGGCCTCAGGGTCGCTGCGCGGCGGCCCCGAAACGCCGACACCGGCCCCCGGCGACCGCCCCGGACAGCGACGCAGCAGCCATTCAGGAGCCCCGGAATCCGAGTCGGCCGCCCGTCAGCACCCCCGGACACCGACACGGCAGCCGTTCACCAGCCCCGGAACCGGCCCCGACCGCCCGCCGGCAGCCCCGGAAGCCGACAGCGGCTCCCGGTCAGTAACCCGGGCTGGAAGCCGACGCGGCCCCACGTCAGTAACCGGGGTTGGAAGCCCACGCGGCCCCCCTCCTCAGCACACCCAGAAGCTGACGTCCCCGCCGATCCAGCCCGCGAGGGTGCGCTCGTCCCAGACGCTCACCTTGCCGTCGGGGGTCACCTCGAAGCGGACGGCCATCGTGTCGCCGGTGACGGCCGCCCCGCTCACCACGCCGAGCAGGCGCTGGGTGCGGTCCGGCCGGGCCCGCAGCGGCAGCTGGAAGAGGGTCTCGCCCTGACCCCACGCCGTGCCGTCCGCCTTGGACAGCGAGAAGTGCAGGAACACCTGGTCGCCGGCGAGCCGGTACTGCGGGACGTAGTTGTCGCTGTTCGGCTTGTACAGCGCGGTGTTGTAGGGGACGGGCACCCACGGGTCGGTGCCGGGGTGCGGGAAGCGCGCCATGTTGAGATGGCGCACCCCGGCGTCGGTCCGCGCCGCGATGCCGAAGGCGAGGGTGGCGGCCGGGTCGCCGGGGCTGTTCTCGTAGACGCAGATGCCCTCGGGCTCGCGGTAGGGCAGGCCGGGGAAGGCGGTGATGTGCTGCGACTGCAGCAGGCTGCCGGAGGCCCAGTCCGTGCAGGTCGCCGTGACGTTGTCCTGCCCCTGGTCGCCGTAGAGGTGGTACACGTGGTCGCCCAGGCTGGTGTAGCCCTGCAGGGTCTTGCCGGAGGCGCCGTAGGCGAGGGTCTGCAGCGGCGTGAACCGGCCGCCGGCCGCGGCGGCGAGGTCGTAGCGGTCGATGCCGCCGGTCGCCTCGGGCGAGGCGGCGTCGTTGGACTGCCAGCGGAAGATCAGCTGCCGCCGGGTCGGGTCGACGGTCGCCGAGACCCGGTACACGCCCGTGCGCGGGGTGCGCACCACCGACGGGTCGGAGGCGTCGGCGGTGCCGTTCGGCACGTACGGGACGCGGGCCAGGGCCGTGGCCCAGCCGCCGCTCGGCATGCCGTCCAGCCACAGCCAGACGCCGGTGGCGTCGCGTTCGACGCCCAGGTTCGCCCCGTGCCCGGCCCGGCCGACGACCATCTTGTCGACCAGGGCGCCGTCGGCCGTGAGCCGGGAGACGGTGAGGCGGTCCATGTCCTGTGCCGTGTCGTCCGGCTGGCACACGTACCAGTACTGGTCGACGGACTCCCAGAAGACCGCCTGGGCGACGCTGGCGGCGGAGGCGAGGGTGGCGCCCGAGAGCAGCGGGGGCGTGACCGTGCCAAGCTTGATCAAGTGACAGCTCCTCAGAAGTGATCGAACGCCTGAGCTTAGGCCCTGGGTTCACTCGCTGTAGGGGGCTTGGCTCCGCCGCGGCCGTTTCGGGCAGCTCGCCGTCCTCCGGCTTCTTGACCCCCGCCCCCCTCTCCGCGATGCTGTGTTGCGAAATACGAGATGCGTACCGCAATAGGCAACGTTCTCGATCCTCTGTCAGCCGAGGAGTGGTCATGGCTCAGCAGGTCCGTGCTGTCGTCGCGCGCAGCAAGGGTGCCCCCGTCAGTCTGGAAACGATCGTCGTGCCCGATCCCGGCCCGGGCGAGGCCCTGGTCAAGATCGAGGCTTGCGGCGTCTGCCACACCGACCTGCACTATCGCGAGGGCGGCATCAGCGACGACTTCCCCTTCCTGCTCGGACACGAGGCGGCGGGCACCGTCGAGGCCGTGGGGGAGGGCGTCACCGACGTGGCCGTCGGGGACTTCGTCGTCCTGAACTGGCGCGCGGTGTGCGGCCAGTGCCGTGCGTGTCTGCGCGGCCGCCCCTGGTACTGCTTCAACACGCACAACGCCAAGCAGAAGATGACCCTGACCGACGGCACCGAGCTCTCGCCGGCCCTCGGCATCGGTGCCTTCGCCGAGAAGACGCTGGTCGCGGCCGGTCAGTGCACCAAGGTCGACCCGGCCGCGTCGGCGGCCGCCGTGGGCCTGCTCGGCTGCGGGGTGATGGCGGGCATCGGTGCCGCCATCAACACCGGCAACGTCGGCCGCGGTGACACCGTCGCCGTGATCGGCTGCGGCGGCGTCGGCGACGCGGCGATCGTCGGGTCGAAGCTGGCGGGCGCCTCCAAGGTCATCGCCGTGGACATCGACGACCGCAAGCTGGCCACTGCCGAGAAGCTGGGCGCGACCCACACGGTCAACTCCAAGTCGGCCGACGCGGTCGAGGCCGTACGCGAGCTGACCGGCGGCTTCGGCGCCGACGTCGTGATCGAGGCGGTCGGCCGCCCCGAGACGTACCAGCAGGCCTTCTACGCCCGCGACCTGGCCGGGACCGTGGTGCTGGTCGGCGTCCCGACGCCGGAGATGAAGCTGGAGCTGCCACTGCTGGACGTCTTCGGCCGCGGCGGCGCGCTGAAGTCCTCCTGGTACGGCGACTGCCTGCCCTCGCGCGACTTCCCGATGCTCGTCGACCTCTACCTCCAGGGCCGGCTCGACCTGGACGCCTTCGTCACCGAGACCATCGCGCTGGACGAGGTCGAGAAGGCCTTCGAGCGCATGCACCACGGTGACGTCCTGCGCTCGGTGGTGGTCTTCTGATGGCCGGCGCCCGCATCGAGCGCCTCGTCACCTCGGGGACGTTCTCCCTGGACGGCGGCACCTGGGACGTCGACAACAACGTGTGGATCGTCGGCGACGACGAGGAGGCCGTCGTGATCGACGCCGCCCACGACGCCGACGCCATCGCACGGGCCCTCGGCGGGCGGACGCTGCGCGCGATCGTGTGCACCCACGCGCACAACGACCACATCGACGCCGCGCCCGCGCTCGCCGACCGCACCGGCGCCCCGATCCTGCTGCACCCGGACGACCTGCCGCTGTGGCAGCAGACCCACCCGGACCGCAAGCCGGACGGTGAACTCGCCGACGGGCAGCGGATCACGGTCGCGGGCACCGAGCTGACCGTGCTGCACACCCCGGGGCACGCCCCCGGAGCGGTCTGTCTGTACGCCCCCGGTCTCACCGCGCTGTTCAGCGGCGACACCCTGTTCGCGGGCGGTCCGGGCGCGACGGGGCGGTCGTACAGCGACTTCCCGACCATCATCGACTCCCTCCGTGAGCGTCTGCTCGCCCTGCCGGGCGAGACCGTCGTGCACACCGGGCACGGCGACACCACCACGATCGGCGCCGAGGCGCCGCATCTGCAGGAGTGGATCGACCGCGGCTTCTGAGCCGCCCCACGGCGTCCCAGCGGCCCTGCCCCGGCTTCCGGCGGCAGGGCCGTCGCCGCACCGCGCGAGGCGCCCCGCCGGCGCGCCCGTCTTCTTCTCCCCACCCCATCTGACCTGCGGCTTCGCGGGCGCTTCGGCATGCCCGGAGAACGCCGGGCGACCCCGCGCAACCGGGACGGTGAATGCCTTGACAACGCTTCTCGGCGGCCCGCAGACTGACGTTGCGCTAATCGCAATCCGTTTCGCTATACGCACCGAGGTGTCATGATGATTCCCGCGTGCCGTCTCGCGGATCTGCCGCGAGGCGAGGCCCACCGGCTCGACATCGACCCGCCGGTCTCGGTGTTCCACACCGACGACGGCGAGCTCTACGCCATCGACGACACCTGCACCCACCAGGACGCCTCGCTCGCCGACGGCTGGCTGGAGGGCTGCGAGGTCGAATGCCCGCTGCACGCCTCGAAGTTCGACCTCAGGACCGGAGCCGTGGACGCCCCGCCGGCCAAGCTCCCGGTCCGCACCCACGAGGTCGTCGTCGAGGACGGCATGATCTTCGTCCGGCTGTCCACCGACGCGCCCAACCTGCCGCCGTGCGTCGCCGCCCGCCTGGCCGGAGGCCCCGCGTGAGGACGGTCGCCGTGGTGGGCGCCTCCCTGGCCGGTCTGTCGGCCGCGCGCTCGCTGCGGAAGCGGGGGTACGACGGCCGGCTGGTCGTCATCGGAGACGAGCCCCACCGCCCCTACGACCGGCCCCCGTTGTCCAAGGAGTTCCTGGCCGGAACCCTCGGCGAGGCGGACCTCGCCCTGGAGCGGGACGACGAGGAGCTCCACGCCGAGTGGGTGCTCGGCACCCGCGCCACCGCCCTGGACCGCACCGAGCGGGCGATCCGGCTCGCCGACGGACGCACGGTCCGCGCCGACGGCGTCGTCCTCGCCACCGGCGCCGCCGCCCGCACCCTGCCCGGCACGGACGGCCTCGCCGGCGTCCACACGCTGCGCACCCTGGACGACGCCCGCGCCCTGCGCGACGAACTCGCCCTCGGCGGACGGCTGGTGGTGATCGGCGGCGGATTCGTCGGCGCCGAGGTCGCCTCCACGGCGTACGCCCTCGGCCTCGACGTCACCGTCGTCGAGGCGGCGCCCACCCCGCTGGCCGGCCCGCTCGGCGCGGACATGGGCGCGGTCGTCTCCGCCCTCCACGCCGACCACGGCGTACGGCTGCTGTGCGGGGTCGGCGTCAAGGGCCTGAGCGGCGAGCGCCGGGTCGAGGCCGTCCTGCTGGAGGACGGGCGCACCGTCCCCGCCGACATCGTGGTCGTCGGCATCGGGGCCACCCCCTGCGTCGACTGGCTCGAGGGCTCCGGCGTCGCCCTCGGCAACGGCGTCACCTGCGGCGCCGACGGCCGCACGACGCTCGCCGGGGTGGTCGCCGTAGGCGACTGCGCCAACTGGTACGACCCGCGCAGCGGGACCCACCGCCGGGTCGAGCACTGGACGGGAGCGCTGGAGCGGCCCGACGCCGCCGTGGCCACCCTGCTGGCGTACGGCGCGCGCGAGCCGGGCCTGCCCCGGCCGCCGTACTTCTGGTCCGACCAGTACGGCGTGAAGATCCAGTTCGTCGGCCACGCGGCCGGCGCGGACACCGTCACGGTCGAGGAGGGCTCCCCGCGGGAGCGCAGCTTCCTGGCCGTCTACCGCCGGGCCGGCATGCCGGTCGCGGCGCTCGGGATGAACCAGCCGCGGCTGTTCACCCGCTGGCGCAAGCAGCTCGCCGCGACCTCTTGACAGCCCTCGCGCGACCGCCGATGCTGCGTTGCACATCACACGCAGCGTTTCTTAATACACAACGCCAGCGCAGCTCGTCCCCGCACCACGCTTCTCGTCCGACGCCGTCGGAAGTCGCTCTTCCCGGCGCGTGACCCACCGACCCACGACGTTCTCCCGAGGAGTGCACCGTGACCTCGACCAGCCTGCCGGACAGCCTGATCGCCACCCTCCCCGGCTCCTCGTACACGGACCCGGAGCTCTTCGCCCTGGAGCAGGAGCGCATCTTCGAGGCGATGTGGTTCTGCGTCGCGCGCGCCTCCGACCTGCAAAAGCCCGGAGCCTTCCGCACGGTCGACGTGGGCCGCGAGTCCATCCTCGTCACCCGCGCCCGCGACCACTCGATCCGCGCCTACTTCAACGTGTGCCGGCACCGCGGCGCCAAGCTGTGCACCGAGGAGACCGGCGAGGTCAAGCGCGCCTTCCAGTGCCCCTACCACGCCTGGACCTACGACCTTGACGGCAAGCTCGTCGCGGCGCCCAACCTCACCAAGATGCCCGACGTCGGCCGCACGGAGTACGGCCTGGTCGGCGTGCACGTGCGGGAGTGGCTCGGCTATGTGTGGGTGTGCCTGGCGGAGAACCCGCCGTCCTTCGAGGAGGACGTGATCGGCGCCGTCGTCGAGCGCCTCGGCGACGTGCAGGCGATCGAGGCCTACGACATCGACCATCTCGCGGTGGGCAAGCGGATCGTCTACGACGTGAAGGCGAACTGGAAGCTCATCATCGAGAACTTCATGGAGTGCTACCACTGCGCCACCATCCACCCCGAACTGACCGAGGTGCTCCCGGAGTTCGCCGACGGCTACGCGGCTCAGTACTACGTGGGGCACGGCGCGGAGTTCGGCGAGGAGGTCAAGGGCTTCACCGTCGACGGCTCCGAGGGGCTGGACCGGATCCCGGGCGTGTCGGAGGACCAGGACCGGCGCTACTACGCGATCACCGTCAAGCCGCAGGTCTTCATCAACCTCGTCCCCGACCACGTGATCTTCCACCGGATGTACCCGGTCGCCGTGGACCGCACGATCGTCGAGTGCGACTGGCTCTACCTGCCCGGCGTGGTGGAGAGCGGCAAGGACGTCAGCCGCTCGGTGGAGCTGTTCGACCGGGTCAACCGCCAGGACTTCGACGCCTGCGAGCGCACCCAGCCCGGCATGAGCTCGCGGCTGTACGCCAAGGGCGGCGTGCTGGTGCCCAGCGAGCACCACATCGGCGCCTTCCACGAGTGGGTGCACGAGCGGCTCGGCACGCGGCAGCCGCAGTGAACCAGGGCCCGCCGAGGCGGCCGGCCGGCGGGGACCGCCCGTGGCCCGCGCGGGGGGCGTACGCGGGCCGTGCGGCGGTCGTGCCCCGGACCGGGGCCCGGGAGGGCGTGCGGTGGCCGGACCGGCGAACGGGCGGCCCGGGAGGGTGCGCGGCCGGCGGGCCGGGCGCTCAGCCCAGGTAGCCCATCCGGTGGCTGATCTCCTCCGCACCCTTGACCAGCACCGGAGCCAGCTCGTGCATACGGTCCTCGGTGAAGCGGTAGGAGGGCCCGGAGGCGCTGATCGAGGCGATGACCCGGCCCTCCCGGTCGCGGATCGGGGCGGCCATCGCGTGCAGCCCGATCTCCAGCTCCTCCAGGGTCCAGGCGTATCCGCGCTCCCGGGCCTGGGCGAGGTTCTTCTCCAGGCGGGTCTTGGAGGAGATGGTGTGCGGGGTGACCTTCTTCAGCCCGGACTCCGTCAGCAGCGCGGCCCGCTCCTTGGCGGGCAGGTGCGCCAGCATGATCTTGCCGCTGGAGGTGGCGTGCAGCGGGGTGAGCTGGCCGACCCAGTTGTGGGCGGTGACGGCGGCCGTGCCGCGCACCTGGTAGAGGTTGATCGCGTAGTGCTCCTGCATGACGGCGATGTTGACCGTCTCGCCGATCTCCTCGGCCAGGCGCTCGCACACCGGCCGGCCCTGCTGGGTGATGTCGATGCGTCCCGTGACCGCGCCCGCCAGGCGCACGATGCCGAAGCCGAGCCGGTACTTGCCGCGCTCGCCCGCCTGCTCCACCAGGCCCCGCGCCTCCAGGGCGCCGAGCAGGCGGAACGCGGTCGACTTGTGCACATCCAGCTCGCCGGCCACCTCGCTGACGCCCGCCTCGCCCCGCTGGGCCAGGATCTCCAGGACGCTGATGGCGCGGTCGACGGACTGCACACCGCCGGACGGCGATCCGTTTGTTTCGGTATCCGGACTGTAGTTGCTCATAGCGGAACTATACGCGCGGTAAACAACACGCCCGCAAGGAACTGTGACCGACACCAAAGACCTTGCAAGTTGCGTTGTTCGCAACCTGGTGCGCATAGCGATACCCGTACTAGCATCCGTCGCGTACCGAACGGCGCGACCGAGTGAGACGAGGCACCATGGCTCCCCTTCACTACGACTTCGTCATCGTCGGCGGTGGATCAGCCGGCAGCGCACTGGCCAACCGGCTCTCCGCGGACCCCGCGAACCGCGTCCTCGTCCTGGAGGCGGGCCGGTCCGACTACCCCTGGGACGTCTTCATCCACATGCCGGCGGCGCTGACCTACCCGATCGGCAGCCGCTTCTACGACTGGAAGTACGAGTCGGAGCCCGAGCCGCACATGGGCGGCCGCCGCATCTACCACGCCCGCGGCAAGGTGCTCGGCGGCTCCAGCAGCATCAACGGCATGATCTTCCAGCGCGGCAACCCCATGGACTACGAGCGCTGGGCCTCCGACCCCGGCATGGAGACCTGGGACTACGCCCACTGCCTGCCGTACTTCAAGCGGATGGAGAACTGTCTGGCGGCCGACCCGGACGACGAGTTCCGCGGCCACGACGGCCCCCTCGTCCTGGAGCGCGGCCCGGCCGCCAACCCGCTGTTCGGCGCCTTCCTCAAGGCCACCGAGGAAGCCGGCTACGCCCCCACCGACGACGTCAACGGCTACCGGCAGGAGGGCTTCGCCAAGTTCGACCGCAACGTCCACCGCGGGCGCCGGCTGTCGGCCTCCAAGGCGTACCTCAAGCCCGTCATGAAGCGGCCCAACCTCACCGTGACCACGCGCGCCTTCGTCACCCGTGTCCTGTTCGAGGGCAAGCGCGCCGTCGGCGTGGAGTACCGGCGCGGGCGCGGCGCGCCGCAGCAGGTCCGGGCCGGCGAGGTCATCCTGTGCGGCGGCGCGATCAACTCCCCGCAGCTGCTGCAGCTCTCCGGCGTCGGCAACGCCGCCGAGCTGTCCGCGCTCGGCATCGACGTCGTCCACGACCTGCCGGGCGTCGGCGAGAACCTCCAGGACCACCTGGAGGTCTACGTCCAGTACGCGTGCAAGCAGCCGGTGTCGATGCAGCCGTACATGGCGAAGTGGCGCGCCCCCTTCATCGGACTGCAGTGGCTGATGCGCAAGGGGCCGGCCGCCACCAACCACTTCGAGGCCGGCGGGTTCGCGCGCAGCAACGACGACGTCGAGTACCCCAACCTGATGTTCCACTTCCTGCCCGTCGCGGTCCGCTACGACGGCTCCTCGCCGGCCGGCGGCCACGGCTACCAGGTGCACGTGGGCCCCATGTACTCCGACGCCGTCGGCTCGGTGAAGATCAAGAGCCGGGACCCGCGCGTGCACCCCGCGCTGCGCTTCAACTACCTCTCCACCGAGCAGGACCGCCGCGAGTGGGTCGAGGCCATCCGCGTCGCCCGGCAGATCCTGGGCCAGCCCGCGCTCGCCCCCTACAACGGCGGCGAGATCTCGCCCGGCCCGTCCGTCGAGACCGACGAGGAGATCCTCGCCTGGGTGGCCAAGGAGGGCGAGACCGCCCTGCACCCCTCGTGCACCTGCAAGATGGGCACCGACGACCTGTCGGTCGTCGACCCGCTCAGCATGAAGGTGCACGGGATGGAGGGCCTGCGCGTGGTCGACGCGTCGGTGATGCCCTACGTCACCAACGGCAACATCTACGCCCCCGTGATGATGGTCGCCGAGAAGGCCGCCGACCTCATCCTCGGCAAGGAGCCGCTGGAGCCCTCCAAGGCCGCCTACTACCGCCACCGCGACGCCCAGAAGCAGGCCGGGTAACCGTGTCCGCCGAGGCCCTGCGGTCGTTGCTCGGCCGGGTGCGCTACGAGGTGCTGCCGGCCAGGACGACCGAGGAGAAGGTCCTCGCCCATGTCCCGCGCGACGTCGTGGTCACGGTCACGGCGTCGCCGGTCAAGGGACTGGAACCGACGCTCGCGCTCACCGAGCGCCTCGCCGCCCACGGCTTCCGGGTCGTCCCGCACGTGCCCGCCCGGCTGCTGCGGGACGACACGCACCTGAAGGACGTGGCCGAGCGGCTGCGCGCCGCCGGCGTCGACGACGTCTTCGTGCCCGCGGGCGACGCCGACCCGCCGGCCGGGCCCTACCAGGGCGCCCTGCCGGTGCTGCGCCGGCTGAGCGAACTGGGCGCGCCCTTCGCGCGGACGGGCATCACCGGCTACCCGGAGAGCCATCCGCTCCTCCCCGACGACATCACCGTCCAGGCGATGTGGGACAAGCGGGCGCACGCCACGTACATCGTCAGCAACCTCTGCTTCGATCCCCGCGTGCTCGGCGACTGGATCGCCCGTATACGGCGCCGCGAGGTCACCCTGCCGGTGTACGTCGGCGTCGCCGGGCCGGTGCAGCGGGCCAAGCTGCTCGCCATGGCGACGAAGATCGGGGTGGGGGAGTCGACGCGCTTCCTCACCCGGCACGCCGCGTGGTTCGTACGGTTCGCCGCACCCGGCGGGTACACGCCGCACAAGCTCCTCTCCCGCGCCGCGCCGGCCCTCACCGCGCCGTCGGCGGGGGTGGCGGGCCTGCACCTGTTCACCTTCAACCAGATCGCGGAGACCGAGCGGTGGCGCCGCGCCCTGCTCGACCGCCTCGGCTGAAGCACGTCACCGGCGCGACACACGGGCGCCCCCTGTGTGTGACGCGCGGTCGGGGACCCCTTGTCCGCCCGGCAAACCGGCATCCGCAGACCTCTTGACGGGTGTCCGCAGGTTCGGTCAGGGTGTTCCACCACAAGCAATCGAATGCACAATGCGCAACGAAATCCTGAAGGGTCGGCGCATGGCGGATCTGTATGTGGACGGAGAATGGCGGGCCCCCGTGGCCGGCGGCCGGCGGGAGATCCGCTGCCCGGCGGACGGCACGCTCGTCGCGACGGTCTCGGAGGCCACCCGCCCCGACACCGAGGCGGCGATCGCGGCGGCACGGCACGCCTTCGACGCCGGCCCCTGGCCCCACACCCCCGAACGCGAGCGCGGCGCCCTGCTGCTGCGCACCGCCGACATCCTGGAGCGCGACGCGAAGGAGTTCGCCCGCGCCGAGTCCCTCGACACCGGCAAGCGCCTGGTGGAGAGCGAGTACGACATCGCCGACGTCGTCTCCTGCTTCCGCTACTACGGCGGCATCGCCGGCACCGACGCGGGGCGGGTCGTCGACACCGGCCGCGACGACGCCATCAGCCGGGTCACCTACGAACCCGTCGGCGTCTGCGGACTGATCACCCCCTGGAACTACCCTTTGCTGCAGGCCTCGTGGAAGGTCGCCCCGGCCCTGCTGGCCGGCAACACGATCGTCCTCAAGCCCAGCGAGCTCACCCCCTCCACCTCCGTGCTGCTGATGAAGGCGCTTCACGAGGCGGGACTGCCGGCCGGCGCCGCCAACCTCGTCCTCGGCGCCGGAGCGGAGGCGGGCGCCCCGCTCGCCGAGCACCGGGACGTCGACATGGTCTCCTTCACCGGCGGCCTGGACACCGGCCGGCACATCATGGCCACCGCCGCCGCGACGGTGAAGAAGGTCGCGCTGGAGCTCGGCGGCAAGAACCCCAACGTCGTCTTCGCCGACGCCGACTTCGAGGCGGCCGTGGACTTCGCGCTCACCGCCGTCTTCCTGCACTCCGGGCAGGTCTGCTCGGCCGGCGCCCGCCTCGTCGTCGAGGACACGATCCACGACGCCTTCGTCGACGAGGTCGTCCGCCGCGCCCGGCGCATCCGCCTCGGCGGCCCCTTCGACCCGGAGGCGGAGACCGGCGCGCTGATCTCCGCACAGCACCGCGAGAAGGTCGAGGCGTACGTCGCCGCCGGCCTCGCCGAGGGTGCCGTCCTGCGCTGCGGCGGGGCCCGCCCCGACGACCCCGCACTGCGGCAGGGCTTCTACTACCTGCCCACCGTCCTCGACGAATGCACACAGGACATGCGCGTGGTCCACGAGGAGTCCTTCGGCCCCGTGCTCACCGTCGAGCGCTTCCACGACGAGGACGACGCGGTCCGTATCGCCAACGACACGGAGTACGGACTCGCGGGAGCCGTCTGGACGCAGGACGCCGGCAAGGGCCAGCGCGTCGCGCGCCGGCTGCGCCACGGCACCGTGTGGATCAACGACTACCACCCCTATGTACCGCAAGCCGAATGGGGTGGCTTCGGCCACTCCGGCGTGGGCCGAGAGCTGGGTCCGACCGGCCTCGCCGAGTACCGAGAGCCCAAGCACGTCTGGCAGAACATCCAACCCCGGCCGCAGCACTGGTTCAGCGGCTGAACGCCGAAAAGAGGTCGAACGTGACCACAGCACAGACCGAGGTGCCGCAGTGGCGCCGCACGTCCCAGAACCCCGAGGACCGCACCCCGGTCATCTCCGTGCGCCGGCTGTGGAAGGTGTTCGGGCCCAAGGCCGAGCAGGTGCCGCAGTCCGAGGAACTGTGCGGGCTGACCCGCCGGGAACTCATGGACCGCACCGGGTGCACCGCCGCCGTGCGCGACGTCGACTTCGAGGTCTCGCCCGGTGAGGTCTTCGTCGTCATGGGCCTGTCCGGCTCGGGCAAGTCCACCCTGGTGCGATGTCTGACCCGGCTGATCGAACCCACCTCCGGCGAGGTGGTCTTCGAGGGCGAGGACATCCGCGGCGCCGACGCCAAGCGGCTGCGCGAACTGCGGCGCCGCAAGTTCTCCATGGTCTTCCAGCACTTCGGCCTGCTGCCGCACCGCAAGGTCGTGGAGAACGTGGCCTTCGGCCTGGAGATCCGCGGCATGGGCCGCGGCGAGCGCATGCGGCGCGCCCGTGAGGTCGTCGAACTCGTCGGCCTCGCCGGCTACGAGAACTCCTACCCCGACCAGCTCTCCGGCGGTATGCAGCAGCGCGTGGGCCTCGCCCGCGCCCTGGCCGGCGACCCGGAGGTCCTCTTCTTCGACGAGCCGTTCTCCGCGCTCGACCCGCTGATCCGCCGCGACATGCAGAACGAGGTCATCCGGCTGCACCACGAGGTCGGCAAGACGATGGTGTTCATCACCCACGACCTGTCCGAGGCGCTCAAGCTCGGCGACCGCATCCTGATCATGCGGGACGGCAAGATGGTCCAGTGCGGCACCGGCGACGAACTCGTCGGCGCCCCCGCCGACGACTACGTACGCGACTTCGTCCAGGACGTGCCCCGCGGCGACGTGCTCACACTGCGCTGGATCATGCGCCCCGTGCAGGACGACGACCCCCTCGACGGCCCCGAACTCGGCCCGGACGTCGTGGTGCGCGAGGCGACCCGCGCGGTGCTCGCCGCCGAGAAGCCGGTCAAGGTCGTCGAGAACGGCAAGCTGCTCGGCATCGTCGGCGACGAGGAGATCCTCGCCGTGGTCGCCGGGCAGGAGGGCGGTGCCTGATGGCCGCCGTCGCCGACACGAGCGCGCCGGTCACGGCCTGGCGCCGGAAGGTCACCCGCCCGATGGCGGTGGGGGCGATCGTGGTCGCCTGGCTGGTGCTCTTCGCCGTGCTGCGCGGCCGACAGACCCTCACCCTGGCCGCGGCGGACCTCACCTCGCTGCACCGCTGGCTCAACGACGTCAACGACACCGTCGGGGCCAACCGCAACTCCAACCCGCTCTTCCTGTACTTCTTCAACGAGATCCGCCTGGCCATCGACAACCTGGTCACCTTCGTCCAGTCGCTGATCTCCCAGCCCACCGCGGGCCGCCCGGTCCCGCAGATCGGCTGGCTCGGCGTGGTCGGCATCGCGGGCTACCTGTCCTGGGCGGTGGGCAACTGGCGGGTCGCCCTGCTGGCCGTCGCCGGGTTCACCTTCTTCGGGCTGCAGGGCCTGTGGCAGGAGTCCATGGACACCCTCGCGCTGACCCTGTCGGCGGTGCTCGTGGCCCTGCTCATCGGCATCCCGCTCGGCGTGTGGGCCGGTCTCTCCGACCGGTTCAACAAGATCATGACGCCGTTCCTGGACTTCATGCAGACGATGCCGACCTTCGTCTACCTGGCCCCGCTCACCCTGGTCTTCCTCATCGGCGGCGCCTCCGCGGTGATCACCACCGTGATCTACGCGGCCCCGCCCGCCATCCGCATCACCGCGCACGCCATCCGCTCCGTGCCCGAGACCACGGTCGAGGCCGCCGACTCGCTCGGCACCACCCGGCGGCAGCAACTGCTCAAGGTGCTGCTGCCGATGTCCAAGCGCACCGTCGTCATGGGCGTCAACCAGACCATCATGGCCGCCCTCGCCATGGTCACCATCGCCGCGCTGATCGACGCGCCCGGCCTCGGCAAGACCGTCGTACAGGCCCTGCAGTCGCTTGATGTGGGCACCGCCTTCAACGCGGGCCTCGCCATCGTCGTCATGGCCATCGTGCTCGACCGGGTCACCACCGCGGCGGCCGGCCGCGCCGACACCGCGCGGCGCACCGGCGGCGCCCTGGCCCGCTGGCGCCGGCCGCTCCTCATGGCGGGCGGCATCGGCACCGCGTTCCTGGTCTACGTCTCCCACACCTATGTCTACGCAGCCGAGTTCCCCGGCGACGGCACCGTGGGCACGCACATCGCGAGCTGGGCCGACACCGCCACCACCTGGCTCCAGGACCACCTGTCGGGCCTGACCAACGCGGTGCGGGACGTCATCACCAACGGCCTGCTCAACCCCTTCCAGACGCTGCTGACCGACTCCCCGTGGTGGCTCGTCGGCCTCGTCCTGGTCGCGCTCGGCGCGGTCCTCGGCGGCTGGCGCGCCGCGGTGACGGCCGCGGTGTGCGTCGGGTTGCTCGTCGGCACGGGCCTGTGGTCGGACGGCATGACCACGCTGGCCTCCACGGCGGTGGCCACGGTGCTGGTGATGCTGCTCGGCGCGGTGTTCGGCGTGTGGATGGGACGCAGCGCGCTGGTCGACCGGGTGGTGCGGCCCACGCTGGACGCCGCGCAGGTCATGCCGCCGTTCGTCTATCTGGTGCCGTTCCTGGCGCTGTTCGGCGCCACCCGGTTCACCGCGATCGTGGCGGCCGTGGTCTACGCGGCGCCCGTCGCCATCAAGATCATCGCGGACGGGGTGCGCAACGTGCCCGAGGCCACCGTGGAGGCGGCCACCTCGGCCGGCTGCAACACCTGGCAGATCATCACCAAGGTGCAGTTGCCCGTGGCCCGCAGCGCGCTGACGCTGGCGACCAACCAGGGGCTGATCTACGTGCTGTCGATGGTCGTGGTGGGCGGCCTGGTGGGCGCCGGCGCCCTCGGCTACGACGTGGTGGCCGGGTTCTCGCAGGGGCAGCTGTACGGCAAGGGGCTGGCGGCAGGTCTCGCCATCGTCCTGCTGGGAGTCATGTTCGACCGGATCACTCAGGCTGCGGCGCGACGCACCCGGGCATAAGGAGCACCACACATGGCACGACACTGGCGAGCCGGCGCGGCCGGCCTGACCGTCCTGGGGCTGACCCTCACCGGGTGCGTGGGGGCGAAGGTCGGCGACACCGCGTCCGCCGCGAAGAACGCGGACGGCACGTGCGGCACGTTCAACCTGGCCGTCAACCCGTGGGTGGGCTATCAGGCCGACGCGGCGGTCGTCGCGTACGTGGCGCAGCACGACCTCGGCTGCAAGGTCAACAAGAAGGACCTGAAGGAGGAGATCGCCTGGCAGGGCTTCGGCACCGGTGAGGTCGACGCCGTCCTGGAGAACTGGGGTCACGACGACCTGAAGAAGAAGTACATCACCGACCAGAAGACCGCCGTCTCCGCGGGGCTGACCGGCAACAAGGGCGTCATCGGCTGGTGGGTGCCGCCGTGGCTGGCCAAGGCCCATCCGGACATCACCGACTGGCGGAACCTCAACAAGTACGCCGCGAACTTCCGCACCTCGGAGTCCGGCGGCAAGGGCCAGCTGCTCGACGGCGACCCGTCCTACGTCACCAACGACGCGGCCCTGGTGACCAACCTGAAGCTGAACTACAAGGTGGTGTACGCCGGCAGCGAGACCGCGCTGATCCAGGCGTACCGCAACGCCGAGAAGAACAAGCAGTGGCTCATCGGCTACTTCTACGAGCCGCAGTGGTTCATGACCGAGGTGCCGCTGGTCAAGGTCAAGCTGCCGGCGTACAAGGCCGGTTGTGACGCGGATGCGGCCAAGATCGCCTGCGACTATCCCGTCTACGGCCTGGACAAGATCGTCAGTACCCGGTTCGCCCAGTCGGGCAGTCCGGCCTACCAGCTGGTGAAGAACTTCCACTGGACCAACGAGGACCAGAACCTCGTCGCCAAGTACATCGCCGTCGACAAGATGTCGGACGAGGCGGCGGCGAAGAAATGGGTGGAGGCCAACCGCGACAAGGTGGAGGCCTGGCTGAGGTAACTCGCCTGGCCGCGAAGGCCGGTTCACGGTGCCCGGGGGCGGTGCGCACACATGCGCGCCGCCCGCCGGGCATCGCCGTTTTCCGGCCTGTCGTACGGCCCGTTCTCCGACGTCACGCACCCCTTGACACCCATCCCGGCGACGGGCACATTGAGTTGCGCAACCTGAATCGAGTTGCGCAGAAAGCAACTGAAGCGGTCTTGAGTTCGGAGGTTGGGCGATGGCGGGACCCCGAGTGGTGATCATCGGAGCAGGTGTCGTGGGCGCGGCCCTGGCGGATGAGATCTCCGCCCGCGGCTGGACCGAGGTGACCGTAGTCGACCAGGGCCCCCTCCCGGCCACCGGCGGCTCCAGCTCGCACGCCCCGGGCCTGGTCTTCCAGACGAACGCCTCGAAGACGATGACGGAACTGGCGCGCTACACCGTCGAGAAGTTCTCCTCCCTCGAGGTCGACGGCAAGCCCTGCTTCCTGCAGGTCGGCGGCCTGGAGGTGGCCACGAGCCCCGAGCGGCTGGCGGAGATCCAGCGCCGGCACGGCTGGCTCGCCTCCTGGGGCATCGACTCCCGGCTGCTGAACGCCGACGAGTGCGTGGAGCGGCACCCGCTGGTCGACCGCGACAAGGTCCTCGGCGGCCTGTTCGTCCCGACGGACGGCCTCGCCAAGGCCGTCCTCGCCGTCGAGGCGCAGATCCGCCGGGCCACGGAACGCGGCGTGCGCTTCCTGGCCCGGCACGAAGTGCTCGACATCCGGCAGAGCGAGGGCCGCGTCACCGGCGTCGTGACCGACCACGGCGAGATCGACGCCGACATCGTCGTGTGCTGCGCCGGCATCTGGGGTCCCAAGATCGCCCGCATGGTCGGCATGAACCTGCCGCTGACGCCGCTCGCCCACCAGCTCGCCTGGACCGGCCCGGTGCCCGCCCTCGCCGGCCAGACCGAGGAGGCCGTCCGCCCGATCCTGCGCCACCAGGACGCCGACCTCTACTACCGCGACCGCTACGACGGCATCGGCATCGGCTACTACGGCCACCGGCCCATGCCGGTCTCCGCCGACGACATCCTCTCCGTGGACGAGGCCGAGGAGATGCCCTCGGTGCTGAAGTTCACCGAGGAGGACTTCGAGCCCGCCTGGACCGAGACCCAGTCCCTGCTCCCGGCGACGCAGGAGGCCAAGGTCGAGGAGGGCATCAACGGCCTGTTCTCCTTCACCACCGACGGTTACCCGTTGCTCGGCGAGTCCGGGCAGGTCAAGGGCTTCTGGGTGGCGGAGGCCGTGTGGGTCACCCACTCCGCGGGCGTCGGCCGGGCCGTCGCCGAGTGGCTGGTCGACGGCTACTGCTCCTCCTTCGACCTGCACGAGTGCGACGTCAACCGCTTCGAGCCGCACCAGCTGTCCCCGGAGTACGTCCTGGCGCGCGACTGCCAGAACTTCGTCGAGGTCTACGACATCCTCCACCCCCTCCAGCCGTCCGGTGACCCGCGCCCGATCCGCACCAGCCCCTTCTACGCCCGCCAGCAGGCGCACGGCGCGTTCTTCCTGGAGGCCAACGGCTGGGAGCGGCCCCAGTGGTACGAGGCCAACGCGCCCCTCGTGGAGGGCCGGAACATCCCCACGCCCAACGACTGGGCCGCCCGCTACTGGTCCCCGATCGTCGGCGCCGAGGCCCAGGCCACCCGCGAGACCGTCGCGCTGTACGACATGACGGCCCTCAAGCGCCTGGAGGTCACCGGCCCCGGCGCGGCCGCCTTCCTGGAGCGGCTGTGCACCGGCAAGATCGACAAGTCCGTCGGCTCGGTGACGTACACCCTGCTGCTCGACCACGACGGCGGCATCCGCAGCGACGTCACCGTCGCCCGCCTGGCCCGCGACCGCTTCCAGGTCGGCGCCAACGGCAACCTCGACCTCGACTGGTTCTCGCGTCACCTGCCCGCCGACGGCACCGTCCAGGTCCGTGACATCACCGCCGGCACCTGCTGCATCGGCCTGTGGGGACCGCTCGCCCGCGAGGTGCTGCAGCCCCTTACCGAGGAGGATTTCTCCAACGAGGGTCTGAAGTACTTCCGCGCCAAGCACGCCTACATCGGCGCGGTGCCCGTCACCGCCATGCGCCTGAGCTACGTCGGCGAACTCGGCTGGGAGCTGTACACCACCGCCGACCAGGGCCTGAAGCTGTGGGACACCCTGTGGGCCGCGGCCCAGCCGCTCGGTGGCGTCATCGCCGGCCGGGGCGCCTTCAACAGCCTCCGCCTGGAGAAGGGCTACCGCTCCTTCGGCACCGACATGACCTACGAGCACGACCCCTACGAGGCCGGCGTCGGCTTCGCCGTCAAGCTCGACAAGGACGACTTCATCGGCAAGGCGGCGCTCCAGCGGCGCAAGGCCGACGTCCGGCGCAGGCTGACCTGCCTGACCATCGACGACCCGCGGGCCGTCGTCCTGGGCAAGGAGCCGGTGTACGACGGCGAGCACGCCGTCGGCTACGTCACCAGCGCCGCCTACGGCTACACCGTCGGCAAGGGCATCGCCTACGCCTGGCTCCCCGCCGGACTCGCCGAACCCGGCACGCGCCTGCACATCGGCTACTTCGACCAGCGGATCGAGGCGGTCGTCGCCGAGGAGCCGCTGTTCGACCCGACCATGTCCCGTCTGCGTGGCTGACCCTCCGGAAGGAGCACCACCGGTGACCGCACTACTCCTGGACGGCAAGGCGACCGCCGCCGCCATCCGCCGCGAACTCGCCGAGCGCGTCGCCAAGGTGACGGCCCTCACCGGCCGCGCACCGGGCCTCGGGACCGTCCTCGTCGGCGACGACCCGGGCAGCCGGTCCTACGTCGCCGGCAAGCACCGCGACTGCGCCCAGGTCGGCATCGCCTCCCTGCGCCGCGAACTGCCCGCCGACGCCACCCAGCAGCAGGTCGAGGACGTCATCGACGAACTCAACGCCGACCCGGCCTGCACCGGCTACATCGTCCAGCTGCCGCTGCCCCGCCACCTGGACGCGGGCGCCGTACTGGAACGCATGGACCCGGCCAAGGACGCCGACGGACTGCACCCCGTCAACCTCGGCCGGCTGGTCCTCGGCGTGGACGCCCCGCTGCCGTGCACCCCGCGCGGCATCGTCGAACTGCTGCGCCGGCACGACGTGCCGCTCGCCGGAGCGCGGGTGTGCGTCGTGGGCCGCGGCATCACCGTCGGACGGCCCATAGAACTGCTGCTGACCCGCAGGTCCGAGAACGCCACCGTCACCCTGTGCCACACCGGCACCAAGGGCCTGGCCTGGCACGTGCGCGAGGCGGACATCGTCGTCGCCGCGGCCGGCTCGCCCGGACTGATCACCAAAGACATGCTGCGCCCCGGCGCGGCCGTCCTGGACGTCGGTATCACCCGCACCGAGCAGGGCCTCGTCGGCGACGTCCACCCGGACGCCGCCGAGGTCGCCGGACGGCTCGCGCCGATGCCCGGAGGAGTGGGACCCATGACAAGGGCGATGTTGCTCGCCAACGTCGTCGAGGCCGCCGAGAGGAACGCCACCACCGCATGAACGCCTTGAACACCCGCCTCGCGGAGCTGGACCCCGAGGTCCACGAAGCCCTCCGGGCCGAGCTGCACCGCCAGCAGTCGACCCTGGAGATGATCGCCTCCGAGAACTTCGCGCCCACCGCGGTCATGGAGGCGCAGGGCTCGGTCGCGACCAACAAGTACGCCGAGGGCTACCCCGGCCGCCGCTACTACGGCGGCTGCGAGCACGTCGACGTCACCGAGCGCCTGGCCATCGAGCGCGTGAAGTCCCTCTTCGGCGCGGGCTACGCCAACGTCCAGCCGCACTCGGGCGCGCAGGCCAACACCGCCGTGTTCTTCGCCCTGCTCCAGCCAGGCGACACCGTCCTCGGCCTGGACCTCGCGCACGGCGGCCACCTCACCCACGGCATGCGCATCAACTACAGCGGCAAGATGCTCAACGTGGTGCCCTACCACGTCTCCGAGCAGGACAACCTGGTCGACATGGACGAGGTGGAGCGCCTCGCCAAGGAGCACCGGCCCAAGATGATCATCGCGGGCTGGTCGGCGTACCCGAGGCAGCTGGACTTCGCCGCCTTCCGCCGGATCGCCGACGAGGTCGGCGCCCTCCTCATGGTCGACATGGCGCACTTCGCCGGCCTGGTCGCCGCCGGACTGCACCCGAGCCCCGTCCCGCACGCGCACGTGGTCACCACGACCACGCACAAGACCCTCGGCGGTCCGCGAGGCGGTGTCATCCTCACCAACGACGCCGACCTCGCCAAGAAGATCAACTCCGCGGTCTTCCCCGGCATGCAGGGCGGCCCGCTGGAGCACGTCATCGCCGCGAAGGCGGTCGCCTTCAAGGTCGCGGCCACGCCCGAGTTCGCCGAACGCCAGGCCCGCACCCTGGCCGGGGCGCACCTCCTCGCCGAACGGCTCGGCAGGCCCGACGCCGCCGCGGCCGGCGTCAAGGTCCTCACCGGCGGCACGGACGTCCACCTCGTCCTGGTCGATCTGCGGGACTCGCCGCTGGACGGCAAGCAGGCCGAGGACCTGCTCCACCGGATCGGCATCACCGTCAACCGCAACGCCGTGCCCTTCGACCCGCGCCCGCCCATGGTCACCTCCGGCCTGCGCATCGGAACCCCGGCGCTGGCCACCCGAGGCTTCACCGAGGCCGACTTCGCCGAGGTCGCCGACGTCATCGCGCTGGCCCTCCAGCCGGAGCCGGACGTGCCCGCACTGCGCGCCCGCACCGAGGCGCTCGCGGCCAAGCACCCGCTCTACCCGCACCTGACGCACGACGGAGACGCCCGATGAGCCCCCGCACCCCCGGCGCCGACCTCCCCGACCACCCCGACTTCCTGTGGCGCGACCCCGACCCGAAGCCGTCCTACGACGTGATCATCGTGGGCGGCGGCGGACACGGCCTGGCCACCGCGCACTACCTCGCGAAGAACCACGGCATCACCAACGTCGCCGTGCTGGAGAAGGGCTGGCTCGCGGGCGGCAACATGGCCCGCAACACCACGATCATCCGCTCCAACTACCTGTGGGACGAGAGTGCGGGCATCTACGAGCACGCCCTCAAGCTCTGGGAGGGCCTGGAGGAGGAGCTCGACTACCCGATCCTCTTCTCCCAGCGCGGCGTGCTGAACCTCGCCCACAGCCTGCAGGACGTCCGGGACAGCGTCCGCCGCGTCGAGGCCAACCGGCTCAACGGCGTCGACGCCGAATGGCTGGACGCCGACGGGGTCAAGGACGTCTGCCCGATCGTCAACACCTCGCCCGACGTGCGCTACCCGGTCCTCGGCGGCACCTACCAGCCGCGCGCCGGCATCGCCAAGCACGACTACGTGGCCTGGGGCTTCGCGCGCTCCGCGGACGCGGCCGGCATCGACATCATCCAGAACTGCGAGGTCACCGGCCTCGACGTGATCGGCGGCCGGGTCGTCGGCGTCCAGACCACCCGTGGCCCCATCGCCGCCGGCAAGGTCGCCCTGTGCTCGGCGGGCCACACCTCGGTCCTCGCCGCGATGGCCGGCATCGACCTGCCCCTCCAGAGCCACCCCCTGCAGGCCCTGGTCTCCGAACTCCTGGAGCCGGTGCACCCGACGGTCGTCATGTCCAACGCCGTCCACGTGTACGTCAGCCAGGCCCACAAGGGCGAGCTGGTGATGGGCGCCGGCATCGACGCCTACAACTCCTACACCCAGCGCGGCGCGTTCCACATCATCGAGGAGCAGATGGCGGCCGCCCTGGAGCTCTTCCCGGTGTTCGCCCGCGCCCACGTGCTGCGCACCTGGGGCGGCATCGTCGACGTCAGCCCCGACGCCTCGCCCATCGTCGGCCTCTCCCCGGTCGACAACCTCTACCTCAACTGCGGCTGGGGCACGGGCGGTTTCAAGGCGACCCCCGGGGTCGGCTGGGTCTACGCCCACACCATCGCCCACGACACGCCCCACCACCTGAACGCCCCCTTCTCGCTCGACCGTTTCACCACCGGCGCGCTCGTCGACGAGCACGGCGCTGCCGCGGTGGCCCACTAGGGAGCCGAACCATGCTGCTCATTTCCTGCCCGTGGTGCGGGCCCCGCGACGAGGCCGAGTTCCACTACGGCGGCCAGGCCCACGTGCCCTACCCGGAGGACCCCGCGGCCCTCACCGACGAGGAGTGGGCGCGGTACCTGTTCTTCCGCGACAATCCCAAGGGCCCGTTCGCCGAGCGCTGGAGCCACTCGGCCGGCTGCCGCAGGTGGTTCAACGCCATCCGGAACACGGCGACCAACGAGATCCTGGCGATCTACAAGACGGACGAACCCCGCCCGAGAACCCCCGCACAAAGCCCGGCCGCGTCCCAGCCGAGCGCGGCACATCCAGCCCGTCCGGCGGTTGAGAACGAGGCCCGTCCAGGGCCGACGGGGGTCCAGGGGGCGGAGCCCCCTGGCGGGGCCGAAGGGGCGGAGCCCCTTCAGGACGGGACGGGCAGGGGCGGCGGGGGCGAGATCCCATGCGGCAGCGACTCCGCCGCGACCCAGCCCTTCCGCCGCCCCACCGGCGGCCGCATCCACCGCGAAGAACCCCTCACCTTCACCTTCGACGGCACCGCGTACCAGGGCTACCGGGGCGACACCCTCGCCTCCGCCCTCCTGGCCAACGGCGTCATCCAGGCCGGCACCAGCATCAAGCTCGGCCGCCCCCGAGGCATCTTCTCCGCCGGCGTGGAGGAACCCAACGCCGTCGTCCAGATCGAGGCCCCTTTCCCCGAGCCGATGCTCCCCGCCCCGGCCGTCGAGCTGTACGACGGCCTGGTCGCCAGCAGCCTCCCCGGCCAGGGCCGCCTCGCCACCGAACCCGACCCCGCCCGCTACGACGCCCTGCACGCCCACTGCGATCTGCTGGTGGTCGGCGCGGGCCCGGCCGGCCTCGCCGCGGCGGCCGCGGCGGCGGACAGCGGCGCCCGCGTCATCCTCGCCGACGACCAGCCGGAGGCGGGCGGCAGCCTGCTCGGCACCGGCGAGCACCTCGACTGGGTCGCCGAGACGCGGGCCCGGCTCGACCTCGCCCCCGAGGTGCGCGTCCTGCGCCGCACCACCGTCTTCGGCTACTACGACGACAACCACCTGCTCGCCGTCGAGCGCCGCACCAACCACCTGGGCGCCGACGCCCCCCGGAACGTCTCCCGCGAGCGCGTCTGGCGCATCCGCGCCCGCCGCGTGGTGCTCGCGACCGGCGCCCACGAGCGCTCCCTGGCGTTCGGCGACAACGACCGCCCCGGCGTGATGCTGGCGTCCTCGGCCCGCACCTACCTGCACCGCTACGCCGTCGTCCCCGGCCGGCACGCCGTCGTGTTCACCACCAACGACAGCGCCTACCCCGCCGCCCTGGACCTGGCCGCCGCCGGCGTGGCCATCGAGGCGATCGTGGACACCCGGCCCGAGCCGGGGGAGTGGGCCGAGCGGGCCCGGGCCGCCGGGATCCAGGTGCTCGCCGGACACGCCGTCACCGGCACGGAGGGCGCCGAGCGCCTGACCGCCGTGACGGTCGCCCCGTTCGGGGAGAGCGCCGGGCAACGGGAGTTCGCCGTCGACCTGCTGCTGGTCTCCGGCGGCTGGAACCCGGTCGCGCACCTGTTCAGCCAGTCCGGTGGCAAGCTCCGCCACGACGACGCCCTCGGCACGTTCGTGCCCGACAGCGGCCGTCAGGCCGTCGAGGTCGCGGGCAGCGCCAACGGTGCCTTCGACCTCGCCACCGCGCTCGCCCAGGGCGCGGCGGCGGGTGCCCGGGCCGTGGAGGCGCAGGGCTACACCGCCCGGACGCCCGAGCTGCCGGCGGTCACGGCCCAGCCGTACACCCCGCCCATGCAGGTCTTCACCGTCCCCGGCGACTCGGGCGCCCCCCGGTTCGTCGACCTCCAGCGCGACGTCACGGTCGACGACCTGGCGCGCGCCACCGGGGCGGGCCTGCGCTCGGTGGAACACACCAAGCGCTACACCACCGCCGGCACCGGCGGCGACCAGGGCCGCACGGCCGGCGTTCTGGCCAGCGGCGTGGTCGCCGAACTCCTCGGCGTGGACGTCTCGGCGCTCGGCCTGCCCACCTTCCGGCCGCCCTACACCCCGGTCTCCTTCGCCGCCCTGGCCGGCCGTGACCGCGGCGTCCTGAGCGACCCGGTCCGCACGACCGCCCTGCACGAGTGGCACGTCGAGCACGGCGCGCTCTTCGAGAACGTCGGCCAGTGGAAGCGGCCCTGGTACTACCCGCTGAGCGGCGAGGACATGGAGAGCGCCGTGCTGCGCGAGTGCCGCGCCGCCCGGGAGGGCGTGGCGTTCATGGACGCCTCCACCCTCGGCAAGATCGACGTCCAGGGCCCGGACGCGGGCGTCTTCCTCGACCTGCTCTACACCAACATGATGAGCACCCTGAAGGTCGGCATGATCCGCTACGGCGTGATGTGCCGCCCGGACGGCATGGTCTTCGACGACGGCACGGTCATCCGGCTCGCCGCGGACCGCTTCCTGGTCACCACCACGACCGGCAACGCGGCCACCGTCCTGGACTGGATGGAGGAGTGGCTGCAGACCGAGTGGCCCGAGCTGAGGGTGCACTGCACGTCGGTGACCGAGCAGTGGGCCACCGTGGCCCTGGTCGGCCCGAAGTCCCGCGAGGTCCTCGCGTCCCTCGCACCCGGGCTGGCCGTCGCCAACGACGACTTCCCGTTCATGGCTTGGCGGGACACCACCGTCGCGGGCATCGAGGCGCGGGTGTGCCGGATCTCCTTCTCCGGTGAACTCGCCTACGAGATCAACGTGTCGCCGTGGGAGGCCGTCGCCCTGTGGGAGGCGCTGTACGAGGCCGGCGCCCCGTACGGCATCACCCCGTACGGCACGGAGACCATGCACGTGCTGCGCGCCGAGAAGGGCTACCCGATCGTCGGCCAGGACACCGACGGCACGGTCACCCCGCACGACCTCGGCATGAGCTGGGTGGTGTCCAAGAAGAAGCGCGACTTCATCGGCAAGCGCTCCTACGCCCGCGCCGACGCCGCCCGGCCCGACCGCAAGCACCTGGTCGGCCTGCTCCCCGAGGACCCGGCCCTGTTCCTGCCCGAGGGCACGCACCTGGTCGCCGACAGCGAACTGCCCGCCCCGCCCGTGCCGATGCTCGGGCACGTCACCTCCAGCTACCGCAGCGCGGCACTGGGCCGGACCTTCGCGCTCGCCCTGATCAAGGGCGGCCGGGAGCGCATCGGCGAACGCCTCTACGCGCCCGTCGGCGACCGGCTTGTCCCGGTGACCGTCGCCAGCCCCGTCCTCTACGACCCCGAGGGAGCCCGCCGCGATGGCTGACACCGCCCTGACCGCACGGCAGCGCAGCCCCCTGGCGCACGCCGCCCACCGCCTGGCTGCCGCGACCCGCGCCTCCAAGGGCGCGATCCGCCTGGCCGAACTGCCCCTGCTGGCCCAGGTGAACGTCCGGCTCGACGCCAAGAGTCCGGCGGCGGACGCCGTCGGGCTCGCCCTGGGACTCCAGCTGCCGTTGGAACCCAACACCGTGGTGCACGCCGGTGAGGTCACCGTGGTGTGGCTCGGCCCCGACGAATGGCTGGTGGTGGGCCGTCCCGGCACCCAGCGCGCGCTGGAGGAGCGGATCCGCGCGGCGGCCGGGGACGAGCACGTCTCCGTCACCGACGTCTCCGCCCAGCGCACCACCCTGCTGGTCGGCGGGCCCCGCGCCCGGGACCTGCTGGCCCACGGCTGCTCGCTGGACCTGCACCCGCGTGCCTTCGGGCCCGGCCGCAGCGCCCAGACGATGCTGGCCCGCGCCCAGGTGGTGCTGGTGGCCCGCGACGAGCCCCGGGCCGGTTTCTGGGTCCTGGTGCGTTCCTCGTTCGCCGGCTATCTGACCGACTGGCTGCTGGACGCGGCCGTCGAATACCGCTGACCGCGCCACCGGCACCGAACCGACCCGGCGGTGCCGGGCCGACTCCCGCAGTCGGCCCGGCACCGCCTCTTGCATGCCCTTGCGCGGCGAACTCCCGTGGGCGTGCGGCCGACTTCTTGACATCGGTGGGGGCCCAGCTCAGACTGGCGTTGCGCTCAGCGCATCTTGTTTCATATGACGCACCGAGGTGGTCCTGATGATTCCCGTGTGCCCTCTCGCCGACCTGCCGCGCGGCGAATCCTTCCGGCTCGAGACCGACCCGCCCGTCGCCGTGTTCCACACCGAGGAGGGCGAGGTCTACGCGATCGACGACACCTGCACCCATCAGGACGCCTCGCTCGCCGACGGCTGGCTGGAGGGATGCGAGGTGGAATGCCCCCTGCACGCCTCGAAGTTCGACCTGCGCACCGGCGGCGTCGACGCGCCCCCGGCCCGGCTGCCCGTGCGCACCCACCAGGTCCTCGTCCAGGACGGCATGATCCACGTCGTGCTCTCCGACGCCCCGCCGAACCTGCCGCCCTCCTGCGCCGCGGCCCGGCTCGGCTCCGTCGCGGCCCCGTGACCAGCGCCGCCCCGCCGCGCCCCGGCCTCCCGGACCTCCATCCGCGCGGGCTTCCCAGGCCCGGCCGGACGCTGGTGATGGGCATCGTCAACGTCACCCCGGACTCCTTCTCCGACGGCGGACAGGCCTACGCCCCGCAGGCCGCCGTCGCGCACGGGCTCGCGCTGCTGGAGCAGGGCGCCGACATCGTCGACGTGGGCGGGGAGTCGACCCGTCCGGGCGCGGTGCGCCCGCCGGCCGAGGAAGAACTGCGCCGGGTGCTGCCCGTGGTGCGCCGGCTCGCCGCGGCGGGCGCCGTCGTCAGCGTCGACACCATGCGGGCCGAGGTGGCCGCCCGCGCCCTGGAGGCGGGCGCCCGGCTGGTCAACGACGTCTCCGGCGGCCTGGCCGACCCGGCGATGCTGCCGCTGATGGCCCGGGCGGACACGCCGTACGTGGTGATGCACTGGCGCGGGCACTCCGCCGGCATGCGGGCGCAGGCGCGCTACGACGACGTCGTCACCGACGTGGTCGACGAGTTGCGGCTGCGGGTCGAGGCCGCGCTGCACGCCGGGATCCGGCCCGACTGCCTGATCGTCGACCCCGGACTGGGCTTCGCCAAGGAGCCCGAGCACAACTGGGCGCTGCTGGGCGGCCTGGGGGAGGTCTTCGCGCTCGGCCGCCCCGTGCTCGTGGGCGCGTCCCGCAAGTCCTTCCTGGGCCAGGTGGTGGCCGACCCGGCGACCGGCCGGCCGCGTCCCCGCGCGGTCACGGGACGCCGCCACCGCCGCGGTGTCCGTGCTCGCCGCCGCGCAGGGCGCCTGGTGTCTGCGGGTGCACGACGTGGCCTCCACGCTCGACGCGGTCCGGGTGACCGCCCGCTGGGGCGCCGAGCCGGCCGTGGCCCGCCTGCCCCGGCACAGTGTGGGGGTGTGAGGACCTTGCCACTCCGGCGGGGGCGGCCGTGGTGGGCCGTCCCCCTCGCGCGGGGCGGGCTCGGCCCACGTGCCCGGGGCGGGCTCAGCCCACGTACCCCATGCGGTGGCTGATCTCCTCCGCGCCCTTGACCAGCAGCGGTGCCAGTTCGTGGATGCGCTCCTCGGTGAAGCGGTACGCGGGGCCGGAGGCGCTGATCGCGGCGATGACCTCGCCGTGGTGGGAGCGGACCGGGGCCGCCATGGCGTGCAGGCCGATCTCCAGCTCCTCCAGGGTCACCGCGTAGCCGCGCTCACGGGCCTCGGCGAGGTCCTTCTCCAGCTTGGCGCGGGTGGTCAGGGTGTGCGGCGTCAGTTTCTGCAGCCCGGAGGCGGTGAGCACCGTGTCCCGCTCCTTCGCCGGCAGGTGCGCGAGCAGGATCTTGCCGCTGGACGTGGCGTGCACCGGGGTGAGCTGGCCGACCCAGTTGTGGGTGCCGACGGCTCCGGGGCCGCGCACCTGGTAGAGGTTGACGGCGTAGTGCTCCTGCAGGACGGCGATGTTGACGGTCTCGCCGATCTCCTCGCTGAGCCGCTCGCACACCTCCCGGCCCTGCTGGGTGATGTCGAGCCGGCCGGTGACCGCGCCGGCCAGGCGCACGATGCCGAAGCCGAGCCGGTACTTGCCGCGCTCGGCCGCCTGCTCGACCAGCCCGCGTGCCTCCAGCGCGCCGAGCAGCCGGAACGCGGTCGACTTGTGGACGTCGATCTCGGCGGCGACCTCGCTGACGCCCGCCTCGCCGCGCTGGGCGAGGATCTCCAGCACACTGACGGCCCGGTCGACGGACTGCACCCCGTTCACCGCGGGAGCTGTTGTTTCGCCATCTGCGGTGTAGTTGCTCATAGTGCAACTATACGCAGCGGCGGCCCGGAGATCCGGTGCTTGCGGAGGAAGCTTTCCGCGGTTCGTGCGGGGGCGTCGACCGCGGTGCGCAGAGGGAGGTTATACGACGGCTCCCCGCGTGGGGGAGCCGTCGGCGGCGCAGTTTTCGGGCGCTGGGGGAGGGGTCAGCGGAAGACCACCGTGCAGTTGCCGTTGACCAGCACGCGGCTCTCGCTGTGCCACTCCACCGCGCGCGCCAGGACCCGGGCCTCCACGTCCCGGCCCAGGGTGACCAGCTCGTCCGGGGTGTGGGAGTGGCTCACGCGGACCACGTCCTGCTCGATGATCGGGCCCTCGTCCAGGTCGGGGGTCACGTAGTGCGCGGTGGCCCCGACGAGCTTGACGCCGCGCTGGTGCGCCTGGACGTAGGGCCGGGCGCCCTTGAAGCTCGGCAGGAAGGAGTGGTGGATGTTGATGGCCCGCCCCTCGAGCTGCTTGCACAGGTCGTCGGAGAGGATCTGCATGTAGCGGGCGAGCACCACCAGGTCGACGCCGAGTTCGTCGACCAGCTCCAGCAGCCGGGCCTCCGCCTCCGCCTTGGTCTCCTTGGTCACCGGGATGTGGTGGAAGGGGATGCCGTAGTTGCGGGCCAGCGGCTCGAAGTCGCGGTGGTTGGAGACGATCGCGGGGATCTCGATGTTCAGCGCGCCGGTCGACTGGCGGAAGAGCAGGTCGTTCAGGCAGTGGCCGAACTTCGACACCATGATCAGGGTGCGGGTCGGGGTCGAGGCGTCGTGCAGCTGCCAGGTGATCCGGTACGCCTCGGCGACCGGGCCGAAGCCGAGGCGCAGCTGCTCCAGGGAGACACCGGGATGCGAGACGTCGAAGTGCACCCGCATGAAGAAGCGGTCCTGGAGGCGGTCGTCGAACTGCTGGCTCTCCAGGATGTTGCCGGAGTGCCGTACCAGGTAGCTGGTCACGGCGTGGACGAGGCCGGCGCGGTCGGGGCACGAGAGGGTGAGGACGAACTCGCGGCCGGGCTGCGGGCGAGGAGACATGGCATCCTCCGTGGGTGCGTAATACGCAACGGTGAGAGTGATACGCAACATCGTCCCGGGGGGACGGTGGGCGGGTCAAGGGTCTGTTCCGGATGAGGCGTCAAGATGCGCACAGCGCAACAGTCTCGGGCTCAGGGGTGGCGGTGGTGGCCGAGCCGGCCCGAGATCTCCTCGGCCGCCGTGCGGATCAGCGCACCGGCCTCGCGCAGGCGGGGCGCGGTCAGCCGGAACGACGGTCCCGAGGCGCTGAGGGCGGCCACCACCTGTCCGTCGAGGCCCACGACCGGCGCGGCCACGGCGTTCAGTCCCGCTTCGAGCTCCTCGACGCTGTAGGCGCAGCCCTCCGTGCGCACGGCCGTCAGCTGCGCCCGCAGCAGGTGCGGGTCGGTGAGGGTGCGGGGCGTGTAGCGCCGCAGGGGCGCCGCGAGCCGCCGCTCGCGCTCGGCCTCGGGCAGGTGGGCCAGCAGGATCTTGCCGCTGGAGGTGGCGTGCAGGGGAGTGCGCCGGCCCAGCCAGTTGTGCGTGGTGATGGCCGACGGGCCCAGCACCTGGTCGATGTTGATCGCGGAGTCCCGGTCCAGAATGGCCACGTTGATGGTCTCCGCGACCCGCGCCGCGAGCCGTTCGCACACGGGGCGGCTCTGCTGGGCGAGGCCGAGGCGTACGGTGGCCGCGCCGGCCAGCCGGACCAGGCCCAGGCCCAGCCGGAACTTGCCCCGTTCCTCGGTCTGTTCGATCAGTCCGCGCAGCTCCAGGGCCGTGGCGAGCCGGGAGGCGGTCGACTTGTGGACGCCGAGCTCGGCGGCCATCTCGGTGACGCCCGCCTCCTCCTGCCGGGCCAGGAACTCCAGGATGCCCGCGGCCCGGTCCACCGACTGCACGGGGGACGGCGCCGGCGACCGCGGCGGACGCTGTGCCGTGCGCTGTTCGGTCATACGCCCTCCGTTGTCTCGCATTGCGAAGTGAACATCGCAATGCGCAACATCATGTGGGGAAAGGCGGGGAAGTTACAAGAGCTTGCGTCACTTGTCTTGACGCCGAAACGCCACCGAGGTTCGGTTGCGTATGCAGAGACGCGTTGTACTCCGCGCAACCGGTCCAGAGTTCCCCAGACGTCAGGAGGTCCGATGTCGATCCGAGCCATCGACGAGGCGCCACTGAGCAGGTTCCATCGCAAACTCACGTGGGCCTGCGCCGGCGGCCCGTTCCTGGACGGTTATCTGCTCAGCATCATCGGTGTCGCCCTCGTCGGCATGAGCGGTGAGCTGAACCTGAGCACGGGGGACGAGAGCCTCATCGGTGCCGCCGCCCTGGTCGGCATCTTCGTCGGCGGCCTGTTCTTCGGCGCGGTCACCGACAAGCTCGGCCGTGAGGCCATGTACACCATCGACCTGGCGGTCCTGGTCGTCGGCTCCGTGCTGTCGGTGTTCGCCACCGAGACCTGGCAGTTCGTCGTCCTGCGCTTCGTCCTCGGCATGGCCATCGGCGCCGACTACCCCATCGCGACCTCCCTGCTCGCCGAATGGGTGCCCAACCGGCACCGGGGCCGCCTGCTGGGCGTCCTCATCCTGGCCTGGTACGTCGGCGCGGCGGCCGCCTACGTCGTCGGCTACGCCATCGCGGAGATCGGCGGCGCCGGTGCCTGGCGCTGGATGCTCGCCTCGGGCGCCGTACTGAGCGGCGTCATCCTGCTGATGCGCATCGGCACCCCCGAGTCGCCCCTGTGGCTGGTGAACAAGGGGCGCACCGCCGACGCGCAGAAGGCGATCCACAAGGCCCTCGGCCGCACCGTCCCGATCGAGCAGCTCGTCACGGCGGCCGCCGAGGAGCAGTCGGCCGAGCACGGCCGCTTCCGGGATCTGTTCCAGGGCGCCTATCTGCGGCGGACGCTGTTCTGCGGGCTGTTCTACATGTGTCAGATCACGCCGATGTTCGCCCTGTACACCTTCGGTCCCGCCATCCTGGGCTCCTTCGGCCTCGGCGAGGGCAACAGCGGCAATCTGGGCTCCGCGCTGATCAGCATCGTGTTCGTGGTGGGCTGTATCCCCGCGCTGCGGCTGGTGGACCGGGTGGGGCGCCGCCCCGTCATCGTGTGGTCGTTCGCCCTGATGGTGATCCCGCTCGCGGTGCTCGGCGGCGGCTCCGCGCTGCCCATCGCCGTGGTCATCGCCTGCTTCTGCGCCTACGCCCTCTTCTCGGGCGGACCGACGGTGCTGGAGTGGACGTATCCCAACGAGCTGTTCCCCACCGCCATCCGGGCCACCGCGGGCGGTGTGGCCACCTCCATCAGCCGGATCGGCGCCGCCGCGGGCACTTATCTGCTGCCCCTCTCCCTCGACCGGCTGGGCATCGGCACCACCATGCTCATCGGCGCGGGGATCACCCTGGTGGGCTGGCTGGTGTCCTTCGCGTGGGCGGAGGAGACGCGCGGCCGCACCCTCGCCGAGACCAGCGCCCTGCCCGGCCGCTCCGGCCGTTCCCCGGCCGCCACCGACCGGGAGCGTGACCTCGAGCGTTCCTGACGACGTCTTCCGGCCGGACCCGTCGCGCAGCCGGCCGCCCTTTTTCCGGGCGGCCGGCTGCGCGCGTTGTGCCCCGCCGACGAGGCCCGGCCGGGGCGTGAAAAACGCCCCCTCTGCCCTCTTGACACTGCTCACGCAGAGAGATGACAGTGTGACTGTTGCTTATGGCGAAAGTCATCGCACATTACGCAACAGTCGGCTTTCTTGGCCGGCCGGCTCGGTTCCGGCCTTCCGCAGGCCCCGGGCACGTCGGTCCCCACCCCTTCCCGTCGATCGCCCCGGGCGATCCGACGCCCCGCCGTCCCGAACACCGGCCGAGGCCCCTTCGGCCGGCCCTCAGCGAGGAGATCGGTAGTGACACACGAGGTACGCGCCGTCGTCGCCCTGAAGCAGGGCGCCCCGGTCTCGGTGGAGACGGTCCTGGTGCCGGACCCCGGTCCGGGCGAGGCGCTGGTGCGGGTGCACGCCTGCGGTGTCTGCCACACCGACCTGCACTACCGGGAGGGCGGCATCTCCGACGACTTCCCCTTCCTGCTCGGCCACGAGGCCGCCGGTGTGGTCGAGTCGGTCGGCGAGGACGTCACCGAGGTCGCGCCCGGCGACTTCGTGATCCTCAACTGGCGTGCCGTGTGCGGCCGGTGCCGGGCCTGCCGGCGCGGGCGCCCCTGGTACTGCTTCGACACCCACAACGCCACCCAGAGCATGACGCTGGCCGACGGCACCCCGCTCACCCCGGCCCTGGGCATCGGCGCCTTCGCCGAGAAGACGCTCGTGGCCGCCGGCCAGTGCACCAAGGTCGACCCGACCGCCTCGGCCACCGCGGCCGGGCTGCTCGGCTGCGGCGTGATGGCCGGCTTCGGCGCCGCCGTCCACACCGGCGGCGTGGGCCGCGGCGACTCGGTCGCCGTGATCGGCTGCGGCGGTGTGGGCATGGCCGCCGTCGCGGGCGCCAAGGTGGCCGGGGCGAGCCGCATCATCGCCGTCGACGTCGACGCGCGGAAGCTGAGGTGGGCCGAGCGGTTCGGCGCCACCGACACCGTCGACTCCTCCAAGACCGACGCCGTCGAGGCCGTACGCGCCCTCACCGGCGGTTTCGGCGCCGACGTGGTCGTGGACGCGGTGGGCCGCCCCGAGACGTACCGGCAGGCCTTCCACGCCCGCGACCTCGCCGGCACCGCCGTCCTGGTCGGTGTGCCCACCCCCGGGCAGACCGTCGAACTGCCCCTGCTGGACGTCTTCGGCCGCGGCGGGGCACTGAAGTCCTCCTGGTACGGCGACTGTCTGCCCTCCCGGGACTTCCCCGCCCTGATCGACCTCTACCTGCAGGGCCGCTTCGACCTGGACGGCTTCGTCTCCGAGACCATCGGGCCGGACGACGTGGAGGACGCGTTCGCCCGCATGCACCACGGCGACGTCCTGCGCTCGGTGGTCGTCCTGTGACCACGGCACCCGCCTGCCGCGCGACGGCCCGTGACCCCGGTGCCCGCCGCCGGCGCTCCGTCCCCTGACGAGACGCCCGCCTCCCGCACTCCGTCCCGGGGAACGGCCGGTCGCGTCACCCGCGCCGGCCCGGACGCCCGCCGCACCCGCCGCATCATCCGCACACCTCCAGGAGAAGGACATGGCCCATTCGTACGACGTGATCGTCGTCGGCCTGGGTGGCATGGGCAGCGCAGCCGCCTACCACCTCGCCGCCCGCGGTCAGCGTGTGCTCGGACTGGAGCGCTTCGGCCCGGCCCACGACCTCGGCTCCAGCCACGGCGGCTCCCGCATCTACCGGCAGGCCTACTTCGAGGACCCGGCGTACGTGCCGCTGCTGCTGCGGGCCCGGGAACTGTGGGACAAGCTGGCCGCCGACTCCGGCCGGGAGGTCTTCACCGAGACCGGTGGCCTGATGATCGGCCGGGAGGACAGCGCCGCGTTCGCCGGCACCCTGCGCAGCGCGCACACCTGGGGCCTGGACCACGAGGTGCTCGGCTCGGCCGACATCCGGCGCCGCTTCCCCACCTTCGCCCCGGCGGCCGAGGACGTCGCCTTCTACGAGCGGCGGGCGGGCGTGGCCCGGCCGGAGGCGACCGTCTCCGCCCATCTGGACCTCGCCGAGGCGCACGGCGCCGAACTGCACTTCGCGGAGCTCGTCCTCGGCTGGGAGGCCGACGGTCCGGGCGGCAAGGCCTGGGTGGTCACCGACCGCGGCGCCTACACCGCCGAGCGGCTGGTGTTCGCGCCCGGCGCCTGGGCCCCGAAGCTGCTGTCCGGGCTCGGCGTGCCGGTCACGGTGGAACGCCAGGTCATGTACTGGTTCCAGCCCGAGGGCGGGATCGGCCCGTTCACCCCCGACCGGCACCCCGTCTACATCTGGGAGGACCCCGACGGCACCCAGATCTACGGCTTCCCGGCGCTGGACGGCCCCGACGGCGGCGCCAAGGTGGCCTTCTTCCGCAAGGGCGTCCCCAGCGACCCCGACACCCTCGACCGGCGCGTCCACCCGGACGAGACCGAGGAGATGGCCGCCCATCTGCGTACCCGGATCCCCGCCCTGCCCGGCCGGTTCCTCAAGGGCGCGGCCTGCATGTACAGCAACACCCCGGACGAGCACTTCGTCCTCGCCCGGCACCCCGACCACCCGCAGGTGACCGTGGCCTGCGGCTTCTCCGGCCACGGGTTCAAGTTCGTGCCGGTGATCGGCGAGATCGTCGCCGACCTGGCCATCGACGGCACCACCGAGCACCCCATCGCCCTTTTCGACCCGCGCCGCGTGCGCGTCCACGACGTCCCGAGGTGATCACCATGACCACGACCAGCCTGCCCCCGAGCCTGATCGCGACGCTGTCCGGGGAGTACTACACCGATCCCGAGGTCTTCGCCCTGGAGCAGGAGCACGTCTTCGAGACCATGTGGTTCTGCGTGGCCCGGGCCTCGGACCTGGCCAAGCCGGGCCAGTTCCGCACCGTCCAGGTGGGCCGTGAGAGCGTGCTCGTCTCCCGCGGCCGGGACGGCTCGGTGAAGGCGTTCCTGAACATCTGCCGGCACCGCGGCGCCAAGCTGTGCACCGAGGAGTCGGGCGAGGTCAAGCGCGCCTTCCAGTGCCCCTACCACGCCTGGACGTACGGCCTGGACGGCAAGCTGGTGGCCGCGCCCAACCTGACCTCCATGCCGGACATCGACCGCACCGAGTACGGCCTGGTCAACGTGCATGTCCGAGAGTGGCTCGGCTATGTGTGGGTGTGCCTGGCCGACACGCCGCCGTCCTTCGAGGAGGACGTGATCGGCGCCGTGATCGAGCGCCTCGGCGACACCGAGTCGATCGAGAACTACGGGGTGGAGGACCTGAAGGTCGGCCGGCGCATCACCTACGACGTGAAGGCGAACTGGAAGCTCATCATCGAGAACTTCATGGAGTGCTACCACTGCGCCACCATCCATCCCGAACTCACCGAAGTCCTCCCGGAGTTCGCCGACGGCTACGCCGCCCAGTACTACGTCGGCCACGGCGCGGAGTTCGGTGAGGAGGTCAAGGGCTTCACCGTCGACGGCTCCGAGGGCCTGGACCGGATCCCGGGCGTCGCCGAGGACCAGGACCGCCGCTACTACGCGATCACCGTGAAGCCGCAGGTCTTCATCAACCTCGTCCCCGACCACGTGATCTTCCACCGCATGTACCCGCTGGCGCACGACCGCACGATCGTCGAGTGCGACTGGCTGTACCTGCCGCACGTGGTGGAGAGCGGCAAGGACGTGGAGCGGTCCGTGGAGCTGTTCCACCGGGTCAACCAGCAGGACTTCGACGCCTGCGAGCGCACCCAGCCCGGCATGAGCTCGCGGGCCTACGCCAAGGGCGGCGTCCTGGTGCCCAGCGAGCACCACATCGGCGCCTTCCATACCTGGCTGCAGGACAGGCTCGGCGTCCACCCCGTGGGCTGACCCGGCCCCTCAGCGGCCCGTCCACCTGCCGCCCGGCCCCTCCGGCAGGCGGACGAGCTCTCGCCCGGCCCGCCGCGCGACCGGACGCCGTACGGCCGTCCGCGGCGGGACCGTCCACCACGGCTGTTTCCGGCCGGCGGCCACCCATACTGGAGGCATGGCGATGCATCGGCGGCGCGCGGCCCGTCGGGCAGGTACCGCGCGGCCGGAGGGGCTTACGGGCGAGCGGGGCGCGCCGCCGCGGCAGCCGGGCCGGCTGCCGTCCGTGCTGAACACGCACAGCGTCGCCGGCCAGGTCCTGATCCTCCAGGTCGCGGTCGTCCTGCTGCTCGTCGTCGCCGCGGTGGTGGCCCTCGTCCTGCAGGCCCGGTCCGCCAGCCTGCAGGAGGCCAAGGAGCGTTCGCTGGTCGGCGCCGAGACCTTCGCGCACGCCCCCGGCACACTGCGGGCCATGCAGTCCGCCGACCCCAGCGCACTGCTCCAGCCGCGCGCGGAGGAGGCCCGCAGGCTGTCCGGGGTCAACTACATCATCGCCTTCAGCCCGTCCGGGATCCGCTGGACCCACCCGGACCCGCGCCTGATCGGCAAGCACGTCGTCGGCTCCTACGCCGACGCGCTCGCCGGCCATGTGCACCAGGCCACCTACGACACGCCCGGCGTCGGCCGCGCGGTGGACACGATGGTTCCCGTCCGCGACGCCGGCGGCCGGGTCGTCGGTGTGGTGTCCGTCGGCATCACCGTCCGCAGCGTCGACCGGAAGGTGATGGAGCAGCTGCCCCTGCTGTTCGTCTCCGCCGCCGCGGGGCTGACCCTGGTCACCGCCGGCTCGGTCCTGGTGAGCCGTCGGCTGCGGCGCCAGACGCACGGCCTGGAGCCGGCGGAGATGACCCGGATGTACGAGCACCACGACGCGGTCCTGCACTCGGTCCGCGAGGGCGTGCTCGTGGTGAGCGACGAGGGCCGGCTGCTCCTGGCCAACGACGAGGCCCGCCGGCTGCTGGACCTGCCGGACGACGCCGACGGCCGCCGGGTCACCGACCTCGGCCTCGCCCCGCGCACCGCGGCCCTGCTGGGCTCGGGCGCGCCGGCCACCGACGAGGTGCTGCTGGAGGGGGAGCGGCTGCTGGCGGTCAACCTGCGGCCCACCGCCCCGCACGGCGGGCCGACCGGCAGCGTGGCCACCCTGCGCGACACCACCGAACTGCGCGCCCTGGCGGGCCGGGCCGAGCGGGCCCGCGAGCGCCTGCAGCTGCTCTACGACGCCGGGTTGCGGATGGGCACCACCCTCGACGTGGTGCGCACCTGCGAGGAACTGGCCGGGATCGCGGTGCCCCGCTTCGCCGACTTCACCACCGTCGAACTGCTGGACGGGGTCCGGCGCGGCGAGGAACCGCGGGCCGGCAGCCTGACCCTGCACCGCACGGCGGTGTGCGGCGTGCGCGACGGTCACCCGCTCCACCCGCCCGGCACCGAGATCACCTTCCCGCCGGCCACACCGCAGGCCCGGGGGCTGCGCGGCGGCCGTGCCGTGCTGGAGCCCGATCTGGGCGCGGCCGCCGGATGGCAGGAGCTGGACACCGAACGCACGCGGCGCGTCCTGGACTTCGGCATCCACTCGCTGATCACCGTGCCCCTGCAGGCGCGGGGCACACCGCTCGGCATGGTCGACTTCTGGCGCGCCGACCAGGAGGCCTTCACGGAGGAGGACCTGGCCTTCGCCGAGGAGCTGGCCGCCCGTGCGGCCGTGGCGATCGACAACGCGCGCCGCTACACCCGCGAGCACGCCATGGCGGCCACCCTCCAGCGCAGTCTGCTGCCGCGGGCCCTGCCCGAGCAGTCCGCGCTGGAGGTGGCCTACCGCTATCTGCCCGCCCAGGGCGGGGTGAGCGGGGACTGGTTCGACGTCATCCCGCTGCCCGGCGCCCGGGTCGCCCTGGTGGTCGGCGACGTCGTCGGCCACGGGCTGCACGCCGCCGCGACGATGGGCCGGCTGCGCACGGTGGTGCACAACTTCTGCGCCCTGGACCTGTCGCCGGACGAACTGCTCGGCCACCTGGACGAGTTGGTCGCCCACATCGACCAGACGGAGACCACCGAGGGCGGCGAGGACGCCGGCATCACGGGGGCGACCTGCCTGTTCGCCGTGTACGACCCGGTCGCCGGCCGGTGCGGCATCGCCCGGGCCGGCCATCCCGGGCCCGCCGTCGTCCACCCCGACGGGACCGTCACCTTCCCCGACGTTCCCGTCTCCCCACCGCTGGGCCTGGGGACCGGACTGCCGGTGGAGACCGCCGAACTGCGGCTTCCCGAAGGCTCCCTGCTCGCCCTGTACACCGACGGCCTCGTCGAGGACCGCGAGCGGGACATCGACACCGGCCTCGGCCTCCTGGCGGGCGCGCTCGGCCGGCCCGGCCGCAGCCCCGACGAGGCGTGCCGGGCGGTGCTGGAGAGCCTGCTGCCCGACCGGGCGCGCGACGACATCGCCCTGCTGGTGGCGCGCACCCGGCTGCTGGACCCGGACCGGGTCGCCGACTGGGACGTGCCCGCCGACCCCGCGGCCATCGGCCCCGTGCGGGCCGCGTGCGTCCGCCGCCTCGAGGCGTGGGGCCTCGAGGACATCGCCTTCAGCACCGAGCTGATCCTCAGCGAGCTGGTCACCAACGCCGTCCGCTACGGGGGCGAGCCCATCCGGCTGCGCCTGCTGTACGACCGGGACAGCCTGATCTGCGAGGTCGCCGACGGCAGCAGCACCTCGCCCCACCTGCGCCGGGCGGCCGCCACCGACGAGGGTGGGCGCGGGCTGTTCCTGGTCGCCCAGTTCGCCCGGCGCTGGGGCGTCCGGTACACCGCCCGCGGCAAGGTGATCTGGAGCGAGCAGTCGGTGCACGCGGGCGATGCCGAGCCGGGCGCGGACCTGGGTGAGGCGCTGCTGGACCAGTGGGACGAGCCGGCCCTGTGACCGGCTCCACCCGTTGCTCATTCCGCAACTGCGCGCGCCCTTGGGAACCGATCCGGTCGACTCCCTTGACAACCGCTCCGGCGCGGCGAAAGCATGTTGCGTATAGCGAAGGTTATTGCGCTATCTGAAACTTGATCGGATCGCTCCCGTCTCCCCACCGTGTCGGGCACCGCACTCCGGAGGTACCCATGAGCATCACCGTCGTCGGCGCGTCGCTGGCAGGACTGAGCACGGTCCGCGCGCTGCGCGCAGAGGGCTACGACGGCGGCATCTTCGTGGTGGGGGAGGAGCGCCACCTCCCCTACGACCGCCCGCCGTTGTCCAAGGACTTCCTCAAGGGCGACATCGACGCCGACGCGCTCGCCCTCGGGGACGCGGACGAGTACGACAGCCTGGGCGTCGAGTGGCTGCTCGGGGAACGCGCCGTGCGGCTCGACCCCGCCGACCGCTCGCTCACCCTGTCCGGCGGCCGCCGGCTGCGCACCGACGGCGTCGTCATCGCCACCGGCGCGAGCCCCCGCACCCTGCCCGGCACCGACGGCCTGGCCGGCGTCCACACCCTGCGCACCCTGGACGACGCCCGGGCGCTGCGCGCCGAACTGCTGGACGGCCTGCCCCGCGTCGTCGTCATCGGTGCCGGCTTCATCGGCGCCGAAGTCGCCTCCACCGCCCACCGGCTCGGCCTCCACGTCACCGTCGTCGAAGCCCTCGACGTCCCGCTGGAGCGCCAACTCGGCCGCACGATGGGCCTGGTGTGCGCCTCCTTGCACACCGACCACGGGGTGCGCCTGCTCACCGGGACCGGCGTGGCGGGCCTCACCGGCACCGAGCGCGTCACCGGCGTCCGGCTGGCGGACGGGCGCGAACTGCCCGCCGACATCGTCGTGGTCGGCGTGGGCGTGCGGCCCGCCACCGACTGGCTCGCCGGCTCCGGCGTGCCGGTCGACGACGGCGTGGTCTGCGACGCCGGCTGCGCCACCGGCATCCCGGGCGTGGTCGCCGTCGGCGACGTCGCCCGCTGCCCGCACCCCTTCACCGGGCGGCACGCCCGCATCGAGCACTGGAGCAACGCGGGGGAGCAGGCCAGGACCGCCGCCCGGACCCTGCTCACCGGCGTGCCGGCCGCCGCCCCGGTCACCGCGCCGTACTTCTGGTCCGACCAGTACCAGGTGCGCATCCAGCTCGCCGGGCACGTCGCGCCCGGCGCCGAGCCCGAGATCGTCGACGGCGACGTCGACAGCCGCACCTTCACCGCCGTCTACCGGCGTGCGGACACTCCGGTGGCCGTGCTCTCCCTGAACCAGCCGAAGCTGTTCAACCGGCTCCGCCGCAGTCTCACCCCCGCCGTGGCGGCCGTCGCCTCATGAGCCCCGCGGTCCGGCCCGGCGCGGCCCGCCTCCCGGGCGACCCGCCCCGTCCGCGCCCCACGGCGGACCATGAGTGGCTCGTCGTGGACGAGGGCGAGGCCACCGTCGGCATCTGCGTATGCGCCGCCGAGGCCTTTGGCGAGGTGGTCCACCTCCGGCTGCCCGGGGCCGATGCCGGAGCAGAGGCCGGGGAGGCCTGCGGGGAGATCACCTCCGCCACCGCGGCAGGCGTCCTGCGCACCGCGCCGGCCGACCGGCCCGGCGCCGTCACCACCGGCCCCCGCACGGCCGGCCGGCTGTTCCGGCTGCGGGTGGAGGACGCCGCCGGCGCGCTGTCCGCCGCCCACCACCGCCCGCCCTGTCCGGGCCGGTGACCGACCCCCTTCCGTAGGGGCGTGCCCGTGGCACGCCCCGCCCGTCCCCCGGAGCATGGCGTGGCCATCAGCGTCTTCGACCTCTTCTCCATCGGCATCGGACCGTCCAGTTCGCACACCGTCGGCCCGATGCGCGCCGCCGCGATGTTCGCCGCCCGCCTCAAGACGGACGGCCTGCTCGCCCAGACCGCCGCCGTCCGCGCCGAGTTGTTCGGCTCCCTCGGCGCCACCGGCCACGGCCACGGCACGCCGAAGGCCGTCCTGCTCGGCCTGGAGGGCAACGAACCCCACACCGTGGACGTCGTCCAGGCCGACCTCGACGTCGAGCGGATCCGCGCCACCGGGCGCCTGCGCCTGCTCGGCGCCGAGATCGGCCCCGCCCACGAGATCGGCTTCGACGCCTCCACCCAGCTGGTCCTGCACCGCCGGCGCTCCCTGCCGTACCACGCGAACGGCATGACCCTCTTCGCCTACGACGCAGACGGCGTCCCGCTGCTGGAGAAGACGTACTACTCCGTCGGCGGCGGTTTCGTCGTCGACGAGGACGCCGTGGGCGCCGACCGGATCAAGCCCGACACCACCCGGCTCGCCCACCCCTTCGGCACCGGCGACGATCTGCTGCGCCTGACCCGGGAGACCGGGCTGTCGGTCTCGGCGCTGATGCTGGAGAACGAGAAGGCCTGGCGCACCGAGGCGGAGATCCGCGCCGGACTGCTGGAGATCTGGCGGGTCATGGAGGGCTGTGTCGCCCGCGGCCTGGGCCGCGAGGGCATCCTGCCCGGCGGGCTGAAGGTCCGCCGCCGGGCGGCCGCGGCGGCCCGGGCCCTGCGCAGCGAGGGCGACCCGGCCGCACGCGCGATGGAGTGGGTGACGCTGTACGCGATGGCGGTGAACGAGGAGAACGCCGCCGGCGGTCGCGTGGTCACCGCCCCGACGAACGGCGCCGCCGGCATCATCCCCGCGGTCCTGCACTACTACCTGGCCTTCGTGCCCGGCGCGGACGAGGACGGCATCGTCCGTTTCCTGCTCGCGGCCGGCGCGATCGGCCTGCTGTTCAAGGAGAACGCCTCCATCTCCGGGGCCGAGGTGGGCTGTCAGGGCGAGGTCGGCTCGGCCTGCTCCATGGCCGCCGCGGGCCTCGCCGAGGTGCTGGGCGGCACACCGGCACAGGTGGAGAACGCCGCCGAGATCGGCATGGAGCACAACCTCGGCCTGACCTGCGACCCGGTCGGCGGCCTGGTGCAGATCCCGTGCATCGAACGCAACGGCATGGCCGCCGTGAAGGCCGTCACCGCCGCCCGCATGGCGCTGCGCGGCGACGGCCGCCACCACGTCTCCCTCGACAAGGTCATCAAGACCATGAAGGAGACCGGCGCCGACATGAAGGTCAAGTACAAGGAGACCGCCCGCGGCGGCCTCGCCGTCAACGTCATCGAGTGCTGAGGACACACGGCCATGGCCGAGGAACCACGCCACACCCCAGCGGGCGGCAGCCCCCGGCAACCGCCCCGGCCGAGCGCGCGAGCGCAGGAGCAGCCGTGACCCGGCCGGCGGCGGAGCGCCCCCGCCGTGTCGCGATGCTCAGCGTGCACACCTCGCCGCTGCACCAGCCCGGCACCGGCGACGCGGGCGGCATGAACGTCTACATCGTCGAACTGGCCAGGCGGCTGGCCGCCCGCGGCATCGAGGTGGAGATCTTCACCCGGGCCACCTCCGCCGCCCTGCCGCCCCGTGTCGAACTCGCGCCGGGCGTCCTGGTCCGCCATGTCGTCTCCGGCCCCTACGAGGGTCTCGCCAAGGAGGACCTGCCGGCCCAGCTGTGCGCCTTCACGCACGGGCTGACCCGGGCCTGGGCGGGACAGCGGCCCGGCCACTACGACCTGCTGCACTCCCACTACTGGCTCTCCGGCCATGTCGGCCGGCTCGCCGCCCGGCGCTGGGGCGTGCCCCTGGTGCACGCCATGCACACCCTGGCCAAGGTGAAGAACGCCGGCCTCGCCGCCGGCGACACACCCGAGCCGGCGATCCGCGTGCGCGGCGAGACGCACATCGTGCGGGCCGCCGACCGGCTGATCGCCAACACCGAGCAGGAGGCCGGCGAACTGCGGCGCCATTACGACGCCGACACCGGCCGCGTCGCCGTCGTGCACCCCGGCGTCGACCTGCGGCGCTTTTGGCCCGACCCGGCCGGAGCGGACGCCGGGCCGGACCGCCGCCCGCACTCCGCGGACGCGGAACCCGGGCCGCACCGCACCGACACCGCACGGGTGAGGGCGAGCCGGGCCGCCGCCCGGGCCCGTCTGAGGCTCCCGCAGGACGCGCTGATCCCCCTGTTCGCCGGCCGGATCCAGCCGCTCAAGGGCCCCGACGTGCTGCTGCGCGCGGTGGCCCGGCTGCTCGCGCTCCGCCCCGAGCTGCGGGACCGGCTCGTCGTACCCGTCGTCGGCGGCCCGAGCGGCAGCGGCCTCGCCCGGCCCGAGGACCTGCACAAACTCGCCGCCGCGCTCGGCATCACAGACGTCGTCCTCTTCCACCCACCGGTCGGCCAGGACCGGCTCGCCGACTGGTACCGGGCCGCGTCCGTGCTCGTCATGCCCTCCCACAGCGAGTCCTTCGGGCTGGTCGCCGTCGAGGCCCAGGCCTGCGGCACGCCCGTGATCGCCGCCCGGGTGGGCGGCCTGCCGGTGGCGGTGCGCGACGGTCTGAGCGGCGTCCTCGTGCCGGGGCACGATCCCGCGGACTACGCGCGGGCACTGGCCCGTTTCGCCGACGACCCGGCCCTGTCCGACCGCATGGGCGCGGCCGCGGCCCGGCACGCCCGCTCCTTCGGCTGGGACGCCACCGCGGCGGCCACCGCGCACGTGTACGCCGAGGCCCTGCGCGAGCGCCGCGCCCGCGGCGGCGGTGCTTGAACGACCCCCTCGCGCGACGGATTCTGGAGATCCCCGCCCTCGACTTCCGCTCCGGCGCCGCGCCGCCCTCCGCGACAAGGACGACCCATGGCAGACCGCACGGAAACCCCCGTGCCCCCCGTTGGCACGGCCGCCGTGGTCCACCCGGAGCCCTCCGTCTCCCCGGGCGTGCGCCGCATCACCGTGGACACGGGTTCCGTCACCCTCTCCGGACTGCGCAGCGACCCCCCGCAGGGCCCGCCGCGCTCACTCGTCGTCGCGCTGCACGGCGGTGGCACGAGCGCGGGCTACTTCGACGGGCAGGCCCACCCCGACCTGTCCTTGCTGACCCTCGGCGCACGCCTCGGCCACCGGGTGGTGGCCCTGGACCGCCCCGGCTACGGTGCCTCCGCGACCGAACTGCCCGACGGGCGGACCCTGCTGGAACAGGCCGCCGACCTCGCGTCCGCCGTACGGCAGCTGACCCGCGCCGAACCCGTCGGCGGCGGGGTGCTGCTGCTCGGGCACTCCTTCGCGGGCAAGCTCGCCCTCACCCTCGCCGCCCGCCACGCCCCGGACGACCTGCTGGGCGTCGACGTCTCCGGCTGCGGCACCCGGCTCGCCGTACCGCCCGGCCAGGTGCGCCACGACCGCAACGTGCGCCGGCTCAACTGGGGCCCGCTCGGCCTCTACCCGCCCGGCACCTTCCAGGCCGCCGCCACGGTCGTGGCGCCGATGCCGGCCCGCGAGGCGGACTGCGTCGGCGCCTGGGATCAGCTGTCCGCCGAGGTGCTGCCGCGGGTGCGGGTGCCCGTGCGGCTGACCTTCGCCGAGCACGAGGCGTGGTGGCGGCACGGCGACGACGACATCGCCGACATGGTCGCCCGGCTCGCCGCGGCACCGCGGGTGACCGTGGACCGGATGCCGGGCGCCGGGCACAACATCAGCCTGGGCTGGGCCGCCCGCGCGTACCACCTGAGGGTGCTGGCCTTCGCCGAGGAGTGCCTGACGGGCGCCGCCGGCAGGGCCGTACCCGGAAGTGCCGTCCCCACGGGAGCCGCGCCCCCGGCCTGACCGCCACCTCCGCGGGTGCCCGGCGGCCCTCCCCGCGTGGCCGTCCGCCGGGCGCCACCCGGGGGCGGTCCTCGGCGGTGCCCGGCGTGCGGTTCCTCAGGCGAGCAGCCTGCGCTTCTGCTCCTCGAACTCGGCTTCCGTCAGGACGCCTTGGGCCTTGAGCTCGCCCAGTTGCCTGAGCTGCTCGATGCGGCTGCTCATGTCGTCGGCTTGGGGTGCCGCCGGCGCGGCCGGGGGCGGCGCCTGGTAGGCCTGCTCGTGGCCCTGTGGCTGCTCGTAGGCCTGCTGCTGCTGGGCCTGGGCGGCCCAGCGGCCCTGCTGGCGACGCGACACCCGGTTGGAGACGGCCGTCGCCGTACCGGCGACCACGGCGGTGCGGGCGACTCCGCGAAGAAGTCCGGGCATGATGATGATCACCTCTCACGACGTGATGGGCGCGTTCCCTCGTTTCAGGCGCCGGCCTTCTCCGCCGCTTCCAGGGAGGCGAGGACGGCCTGCACGTTCAGGCGTCCGGAGGCGACCAGTTGGGCACCGCCGCGCCGCAGGGCAGCCGCGAAGGGCGCCGCCCACAGGTTCTCGTAGATCAGCAGACCGGCCGCGTTGCCGGGCTCCACCGCGGCCGCGGCCTCCTCCAGGTCGTCCTGGCCCAGCAGACCGGAGCTGACGCCTTCGAAGACGGTGAGGTCGAGTTCGCCGTCCCCCGTGACGTCGGCGATCTCCAGCGCGGTCACCTTGCCGTCCTCGTCCTTCCTGATGAACATCAGGTCCAGGATGCGGATGATGCCGCGGTCCACCAGGTCGACGAGCAGCGGGAAGCCCTCGCCCGTCATGTGGTTCCCGGGGAATTCCACCACCACGTAGTCGATGGGTCCCATGTCGTCGAATTGCTCGCTCACGCTGGTCACCCCTGACGCTCGTGAACCCCCTGAGAGTCATTGCATCACCGGACCGGGGGCACCGCACCCGGTGGCGGACTCAGGACGTGAGCTGCTGGATGCTCCTGCTCACCAGGAACAGCCCCGCCAGCAGCGCCACGGACACCAAGGCCTGTTCCTGGTGCGACTCGATCCAGGAGCGCAGCGCGCCGAGGCGCACCCGGGCCGAGTCCGGCGCGAACGTCGTGTACACCTCCATCGCCAGCAGGCTGCTCGACGCCAGCAGGCAGTACCCGAACAGGACCAGGTACGAGGAGGGGTGGGAGAGGTCGGCGCTCACCACGGTCGCCGCGCCGGCCGCGACCAGCCCCCAGGGCTGGAGCAGCGGCCCCAGCCCCGCCGCGGCCCACACGGAGATCCGGTCGATCCGCGCCATCACGCCGCCGGAGGACGAGCGCCGGCGGGCGCGCGGCTCCGGGCCGCGGCGCCGGGCACGGTGCCGGTACCACCCGTAGCCGAGCAGGCCCGCGCCGATGGCGAGCTTGACGGCGGACGCGGCGGTCGACGGGGGCGACTCGGGGGCCGGAGGCTTGCCGCCGGTACCGAGCAGGACCACGGCCAGGACCGCCACGAAGCAGGCGAGCCAGCCGAGGAGGAAGGCCAGGCCCTTCCAGACCCCGCCCTGGGCGGACAGCACCAGCACGAACGCGGTCACCGACAGCGGGAACACGGCGATCGCCAGGGCGATGACCACCAGGTCGAGCACCATCAGTGCCTCCGCCAGGCCCCGCACGCCCGGCTGCCGGCCGCGCTCCGGCTCTGGCCCCAGTGTCACCGCCGTGCCCGCACCCCACAAATCCTCGCCGGCCCTGGCGCAGGTGGTCCGGTGGCGGACGCGGCACCTGCTGCCCGCCGCACGCCCGCCGTGGCCGCCGTCGCGGCCGGGCGCCCTGCTGACCGGGACCGTGCTGAGTGTCCCGCCCCGTCGGCGCCCCGCGCCTTCGGGCCGGAGCGTCGCGCCCCTCAGTGCTCCGGAGTGTCGGCCGGATGGGCCCGGTCGGCCCGTGGGGCGCCGAACGGCGGGATACGGGGGCCCTGGGGCAGACGCTGGCTGATGACGAAGGACACGACGGCGGCGAGCACCACCAGCGCCACCGTGTCCACGTTGCCCAGCAGGAGCACGACCAGGATCGCGCTGCTCACGGGCAGCCGCAGGGCCGCGGTCACCGAGGCGGCCATCCCGGCCGCCATCGCCGGCACCAGCCCCAGCCCGGGCAGCGGGGCCAGCAGCACTCCGGCCGCCCCGCCCAGGAACAGGGCGGGAAAGACCGGGCCACCGCGCAGACTGCCCAGGCACAGCGCGTACGCGAAGCCCTTGAACGCCAGTACGGCGACGAGAGCGCCCACCGGCCAGGCATGCGGGTGCTGCGCCAGATCGGACAGGGCGGACTCGCCGGACAGCGCGGCCTCGGCCGGTGAACGGCCGGTGGCGAGCGCGTAGAGGGTGATGCAGACCGCCGCGCCCACGGCGCACAGCGTGATGTTGCGTACCGTCCGGGTCGGCACGAAGCGGGCCACGTACCGCCCGCCCACGAAGATCCAGTGGATGAACAGCGCCAGCACCGGAGCGATCACCAGCGTCCACAGCACGTCCGGGAAGTCGAGCGGGGGCGGCTTGGGCAGGCCGATGTTCAGGCTGCCCGTCTCCAGGCCCGTCCAGTGGACGAACCCGGTGAAGATGAGATCGCCCACCCCGCTGGCCAGCAGCGCCGGCAGCATCACCGCGAACAGCTGCGGGCCGCCCACCCCGGCCACCTCCATCAGCAGCACCGCGCCCACGACGGGGTTGCCGAAGAGCGCGGAGATGGCCGCCGCCGCCCCGGCCGCGCCGAGGATCGCCGTGCTCCCCTGAGTCTGCGGCGCCCGCGCCAGACTCGCGAAGAACAGGGCCAGACCACCGCCCAGGGCGATCAGCGGTGCCTCGGGGCCGAGGACGACACCGAGCGGCAGACCGACCAGGGCGGCCACGAGGACGCCCGGCAGCGCCTGCTGGGTGACGCCGCCCGCGTGCAGGCCGCCCGCCGGAATGTGCCCGCCCCGCCCGGGCAGGCGCGCGACCACCAGCCCCACGACGAGCCCGGCGACGGCCATCAGGGGCAGCGCCCACCACCAGGGGGCCTGCTTCCAGCCCAGGTCCTTGGGCCAGTCCGTCCAGATCAGTCGCTCCAGCTCGTGCAGGGCCACGAGGAACCAGAAGGCGACCAGCGCCACGGGGATGCCGATCAGTCCGCAGAACACCAGGGCCTTGCGGTACTCCGGCCGGCCCAGCATGGTCCTGAGCAGGTCGGCTTCCTGAGGCTGACTCCCCGACGCGGGTCCGGGGCCGCTCTCCGACGTCGTCCCGGTGATGGGATCCTCCCGAACTCGGCGCCGCGCCAGGCGTACTGCCAGGTTTCTCCGTCCGACCCGGCCGCTCTGGCGTATATCGGTACAAAACTACCCATGGAGTGGGGGTCGCGCTCTCTGCCACGCTCTTCACCGCGATCCACGTCGGTGAGTCCGGTGGGCCGGACCACGGGCCCGCGGGACCCGGCGACTGCGGCGACCGGGTGAGGCGTCGCCTCGGTGGGTCCGCCCGCATGCGCGCCCGGGCCGATGGCCCTTCACTGGACAGCAGTGACGATCGAACTCCCCACAGGAATCGAACTCCCCACAGGAGGCGGCATGGCGGGACACCGGCACCGGGCGCGCGGCGCGGCGGCCGTACTGATGACGGCGGTCGTGGCCACGGTGGCCGTCGGCTGCTCCGACAACAGCGGTTCCTCCAGCAGTGCCAGCAACGCGGCGTCGGCCGCCGCCTCCGTGGCCTCACAGGCGTCGTCGGCGGCTGCCTCGCTCGCCTCACAGGCCGGGGAGGCCCTCTCCTCCGCCACCGCGGAGGCGAAGCGGCGCCTGGACGAGGCGCGCAACGGCGTCGACGTGAAGAACGACGTCAAGCTCGGCACGGTCGCCACGGACTCCGGCGGGCACGCCACGGTCCCGGTGACCGCGCACAACACCGCCGGCTCGACGAAGTCCTTCGCCGTCCAGGTGACGTTCAAGGACAAGGACGGCAACCTGCTGGACACCGTCGTCGTGACGGTGGCCGACGTGGCCGCCGGCCAGAGCGGCCAGGCCACCGCGAACAGCCACCGCACGCTGTCCGGCGACGTGCGGGCCGAGGTCGCCGCCGCCCTGCGCTACTGAGCCGGGCGCGCACCGGCCGGCTCAGAACGGCAGCGCGGCGGCGCCGTTGAGGCGGACCGCGCACTCCAGCAGGAACGCGTGCACGAACGCCTGCGGCAGGTTGCCGCGCAGCTGGCGCTGACGCACGTCGTACTCCTCGGCGAACAGCCCGGGCGGACCACAGGCCGCGCGGGTCCGCTCGAACCAGCGGAAGGCACCGATCCGGTCGCCGTGCCGCTCGGCGGCCAGCGCCATCGCGAACCCGCAGAGCAGGAAGGCCCCTTCGGCCTCCCCGAGCGGCTCGCCCCCGTGCTCGAAGCGGTACAGATACCCGTCCTCGCCCAGCCGCTCCTCGATGAAGCGGCGGGTGAGCGCGGCACTGGGCTCACGCGCGGACGGCACGCCCCGGGCGAGCGGGACGAGCAGCGCCGCCTCGGGCCCGTCGTCGTCGGCGGCGCGCCGCCAGTGGCCGTCGGCGCCCAGGCACCGCCGCCGCGTCTCCTCGTCGATCACCTTCGCGAGGTCCTCGCACCGGCGGGCCGTACGGCCGGGCAGGACCCGCGCGATGCGGCGCAACCCGCACACCACGCTCAGCCGGGAATGCGTCCACCAGCGGTCCTCCAGCTCCCACAGCCCGGCGTCCGGCCGCTTCCAGTGCCGTTCCACGGCGTCCACGGCGACGGCGGCCGCCCGCTCCGCGTCCGGGGTGAGCCGGTCGTGGTGGGCGGCGGCCGCGAACAGCTGCAGCGCCTCCCCGAACGTGTCGAGCTGGAACTGCGCCGCCGCGTGGTTGCCGACGCGGTCACCGCCGCCGGGATACCCGGGCAGCGGCAGCGTCCGCTCCCGCGGCACGGGCTCGCCGTCGACGGTGTAGGCGGGGTGGACCGCCTCGCCGTCCGCCAGGAGGCGTTCCGCGGTGAACCGCACGGCCTGGTCGAGCAGGGGGTGGGGCCCGTGCGCGGCCACCGCGAGACCCGCGTAGCACTGGTCGCGCAGCCAGGCGAACCGGTAGTCGTAGTTGCGGCCGGTGTTGGCCCGTTCCGGCAGCGACGTGGTGGCGGCGGCGACCATGCCGCCGGCACGGCTGGTGAGGCCGTTGAGGACGGCGTAGGCGTGCCGGGCGTCGCGCGGCGCGGCGAGCGCGGAGCAGTCCGGCACGCGCCGCGCCCACTCCCGCTCGGTCGCCCGCCACAGCGCGTCGGCGTCGAGCGGCTCGGCACCGGCCCCCGGGCCCAGTTCCAGCACGAGGTCGTGGTGCTCGCCCGCCCGCAGGCGGAACTCCCCGACGAGCCCGCGGTCCGCGTCCCACGTGGCCTCCGGCGCGCCGGCCAGCCGCATCCGCAGCTCCGCGCACCGCGCGGTCCACTCGCCGTCCACCAGGCGGGCCTCGCTCATGCGCCGCGTGCCGAACCCGGGGCGCGGGTCCAGGGTCAGCCGCAGCCGGGCCTCACCGCGCTCGGCGCGCATCCGGCGCAGCAGGACGACCCGGTCCAGGTCGGCCGGCAGGGCGAGCGCGTCGCGGCACTCGAGCACGGCGTCCGCGGTGACCCACCGGCTGACCCGGATCAGCGTGCCGTCCTCGTACGAGCCGCCCCACACGTGCCAGGGGTCCACGGGCTCCACCGCACACCGTCCCGCCCCGCCGATCAGGGACGAGAAGACGGCGTCGCTGTGCCAGCGCGGTGCGCACAGCCACACGATCCGTCCCTCGGGATCGACGACCGCCCCGCGCTCGCCGTCGGCCAGAACGGCGTACTCGCGCAGCACCCAGGGACGATGCGCGTGGCGGGGCACTCCTCCCGGCGTGCGGGCTGGATCCTTCATGGCACCCCGGCTTTCCCGGCGGCCCCGCCGTCAAACCGCCCCCTCGGGTGACCCGGGTGCGGTGGCGGCGCGCCGTGACCTCCTTCGGAGCCGCCTCGGGAGGTGCGGGCATCCCCCGCCCCGGCCCGCGCGCCGGGGCGAACCCGTGCGAGCGCCGGGGCCGCCCACCGTGACCACCCGAGCGGCCCGGGGCCACGAAGGCATGCGCCCGTCGGCCGGGTCACGGCGTGACGGTGCCGGGCGCGGTCGCCGGGAGGGCCAGCGGGCGGGGCGAGGCGGGCGGCGTCTTGCGCACGAACGCCGAGCGCAGCGCGTGATAGGGGGCCCGGGGGTCGAAGAAGATGCGGCGCATGCGGGCCAGTTCGTCGCGCCGGTACTCCGCCAGCGCCCGCTCGGCCTCCGCGCGCTCCCGCCCGGCCCGCTTGGCGTCGACGCGTGCCCGCAGATCCGGGGAGGCCGCCAGCGCCTCCGCGAGCCGCTCCACGTCGTGGCCGAACCCGGCGGGCGCCGCCGGCACCAGCCGGTCCACCAGCCCCAGCCGGGCGGCCGCCGCCGCGCCGACCGGCAGCGCCTCACGCGTCAGCCGCGCCGCCGTCTCGGCCCCGGCGCGGCGCGGCAGGCTGTACGTCCAGTACTCCGAGCCGTACAGGCCCATGCGCCGGTAGTGCGGGTTGAGCACGACACCCGTGCGGCACCACACCTCGTCCGCGGCGAGCGCGAGCATCACCCCGCCGGCCGCCGCGTTGCCGCCCAGTGCGGCGACGACCAGCCGGTCGGTGGTCCGCAGCACGGCCTCCACGACGTCGTTCAGGGCGTTGACGTTCGTCCACGACTCGCCGGCCGGATCGGCGGCCGCCTCGATGACGTTCAGGTGGATGCCGTTGGAGAAGAAGTCGCGCCCGCCGCCCAGCACCAGCACGGACGTCGGCCGCTCCAGCGCGTGACGGTAGGCGGCGAGGAGCCGGCGGCACTGGGCGGAGCTCATCGCCCCGCCGGGGAAGGCGAAGGTGAGGAAGCCGACGTCGCCGTGGACCCGGTAGCGGATGTCGGCCCAGGTGCGCCGCTGCCGGGGCAGGTCGAACGGCACGGGGACCTCGGGCACGCCGCGCAGCCGGTCCCCGAGCACGTCCGCCGCCGGGCGGCGGAAGGGATGCGGGTCGCCGGAGATCCGCCGGGGCCGCAGCTCGGGGATCCAGACCGCGCCGTCCCGGGTGGCCCGGCACACCGCGCCGTGCCGGGTGGCCAGCAGCTCGCCCGGCCGGCCGCGCAGCGTGTCCTCCGGATGACCGCCGTGCAGGAACACCTCCAGGCCGAGGAGTTCATCGAGGACGCCCGGCTGCGAATCGGCGCCGCGCAGCTTGCGCAGCACCGTGACGGTGTCGTCCGCCTCCCAGTCGATGTGCCGTCTGCGCTGGCGGAAGACGTCGCGCCAGACGACGTCGACCGACGGATCGCTCTGCCGCAGCGGCTTGCAGGAGCCGTCCGCGAAGCGCTCGACGGCCAGCAGGACCGCGGCCACCGCCGCGTCGGACACCTCGCCCCGGTACAGGTCGCTCTTGCCGGCCGGGGGCAGCGCGCACGGCACGGACGCCCAGATGTCGCCCGCGTCCATGGCCGCCTCGGCCTGCAGGACGGTCACGCCCCAGCGCTGCGCGCCGTCGGCGATGGCCCAGTCCAGGGAGGCCGGACCGCGGTCACCGGGCGGGCCCGGATGCACGATCAGGCAGGTGTGCTGCCGCCAGACGTCCTCCGGTACGGCCGTCTTGAGCATCGGCGCGACGATCAGATCGGGCCCGAACGTGCGCACCGCCGCGCGGACCGCGTCGTCGCCGTGCGTGGCGAGCACCACGTCGACGCGGTGGCCGCGTTCGGCGAGTTCGACGTACACCCGCTGGCACAGGCTGTTGAAGGCGCTCGCGACGAGGAGGATGTCCATACGGCCTCTTCACGGGGGACGGAGTGAGGGGCGAACGCCCCGGAGTCGGACAGCAGGATCGTCGCATCATCGACAGCCGGGGCGGACGACAACAGCCCATATCAGGATTTCCGCCCGGATGGCCCACCCCATCGCGCTGCGGGACCGCCTCCCCGGCGCTCCGCGTTCGCCACGTCCACGGGCACGCCGCGCCGGGACCCCCACGCCGCGCGGGCGGACGGGTGGTCCCGGCGCGACGGCCGTTCACCTGCGCCGGGACGGGCGGCGGTGCGGGGTACGGCGCCGGTGGAGGCATACGGCGATCGGTGCCGCCGTGAACACCGACGAGTACGTGCCCACGACGAGGCCGATCAGCAGGGCCAGCGCGAAGTCGGTGAGCGAGGAGCCGCCGAGCAGGGCCAGCGCGGTGAGGATGAAGGCGGCGCCCATGCCGGTGTTCACCGTGCGCGGCAGGGTCTGCAGGATCGCCCGGTCGGTCAGCTCCGGCATCGGCGCCTTCGGCGTCCTGCGGGCGAGATCCCTGACCCGGTCGAAGAGGACGACGGAGTCGTTGACCGAGTAGCCGACGACGGTGAGCAGGGCGGCCAGGAACACCCCGTCGACGGGCTTGCCCAGCCAGGCGAAGACCCCCACCAGGATGACGACGTCGTGGGCGAGGGCGAGGACCGCGGCCGCGCCGAACCCCCACCTGAAGCGCGCCGCGAGGTAGACGAGCTGCGCGCCGAGCGCCACGGCGAGCGCGATCAGGGCGCCCCGGCGCAGCTCCGCGCCCATGCTGGGGCCGATCAGCTCGTCGCGCACCTTGTCCGCCCGGCCCGCCAGCTCCCGGACGGTCCGGGTCACCTCGGCCTCCTCCGTGCCGGTCAACGACGCGACGCGGACGGTCAGTTGCGTCGGGCCGGACGACTGCACGACGGCGCGGGAGTACCCGGCGCCGGCGAGCGCGGCGCGGGCCCGCTCGGCGTCGACCGGCGCCGATGTGGCGTACTCGACGAGCCGGCCGCCGGTGAACTCCACACCGAGGTCGACCCCGCGCACCGCGATGCCCGCGCCGGCCAGGGCGAGGACGGCGGCGGAGCCGGCGAGCCAGCGGCGCGGGTGCCGCATCGGCCGGGGGTTGCGGCTCACGAGCCGGTCGCGTACGGCACCGGTGGTCGCGATGCCGGTGAGGTGCGGGCGGCGGCGCACCCCGGGCCGTCCGGCGGCGTACTCGGCGAGCACCCGCGTGATCACCAGCGCGCTGAACATGGAGGCGAGGACGCCGATGCCGAGGGTGACACCGAAGCCCCGCACGGGCCCGGAGGCCAGGAAGAACAGCAGGCCCGCGGCGATCAGCGTGGTGATGTTGGAGTCGGCGATCGCGCTGAAGGCGTTGCGGAATCCCGCCGCGAGCGCCGAACGGGCGCTGGGGCGCGCCCGGGCGGCGAACTCCTCGCGGGCCCGTTCGAAGACCAGCACGTTGGCGTCGACGGCCATGCCGATCGCCAGCACGAAACCGGCCAGCCCCGGCAGGGTCAGGGTGGCGCCGAGCGCGGCCAGCGCGGCGTAGGAGACCAGGCCGTAGCAGACCAGGGCGACGGCGGCGAGCGCGCCCATCAGCCGGTAGACGACGATGATGAACAGCGAGGTCAGCGCGGTGCCGATGGCCGCCGCCCAGGCGCTCGCGGTGATCGCCTCCCGGCCCAGCGTCGGGCCCACGGTGCGCTGTTCGACGGTCTCCACCGGGACGGGCAGGGCGCCGCCGTTGATGAGGAGCGCCAACTCCCGGGCCTCCTCCGGGCTGAAGGAGCCCGTGATCCGGGTGGCGCCGTCGCCGATGCCGCCCGGGCAGGCGACGGACGGGTCGACCTGGGGGGAGGAGATGACCTTGTCGTCGAGGACGATGGCGACGCGGCGCTCCGCGGTGCCCGCCGGGTGGCAGGCGGCCTGGCCGGTCAGCCGGGCCCAGCCGTCGCGGCCGGCGCCGCGGAAGTCGACGGTGACGTGCCAGCCGGCGCCGCCCTGCTGGTCGAACCCGGCGGCGGCCTCGGCGACGTGACCACCGGTCAGGGCGGCGGTGCCGAGACGCAGCGGCGTGCCGGACTCGTCCGGCAGGACGCGCTCCCGCGGCTGCGTCTTCGGCAGCGGGCGGGCGTTGCCGGCGGCTTCGCCGGTGCCGAGGACGGGGTGGAAGGTGAGCTGCGCGGTGCGGCCGAGGACATCGGCGGCCTTCTTCGGGTCCTGCACCCCGGGCAGTTCGACGATGATCCGGTTCTCACCGGAGCGCAGCAGGGACGGTTCGGCGACACCGAGCGCGTCGACCCGGCCGCGCAGCACCTCCAGGGTGCGGTCGGTGGCCTCCGCGTCGGCCTTCGCGGTGGACGTGGAGCGGGTCTCCAGGACGATCTGGGTGCCGCCGCGCAGGTCCAGTCCGAGGCGGACCGGGACGGTGACGGCGATGAACAGCGATACGGCGATCACGGCGAGGGCGAGCAGCGTTCTGGTACGCAGCGAACGGTTCAACGGGTGCCTCCGGCGGGCGCACCGCGGCGGACGGCCGCCGGGGCGCGGAAAGGGGGGACGGTGACGGGGGTCAGGTGCCGGAGATGGCCGGGGGAGCGCGCCCCTGGTGGTGGTGGCCGTGAGGTGCGCAGGGGGAGGGGTGCGGTGCGGCCGCGGCGGGCCGTGCCCGCCCGGGCGGGCGGAGGGCGGGGCCGGATCGGCCGCACGGGGCGGGGTGATCGGGGTGCTGCTCGGGGCGGGTGACGGTGCGGAGGGTGCCGAGGGTGACGCAGGCGTCGTCGGCAAGTGGACGGTCGGTCGTGCGGTGACCGTCGGTGGCGAGTGCGGCGGTGCCGGCGCGTGGGGCGCCGGACGTGCGGTGACCGTCGGGTGCGGGTGCGGGTGCGGATTCGGTCGCGGGTGCGGCGACGGCGGCGAGTGCGGCGACGGCGGGGAAGTGACCCGTCGTCGGGGGCGCCGGCGCGTCGGCGCCCGCCGGGGCCGGGGCGGGGCCGGCCACGGCGAGGGCGGCGCACAGCGCCAGTGCCGCGGCCGTCAGGCGCGGCGGCAGCCGGAAGCGCATGCGGTCAGGGCTCGATCAGGCCGGCGCGGATGGCGTACCGGGTCAGTTCCAGCCGGTCGCGCAGGCCCAGCTTGTGCAGCAGGTTGGCGCGGTGGCGCTGGACGGTCTTGACGCTGATGAACAACAGGTCGGCGATCTGCTGCGAGCTGTGCCCCTCGGCGACCAGCTTGAGGACCTCCTCCTCCCGGGGGGTGAGGATCTGGTCCGGGTTCTCCTCGCCGTGCCGCACCCGGTCGAGGTAGTGGCGGATCAGCGCGGTGACCGCACCCGGGTACAGGAAGGGCTCGTTGCGCATCGCCGCCCGGCACGCCGCGACCAGGTCCTGGTCGGCGACGGACTTCAGCACGTACCCGCCGGCCCCGGCCTTCAGGGCCTGGAAGAAGTACTGCTCGTTGTCGTGCATGGTGAGCATCAGGATCCGCAGGCCCGGCTTCAGCGCGGTCAGTTCCCGCGCGGACTGCAGGCCCGTCAGCCGGGGCATGGCGATGTCCAGCACGGCCAGGTCGATGTCGTGGGTGCGGGCCAGTTCGATGGCCTCGGCGCCGTCACCGGCCTCGGCGACCACCTGGAGGTCGGGTTCCTGGTCGAGGATCAGCCGCACACCGCGGCGGACCAGCGCGTGGTCGTCGGCGAGCAGGATGCGGATCGGGCACGACCCGGCCGTGCGGGTCGCGGGGGGCGGGGGCGTGTCGGTCATGGGTCAGGGCTGCTTCCCGGACAGGGGCGCGGTGAGCCGGACATGGGTGCCGGCGCGGCCCGCCGGGCGGGTCGCCAGCCCGCCCGGGGTGGCGGTGCCGGCCGCGAGGCGGCCGCCGGGGGCCGTGGCGGGGGTGGTCGCGCGCGTGCCGACGGGGGCCGCCGGGGTGCCGGTGCCCGCGGCCGGGGTGATCGTGAGGGTGCCGCCGATGAGCAGGGCCCGTTCGCGCATGCCGCGGATACCGGCGCCCTCGCAGGGCGCGTTGATGCCGCAGCCGTCGTCGGTCACCGACAGCACGACCGCGCCGTCGGCCGCCCCCAGGGCGACGGTGACCCGCTCGGCGTCCGCGTGGCGGGCGGCATTCGTCAGCGACTCCTGGACGACGCGGTAGAGGACCAGCTCCGTCTCCGGATCGAGTGCCGGCAGATCGGCGTCGAAACGGCGGGCGATCTTCAGCCCGGTGTGGGTGGCGATCTCCTCCGTGAGCGAGGTCAGCGCGCTGACGAGCCCCAGGTCGTCCAGGACGCCGGGCCGCAGCCGGCGCACCAGGCGGCGGACCTCGTCCAGGCTGTCCCGGGTGATCTCCTGCACCTCGTGCAGGTCCCGGCGCAGCGCCTCCGGGGCGTCGTCCGCGGCGCGCTTGAGACCGAGCAGGATCGCGGTCATGCTCTGGCCGACCTCGTCGTGCAACTCCTGGGCGATACGGCGGCGTTCGGCCTCCTGCGCGAGCAGGACCCGGGCGCTGCTGGCGGCCCGCTCCTGCTCCAGCCGTTCCAGCATGGCGTTGAACGTGCGGATGACCTCCGCGACCTCGCCGCCCCCGTGCGCGGGCAGCCGCTGCCCCGGACGCAGCAGGTCCACGGTCGTCATCAGCCGTGTCAGCCGCTCCAGCGGGGCCAGGCCGAGCCGCAGCAGGGCGGCGTTGGCGACCAGCATGACGGCCAGGCCGCCGACCAGGATGACCGCCTCGGTGAGCACCACCGGCACGGACACGGTCACCGGCGCCCACAGCAGCAGGGCGGTGGCCGTGCCCAGCACCACGGCGTTGAGGGCGAAGATCCGCCAGAACAGGGACACCGGCCCGCGCCTTTCCTCCCGGCGACGGCGCGATCACGGGATCACGGCATCACGGGATCACTGGATCACGACGTCACACTTCACGACCGCACACCGCGGTCCCCGGGGGGCTCGCGGCGTCGGGGCCCCATCGAGCCCGCGGCCAGCCTGCCCGCTCGCCGCGCCCCGGTCGATGGGGCCCGGCCCCCATTTCCGCAGGCACGCACCACGCAGTGGGGCGCCGTCTGCATCCCCGGTCCCCGCGGAGATGGGTGTCGCGCCCGATGGCCGGGGGCCGCCGCGGCGGCGAGGCTGGAGGCACCACGTGGATCACCCGCCGTCGGCCGATGGGCCGACCGGTCGCTCTGTCACCGAGAAGGGAAGGACCATGACGCTCGACGTCACCCGGGCCGAGCCCCACCTGCACGAGGCCCGGCAGCGCCTGGAGCGCGCCCGCAGCTCGCGCCTGGCCCAGCTCCACGCCCTCACCGAGACCGGGCAGAGCCCGGACGACCACCTGCTGTCCGCGCAGCGGACCGCGATGGAAGGCGTCCTCAAGGAGATCGACGAGGCCTCCGCCCGCATCCAGGACGGCACCTACGGCACCTGCCTGGACTGCGGCAAGCCGATCCCCGCCGAGCGGCTGGAGATCCTTCCCTACACCCGCCACTGCGTCGCCTGCCGCCGCCGCACCGCCTGACACCGCCCGACCCGCCTTTCCGCGCCCAGCCCTCCCTTAAGGGGTGACGTGGTGAACCACGAGACCATCGGCGTTTCCGCGACGCACCTGTCGGCCGAGGACCTCGCCGCCCTCCGCGAGAACCTGCACGAGCAGCGCCTGTTCCGGCAGGAGCAGCTGCGCCGGCTCGCCGGGCCCGCCGACTCCCGCGCCGAGGACCGGCTCCGGCAGCAGACCGCCGGGCAACTCGAGGTCTGCGTCAAGCTCGCCGCCTCCGCCCGCATGGTCCTCGCCGACGTGGAGGCGGCCCTGCGCCGCATGGACGAGGGCACGTACGGCACCTGCCATCTGTGCCGGCGTCCCGTCGACCGGGAACGGCTGGAGATCGTGCCGCAGGCCCGCTACTGCGCCCGCTGCCAGCACGTCAAGGAGGCCGTACGGTGACCGGCGCACCCCGCCCGGCGCCGAGCGCCGCCGCCGCGGCCCGGCGGCGGACCTGGCCGATGCGCCGGCGCCGCTACGGCATCGCGCTCGACATGGGCAGCGCCCGCACCCGCGCCTGGCTCACCGGCCGGGGCGTGGTGGTGGACGTGCCCACCGTCACCTTCCCCGGCGCCGGTGCGGTCCACCCCATCCAGCGCGGCGCCATCATCGACACCCCGGGCTGCGCGCGGATGCTGCGCCGCGTGCTCGGCGACCATCTGCCGCGTTCCATCCGGCCGTTGGTCATCGTCACCGCTCCCGTCCTGGACGGCGTGGCCTACCGGACGCAGGCGCGCGCCGCGATCGAGGCGCTGCACCCGCACACCGTCCTGACGCTGCCCGCCGCGCGGGGCATCGCGCTGGCCGCCGGCGCGGATCTGTCGGGTCCGCTGATGGTGGTGGACGTCGGCGCCCACCTCACCGAGGCGGTGCTGCTGTGCGACGGCGCCGTCACCGACGCGCGCCGCACCGCCCTGGGCACGGCCGACCTGGACGACGCGGTCAGGGCCGAGGAGCTTGCCGAGGCGGTGGCCCGGATGCTCACGGCCATGCTCCGCCAGGACGGCACCGGTCTCACCGTGGAGGCCCTGCGCCGCGGCATCCTGCTCGCGGGCGGGGGTGCCCTGCGCCCCGAGCTGACCTACCACCTCACGGCCCGGCTGCACGCCCCGCTGCGGGTGCTGCCGGCCCCGCACACGGCTGCCGTGCGCGGCGCCGCCAAGCTCCTGCCCGCGGCGCTCGCCCACCCCTCGGCCTCCGGCAACCTCCCGCCGGCGGCGCTGCGTCCCTGAGACGGGCGTCGCCGGGCGCCTCGCCGCCGTCGCCTCCGCTGGTGGACCGTGCCGTCGCCGTCGCTCGTGGACCGTCACGTCGTCCCGCCGTGAGGCGATGGCGCCGTCCCCGGCGGGGGCGTCAGCCCTCCACCCCTCACGCCGAGAGGATCGCCCAGCAAGGATCGCTCATCAGCGTGTCCAGGTCGGGTTCCGCGTCCGCCGCCCAGGCCGCGTAGCCGTCGGGGCGGACCAGGACGGCCGCGGGAAGCCCCGGCACCGGTTCGGCACGCCTGGCGGGCAGCTCGGGCGGGAGGACGCCGGCCAGGTCGAGCAGCACGGGCAGGCCGGTGCGGAACAGCGTCGGATCGAGGCCGGGAACCCGCTGCCCTGCGAGCGGGTGGGCACCGGGGATGTCGTATCCGTGGGCCAGCCCCGACATCAGCCCGGCCATGTGCCGGTTGGTCTCGGGCAGCCGCAGCAGGTCGGTGAACACCTCGCGCAGGGCGAGGGCGTCCGCGCTGGGCCGGGGAGCGGCGAAGACCCGCTGCGCCTGGGTGATGTGCAGGACCCAGGCCCCGGCGGGATGACGCTCGGCGTGGTACGTGTCGAGGAGGTCCTCGCCCGCCCGGCCCCGCAGGACCGCGGCCATCTTCCAGCCCAGGTTGAAGGCGTCCTGCACCCCCAGGTTCAGGCCCTGTCCGCCGAACGGCGGGTGGATGTGCGCGGCGTCGCCGGCGAAGAACACGCGGCCGTTCCGGTAGGCGTCGATCTGGCGGGTCGCGTCGCCGAACCGCGAGGCGTTCTCCACGTCGGCGAGGACGGTCTGCTCGCCGTACACGATGCGCAGTGTCTCGGTGATCTCCTCGAAGGTCACGGGCCGGTCCCTGGCCGGCTCGTCCTCGCCCGTCACCCCGCCGGTGAACCGGTAGCGGTCGCCGCCCAGCGGCACGAGCATCGCCCAGCGGTCGCCGGCCTCGCGCGTCAGCGTGCTGATGTGCCCGGCGGTCCTCGGTACGAGGTCGGACACCGACGACAGCCGGACGTCCGCCAGCACCGCGGTGAACGTCCCCGGACGGCCGGGGAACGGCACGCCGAGCAGCTTGCGCACGGTGCTGTGCCCGCCGTCGCAGGCCACCAGGCAGCGGGCCGCGATCCGCCGGTCCCCGGCGGTCACCACCACGCCGTCGTCCGACTGCTCCACGGCCGTGACCGGCGTGTCGCGCAGCACTTCGACGCCGTGTTCGGCCACGCGGTCCTCCAGCACCTCCTCGACCTCCCACTGCGGGACGAGCAGCGGATGGGGATGCGGGGTGTCCCACGCGCCGTAGTCGAGGGGCACGGGCAGCATCGCGAAGTGGCCGCCCACCGGTTCGCGCGACATCGCCCTGGCCTGCATCGGGGCCAGCAGGCCGCGCAGGTCCAGCAGTTCCTGGGTGCGGGGCTGGAGCGCCCCGCCCTTCGTCTGCCGCATGCGCTCCGGCAGCCGCTCCACCACCACGGTGTCCACGCCGGCCAGGGCCAGCTCGCAGGCCAGGGTCAGTCCGGTGGGCCCGGCGCCCACCACGATCACGTCGGTCATGGCTCTCCTCGAAGTCGACCGAGCGCAAAACTACACCGAGTGCAGAAAACATCCAAGTGCAGTTTTCGGCTGGATGCAAAGAGGTGCCTGGTGCAAGAAGATTCCCGATGCAACAAAGCTCCAGGTGCAGCTTCGGCTACGCTGACCCGCATGACAGGGCTGCGTGAACGCAAGAGGGCACGGACCCATGCCGCCATCTCGGACGCGGCCATCGAGCTGTTCCTGGAGCGCGGGTACGACCAGGTGTCGGTGGCGCAGGTGGCGGAGGCCGCCGAGGTGTCGAAGCGGACCGTGTTCGCCTACTTCCCGGCCAAGGAGGACCTCGTGGTCCACCGCTTCGCCGACCACGAGGAGGAGCCCGCCCGGATCGTGCGCGCCCGCCCCTCGGGCGTACGGCCGCTGGCGGCCCTGCGCGAGCACTTCCTGGCCGCCCTGCGCGACCGCGACCCGGTCACCGGCCTCAACGACAACCCGCACATCCTCGCGCTCACCCGCATGGTCCGGGAGACTCCGGCGCTGCGCACCAGGGTGATCCGCTTCCAGGAGGGGACCGTGCGGGCACTGGCGGAGGCCCTGCGGGACACCGCCGAGGTGCCCGCGCTGACGGCGCGCCTCGCGGCGACCCATGTGGTGAGCACGCACTGGCTGCTGTCGATGGACAACTTCGAGGCGGTGGCCGGCGGCCGGTCCGCCGACGAGCGCTACCCGGAGGCGGTCACGGCGGCGGAACACGCCTTCGGCGTGCTGGCGGACGGCTTGTCCGAGTACGTCTGACGACACAGGGGGAGGGGCGGGGCGGATCGTGGTGGGTGGGGGAGTGACGCGGGAGCGGCTGGCGGGGGTGGCGCGGGCCGCGCTCGGCGGGGGCCGGCGGCTGGAGGCCGTCGAGCGGGTCGCGGGCGGGAGCAAGAAGGGCGTCTACCGGCTGGTGATGGACGACGCGACGACCGCGATCGCCTACCTGTGGGACGACGCCGAGAACTACTGGCCGGCGGCCGAGGGCGACGGCGACCTCGCCGACCCGCTCGCGCACGGCCTCGGACTCGACCTGTTCGAGGCCGCGCACGCACGCCTGGACGCCCTCGCAGTCCGCGTTCCCGCCCTGCGCCTGGTCGACCGCCACGGCGACCACGGCCCCGCCGGACTCGCCGTCGTCGAGGACGTCCCGGGGGAGAACCTGGAGCGGCTGCTCGCCCGCGACCCACGAGCCGCCGCCCCGGTCCTGGCGCGACTCGGGGAGGCACTGGACGCAATGCGCCACCACCGGGCCCCCGCCTACGGCAAGGTTGCCCTCGTGGAGAAGGGGCTGACCTCGCGCGGAACGTCGTGCGAGGACGTCGTCCTCGGCCACGCGCTGCGGGACCTCGCCGAGGCGGCGGCGCGGGACCCGCGGGTCGCCGCGGCCCGGGACAGGCTGGAGGCAAGGCTGCTCGGCCTGTCCGCGGCGGTGCGGCCGCGCCCCGCCGCGTTCTCCCTCGTGCACGGCGAGCTGGGCCCCGACCACGTCCTCGTCGACGCGGACGGCAGTCCCGTACTCGTCGACATCGAGGGCGCGCTGTACTTCGACGTCGAATGGGAGCACGTCTTCCTGCGGATCCGCCTCGGCGACCACTACGCGCCCCTGGCGGCCGACGGACTCGACGAGGACCGGCTCGCCCTCTACACGCTCGCGCAGCGGCTGTCGCTGACGGCGGGTCCGCTGCGGCTCCTCGACGGTGACTTCCCGCACCGGGCGGCCATGGCCGGCATCGCCGAGCACAACCTCAGGCAGGCGCTGGACCTCGCACGCGCATGAGCCTCGTCCGCTGCACGCGTCCCGCCGGGCCCGGTCGGCCGGGCGGCGGGGGCCGACCGGCCCAAGCGCCGGGGCGGTGGCGACGCGCACCCTGAGAGTGCGGGGCGCGTCGGCGCCCTGCCGGGCGCAGGGAAGGACGATCATGAAGGGTTACGTCTTCCACGGTCCCGGGCAGTCCTCCTGGGAGGACGTGCCGGACCCCGCGGTGAAGGAGCCGACCGACGCGATCGTCCGCGTGGACGCCGTCACCATCTGCGGCACCGACCTGCACATCCTCAAGGGCGACGTGCCCGAGGTGCGTCCCGGGACGGTGCTCGGCCACGAGGCGGTGGGCGAGATCGTCGACGTGGGCGCCGACGTGCGCACGGTCCGCCCCGGCGACCGGGTCCTGATCTCCTGCATCACCGCGTGCGGCCGCTGCGCCTACTGCCGCCGGGCCATGTACGGGCAGTGCCGCGGCGGCGGGGGCTGGATCCTCGGCCACCTCATCGACGGCACCCAGGCCGAGTACGTCCGCGTGCCCTACGCCGATCTGTCGGTGCACGCGCTGCCCGCCACGCTGGAGGACCGCGACGCCGTGCTGCTCGCGGACATCTTCCCGACGGCCTACGAGGTCGGTGTCCTCAACGGGCGGGTGCGGCCCGGCGACACGGTCGCCGTCGTCGGCGCGGGCCCCGTCGGCCTCGCCGCCATCGCCACGGCGCGGTTGTTCAGCCCGGAACGCATCCTCGCCGTCGACCCGGCCCGGGCCCGCTGCGAGGCGGCACGCCGCCTGGGCGCCGACGCCGTCGCGGACCCGGCCGAGGCCCCCGAGCAGCTGATCGCCGACCTGACCGACGGGCTGGGGGCCGACGTGGTCGTCGAGGCCGTCGGCCTGCCGGAGACCTTCGAACTGTGCACCCGCATGGTCCGCCCCGGCGGCCACGTCGCCAACGTGGGCGTGCACGGCAAGCCGGCGACCCTGCACCTGGAAGACCTGTGGATCAAGAACGTGACCCTGACCACCGGGCTGGTCGACACCCACTCGACGCCCGCCCTGCTGCGGATGGCGGCGGCCGGCCGGCTGCCCACCTCCGCCCTGGTCACCCACACCTTCCCCCTGGAGCACATGGAGCAGGCCTACGACATCTTCGGGCGGCCCGCCGAGACCGGCGCGCTCAAGGTCGTCCTCGGCGGACAGCGGCACGACGAGGTGGCCGCCACGGCGGCCTGACACGAAGGAGGCGACCGTCATGACCGAGCAGATCACACCGGCTGCGGCGGCCGAGAGCCCGGCAGGCGACCTCGGACGCCGTATCGCTCAGCGGCGCACAGACCTCGGGCTGACGCGGGAGGAGGCAGCCGCCCGCGCGGGCATGGCCGTCAGCTACCTGCGGCATCTGGAGGAGCACCCGGACGCCGGTCCCGGAGCCGGCACCCTGCTCAGGCTGGCGGGCGCGCTGGAGACCACGGTCGCCGAACTCTCCGGAGGGACCACCGACCTGCCGGCCGGCCTCGGACAGGCGTCGCGCGCGGCCCGGTTCACCGAGCTGGGAGCCGAGGAGTGCCGCAGGCTGCTCGACGACCACGGGGTGGGGCGGCTCGCCGTCCTCACCGCCGACGGGCTCGTCGTCGTCCCGGTCAACTACAGCGTCGTCGACGGTGCCGTCGTCTTCCGGACCGATCCCCGCGCCACGCCCGGCCGGGCGGCGGGGCGGCGGGTCGCCTTCGAGGTGGACCGCATCGACGAGGCGTTCAGCGCCGGCTGGAGTGTGCTGGTGCAGGGCCGGGCGCGCACCGTGACGGATCCCGAGGAGGTGCGCCGGCTGACCGAGCGGGCGTACAGCACGCCCTGGGCCGGCGGCGAGCGCACGCTGTGGATGCGGATCGACCCCGTCGCCGTCAGCGGCCGCAGGATCACGGTGGCCTGAACGGTGCGGCCGGCCGGTCCGAGGACCGCGCCCGCGGGGCCCGACGACCTCGGGCCGGGTGTCGCCCGCGCCCCACGGCGACTACCGTGGCAAGTGACACGCCGGGCCGCTAGGGGCGCGACGGCGAGCCGGGAGGACCACGGGTGGCAGGCTCCGGTGGGGCGGGAACCGAAGGGGCTCGTCTGCGGTTGCCGCAGCTGCGTTTGGACGAGCTGCTCGCCGAACTGCAGGCGCGGCTGGACGCTGCCCGCGGCACCCGGGACCGGGTGCACAGCCTGCTGGAGGCGGTGCTGTCCGTCGGGCGGGAGCTGGAGCTGGAGCAGGCCCTGTACAGCATCGTCGAGGCCGCGGCCGTCCTGGTCGACGCCGAGTACGCCGCGCTCGGTGTGATCGGCCCCGATGGCAAGCGGTTGTCGGCCTTTCACACGATCGGGGTCAGCGACGAGCAGATCGCGCGGATCGGCCCGTTCCCGGAGGGGCACGGCATCCTCGGCGAACTGATCCGCCACCCCGAGCCGCTGCGCCTGGCGAAGCTCTCCCAGCACCCCGCCTCCTACGGCTTCCCCGCCCACCACCCGCCGATGAACTCCTTCCTCGGGGTGCCGATCCGGGTGCGCGACCAGATCTTCGGCAACCTCTACCTGACCGAGAAACGCGGCGGGGTGGAGTTCGACGAGGAGGACGAGGCCGTCCTGTCGACGCTGGCCGTGGCGGCCGGCGTCGCCATCGACAACGCCCGCCTGTACGAGGAGTCCCGGCTGCGGGAGCGCTGGCTGCGGGCCAACGCCGAGATCACGCACAGCCTCATGTCCGGCGCCGGCGAGTCCGACGTGCTCGACCTGATCGCCGAGCGCGCCCGGGAGATCACCGGTGCCGCGCTGACGATGGTCGCGATACCCATGGAGGGCACCGACACGCTGCACGTCCAGCTGGCCATCGGAGCGGAGGCCGACCGGCACCAGGGGCTGGTCCTGCCCGTCGACGGCACGCTGATCGGCGAGGCGTTCGCCGGCGCCGCCCCCGCCACCAGCGTCGACACCACCGCGGACGCGCGGATCTCCGTCGAGCCCGAGCGGTTCACGGGCCTCGGCCCGGCCGTGGCCGTCCCCATCGGGACCGGCGAGGTGGTCCGCGGCGTGGTGCTGCTGGTGCGCAGGGCCGGGGACACGCTGTTCACCACGAAGGAGATCGAACCGCTCCAGGGGTTCGCCGCCCAGGCCGCGGTGGCCATGGAGCTGGCCGAGCACCGCCGCGACGCGGAGGAGATCGCGGTGCTGAAGGACCGCGACCGCATCGCCCGCGACCTCCACGACCTCGCCATCCAGCGACTGTTCGCGACCGGCATGACCCTGCAGAGCGCGGGCCGTTTCATCGACCACCCGGAAGCCGGCGAGCGCGTGGCACGGGCCGTGGACGACCTGGACGAGACCATCAAGATCATCCGCTCCACGATCTTCGGCCTGCGCTCCCGCAGCGGGGCGTCCGGCTCCGGCCTGCGGGCGCGCGTGGTGCGCGTAGCCGGGGACGCCGCACCCGTCCTGGGCTTCACCCCGGGCGTGCGCATGGAAGGGCTGGTCGACACCGACGTGCCCCGGGAGATCGCGGACCAGGTGGTCGCGGTGCTGTCCGAGGCGCTGACCAACGTCGCCCGGCACGCCCGCGCCGACCGCGCCGACGTGCTGGTGCGCACCGACGGCCGCACCGTGGACCTGACGGTCACCGACAACGGCGTCGGCATCCGGCCCGGCGGCCGCCGCAGCGGGCTGCTGAACATGGCCGAACGGGCCGAACAACTCGGCGGCGGACTCGACCTGACGACCCCGCGGGGCGGCGGGACCACCCTGGTGTGGAGCGTCCCGGTGGGCGGCTGACGGCGCCCACGCGCGGCGGACCGGGACGGGAAGGACTCATCCGCTTCTTGCGGATCCTCATTGCGCGGTGCGCGGCGGGCCGCCGCTGCTCCGCGTCTCGAAACCGGGTCCTTCCCGTCACCTCCAGCACACCACGGACGGCCGGTGGCCGGAAGGGCCGAAGGGCTCCGCTGCGGCGGGGTCAGAACGGGAGAGGCCGCCCGGAGGGCGTCCGCAGGTCGAGGGGTTCGGGCCGACGCGGAGGTCTGGGGCCGTGGGGCAGGTGAATCCGCTTCATGATCCTCGCCTCCTGGGTGAGGAGGGGGCCGCGGCGCCGGCCGGCCCGGCACCGCCTCCACCGGACAGCCTTGCGGACCCGGGCGCAGACCGGCAGGGGACGACCGGCCTTCCGGCCCGGCCCTCGGCCCTACCCTGAGGGCCGGCCGGCCCGCAGCGGGAACCCTTCCCGCAGGGCCGTCGCGATGTCCGCGGCCCAGGCGTCGATGGCGTTCCAGTCCCGGTGGTCCCCGAACCGCCCGCCCATCAGGCGGAACAGCAGCCGCCCCGGCCGGGACAGGGCCTCCGGGGCGATGACGCCGGAGAACAGACGGTGCTCGCGCCCGCGCACGGTCACGGGCAGGCTCTCGACGATCGCGGGGCCCTCTCTCGGCCCCAGGCGCCGCCAGGGGCCGCGCAGCGCCGCCGGCATGCCGACGCTGAAGATCCACACCGGGCGCGCGGCGATCAGGCCGGCGTTGTCGGCGAGGAAGGCGCGGGCGCTCGCCAGCCAGGCCTGCCCGTGCACGGCGCTGCCGATCACGAAGGCCCGGTAGCCGCCGGCGTCGTCCACCTCCGACACCGCTCGCGCCTGCGCGGTCAGCCCCGCCCCGCGCAGCCCGGCCGCCAGCCGCTCGGCGATCTCACGCGTCGAGCCGTGCGCCGTGGCGTATCCGACGAGGACGTCCATGACGGCACCGGGAGATTCAGGGCCCGTCGTGCTCGGCCGGATCGGGCTGCTGCAGGTGGGTCGCGAGGACCGCCGCCTGGACGCGGCGCTGCACGCCGAGCTTGGCGAGCAGGCGGGAGATGTGGTTCTTGACGGTCTTCTCGGACAGGTACATCCGCTTGCCGATCTCCCGGTTGGTCAGACCGTCGCCGATCAGCGCCAGGATGTCCCGCTCGCGCGGGGACAGCCCCGCGAGCTCGGGCGGGACGTCGGCGGCCTCGGCGGGCTCGGCGCGCAGCGAGCGCATCAGCCGGGCCGTGGTCGCCGGGTCGAGCATCGACGCGCCGGAGGCCACCGTGCGCACCGCCGACACCAGGTCCGACCCCCGGATCTGCTTCAGCACATAACCCGACGCCCCGGCCATGATCGCGTCCAGCAGGGCGTCCTCGTCGTCGAAGGAGGTCAGCATCAGCACGTTGAGCTCGGGCATCCGGCTGCGCAGTTCACGGCAGACGGTGATGCCGTCACCGTCCGGCAGGCGTACGTCGAGGACGGCCACGTCGGGCCGGACCGCGGGCGCCCGCGCCAGCGCGTGGTCGGCGTTCGCCGCGTCACCGACGACGGTGATGTCGGGCTCGGCGTCGAGCAGGTCGGTCAGGCCGCGCCGTACGACCTCGTGGTCGTCCAGCAGGAAGACGCGGATGGGGTCCTGCGCCGTGAAGGTGCGTGCCTGACTCATCTCGAACCCTCACTCCTGTGCCGGGCGCCGTACCCTCGGCCGCCCCTGCACGCCATGGTGACGTGTGCGGGACGGACCTGCCAGGGCCGACCGGCCCCTTCGTGCCCGTCACCCGGCCGGGGCACCGTCCGCCTCCAGCTCGAACCGCACGTCCACGACGCCCTCGACGGCCCGCACCAGCCGCGCCGCCACCGGCACCAGCGAACGGTCGTGGATCCGGCCGCGGACGCGGACCACACCGTGCTCCACGTCGATCAGTACGGCGGACTCCGGCCGCGGGAACAGGTAGGCGACGACCTCGCGCCGGACCTGCTCCGCGATGTCCTCGTCGTCGCGCAGGAAGACCTTCAGCAGGTCGGCCCGGCTGACGATGCCGAGCAGACGCCCCGCGTCGTCGACCACCGGCAGGCGCTTGACACGGCTGCGCGCCATGACACGCGCGGCCTGGGCGAGCGTGGCGCCGGGGCCGGTGCTGACGGCGGGCGACGTCATCAGCTCCCCGGCGGTGACCGAGCCGGCCTTCGCCAGGTCGGCCAGCCGGCGCAACTGGGTCCGCCGGTCCGGGTCCTCGTCGCGGAACTCCTCCTTCGGCAGCAGGTCCGCCTCGGAGACGACGCCCACCACGCGTCCGGAGCCGTCGACGACGGGCAGGGCGCTCACCCGGCGGTCCTGCAGCGTCCGCACGATGTCCTTGAACGCGGTCTCGAGCCCGACGGTGGCGACCGACCGCGTCATGACATCGCCCACGGTGTGGACGAAGCCGTACACCGGCGCTTCCCCGGTGACCGTGCCGTCGCCGGTCGCGGGCGTCGTCATAGCAGGCCTCCGCTGCCGTAAGGGGCGTACAGGTCCAGCAGCCGGATACGGGACGCGCGCAGGCGCCGGGCGACCACGCCGCCCACCCACACCGCGATGCTCCGCCCGAACTCGGGGTCCTTCTCGCACAGTTCGCGCACGATCCGAGCGTCGAACTCGTACGCCCGCACCGGGGTCGTCGCTTCCGCTCCCAGGTGCCAGACATGCGGCGGGTAGAGCCACGACCAGCCGACGAGTTCGTTGTGCCCGAGGGACTCGATGACGGCGGCCCGGCGGCCCGGTACCCGCACGTCCAGCTCGACCGTGCCGGTGCGGATGATCCAGAACCGGTCGGCGCAGCCGCCTTCCCGGAAGAGCCGGGTGCCCATCGTGAAGGACACCTCGCGGGCGAGGTCCATCAGCTGCTGCCGATGTTCGTCGGGCAGCGCCCGCGGCATGCTCGTGGTGACGGGAGCGTTCATGACGCGCCTCCAGAGGTAGCGGCCCTTGCCGCTTCCAGCGTCGACGCCGGGCTCCGGGCGCGGCCATGGGCCACACGGCCCTCGCCCGAGGCCGAGCGGCCGTGGCAGCGGGCCCGCCGGCACCCCCTCCCGGCTGATCGTTCCGCGCGATCGCCGGAGCCGACATGCGCGCTGTGCCCCACGCAGGGGCCGGTCGGGCCCGGGCAGGGACCTGCGGCCCCTGGGAAGGACGGGCGGTGGGCCGCGACGCTGGAGGCAGATCGGCCGAGGAGGAGGCACCCGCCATGGTCGCCACCGTTGTCGTAGGACTGGACGGTTCCCGCGAAAGCCGCGACGCGGCCGAGTGGGCGGCGCGTGAGGCACATCTGCGTGGTCTGCCGCTGCGCGTCGTGCACGTCGTGGAGGCGGTCCCGCGGCCGTGGGACCAGGCCCCGCTGTGGGGTGGCGAGACACAGGCGGACTGGTCCGAGCGGATCCCGCGCGAGACGATCGAAGGACTCCAATTGCGCCACCCCGGCGTCGCCGTCAGCCTCGTACGGCTGTCCGGCCGGCCGGCCGAACTGCTGCCGGACGCGGCGTCGGACGCCGAACTGCTCGTCCTCGGCTCCCGCGGCATGAGCGGGGTCGGCGGATTCCTGGTCGGCTCCGTCGGACAGGCGGTCATCGCGCGCACCGAGATGCCGGTGGTGCTCGTACGGGCCGGGGAACAGGCCGCCGACGAGCATCTCAGCGACCCCGTCGGCATCCCCTCCACCGCCACCGCCTTCCGGCCCGTGACCGTCGGCGTGGACACCGCCGACCCGGCCGACGACGTCATCCGGTTCGCCTTGGAGGAGGCCGACCGCCGCAGCACCGCGGTGCGCGCCGTGCACGGCTGGAACCTGCCGCCGTACTACGTCTACGGCCTGTCCGTCGACCTCGGGCTGCGCGAGGAGATCGTGCGCGAGAGGGCCGGGGAACTGGCCGAGGTGCTGCGCCCGTGGCGGCAGAAGTACCCCGGTGTCGAGGTCCTCGAGCACTCCCGTTCGGGCAGCGCCGCCGAGTGCCTCGTCGACGCCGCGCGCACCTCTTCGCTCGTCGTGGTCGGCCGCCGGATCCGCCGCGGCGCGCTCGGGCCGCACATCGGCCCCGTGACCCACGCGGTCCTGCACCACGCCACCGCCCCCGTCGTCGTGGTGGCGCACCCCTGATCCGGGGCCTGTCCGGGCTCCGTACAGCGGAAGGTGAGAACGATGGAACTTCCCGTCGTCGTCGGAGTGGACGGCTCCGAGCCGAGCCTGCGGGCCACCGACTGGGCCGCCGACGAGGCCGCCCTGCGCGGGCTGCCGCTGCGCGTCGTGTACGCCTCCCTGTGGGAGCGCTACGAGGGGGCCGCACTCGCCGAAGACCTGGGCAAGCCCCTCGAAGAGGTGCTGGCCGAGGACATCGTCGAGGGCGCCGCCCGGCGTGCCCGCCGGCGCCGGCCCGATCTGAAGGTGTTCACCGACATCGCGCCCGACGAGGCGGAGCACGCGCTGGTGGAGGAGAGCGGCAACGCCTCGGCCGTCGTCGTCGGCACCCGTGGCCGCAGCGGCCTCGCCGAGACCCTGCTGGGCTCGGTGAGCATGACCGTGGCCGCACGTGCCGACTGCCCGGTGATCCTGCTGCGCGGCAGCCATGACAACCAGGCGGCCGACGCGGTGCGCGGACGGGTCGTCGTCGGCGTCGGCGACGGCGGGGAGGAGTCGGCCGTCATACGGTTCGCCCTGGAGGAGGCCCGCTTGCGCGGTGTGCCGCTGGAGGCCGTCCGTGCCTGGCGGTGCCCGGCGCACGAGAACGTCGACCACCCCCTGATGGCGGGCGAACCCGCCCGGGCCCACGAGCAGCGTGCCGTCACGGCGCTGGAGGCCGCGCTCGCGGACGTCCCGCCGGACTTCGCCCTGTACCCGCGCACGGCCGAGGGGCACGCCCACCGGGTGCTGGCCGCCGCGTCGCACCACGCCGACCTGCTCGTCGTGGGCCTGCTCAGGCGGCCCGGACACTACCCGCCGCAGCTCGGCCGGGTCGCCCACGCGGTCCTGCACCACGCCGCGTGCCCGGTCGCGGTCGTACCGCACCGGTGACGCGGGCACGAGAGGACGGAAGATCATGGCCATGAACGTGCTGGTCGCCTACGGGACGACCAACGGATCCACCGCGGAGATCGCCGAGACGGTCGCCCAGGTGCTGCGCAAGGAGGGCCTGACCGTCGACGCGGCACCGGCCGCGTCCGTCGGGGACGTCACGGAGTACGACGCCGTCGTGATCGGCGGCGGCCTGTACGCCGGGCGCTGGCACAAGGACGCCCGCCGGTTCGTCCGCCGCCACCGGCGCGCCCTGTCCGAGCGCCCCGTGTGGCTGTTCAGCAGCGGCCCGCTCGACCCGTCCGCGTCGGAGCGGGACATCCCGCCCGTGCCCGGGGTGCGGCGGACCGCGGACCGGCTCGACGCCCGCGGACACGTCACCTTCGGGGGCTGCCTGCGGGAGGGCGCCAAGGGACGCATCGCCGGCATGATCCTGCGCAACGGAAAGGGCGGCGACTACCGCGACTTCGAGCGGATCGAGCAGTGGGCGGCGGGGATCGCCGGGGAACTGCAGGAAACGGCCGGCGCCCCGCGGTGACGGGGTGACGACGACCGGCCGGCGGCACCCGCGCCCGCGGTCCGCCGGCGTCGTCGTGCCCCGGCCTCCGTCGTGCGTCGTGCCCCGGCCTCGACGACCGCCCTGCGCTGTGCGCCGACCTCGTCGTGCCCCGGCCCAGCCGGGAGACGGCCCAGCCGTGCCGAGGCCTTGCCGGGCGGCGGAGCCCGCGGCCGCCGCGCGTCACGGCTTCCGTACAGGGCCCACCACACAGGGCCCGCCACCGACGCCGCGCGGACAGGCCCCACCCCGAACGCGGACGCAGGCCCCACCACGCATACGGTCAGCAGATACGCGGCAGTTGCTCCCCCAGCGGCATGTCTACGATGCGGTGGGCGCCCACCAGGGTCCGCTGCGTCACCCGTCCCGCCGGGCCCTGCGCGAGCACCTCGCCGATCCGCACCGCCTCTGCCCCCTCCGCCAGGGAGCGCAGGGCCGTCAGGGCTCGCTCGGCGGCCTCCGCGGCCACGAAGGCGACCAGGCATCCCTCGTTGGCGACGATCAGGGGATCCAGGCCCAGCAGGTCGCAGGCGGAGGCGACCGCCTCCGGCACCGGGACGGCGCCCTCCTCGATCTCCACCGCGACGCGCGAGTCGCGGGCGATCTCGTTGAGGGCGGCGGCCAGACCGCCGCGCGTCGGGTCGCGCAGCGCGTGCACGGCCGCGCCGAGCGGCGCAAGGGCCGCCACCGCGCGGTGCAGCGGACGGGTGTCGGAGACGAGGTCGCTCTCGAACCCGAGGCCCTCACGCGTGCTGAGCACCGTCGTGCCGTGCAGCCCGATCGGACCGGACAGCAGCACCGCGTCCGTGGGGCCGGCCAGGCCCGCCGAGGGATGCAGCGCGCCGTGCCGCCGCCCGATACCGGTGGTGTTGACGAACAGCCGGTCGGCGGCGCCGCGCTGCACGACCTTGGTGTCCCCGGTGACCACGGGCACCCCCACGTCCTGAGCGGCCTTGCCCAGCGAGGTGACCACCGCGCGCAGTTCGGCGAGCGGCAGCCCCTCCTCGACGATCAGGGAGACCGACAGGGCCAGCGGCCACGCCCCGCGCATGGCGAGGTCGTTGACGGTTCCGTGCACCGCGAGGGAGCCGATGTCGCCGCCCGGGAAGAACAGCGGGCTGACCACGAAACTGTCGGTGCTCACGACCAGTTCGCGGTAGCCCGGCAGCAGCGCGGCGTCCTCCAGCGGGCCGTGGGCGCCGTCGAGGGCGGGCAGGACCACCCGGTCGAGCAGTTCGGCGGTGAGGCGTCCGCCGGCACCGTGGCCGAGCAGCACGACCTCGTCCTCGTGCAGGGGGGTGGGACAGCGCAGACTCATGCCGTACTCCTCGAACTCCGTGAACTCCCGGAACTCCTCGGAACGCCGGTGCGGCCGGCCGCGTGGAAGGCGGCGCAGGTGCCCTCGGACGACACCATGGGCGCGCCGAGCGGGTGACGGGGGGTGCACCGGGTGCCGTAGGCGGGACAGTCGGTGGGCAGGGCCGCCCCGGTGAGGACGGCGCCCGCGATGCACTCGGCGTCCTCGGCGGGCCGCAGGCCGCCCACGTCGAAGCGGCGGGCCGCGTCGAAGCGGGCATAGCGCCCGGTGAGCCGGAGGCCGCTGGCGGGCAGCGGGCCGATGCCCCGCCACGACCGGTCGGTGATCTCGAAGACACGCCGGACCGCGTCCTGCGCCGCGGTGTTGCCCGCACGGCGCACGGCCCGGGCGTACTGGTTCTCCACCTCGTGCCGGCCCGACTCCAGCTGGCGGACGGCCAGGAGGATGCCCTCCAGCAGGTCCAGCGGCTCGAACCCGGTCACCACGATCGGCACCCGATAGCGGGCGGCGATCGGCTCGTACTCGCGCCAGCCCATGACCGCGCACACATGCCCCGCCGCGAGGAACGCCTGCACCTCGCAGTCGGGGTCGTCCAGCAGCGCCGTCATGGCGGGCGGGACGAGAACATGGCTGACCAGCATCGAGAAGTTCCGCAGGCCGAGCCGGTCGGCGTGCAGCACGGCCATGGCGTTCGCCGGAGCGGTCGTCTCGAAACCGACGGCGAGGAACACCACCTGCCGGCCGGGGTGCCCGGCGGCCAGCCGCACCGCGTCCATGGGCGCGTACACCACGCGCACGTCCGCGCCCCGCGCCCGCAGCGACAGCAGGTCGGTGTGCGTGCCGGGCACCCGCAGCATGTCGCCGAAACTGGTCAGGATCACCTCGGGACGGGCGGCGACGGCCATCGCCCGGTCCAGGGTCTCCAGCGGGGTGACGCACACCGGGCAGCCCGGGCCGTGGATCATCCGCATCCCGGCCGGCAGCAACTCGTCGATCCCCTGCCGGACCAGGGTGTGCGTCTGCCCGCCGCAGACCTCCATGATCCGCCAGGGCCGGGTGGCCACCGCCCGCAACTCGTCCAGCAGGTGCCGGGCGAGCACGGGATCGCGGTACTCGTCGAGGTACTTCATCGGTGTGTCAGATCGATGACGACGTCGACGACGCCCTCCACGGCCCGCACCGCCCGCGCGATCACGGGCACCAGCCCGCGCTCGGGCAGGGAACCGAAGAGGGTGACCACGCCGTCGGTGACGGACACGGTCAGGGTGTCCCCGACGGGGAGGAGCGGCAGCACGTCGCTGCGGATCTCCGCGGTGATCTCCTCGTCGGAGCGCAGAAACACCTTCAGCAGGTCGCTGCGGCTGACCACACCCTGCAGCAGGCCGACGCCGTCGACCACGGGCAGCCGCTTGACGTGCCGGCGCGCCATGATCCGGGCGGCCTCGGCGACCGTGGCGTCGGCGTGCACGGTGACCGCCGGGGCGCTCATCAGCTCACCGGCGGTCAGCGCGCTCGCCTTGGCCCGCTCGGCGAGGTCGCCGTCGTCGGTGTCGCGCAGCTCCTCCTTGGGCAGCAGATCCGCCTCGGAGACCACGCCGACGACCCGGCCCTCCCCGGCCAGCACCGGCAGCGCGCTGACCTTCCACTGGTCGAGCAGTTCGACGACATCCTTGAAGGGCGCCTCGCTGCCCACGGCGACGACGGTGTGCGTCATGACGTCGCTGACGCGGTAAGGGGACTCAGGCATCGCGGCCTCCGGGGGTGTGCAGGACGGTCAGGTCGAGGAAGTGGGTCGAACAGGAGATGCACGGGTCGTGGTTGCGAATGGCCCGTTCGCACAGGGCCGTCAGCGCGCCGTCGTCGAGCACGCCGGCGGTGAGTGCCTGCTGGGCCAGGTGTCTGAGGTCGGCCTCGACGGCACCCTGGTTCTGCGCCGTGGGCGGCACCAGGACCGCGTCGGTGACCAGACCGCCGGCGTCCAGGGTGTAGCGGTGGTACAGCAGCCCGCGCGGCGCCTCGGTCGCCCCGTGTCCGGTGCCGGCGACCGGGGGCACGTCGGTGTACGGGCGCCGCGGCGGGGTGTAGCCGTCGATGATCCGCGACGCCTCCTCCACCGCGTACAGCGTCTCCACGGCCCGTACCAGGATGGAGCGGTAGGGGTTGCGGCACACCGCTCCCCGGCGGGGGTCGCCGAGCCCGGCCTCGACGGCCGCCTGCCGGGCCACCGGGGACAGCCGGGAACCGCCGATCGCGAACCGGGCGAGCGCGCCCGTCAGGTGCACCCGGCCGTCGAGGCGGGAGTGCAGTGCGGTCGAGTGCGGCAGCTGCGTCTCGGTGACGTGGTCGGTGAACGCGGCGACGGGGAAGCTGAATCCGCTGCCGTCGGCGCGCAGCACGGTCGGTGTGCCGGATTCGATCGCGTACGTGTCCGGGGCGGCCAGCGCCAGCAGGTCGGCGTCGGTGCGGGCGTCGGGGAAGTCGAAGCCGGCGACCCAGCGCACCACGCCCCAGGCGTCGTCCAGGGCCCGCTTCAGCTCTTCCCGCAGCGGCCGCAGCTCCTCACGGCCCGGGACCCGGTAGAAGCCGCCGAGCCGCACGTTGACCGGGTGCACGGCCCGGCCGCCGAGCACCTCCAGAAGCGTGTTGCCGGCCTTCTTCAGCCGCAGCCCGCGCTCCACCTCCGCACGATGGGTGCGGGCCAGCTCGATCGCGTCGGCGACGCCGAGGAAGTCCGGGGCGTGCAGCAGATGGATGTGCAGCGCCTGGCTCTCGATCCATTCGCCGCAGTACAGCAGCCGGCGCAGGTCCCGGATCGCCGGGTCGACGGTGACCGAGCAGGCGTCCTCGATCGCGGCGCAGGCGCTCATCTGGTAGGCGACGGGGCAGATCCCGCACACCCGGGCGGTGATGTCCGGCGGTTCGGTGCAGGCCCGGCCGCGCAGGAATGCCTCGAAGAAGCGCGGGGGTTCGTAGATCGCCAGCTGGGCGTCGGTGACCGTGCCGTCGCGCACGTACAGGCGCAGCGCGCCCTCGCCCTCGACCCGGGTGAGCGAGCCGACGTGCAGGACCCGGGAGCCGCGGTGCGTCACGGGTCCACCTCCTCCTCGAAGGCGGTGGCGTTGAAGGTGTGCAGGAAGCGGTCCACGTCGTCCTCGTCGAGCCCGTCGCGGCGCAGCAGCGGGATCAGCGCGGGCAGGTTGGCCGACGCGGACGGCCCGAAGCAGCCGAAGCAGCCGCGCCCGTAGGCCGGGCACAGCGCCCCGCAGCCGGCCTGCGTGACGGGGCCGAGGCACGGGGTGCCGTGGGCGACGGTGACGCACACCGTGCCGCGCCGTTTGCAGTCGAAGCACACGCTGTGGTTCGGCACGTCGGGGGCGCGCCCGGCGAGGAACGCGGTGATCACCTCGATCAGCTGCCGTTTGTCCACGGGGCAGCCGCGCAGCTCGAAGTCGACGTCCACGTGCGCGGAGACCGGCGTGGACGTGGCGAGGGTGGCGACGTACTCGGGGCGGGCGTAGACCGTGCGGCGGTAGGCCTCGACATCGGCGAAGTTGCGCAGGGCCTGGATGCCGCCCGCGGTGGCGCAGGCGCCGATCGTCACCAGGTGACGGGACGCGGCACGGATCGCGCGGACCCGCTCGGCGTCCTCGGCGGTGGTGACCGAACCCTCGACCAGGGCGAGGTCGTAGGGGCCCGGCCGGACGGCGCTGGACGCCTCCAGGAAGTGGGCGATCTCCACCCGGCCCGCCAGGGCGAGCAGTTCGTCCTCGCAGTCCAGCAGGGTGAGCTGGCAGCCGTCGCAGGAGGCCAGCTTGAACACGGCGAGCTTCGGGACCCTCGCGGCTTCCGGGCGGTCGGCGGGTGCTCCGGTTCCGACGGCTTCCGGACGGGCAGAGGCCCCGGCGGCTCCCGGGCGGTCGGCGGGTGCTCCGGTCCTCACGGCTTCCGGACGGGTAGCAGGCTCTCGGGTCCTCGCGGCTTCCGGACGGACGGCGGGTTCTGGGGCCATCACAACTCCCGGACGTACAGCAGGTTCTCGGCCCGGTCCCAGCCCACCACGGGGCCGTCCCGGCACAGCAGCAGCGGACCGAGCTGGCAGTGCCCGCACATACCCGTCGCGCACCGCATGTTGCGCTCCAGCGAGACCCGGATCCGTTCCCGGCGCACCCCCCGGCCGGCGAGGTCGCGGGCGGTGGCCCGGATCATCGGTTCGGGGCCGCACACGAAGGCCCAGGTGCGCGCCGGGTCGAACGGGGCCCGTTCCAGCAACTGCGTGACCAGCCCGACGTCGCCGCGCCAGCCGGGGGCGGGCCGGTCGACGCTGACACCGGTGTACGCGGAGGGCAGGCGGTCGATCTCCGCGCGGCCGATCAGGTCGTGCGGCGTACGCGCGCCGACCAGCACGCTCACCCGCCCGTAGGCTTCCGGCTCGGCGAGCGCCCGCAGGATCAGCGGCCGCAGCGGCGCGAGTCCGATGCCGCCCGCGACCACCACCACGTCGGCGCGGCGCGCGCGTTCCAGGTCCCAGCCGGTGCCGTACGGTCCGCGCAGCCCGACGACGTCCCCGGCGCGGGCCGCGCACAGCCCGGCCGACACGGCGCCCACCGCCCGGATCGTGTGGGCGATGCCCCCGGTGGCCTGGACGGAGCTGACCGAGAGCGGGATCTCGCCGCGCCCGAAGCAGTGCACCATGGCGAACTGCCCGGGGGCGAAGGCGTCCAGGGCCGCCCCGACCGGCGCGAGCCGCAGCGTGACCGTGTCGGCGGTCTCCCGCCGTCGGGAGACCACGCGATGGGGGACCGGCACGGCGGTCACGGCCGGTCCGCCTCCTCGCGCGCCCGGTGTTGCGCCTTCTCGCGTGCCCGGTGTTCCGCGTCCAGCGCGGCGACCTCCTCGGTGAGGTCGATGCCGACCGGGCACCAGACGATGCAGCGCCCGCAGCCGACACACCCGGAGGAGCCGAACTGGTCGTACCAGGTGGAGAGTTTGTGGGTGAGCCACTGCCGGTAGCGGCTGGGGGCCGAGGCCCGCACCGGACCGCCGTGCAGCAGGGAGAAGTCCAGGTCGAAGCAGGAGTCCCAGCGCTGCCACCGCTCGGTGTGGTCCCCGGTGAGGTCGGTGACCTCCTCCGTGGTCGTGCAGAAGCAGGTGGGGCACACCATCGTGCAGTTGCCGCAGGTCAGGCAGCGCGCGGCGACGTCGTTCCAGCGGTCGGCGTCCGAGCTCGCGGCGAGCAGTTCGCGAAGGTCGCCCGTCGGCAGGGCGCGGCCCATGCGGTCCCGGGCGGCCTCGACGGACTCCCGCGCGGTGTCCTCGGTGACCGGGTCGGCGGCCCGGTGCGGGATCCGCTCCAGCAGCCGCGCGCCCTCCTCGCTGCCGACGCGTACGAGGAAGCGGTGACCTGCGTCGTCCACCACCTCGGTCAGCGCCAGGTCGTATCCCGGCCCGGCCTGCGGTCCGCCGCCGGCCGACACGCAGAAGCAGGTGGCACCCGGCTCGGTGCACTCGACGGCGATCAGCAGCGCGCGGCGGCGCCGGGCCCCGTAGCGGGAGTCCTCGTGCAGGCCGCCGGTCAGGACCCGGTCCTGGACGGCGATGGCGCGCAGGTCGCAGGGGCGCACGCCGAGGAAGGCGTACGCGGGCGGCTCCTCCGCCTCCGCGGTGTAGTCCACCGTGCCGTCCGGCCTCCGGTCGGCGCTCCACAGCCGTTCGTGGGCCGGGTGCAGCCAGTTCTTCCAGGACTGCGGGCCGGCGCTGTGCGCGAAGGCCGCACCGTCCTCGCGGGGCACCAGCCGGTAGCGGCCGGCGTCGAGTTCGACGCCCCAGCCGTAGGGCAGCTCCTGCGCGGAGGACAGCTCCGCGAGGACCACCGCCCCGTCCCGCACGGTCGGCCCGACGACGGTCCTGCCCTCGGCCACGAGGGCGGCGACCAGGGCGTCCAGCCCTTCCCGGTCCAGGACCGCGAGGTTTGCGTCCCGGACGGCGGGCGCGGTGGCGACGGTCATGGCGGGCCCTCCTCGTGCACGGCGGCTGTGGTGCCCTCCACCGTCAGACTGGTCCCCGGGACGTCCGCTGCGGCAGGGGTCGACCGGCCCTGTCCGCCGGGCCGACCGGTTCCCCCGCCGTCCCCGGCGGGGGCAGGGGCTCGCCGAGTTCCGCCTCGACGGCGCCCGCCATGGCCCGCAGCACGGCCAGCGTGCGGTGCGCCTCCGCCTCGTCGACCAGCGTGATGGCGAACCCGACGTGCACGATGACGTACGCGCCGACGTCCGCCTCGGGCGTGCAGCTCAGGCACACCTCCCGGCGTACGCCGCCGAAGTCGGCGGTTCCCATCCGCAGCCCCGCGTCGTCGTGGATCTCCAGGATCCGTCCGGGAATGCCCAGGCACATGGCCGCTCACCCCTTTCCGGCCGTCCGGGCGGCGGCGACCGCCGCCTGGCCGTAGCTGATCCCGCCGTCACCGACCGGCACCTGGCCGCCCGCGAACACCGTGAGCCCCTGGGCGCGCAGGAGCCGCCCGACCTCGGTCAGCAGACGCCGGTTGACGAAGCAGCCGCCGCCCAGGCACACGGTGCGCGGAGCACCGTCGGCCACGGCGCGCGCGACGATCTCGGCGGTGACGACCGCCAGCGTGCGGTGGAAGGCGGCGGCCGCCGCGGCGACGGGCTCACCGTCCAGACGGCGCCGCAGCAGATCGCTCAGGGTCGGCGTCGAGTCGTAGACCCACAGCCCGCCGGCCCGCACCACGCGCCAGGCGAGCGGGGCGGCGCGCTCCGCACCGGCCGCCGCCTCCAGCAGGACGGCGGCCTCGCCCTCGTAGGTCACCCGGTCCGTGAGCCCCAGCAGGGAGGCGGCCGCGTCGAAGAGGCGGCCGGCGCTGGAGGCGCGCGGGCAGCGGACATCGCGGGCGATCATCGCGCTCAGCGCCGCGACTTCCGTGGGATCCAGACGGCCGGTGAAGGACCGCACGAGCCGGGGGTCCGGGGGCGGTGCGCCCAGCGGCTCGGCGCCGAGCAGATGACCGAGGGCCGTGCGGCACGGGTGCCGTACGGCGGCCTCCCCGCCGGGCAGCGGCGCAGTGGCGAACCGGCCCAGACGGCGGTAGCCCGCCAGGTCGGCGAGGAGCACCTCACCGCCCCACAGGGTGCCGTCGTCCCCGAGCCCCAGCCCGTCGTAGGCCACCCCGACGAACGGCCCGCGCACCCGGTGCTCGGCGGCGCACGCGGCCACGTGCGCGTGGTGGTGCTGCACCGCGACACACGGCAGCGGCTGCTCCCTCGCCCACTGCGTGGACAGGTAACCGGGGTGCAGATCGTGCGCGAGGACCCGCGGCTCGATACCGGTCAGGCGCCTGAGGTGTGCGTAGGCCGCCAGGAACGCCGCGTGCGTCGGCAGGTCGGCCAGGTCGCCGGTGTGCGGCCCGAGGTGGGCGCGGCCGTCGGCGGCCAGCGTGACGGTGTGCTTGAGGTGCGCACCGAGCCCGGCGACCGGCTGCCGCGCCGCGGACGGCAGGGGAGCCGGAGCCAGGCCGCGGGCCCGCCGGACGGTGACACGGGTACGCCCGGCGAAGACCACCACCGAGTCGTCGTAGCGGGAGCGGATCGGCCGGTCGTGGCTGAGGAAGCCGTCCGCGATGCCGGCCAGGGCGCGCCGTGCGTCGGCGTCGTCGACGGCGATGGGCTCCCCGCTCCGGTTGCCGCTCGTCACGACCAGAGGGAGGGCGAGGTCGTCGAGCAGCAACTGGTGCGTTCCCGTGGTGGGCAGGAACAGGCCGGCGCGCGGCAGCCCGGGATGCACCTCGGGGGCGAGAACCGGTGTGCCTCGCCCGGGGCGCCGGGCGAGCAGCACCACGGGACGCTCCGGCGCGGTGAGGGCACGCAGCTCCGCGGTGCCGACGCGCGCCAGCCGGGCAGCGGCCGCGACGTCGGCGACCATCACGGCGAGCGGCTTGGCCGGACGGCGTTTGCGCCGCCGCACCTCGGCCACCGCCCGGGGGTCGGTCGCGTCGCAGACCAGCTGGTAGCCGCCGAGCCCCTTCAGCGCGACGATCCCGCCCGCCGCGATCACTCGCTCGGCAGCCCGCAGGGCGTCCTCGCCGTACAGGCCGTCCTCGCCGCCCTGGCCGTCCTCCGCGTGCGGGCCGTCCTCGGCGCGCGGCGCGTTCCCGCCGTGCGGACCGTCCCAGGCGAGCCGCGGGCCGCACACCGGGCAGGCGACGGGCTCGGCGTGGAAGCGCCGGTCGGCGGGATCGGCGTACTCGGCCGCGCAGTCGGTGCACAGCGGGAACCGGCGCATGGTGGTGCGGACCCGGTCGTAGGGCAGGTCCTCGATGATCGTGGCGCGCGGCCCGCAGTCCGTGCAGTTGATGAACGGGTAACGGTGGCGCCGGTCGGCGGGGTCGCGCAGTTCGCTCAGGCAGGCGTCGCAGATCGCCGCGTCCGGCGGCACCTCACGGGCCGTCGCCCGGGCCGCGGGCCGGGCGCTCCGGCGCACCTCGAACCCGTCACCGCCGGCGGGGCGCCGCTCGCCCGGGGTCAGCGACACGCGCCGGACACGGGCGAGCGCGGGGGCGTCGGCGCGCAGCCGGACCGCGAACTCCTCGATCGCCGGGCCCGGTCCGCGGACCTCGCCCTCCACCCGGCCGCCGACGTTGGCCACCCATCCGCTCAGACCCAGCCCGGACGCCGTCCGGTACACGAACGGCCGGAAGCCGACGCCCTGGACGATGCCCTCGACCCGGAAGTGCCGCGCGGTCATGCCGGCCTCCCCCTAGGCAGTGTCTTTCCGATCATCCGATCGTTGGGCTGGTCGTGAGGGATGGGGAGATAACTGACGCCGCCTGGTCGGTGATCGAGCCGTTGTTG
>NZ_JBIBXG010000018.1:0-149019 GCF_043082085.1 Streptomyces sp. NPDC014801 | reverse complement strand
CGTTACGACAAGCTGCCCGACCGCTTCCTCGCCGCCATCACCCTGGCCAGCACGCTCATCTGGCTCGAGGCGTGATCGACAAGACGCTGCCTAGCTACTGATGCCGATCTTGCGGTCAGTGCAGCGGAGCTTGGCCGGAATCGCCACCGTGCGCGGAGGACGATGTTTCAGCGGCACACTGTGACGGGCAGTAGCGTCACGCTGTTGGGCTCCGGTCACAGCAGTCAACTGCCTTTTCTTGGAGGGGACATGGCCACAGGCACGGTGAAGTGGTTCAACGACGCGAAGGGCTTCGGTCTCATCATCCCAGATGGGACCGGCGAGGAACTCCCTGTTCATTACAGTGAGATCCGAGTGGACGACGGCTTCAAGTCACTTGCGGAGAACCAGAAAGTCAAGTTCGAGATCAAGGCCGGTCCCCAGGGCGCACAGGCTGTCAACGTCGTGCCCCTGTAGCCCCCGGCACTACGACCCAGACAGCGCCCGGTGCGTTTGTGTCCTGCCGAGACGGCGCGGCAACAATGCTCATCCGGCCCAGTCTCCCGTCCTGCCGGCCCGCCCAATCGAGGAAGAACAGCGGTTGCCAAACGGTTAGGCTCTTGCCATGGCCAGACCACGGATGTTCGACGCGAGCAGGTCAAGGTCTACCTGTTCTCGGTGCGCCTGTCGTACTCCGGCAAGGCGGTGCACCGCATCTTCGCCTCGTGCGGGCAGGAGGCGTTCTTCGAAGGCCACGTCCACACTCTCAGCGTGCTGGGCGGCGTCCCCCGCGGCAGGGTGCGCTATGACAACCTGCGGGCCGCGGTCGCCCGGGTGCTGGGCCTGTCGAGAGTGCGGGTAGAGAACGAGCGGTGGACCGCTTTTCGTTCGCACTACGGAATCGAAAGCATGTACTGCCGCCCGGGGCTCGAAGGAGCCCATGAGAAGGGCGGGGTGGAAGGCCAGATCGGCTGGTTCCGCCGCAACCACCTCGTCCGCGTCTCTTCTCTGAACTTGCCGGTTGAGGCCCTCGACTGACTCCAGGACCTCGATAGAGTCGGGGCGATGACGGTTAACCGAGGCCGCTGGCCAAAGATCGATGAGGATCGTGGCGTCGAGGACGTGACGCTCCTGATCCTGGAGTGGCTGGGCGAGCAGGGTGTGAACGCCATGATCAGGATGGACACCGAGAGGCTGGCTGACAACGCGCCAGCGTGGACGTTCGCCGCCAGCGGAGGCCCGTTGGAGCATGGCATGCGAGCTGACGGGAGGACGGTCCAGCAGTGCATGTCCGCCGCCCTGGCCCAGCTGCGCGACGCTGGACTGTCGGTTCCGTTTTGAGCAGTGGTGCCAGGCAGGAAACGGCTTGATGACCGTCAGCACATCTTCCCGATCTTCATAGCTCGCGCTCGCTCTCCTGTGTTCTCTGGGCGGATTCGCTCGGCCAGACAGCGCCTGTGGGAGATGACGGTGTGGCTTCCTGGGCCGTCGATGCTGCGGGAGTCCAGGATTAGGGCGTCTCCACCTGGGCTCAACGTGATCTGTTCACCACAGAAGTCGCAGCACCAGGCCATCGACTCCAGGTCCGCGGGTCGGATGCTGAGCCGAACTGATACCGGCGGATGCCAGCGGTGGATCTGCTCAATCACTGCATCGATCTGCGAGCCGACAGGTGGAAAGAGCGCGAGTAGTTCGTCATGGCTGCTCGTGGTCCGGGAGAACTGTTGGATCATGTCGATCGAGGCCGACAGGCCGGCGTTCTCGTGACCGATGATCTCGACGATCACGCCCCATGGGTGATGGCTGAGGACCCTTGCCTGAACTGTCTGGCCAGGCATGAGCGCCAGACTCTCTGTCTCGAACCTCTCCACGAACCGCTTCTCCATCCGTTAGCCAGCAGGCCGGCCCCGCTAGCGCTCATGTCCGCGGCTCACCGACGCCGGAGCCGGTCACCGCACTCAGGGCCCGCAAGGCGTCATCGTATTGGTGGCGGTCGAACTGGAACGGTCCGAACCCCGTGTAATCCCGTGCCTTGCGGTAGGGCTGCTCGAAGGAGTCCCAGGTCACGAGCTTCGGGGGCGCGGTGATGCGGGCCATGAGCGGCCAGCATCCCCACTCGCCGCATTCACAGCCGAGCAACGGCGTCTTCGGCCCCATCGCGTTGGTGGACCGGCCGTGGAAGTGGTCCTCCAACGGGCCGAACCGGAAGAACTCTGGGATGAGACCACCGTAGGCGTCGCCGGCGGGCTGCATCCCGGCATCCAGTTCGAACCTGTCGATCAGCTCGGTGAGCAGTTTTCCATCGATGCGCAGGACGATCTCGAGCACGCCACGATCTTCGCGCTGCTGCCTGTCGAACCGGATCTCATTGCTGGCCATCGCTTGATTCTCCCAACTCGCTGCTCCCCATTGGCAGTCTGGCTTCGGTGGTGACGTGACGTCCCGCGACGTCTGGGAAGGTCGGCATGCCGAGGTGGGTGGCCGCGGCGCGGTGGGTGATGAGGTTGTCGAGCTGGGCGAGTTTGGCGTTGGCCGCGGCGAGGCTGACCTTGAGCCCTTCGGCCTCGCCGGCCCAGCCCTCATGCTCGACCTCCGCAATGCGGTCGATCAGGTTGTCGCGGATCTCGACGAAGCGGGGGCGTTGCGTCGGCGCGGCACGCAGGAGTGGGCATCGGATGCAGCTGTGCTCGTGGATGCAGCTGGTTCCGTAGGCGCGTCCGCAATCACCGAGGGCGACCTTGCAGCGTTCGAAATGGCCGAGGAACCTGACTCTCACCCAGGCCCGGGCCGCTGCACGGGAGGCCACCGCAGGCTGACGTCATGCGTGGCCCTTCTTGAACAGGTGCGGCCATCATCACGGCGCCGAGGAAGGGCTCCGGCGTCCGAAGCGAACCGTGCCCACTTGGCCTGAACTCCCTGCTGTGGACGGCTCAGATCGGCTGGGTAATCGCTTGGCCCGTGCTCGGCGGAGAGATCATCATGTGGGAATGTCTGAGAACCGATCCACTGTGGCACCGACTGTGGTGCGGCTCGCCCAGTACACGAACGCGGACCAGGAGGAGATCCTTGGCAACAGCAATGATCCCTTCGGTGTCGCCTGGACCGGTCTGACCTGGCTGCCGAAAGAAGACCACTTCGGCATCCGGCATCATGGCCGCCTCGTGGCACACGCCGGCCTGCTGCGACTGCCTGTTGCGATCGGTGACGCCGAGACAGAGGTGGTGGGCGTCGGCGGGGTGGCCGTCTCACCCGGCATGCAAGGTCAAGGCCTCGCTCGCCTCGTCGTCACAGCTGCCCTGGAGCACGCCCGAACGATGGGTCCGCAACACGCACTCCTCTTCTGTCGGCCTCTCCTCGTGTCGCTCTACCAGCGCCTTGGATGGCACCCGCTCGACGAGGACGTACTCGTCGAACAACCCGAAGGCCGCGTCGTGACCATGCCGCTGCGGACCATGGTGACGCCCCTGCGCGACGATGCCCGGTGGCCCTCAGGGCCAGTACGGCTGTTCTCACTCCCTATGTGACGGGGCCCCTTCAGCAAGAGCCGCGCAGCCCGGCGACACAGGGTTCACCCATCTCGCGCCGGTGTCAGTTCTCACCATTTTCCGGCTCTGCGATCGACAAGCGCTGCCCGAACTCGGTGACAAACGGTGTCGGCTCTCGGTTACGAAGCCAGCGGAGGTGCTGCTCGCCGCCGTCGTGCAGGGCGCGATCTTCGCTGGAGTCAAGGCCGCCGTCGGCCGTGCCGGCGCTGCCACCACCCGCCGCCTGACCGGCACCTGGCCCGGCTGACGTCTCCCATCGTGGCCGGGCTCGTTGCTGCCCTGATCGCTCCAGCGGCCGAAGGAGCTCCCACGGCTGCTTGCACCGCGCCGGCCAAGCCGTGTGCCACGGCCTGGCGCGCCGTTGAGCGCGTTGCCGTGCGTCGCCCCGGCCCGTACGACGGCCGGTTGCCACGATGCGCACGCCGGTCCATCACTACCTGCGCGAGGGCGAGCAGGTCCGCTCCCGCATCGTCGCTGTGGCGCGCACGGACAACGGCGGGCCCGCCTACCGGGCGCGCGGCCGCGCAGGGAACCTGTGGCGGATCGTGCCCGGGGGCCAGGTTGCGGAGACGTGTCTGCGCCGCGCGTAACCGCCGCGCATGCGACGATGCCCCGCACCAGATGGTGCGGGGCATCGCTTCCTCCAGCTGCTCGCCCAGCGCCGGCCCGGGGCGGCATCGTCGTCATGCTTACCGGGCACCCAACTGCACGGGAGACGACCCAGGCACGACCCGTGTCCGCGTGACTTCGTCATCGACCCATGCGAACGGCCGCCCTGCCGACAGGATCAGGTCGTCGATGCCCTACTTGATGCGGTCGAGGAAGCCGAGCACCCGATGGTTGACCTGCATCGCGGCCTGTTCGTCGTAGGAGGGCAGGCTGCTGTCGGTGAACAGGTGTCTGTCGCCGGGGTAGAGGAACAGCTCGGCATCCGTCACCGTCTCGACGACCACGCGGGCGGCCTCCGCATCACCCTCCCCGGCGAAGAACGGATCTGCGTCCATGCCGTGGATCTGAACAGGGACGTCTTGAGGCCAGGTGGCGCCGAACTCCGAGACTGGGACGCACGCCTCAAGCAACAAGGCCCCCTTCGCTCCGGGGCGAGTCTGGGCCAGCTTCTGCGCCGGCAGGACGCCGAGCGAGAAGCCAACATAGATGAGCTCCGCAGGCAGCCCCTCGGCGGCGGCAGCTCCGCGCGCGATGATCGTGTCGAACCCGACGCTCTCGGCATAAGCGGCGCCCTCCTCGAGGCTGTCGAATACCTGCCCTTCGTACAGATCGGGAGCGTGAACGGTGTGTCCGGCCCGTCGCAACTGCTCGGCGAAACCACGAATGCCGGCGGTCAGCCCGTGTCCATGATGGAAGACCAGCACCTCAGCCATGTCACTCCCCTCGTACTGCGGTGCCCCAGGTGGCGCCGCAGCACGAGTATGGACCGCAGCACTGACATCCACGGGCCTCGGCCGGACAGGACCAGCCTGGTGGTCCCTGTGCGGTGAGGCGAACTTCGACGGCACCGACTCGCCGGTCGCGGAAGCGCAGGTTCGAGCGGACGGCCTCCAGCTGCTACGGGCCCGCCGGGTGAGGATCTCGGCATGGGCGGCGTCAACGACGCGAACTCACAGGACTCAGGCGCAACGACGCCCTCGGTGATCGTGCTGCTGCTTCCCGTGAACATCCACGGACCTCGAGATCCTCGACTGCTGTCGAAACCGGCAGACAAAAGCTGTCACCTGAAGGGTTCTGGCTCACTTCTGCGACGCGGCCACGCCGAGTGACAGCTGAGCGTCTTTGAGCAGTAGGTGAAGTCGCCCGAAATGACTCGTGGTCATGCCGGCCGGGATGACAGTTCGGGCCCGTGGAAGAGATCGTGCTCCGGTTGAAGGAGCTGTTGTTCCCGTCGATCGCGGACGCTGCGGTGCTGTCGGTGGATGTGAGCATCGCGATGGTGCGGGTCGACGCGGAATGCACTGCGAACGGTGCCGCTTGTCCGGCATGCGAGGTCTGGTCGAACCGGGTTCATGGTTCCTATCTGCGGTTTCCCGCTGATGTGCCGAGCGCCGAACGAAGCGTGGTTCTTCAGCTGAGGGTCCGCCGGTTCGCCTGCGGGAATGCGGGGTGCACCCGCCGCACCTTCGTCGAGCAGCTACCCGGCCTACCCGGCCTGACCCGTCGGCACGGTCGGCGGACCGAGCGGCTGCGGGCGACGCTGGCCGCGGTCGGTCTCGCCTTGGCGGGCCGTGCCGGCGGCCGGCAGGATGAAGCGAGCCGGGCAAGCCGATCTCCAGCACACTGCTAGCGGCCCTCAGACACGCCCAGATAGCCTGCGCCACCGCCCGGCTTCCCTGTCGGCGGGGAAGCCGGGCGAACATGCTCCGCGCCGCAGGCCAACGCCCTGCATTCACAAGGCGTGCAGACCCGCAGCGCAGGCCTTCAGCCAGCAGGGGCGCGCCACACCCCCACCCCCCGCGGGCCGCTGCTGCCACTGTTCCCGCTCTGGTCCTCGGCGCTACCATCGCGCGCACAGTGCGGAAGAAGCGGGGGCGGCCATGGAGGATCTGGGCACCAGCGACCCACAGCAGATCGGCCCCTACACGCTGCGGGCGCGGCTGGGGCAGGGCGGGATGGGCAGGGTTTTCCTCGGCCGATCGCCGTCCGGCCGGGCCGTGGCGGTCAAGGTGGTCCACGAACACCTGGCGCGACAGGAGAACTTCCGGCGGCGGTTCGCCCAGGAGGTGGCCTCGATCCGGTCGGTGAGCGGCGCGTTCACAGCACCCTTGGTGGGTGCCGGGCCGGAGGACGATCTGCCATGGCTGGCGACCGTCTACGTGCCGGGCCCCAGCCTGGCCGAGGCAGTGACTGAGGGCGGACCGTTCCCGCTGGAGTCGCTGTGGCCGCTGGCCGCCGGTCTCGCCGAGGGCCTGCAGGACATCCATGCCGTCCGGGTGGTGCACCGCGATCTGAAGCCGGCCAACGTGCTGCTGGCCGCCGACGGCCCGAGAGTGATCGACTTCGGTATCGCCCGCGCACTCGATCACGCAACCCTGACCCCGGACAGCGTGGTCGTCGGCACACCCGGGTTCATGTCGCCCGAACAGATCGGCGGCGACGCCCTCGGCCCCAGCAGTGACGTGTTCACGCTCGGCCTTGTCCTCGCCTTCGCTGCCAGTGGACAGAGTCCGTTCGGCGGCGGCCCGCCTGTGGTCATGCTGCACCGCATCGTCCACAACAGTGCGCGGCTCGACGGTGTCCCCGCACCACTTCGCGGACTGGTTGCCGCCTGTCTGGCCAAGGAACCCGCCGACCGGCCCACCCCCACCGAGGTCCTGCGGGCCGTCACCGGCGCCTGGCAGCCGCCCGAACAGTGGCCCAACGGCACGCCATGGCCCACCCTCGTAACCCAGCTGCTCCCACGCCATCGCCTCCGGGACTCGGGCCCGCGATCGGCCGCCGAGGCCCAGCCGACACGCGAGCAGCTGACTCTTGGGTACACCCGGGTGCGGCAGAACGAGCGCGACAGGGATCCGGCAGATGCGGCGCGGCAGATGGAGCAGCTGGCCCTCGAACAGGCGCGGCTCCTCGGCCCGGACCATCCGGACACCCTCCAGAGCCGCCACATGCAGGCGTTCTACCTCGACATCGCCGGGCAGCCCGCGCAGGCGGCACGGCTGATGGCTGGCGTGCTCGCCGACCGAAGGAGAATCCTCGGGGACGACCATGAGGAAACCCTTCGAAGCGGACAACTGCACGCGCTCTTCCTCGGCAAAGCCGGCGACTGTGCGGAGGCCGCCGAGCTGTTGGCGCAGAACGCCCTGGACCGGGCTCGGGTCCTCGGCCCCGACCACCGTTCCACTCTCTGGAGTCGGCACCTGCACGCGGATTTCGTCTACGCAGCCGGGGAGCACAGTGAAGGAAAGCAGCTGATGGCCGGTGTAGTCGCAGACCTGGCTCGCATCCTCGGCCCCGACCACTCCGCCACCCGCTCCAGCCGGCATGTGCTCGAAACCTACGAGTCGCACACCAAAGCCGGTTAGCGGCCGTTGACGTGCTGCTTTCCACTCTGATCCAGCAGCCCTTGTGCACACGCACAATGCCGACCTGACCGAGCCCGTGAACCTCCGCGGAAAGCGGATCCATAGCGGCCCTGCACCACTGCAGCCCCCTCTGGCTCGACAACGGCAGACGCCCGCCGGAACGCACCTCTTTCTCGCGTGTCTTGCCAGGTCAGGGGCTCAGGGCGGGGGCGGGGCGCCGGTCGGCGCGGCCCGTCACAAGGCGCGGAGCGATCGGTCCGTGGACTGCGGAGCAGGTCACGTCGCAGGGGCTCGCGGCGGTCGGCGCTCTGCCCCCCGCCCTGAATTGGAGAGGCCACGCGCCGCACGCCGCTGCGCGGCCTTGCGGGCGCCTAGTGACTGTGACCGCATACGTCTGCCGGGTTGGACGATCAAGGTGTTGGTGGCGAGCAGTCGGCTTCCTCATCGGATGCCTTGCCTCGACGAACCTTGACGCACCCGCATCATCGGCACGGCAGTAGGGTGAAGCGGTGGCCCCCTTACCGGAAGAGACGCCGCCGCTGATCGGCGAAGACGCCCGCAATACAGCCGTACAGCGCCTGCAGGAGGCGTACGCCGAAGGGCTCATCTCCCACGAGGAGTTGGACGAACGCCTCCACCAGGTGCTCACCGCCAGGGCGCACAGCGAGGTTGTGTCGGCTCTGGCCTCCCTCCCGGAGGAGCAGCCGGACACCACGTCAACGATCGCCGCTGCCAGCGGACGGATCCAGCGACGAGGCGCATGGCGGGTGCCTCGGTTCCTCAGGGTCGAGTCCGCCTACGGAAGGGTGCGCCTGGATCTGTCCCGGGCGATAATCGAGCATCCGGTCGTCGACATTGAGCTACAGCTCGGAACCGGCCGGGCCAGAATCACAGTGCCTCGCGACGCGGTCATCGACGCCGAGGGTTTGCGCACTGAGTGGAAAGACCTGCGCTACAAAGCCCCACGGCGTTCCCGCCCCGCCGGACCGAAGATTCGCATCTCCGGGACCATGGGATTCGGACGATTGAAGATCCGCCACGCCCGGCGTTGAGGCTCCATCGGCACCACGACCACACCTGCGGCGCTTTGTCACCGCTGACAGCTGGTGCCGTAGCGGCATGAGCTCGCGGGTTGGCCAGGCTACGGCCTTGAAAGGACGTCCTCCCCAGCGGATGCCTTTCTGACTTCGGATGCGAGCGCGTTCCTTGCGCTCGGCGGCCAGGACATCATGGCCGTGCCCGGTGCGCCGGGCCGCCTACCGCACGGGACCGCCTCTAGATACGGACAGCTCCGCCCGCCTCTCCAGCGGGGCGCAGGGCGCCAAGCAGCACCCAGCCGTGCTCGGCGGCTTCCTCGTGTTCGCGCAGGGCGCCGAGCGCCTCCAGTAGGGCCTCCCTGGCCTGGCAACCACTCTCCGCTCACCGTTCCTTTGGGCTGGACTCGGTGATGACGGCAGAAGCGCCCTGTCTGGCGCGGGCCGGAACAGGAAAAGGGCATCAACCCGTGCGGTCCCCGCGTGTGAAGGCCTGCGCCATGGGAGTTGGCCCTGGTACCCCGCACGGCCGCGGTTGCGGAGCCGCGCCCTGCACTTGCGCGCGACACCAGCGGCCTCGCCGTCGCCAGCGGCTACCGGGCGAGCGTGACGGTGAGCGGCGCGTTCGGGCAGCGGCTCAGGTTCTCCGACAGGACGGACTCCTCGCTGGGCCTCGATACTCAGGCCAACAGCGCATCTTGTCGGCGACCCAGTCGGTGACGTACTCACAGCGGTAACCCTCGGCCGGCGGCAGCCACGTCGTGGGATCCTGATCCGCCTTCGACCGGTGGATGCGGCCGACACCGCGATCAGCGCGCGGTCGTCGCCCAGGTCGTTGGCGTAGGCCTCCCGCTCCTCGGCCGACCAGGTCGAGGCGCCGGAGTCCCAGGCCTCGGCTAGCGGGACCAAGTGGTCGATGTCCAGACCGCGCGGCGGGTGGAGAGCAGCCCGCGGTGGTGGTCAGTGCTGCTCACCCGCGAGTAGACACTCGCGATGGCTGGCCTTCGCTGACCGGCACGGCTTCGACCGTCCGGTGCTCCCACGTCCACGCCACCGCGCACGCCAGCGCTGGGCGCCAGCACCCGTCCGCATCTCGCGCCACCGCGCGCACCGGTCTAGGAGATGCCACACCTGTGCGCCCGGGCCGACCACGTCGTCCCGCAGGCGGCCTCCCTCTGCCGCAGCGCCTACGGCCACTGAGTCCGGGAGGGCCTCAGGCGATCGGGCCCCTTGCCACTGACTACGAGGCCTCTGGCTATTGCTCGTCGATGCCGATCGCGAATGTTGAGGCTGGCCGGTGCCAGTCGGGCGCCGTCGTGTCGCGGCGGCGCGTCAGGCGAGACCTGCCTCGTGAACACGCAGCCGTACGGCCGCCGCTCGCAGCAGCGGTACGGACACGCCGTGCTGGGCCGCGACCCGGCACAGGCCACCGGTGATCGGCTCAACTTCGGTGGCTGGGTTGTGGCGGAAGCCGCAGTACAGGGAGGTGGCGAACGCCGAGCCGGGAGAATCACCGGCCAGGCCCACTCCCCCGCCCTGAAGCGCCGAGCGCCGCCTCGCCCGTCGCCACGGCGACACTCCGCTTCAGCTTTTGGTCGTACACCCCTTCCTTGCCGCCGCCCGGACAGGCCCAGTACAGCCAGCGGGCGAGGGCCTGCAGTTCGCCGGGCACACAGCCCGAGCCGAGGTCGACGTCGGGAGTGGTCACCTTCGTGACCAGGTCGTAGGAGTTGACCTTGCCCGCCGCAGCGGCCGTCTTCCACAGCTTGGTTCCCCACAGCGCGGCGGCGCCGTGCGGCCGCTGGAGCACGATCCGGGAGCCGCTGCCGTCGCCGAAGTCGCCGACGTACTGGGTGGTCCCGTCGGAGGAGAGCGAGTAGCGGCCTGCGGCGTCGAGCAGCGAGGAGGAGGTGCCTCAGCTCCGTCTCCCGCATGGCCGAACTGTCGGTAGACAATTCGCATGCAACGGTTGATCAGCTTGAGGAACACTGTGCGGATGAGCTCCGCAGACTCCCAGACACCACAGGAACGGGCCCTCGGCCATGTCGCGGAACTGGCGTCGGGCCCTCCGATGGACCCGACGCTGCGGGTGACCCTCAACTTCCACCCAGACCGGCTACTGCACGGCAAGCCGATCCTGGATGCCATGGCCGAGGACGGTGTCTACCGCTCACAGTTCGTCACGGGGACCAGCAACGGCGGACTGACCGCATATCCCGGTGGCGACCGGTGGCGCTGGGAGAGCCGGATCTTCGACGGGGCCTACGACCACGCAGACGCTCATGAGCGGCCCGTCTACGGGGCGTTGAACTTCCGTCGCAAGCCTGTCGGCGGGGCACCGCGGTTCGGCTCCGCCCACTTTCGGCTGACGGCCGAGACGCTGACGCGGACCACGTTCTGCTACCCGGACAGTTTCCTTGAACCCTCGGATTTCGGTGTCGCGGCCCGCATGGGGCTCATCGAGGTTGCCCTCGCCGATCGCCAAGACGTCCTTGACGACTACATCGAGGCGCAGGTCCACGGGCCTGTGCGACCGGACTGCCACGCCGAGGCGCTGGTCCTCGACCCCTGCTATCGAGGGACGGCTGTGGAGGTTGCGGCCTTGCGCCTGGGCTGCCCCGTGGAGTGGCACCCGGGCTTCCGGCTCCATGTCGCAGAACTCCTCCGTCATCCCGGCTACCGCGGTCAGGAGTACGTCGACTTGGGCGCACAGATCGCCGTCGACGGCGTACTCAATCCGCGCATCGTCGGGGAGGCAGCGCATGCCGGCCACTATGACCCCCAGGCTGTCAAGAAGGTGTGGCACTACCTCGCGCGTTTCGGGGCGCCAGGGAAGGCCGTCAACGATTCGGTGAGTCGGGTCCCGACGGAGGGGGCTGCACTCGATGGGCTTCGTTGAGGGACTGGTGCCGGAGGGTTGTGGGAGTTGTTCCGGGCTGTGAGAACACCGATCCGCACAAGGCCGCAGGGCGGTGGCCGTCTGCGAGTTGACGATCGTGCTGTCCTTGCCGCGATCAGGCGGCTGACGTTCGAGGGGCTCCAGGGGCGCCTGCACCGGCGCGGCGCGGGCGCCACCCGCCCGTGCCGACGGTGCGAGGGCCGGCCCCGTTCCTGACGATTCCCCACGGCCGTCGTTCTTCTGATCGCGGTCGTCATCGGCCTGATCATCGGAGGACTCACCTCCTCAGCGGCGGCGCCGTGGCTGCCTGGCCGGTTTGACCGCAGCTGGTGTCAGCGTCCCGGCGCTCCGCGTAACGGCTGTAATGCCATGTCTTGGACCGGGGCTGCGGGCGCTGTTGCTCGTGCTGCTGGCGGCGCGGGTCGACCGCGTCAGCGGCCGGGGCCGGACCTCCCACGCCTCGCGCCCGTGGCCTGCGCCGCGCTGATGCGCTGAGCGGAGGTCCCGAGGCCGGTGCCAAAAGGCGTGGTCACAGCACAGTTGAGCCGTCATCCGTCCATCCTGTCGCGGGTGGCCCCTGGTCTCCACGGGGGGATGGGGAGAAACCAGGGACCACTGGTGACAAGGCGGTCACCTGCAGGGTGCCGGTTGCGTCGCTCCGCTCATCGCCGGGCGGAGAGCGGCGCGCCACCGGGCCGGTCCACGCGTGCCACCCCACTTGACGCGCACGGTCCCGCGCGGTCCCAGGGTCGTCAGCCATGGGGTCGGAGGCACCCGCCGGTGCGGACGTCATGCCGCCGAGCGTTCGCCGGCCGGGCGGCGGCGCAGTTCCGGGCGCTGGAGGGCCGGCGGCTGGTAGGCCATGTCGAGCGTGCCAGTGTCGGTGCCGGGCGGCACGATCGCGTCGATTCGGTCCAGCACGTCGTCGGTGAGGGTGACATCGACGCCCGCAAGCAGGTCGTCCAGGTGTTCCATGGTCCGCGGTCCGAGGAGGGCGGACGTCACGCCCGGGTGAGTGAGCACGAAGCCCATCGCGAGATGCGTGAGCGGCATGCCGGCTTCCTCAGCCAGCGGGATGAGCTGTTCGACCACGTCGAGCCGGCGGTCGTCGGTGAGGTGCCTGAAGCCGTACTTCGACCGGTGCGTCGCGGCCTCCTGGCCCTTGCGGTACCGCCCGGTCAGCAGGCCGCCGCCGAGGGGTGACCAGACCAGGGTGCCCATGCCGAACTCCTGCGCCACGGGGAGGACCTCGCGCTCGATGCCCCGGTTCAGGATCGAGTAGACCGGCTGCTCGGTACGCGGCCGGGCCAGCCCGCGCCGCTCGGCGACCCAGTGCGCCCGGACGATGTCGCCGGCCGGCAGGGCCGACGTGCCGAAGGTGCGGATCTTTCCGGCCCGCTGCAGATCGGTGAGGGCCGCGAGGGTCTCCTCGATGTCCGTGTCGGGGTCCGGGCGGTGGATCTGGTAGATGTCGACGTAGTCGGTGTCGAGGCGGCGCAGCGAGTTTTCCAGCGCGCGCACCAGCCAGCGCCGGGACGCGCCCTGGTGGTTCGGCTCGTCGCTCATCGGGTTCCGGGCCTTGGTCGCGAGCACGACGTCGGCCCGTCGTCCCTTCAGCGCACGGCCTACGATCTCTTCCGACTCGCCGTGGGCGTACATATCGGCGGTGTCGACGAGGTTGATGCCGGCGTCCAGTGCCCGGTGGATGATGCGGACGCAGTCGTCGTGGTCGGGGTTGCCCAGGGCGCCGAACATCATCGCGCCGAGGGCGTAGGGGCTGACCTTGATCCCTGTCCGGCCGAGGCTGCGGTAGCGCATGGTGTCTCCTTCAGGTCGTGCTGCTGGGTGGCTGACACCAGCCTGTCTGCCGCATGCCGGACGGGGAATAATTGTGAATCCCGATTTCTTGCGCGAGAGTACGGACATGGAAGCAGACCGACTCTCTGAGGCACTCGACCTGGTCGAGGTGCGCAGCGTGCTGACCGGCGGCATCGCGGCCCGCGGCGGGTGGTGGGCGCGCGGCCCGCTGGCCGATCCGGTCAAGTTCTTCGCGATGGTGAGCGGGCATGCCCGGCTCACCACCGACGGCGTCACGGAACCGATCGACCTCGTGGCGGGTGACGTGGCCATCCTCACCGGGCGCTCGTGGGTGGCCTTCGAGGCCGGCGTGGAGCCGCGCCACGAGGTCCAGCCGGAGTCGGACTTCTCCACCGCCCGCTTCGCGGGCTCGGACCCTTCCGTCGACGATGTCGTGATCGGCGGGTGCGTCGGCATGAACGAGGCCGGCCGCACGCTCCTGCTGGAATCGCTTCCACCAGTGGCCCACATCCGGTCCTCCGACACCGGAGAGGGAAACCGGTTGCTCGCCGCCCTGCTGCGCCTCTTCGACGAGGCGACCGGCGGCCGGCTCGCCTCGGCCTTCGCGATCCGCCAATACGGCCAGTTGCTCCTGCTGGAGGTGCTGCGCTGTTATGCCGACCAGACCTCCCTGCCCGCCGGCTGGTTGCGCCTGCTCGTCGACGAGCGCCTGCGCCCCGCCGTCGACCTGCTCCACGGCCGTCCCGAACACGACTGGGGGCTGCAGGAGTTGGCGCGCGCTGCATCGATGTCCCGGACCACGTTCGCGGAGCGCTTCCGCGAGGCCGCCGGTGTACCGCCGCTCACCTACCTGGGCCGGTGGCGCATGCTGCTGGCCCAACGCGCGCTGCGGAACGGCGACGCCCGTGTCGCGGCGCTCGCCGCAGAACTGGGCTACGGCTCCGAGAGCGCGTTCAGCACAGCGTTCAAACGCATCGTCGGGGAGTCCCCTCAGCGCTACCGGAAGCGCATGCGTCAGGAAGCCGTTCCGATCGCAGGCCGGTAGCGGAGGTCAGCCCCGAGCGGAGCGCGCGCGCCGAGGCGTGCCGCCCGCGGCCGTTGGACCACACCATCAAGGCGGGAGATCCCACAGGCCGTAGGCCTGCCCGACCGGCGTTCCATCAACGCGCACCAGTCGGCCGCCCCGCCTGCTGGGCGGCTCAACGGTCACAACCCGCGAAGGTTTTCATGCCGACCAGGTTCCTGAGGAAAGGAGCATGCGTCCTCACCCCTCCCGTGTGACTTGTAGTGCGCAAGGTGGTTGAACAGGCAACTCCATTGGTGCCGGAACCACGCCAGCCGACGGGCCGGGGGCGCGGGCCTGCCGTCAGCGGGCTCCACGGCTGCAGCAGCAAGATGGACCCGAGCCGGGCAGCGCCAGCACACGGGAATGCGGCCAGGCTCCGCAGTTGTAGGACGAGCCCCCCGTACGATGACCACCGTGAACGCCCGCCGCAACCTCGGTACCGGCCCTTCGGCTCCCGCACAGATCAGCGCCGCCCAGGCCGACCTCCTCGATTCCCTCCCCGGAGTCCACCTACCCGACCTGGACGAGCTGCGGGCCCGGGGCGTGCTCGGCGCCCACCAGGCGACAACCCAGGCCTCGCGCCGGACGCTCGGCGCCGGCGGCCGCGCCGACGAGGAGCCGACCCCCGCCGCCTGAGCTGGCTTACCGGCTCGCTTCGAGTGTGCTCACAGGTCCATGGTGGTGCGAGCCCCCCCCATTCGCTGCCGCGGCCGCAGGGCCGAGAACGCCGACCCTTGTGCGCAGGGCCAGCCGGAAGTGGTGCACAGGTCCTCAAACACCTGCCGGTCAGCTGCCGTCAGATCGGGTGAGAGACCGAGGCCGCGGCCTCAGGCCGTTTGCGGATTGGGTGCTGACGGCGCTGGAGGATCAAGCCGGGCAATGAGGGTGCGGCTGACCCGCTGGAGTTCCTCGTCATGGTCGATGCTCTGGAATCTGCCGCCGCGTCGGGGCAGGGCCAGTTGTTCGCGGAGCAGGGGCAGGGCCGGTGCCGCCAGGGGACCCATGCGGTTCAGACAGGCCACGACGCGGTTGGCCGTCGCGGGGTTCTTCGCCCAGGCCTGGAGCAGGGTGTCCAGGACGGCCGGTGCCTCGGCTTGGCCGCCGATCTCCCAGAGCGCGGCCGCGCAAGGCACCCGGACCCATTCGTAGTCGTGCGTCAGAAGGCGGCGCAGGCGCGGCAGGGCGACGGAGGCGGGCGGTCCCATTTCGCCGAGCAGATCAGCCGCGTCACTGATCAGGAAGGTGATCGGATCGTCGAGGAGGCCGAGCAGGAGCGGCATGACCTCTCCCAGGTCACCGTCGACGGCCCACAGCGCGGCGACAGCGGCAGGCCGTACGTGCGCATCGGTGGCGGTGCGCTAAGCGACCGGATCGTGTCCAGCGCGCCGGTCGCCGCCGGCCCGAACGCCGCCAGTGCCTTCAGGACTGATTGCGTGACGCCGTGGTGTTCATGGCGCACCGCGGTGCCGAGCGTGTCCACCAGCGCAGGAACCGCGGCCGGGTCGCCCAGCGCGGCCAGGGCGGCCAGGATCGCGTTGGCGCTCATCTCGGTCCACTGCTGGGAGAGATCGATCCGGTGCAGGTGGTCGCAGAGCCGGGGCACCAACTGGTCTGCCGCCTGCGGCAGGTGACCTGCGACCTGGATCGCGCGCCAGGCGTCGACGTCGCCGTCCAGCGCGGCCAGCAGACTCGGCAGCGCGCGTGCGTCGCCAAGGCGCGCCAAGGCCCGGACGGCCTCCTGATGGCTTCTGCGCAACCGCGCCTCGGGCGCGGTCCATACGCCTGGGCCGTGCGCCGCGTGGTGGGCGTCGATGTGCGTGGCGAGTGCCTCCCGGGCCGGGGCGGCGATCGGATGGCAGGACTCCAGAACGGCCGCGGCCTCGGCGGCGACCTCGTGGTCGGCCGTGGTCAGCTGGTCGGCGACCAGCAGGAGGAGCCGGGTGTGGTCCCCGCGCCAGGTGCGCATCAGCTCCCCGCTCATACGGACCGCATCCAGGCCCGAGCCGGGATCGGGGCTGCTCAGCTGCTCGGCCAGCAATGCGGTGCGCTCTCGCACCCGGGCGCCCAGGGCTTCGTGGAACGTACGCAGCAGGGCCGTGGTCGGTGCGTACACGCGCGTGCGGTGGTCGAGATCCTCGAAGGCGGCGACGATCTGGGGCGCAACGTTGTCCGTGGGTGCCGCCGGGCAGCTCGGGATCGGTGGGATCGGCCGCACGGGTAGGGCGCGGGCGGTCTCGCGCAGCAGGCCGACGGCTGCCTGTACGACGTCCTCGCCGATCTCGTCCGGGGCGCAGCGGGCCCGCTGGACAAGGGCCGCGAGCCGGGTCACCGGGCCCTGGGCCGGATCTGAGGCGAGCCCGAAGAGCCAGTCCATCACCTGGTGCGCGGCCGCCGGCAGGCGCAAGGCCAGGGTGGCCGCCGCCTGAACGATCTGCAGTCGCGCCGCGATACCTTGCTCGGCGGCCAGCCGCTCGCGCAGCATGGCGGCGCCCCGGTCAATGTCGTCGAGGAAGAGCCCGAGCCCAGGTATCGCTGCCAGGCGCACGTCCGGGTCGGGGTCGCGGGCGAGTTCGGCGATCTGCGCACCCCGCCCGCGCAGGAAGGCGACGGCCTGCGCACAGCCCATCGGCGGGTAGTACTCGATCTCGGTGCCGTCGTCCTCAAAGCCCCGCTCGAGGGACTCCCGGCCGATGCTGACCAGCAGCGCGACGACGGCGGCCCGCTCGGGCGTGGCGCTGTCGTTGGCCAGCTCCAGCAGGAAGGGCAGAGCGGCTGCCGTGGGCGGGTACACGCTGCCCTGGTGGTGCACCGCGCCGTAGAAGCGGTCGAGGGCCTCGCGGCGTGCCTGGGCCTCCGGGGAACGCAGCGCCCACAGCAGCGCCGGTACCTCCTCAGCCGAGCCGTAGGCGTGTTCCATCGACGCCCAGTCGATGTCATGAAGTCCGTCGAACATGATCAGAACCATGCCAGGCGGCACTGACACCGGGACGGGACGGTACGAGACCGTGGGCATGGGCCAGGACCAACGGGGCATCGCTGCGCGCATCACCGGCTGCTCTCCCTCGGTCGAGGCGGCCACGGTGAGCGGCCGATAAGCGCACCCGCCCCCGCCGACCGCCCCGCCCCGCACTTCCCGCCGCCACCTGAGGGCTGGGCAGGGTGAGACCGCGGCGCGTGGGTGACCGCACAGCATGCGGCCTGGCCAAGTTGGTGCCGGCGCAACCTCCGGATGGAGCAGTTGCCGGAGCGAGGCGGCGCAGCCAACCTCGCAGTCGGCGCCCTTCGGCGTGTCCCAGACGCCAGCGAGCGTCGGCCATTGGTCTGCGTAGGGGCTAACGATCAGTTGACACCCCTGCTCCGCCTCAGCGGCCCCGCGGACGAACAAAGGGCCCGAGCAAGGCGCAGCAGGCGTTCCAACGCGGCCTTGCGCAGTGAGTGGAGCGAGAAGGCGACCGGAGCCAAGGGTTCACAGCGCAGGGATCGTGGTCGACGGTGAGGCCAAGGCGGTGACCGTGAAGCGGGGCTTATGGATTTCGAACACGAAATCGAGGAGAGGCCGGCTGGACACCGACCACTCGCCGCGCTCGCGGGGCTGGGCGTGAATTCGCACGCGGGTCGGCGGGTTGGCTGGGACTGAGGATGACGCTGCGATGGGGCTGGTTGCGGGCCTGGTTGAACTGCCGCATGCAGCAAGAGCGGCGAGCAGCGGCGCAGACAACGAGACCCTCGGCTCTGCGCCGCCCTCGTCGACCGCCTGACCTTCAACGGCACGAACATCGAGAGGCACCGACTCCTACCGCCTCGCCGCCACCCAAGCCCTGGCCGAGGAGCCCGTCAAGGCCGGCTGACCTGCGCACGTCCCAGCATCCGGGGGATCCGTCCCTTACCCCAGAGGATTGAGCCGGCGCTGCCGGAGTCGCTCTGAGGCAGCCGTGAAGCCGAGGACAAGTCCCACGACCAGCCCGGAGAGCACAGCGAACAGGAGGTCGTTGACCTCCTCCCCAGAGGACGGCATCAGGAAGAACAGCGTCCAGGGGACGGCCAAGGCAAGAGCAGCAGCGAGCGGCGTACAGGCCGATGCGCCGTAACGGCAGGGCGGGACGGGGCAGTGCCGATGCCGGGACGGCGGCGCGACGGGGTCCGGGCGCCGTCGTTGCTCGGAGCTGGAGTCGAGACTACGTCCAGGCGGGATCACGGCCGGTCAGGCCGAGGATGCGGTCCAAGGCGGGCGCGTCGGCCGGCACCACGACCTCAGGTCCGTACAGGCCCATCTCCCGCCCCTGCTCAACGCCGGCGAACATCGTGTCGTGAAGATGCGCCAGCAGGTCGGCGGGCAGGTCCAGCCGGTACCCGGTCGCGGCCGCCAGGTCCCAGCTGTGCACGGTCAGCTCGCCGACGATCATGGCGCCCATGACGGGCGCGGGCAGCATGTGCGGCGTGCCCATGCTCGTCTCGCCCTCCCAGGCGCTCGGCGGCGCCCACGACGATGTGATGTCGTTCAGCAGGGTGAGCAGGCGGCCGCGCCAGTCGCCGGCAGTCAGGTCGACATCGGACTCGGTGGCCGCCGGCTGCGGGACGGACTCCTTGCGACCGGCGCCGGCGAGCGAGGGGCCCCAGAACAGGAGGTGGTTAACCAGTGCCCGCACGTCATACTCCGTGCAAGGGGTCTTGTTGGCGAGCTGGTCGTCGGTGATGGTGTGGGCGACTGCGGCCATGGCCTCGGCCGCTGTGGAAAGGTGTGACATGGCGGCGACGCTAGACGCCGTGGACCGGAGGCGTATTGAACAAAGGCGACATACACTCTGCCATGTGGGGCGGGACATTCGTGAGCTGCGGAGTGCGTGGACCAGGTATCAGCGCCACGCGTTCCACAGTCCATCGCCGGCGCTCGCGCCATGGGTGGAGCGGTACTGGCAGGCTCGCTGGGACTATGCCGAGCCCTACCGGCAGAAGATCGTGCCGTACCCGAACGTGCACCTGTCGTTCAGTGGCGGCCGCGCGGACATCAACGGCGTCTGCAGCGGCTACCAGATCAAAGTCCTCGAGGGCCGCGACCACGTCTTCGGCGTCGCGTTCCGGCCGGGATGCTTCCGCCCGTTCCTCGGAGCCTCCGTCTCGACGATCACCGACCGAGTCGTCCCGGCGACCGAGGTGTTCGGCCCTGACCTGCCCACGACGCTCGACGTGCCGACCATGGATGCGTTCCTGCTGAAACACCTGCCGGACGACGACCCCCGGGTGCGCCAGGCCGCCGCCGCGGTCGGGCTGATCGCCAAGGACAAGGGCGTGACCAGGGTCGAACACCTCGCCGTTGAGCTGGGACTAAGCGTGCGGGGGTTGCAACGACTGTTCGCGGAGTACGTCGGCATCGGGCCCAAGTGGGTAATCCGCCGCTACCGCCTGCACGAGGTGACCGCACACATGGCCGCCGGCGGGACGATCGACTGGGCCGCGCTGGCGGCGGACCTCGGCTACGCCGACCAGGGCCACTTCATCCGCGACTTCAAGAGTATGTTCGGCGAGCCACCGACCTGGTACGCCCAGCGGTACTGAGAGGTCGTTTTCTCTTACCGACGCCAAATCCATCGGATGCGAATAGGCGACACGAGTTCCACCTCGTGAGGTGCCACTGCTCATCGGGCGCAGGCAGCGGCGGCTCACAATCTGGGTGACGGGATCGACGGCTACCGGGTGTCCCAGTTGGTCGGCTCGCCGACCGTCACGCACGCTGTGCATGTCCGCCGTTGAGGCGCGGGGCCAAGGTTCGCCAAGGTAGGTGTGCTGTCGCACCCCGTTTCCGGGAGTGGGGCCGGCTGTCGATCCGGGGGTCTCTGCGTCGCCATGTCGGCCGCCGCGCCGTGTGGGTACAGCCGTGGCGCGGCGATCACGACGCGGGTAGGTCTCGCGGTCGAAGGCCGAGGGCCGTCCGCCACGGCTGGCTGCCGCGGTGAAGTCGGTTGCGGTCCTGATGGGCTCGCTGGTGCTCTGACCGCATAGGTTGGCCGGGGTGGCGGCGTCGATGCTCGGACCGGCTGGACTCGGTGTGGGAAGAATTTGAGCGGTCGCGGAGCCGTTCAAACTAGGCTCCCAGCATGTCTGGTCCGACGTTGGTGATCGAGTTGGCGGAGCCGCTCTCCCCGGCTGCGCTGCGGGAGTTCCGCGCGTTGATGGTGGGGCTCTCCTCCCACTTCGACGAGAAGCGGCCGGGGTTCTTCGACGTCAACGTGCCCGCAGAGCGACTGGGCGTCGAGGACAGGCGAGAGAAGGACTGGCGAAAGCCGTTCCCGCTTCCACTCCTCGGCAACACCATCGCGGACGAGGAGCTCACAGCTCTGGTGGGATTCAATCCGCAGCGCGAGGACTGGCGTCGGCCCTTCCTGGTCTACTTGATGGGACCGGGTGTCGGCGACGAGAGCACCTTCGAGGCTGAGCACGCGGACGAGCCCGAGGTGGAGGCCATCCTCGGCTTCAGACCGACCCATGCCGTCAACGTCAGCGCCGGCTGCAATCGCGAGATCGACCACGTGACCACGGCCCTGCTGACCGCCGCTGTCATGGACGTCATCGGAGGCGTGGCCAAAGCCGAGCTGCTGGACGGACAGGCGTTGGTCGTCGCCGGCTTTCCGGGGGTGTTGGGGATCGCGGACGACGACTGGATGGCGCTGGGTAGGGCGGAGTTCCTGCGGGCCTGGGTTGGGCACCCCGCCTTCCGGCTGGTCAAATAGCCCAGACAGATCCGCGGCGGAAGTGGTGCTGTGACCTGGAACGTTCGCCCTGTTGCCTGATCATGCGGCGAGAGCGGGTCGGCCGCCCCAGCGGATGCCTTTCTCGCCGCGGATGCGGGCGCGTTCCTTGCGTTTGGCGGCCAGGACGTCGCGGTGGCGTGCGTTGGCGTTGCGCCAGCGGAGATAGGCGTGCAGGGCCCGGGTCTGCACGGTGTGGCTGGGGTGGTTCGAGTTGGCGATCGTGAACTGCCGCAGCGGTCCGAAGTGCGCTTCGATCGGGTTCGCCCACGAGGCGTAGGTCGGAGTGAAGCACAGCTCGACCAATTCCTGTTTGGTCCCGGACACCTTCCGGCCCGGACCGCGCCACGGCGGAGGCACACCGCCCGGTGCCGACGAGGTCATCGACGTCACCGAGCGGATCAAGGCCCAGCGTCGCCCGGCGAGGTGGTGAGCGTGCAGGACGTGCCGGTCGGGACACCATGGTGCCGAGGAGGCGACGCCATGACCCCCAGGACCGAGGACCGGCCGCGATGACTGTCGATGAGTTCGGCGCGTAGGCCGGCTGCGCCGCCGACGTCGCCCTCGCGTTCGTCGGCCCCAGTCATGCGGTTGACTGGGGCCGGGCAATGACGGAACGACTCGCACCATCGGGGGCTACGCAGTGAAGAGCAACGACACTCCGCTGATACCGGACGCGCTGTGGCTGGAGGAACGGCTGGGCGAAGGCTCGCTCTGGCGGCCGGACGAGGCCGCTCTGCCGGCCGAGCTGACCCACACCGCATCGAGGCAGTTCCTGCTGACGGTCGGCTTTCCCGCAGTCCACCTCGACATCGTGGGGATCGACACGAGGCACCTGTGGGACGAGGACGGGCTGGAGCCGTGTGATGCCGACGAGATCTACGGGGAACGCTACCCCTACGACGACTCCCCGCCCACGAACTTCGCCTTCACCGTGGCCACCTGGTTCGACCAGCAGCTGATGCTCGGCGGGGAGTTGGGCGACATCACCCACTACGACCCCAACGGATGGGACCATGGTGCCGGGTGGAAGGGCCCGGCCGCCGACTCCCTTCCCGACCTGGCAGTGCTCCTCGGGCTCATCGCCGAGTCGAGCACCGAACTGGAATCGGCCGAAGACACCGCACGCTCGGCCGTCGCCGCCGATCTGCGCGAGCGCATGATCGCCCACGATCTGAACGTGGACGGCTCCGCGTTCTGGGACGGCATCTTCGAGCGCTTGGTGTGAGCAAGGGCCGGGCATTCCCGGGATGCGGCTCCTAGTACTGCATCAGGCAACGTTTGCCCGGTCGACGATGGTCCGTAGGCGCCGGTCGTCGGTGTTGCGGTTCTGCCACGTGATGTGGCGGCGGATCATGCTGCCCTGCTCCTTGTGGGTGGCGTGGTCGGTGCCGTCGAGGGTGAAGTAGCGCAGGGCGGTGAACTGGCCTCGATGCGGTTGAGCCAGGAGGAGTTGGTCGGTGTGTAGGCGATCTCGACGTTGTTTGCCGCCGCCCAGGTGCCCACCCGTTGGCACTTCTTCGTGGTCAGGTGCGGGGAGAAGTTGTCGCACACGATCGCGATCCGCACGGTCGGAGGATAGAGCGTGCGCAGATAGCGGCAGAATTCCAGGAACGGGGTGCGCCTCTTGATGGGCTTGATGTGGCCGTAGAGCTTGTCCTTGGCCAGGTCCGGGGCGGTGAACAGGTGTCGCACGCCGCCGTAGCGGTTGTAGGTGGCCCGGCGTCTACGGCGAGATTCACGGCCTTGATCCTTGTGCCTGCCGCCGCGTTCGGCCCACTGCCATCCAGGGTGCGGCATCCGGTTGAGCGGCCCGAACTCGTCCATGCAGAAGATGACTTCGGGCTCGCCCTCCTCGGGTGTGACCTCGTCGTCGGCGATCGCATAGAGGTGTTCGACGCGGGCCTTCTTGGCCGCGTAGTCGTGGTCGCGGGAGGTCTTCCAGGTCTTCAGGCGTTGGAAGGAGACGCCTTCCTCGCGGAGGAGGATGCGCAGGCCCTCGTGCCTGATGTCGTCAACCACCCCCCGGCGACCAGGAAATCCGCCGGCTAGAACAGACGCCAGGTGGAAAACGGCAGGTCGTGCTCGACGGTTTGGACTTGGCGCTCTTCTTGATCTCGCGGCGCTTGGGCAGGGTGAACGTCTTCGGCCGACCGGCCTTGTATTTCGGGTAGATGCGAGTCGAAGCCGTCGGCGTTGAATTTGTGGATCACATCGCGAACCCGGTCGGCGCTGGTGACGGTCACCCCGGTGATCTTCGCCACCCTCATGCCCTGCGCGGACAGCAGTACCATCTGGGCCCGCCGCCAGGTCACCACCGATCCAGTGCTCCTGCGGATGATCCGCAGTAACCGTGGGCCTCGGCATCGTCGATCTCTCGGACCTGTGCGCGTATCGCCATCAGCACAGAGTGGCCGCCCCCCCTGCCACCCGGTACAACACCCGGACGGCGCGTCACATCACAACAGGCCAAACGTTCGCTCTTGCAACACGCGGCCGCTCTGTCGGAACCGTGCACCACGCCGCCGCGTCTATCACGGGCATGGGTGAGAGAACCGCGGAACGGGCCACGGGTATGAACCCGAAGACTGAGGGCGGCGCCGGATGCCTACTCGCCGGCCTCGGTGCGACAGCCGCGCCGCTTGTCTGGGCACCGCGCGCCGCGGTCAGTATCGACGGAGGATTCGAGGGCCATGCCCGCGATCTGAGCGTACTCTTCATCGATCTGCCACTCATCGTGCTCGGTGGCGCACTGGTTCCGCTCTTCGCCTGGGCGTTGGCCACCAGATGGGTGCACCGCCCCTGGGTCGCGGCACTCGTAGCCTTGGCCACGCTCGCGCTCGCGGTGTGGGGGCTCACCGAGTGGTGGACCCCCCGCCGACAGCCAGACCCCGGCTACGGACCCGGGATCTGACCTCGGCGTCCGCACATCGCAGCGCGACAGCACCCCCAGAATCACAACATCCCCGCGCCGTCGATTAAAGGACAAATGTTTCCTGATGCGGCACTCAAGGCCGTCCAATGATCTCCGAGTTACTGAGAGCGCGATTTCTCCTGACGGGCCCCTCGCGCTATCCGGCGAGGGCGAGGTTGTGCAGGCGGGCGATGCCGAGCATGGCGTGGTGGACACCGTCGCCCCTGAGGCGGCAGTCACGCAGGATCTTCCAGCCCTTCATGCGGGCGAAGGTGTGCTCGACGCGGGCGCGAACTCGGTCGTGGGAGCGGTTGTGGTCCGCCTGCCAGGCCGGAAGCTCCTCACCCTTGGTCCGATGGTGCGGGATGACGAGCCCGGTGCCTTGATAGCCGCCGTCCGCGATGGTCATCGTCTGCCGACGGCCGTCTTGGCGCCGGACTCCTCCCAGCCGCGGGAGTCGTGGCGGTTGCCGGGCAGCGGCCGGCCGACCACGACGATCAGACGGGAGTCTGCGTCGATGACGACTTGGTGGGCGGTGGAGTACCGGTAGTTCTTGGATTGCTCGGCGATGCTGCGGTCCCGGGTGGGCACCAAGGTGCCATCGACAATAAGCAGGGTGTCCTTGCGGAAGCGCCAGGCGCGGCTGCAGCCCGAGGAATGGGCCGAGGTGGTCGATGATGCGGGCTGCTGCGGACTTCGAGATACCGAAGAGCGGGCCGAGCTGGCGCAGCGTCAAGTTCGCCGCCAGTACGCCGCAACCAGCAACACTCCGTCATCCAACGGCAAGTTCCACGGTCGGCCGCATCGGACCGATTCCGCTCAATCTCTGCGCAGCGCGGTCACCAGCTTCCGGAAGTGGCGCGGGCTCAGCCCGGTGAACGGGCCTATCCAGGACGGTTGCGACGCCGTAATCACTGCAGGCACACGAAGATCATCAGATCCTCTGGATCCCTACGAGGACGTTGCGACGGCCCTGCGGACGGCGTCCAAGCGCAGACGATTCTGCTCCAGCCAGTCCGCGGCAACGTCGATCGGTACATGCACCGCAATCTGCGTCGACGGGGAGTCGTGGACGGTGAGCTCCACCGGGTCCTCGGGAACCACTTCCAGCCAGGCGCTGCGGCCACCGGTTGGCCACTGAGCTCCCTCGCCAGCCTGAAGAGCAAGCAGACATCGTTCCCACTCGTCCAGATCCCTCAGTGATACCTGTAGGCCGACTCGTCCGTTCACGAAGTCGCTCGCCAACACGATCTCGGCCACGTAGTGCCGCTCTTCACCCATCCGCAGAGGCTCAGCGCACTTCACCTCAACGGCGACGCACTGGACGGCATCCGCAAACCGCAGAAGCTCGAACGTCTGCTCTCCGTCAACCACAGTTGTCCCTTGAGCACTCGATGTAGCAGGTCGCCCTTGATCCTCTCGCAGGTACCGGCCAGGAAGGCAACCCCGGGCTGACATACGGGACAGCCTCTAAAGGGTGTTGCACAAGGCCCTGAACTGGGCATCTCCCTTGTATGGCCGCGGTGTTACGTGCTGAGCGGGTGTGGGTGGAGACGTTCACGGGACTGCGGATGACGCAGTTTTCGGGTCTGTTGAGGGTGGTGCGGGAGCGGGGCGGCAACGGCACGCTGCGGGGCCGGCCGTGGTCGTTGCCGCTTGCCGAGCGGGTCCTGATGGTCGCGGTGTACTACCGAACGAACCTGACCATGCGGCAGCTGGGCCCGTTGTTCGGCGTCTCTTCGTCTACCGTCTGCCGTGTGGTCCAGCGGCTGGGACCGCTGCTCGCGCTCGAGCCGGTCTCCCGCACAACCGACGCCCCGGACCGGATGTGGATCGTGGACGGCACCCTTATCCCGGTCCGCGACCGAGGCGTGGGTGCCTCCTCCAGGAACTATCGGTTCTCGGCAAACGTGCAGGTCATCGTCGATGCGGAGACCCGCCTCGTGGTGGCGGTCGCCCGTCCGGTGCCTGGCAACACTGCCGATGCCAGGGCATGGCGCAACTCCGGTCTGGCCGAGCACTGCGAGGGTGTGACCGTGCTCGGCGACGGCGCCTACATCAACACCGGCCTGGTCGTCCCGCATCGCAAACGGCCCGGACGGCCCCTGCTGAAGGGCGAGGAAGAGGACAATGCCGCCCACCGCAAGGTCCGTGCTCGCGTTGAGCATGTCTTCTCCCGGATGAAGAACTACAAGATCCTTCGCGACTGCCGGCAGCGCGGCGACGGTCTCCACTACGCGGTCCAGGCCGTGGCCCGCATGCACAACCTCGCCCTCGCCGCGTGACCGCCAAGCTCAGCCACCCACTTCCGGCTGCCTGATCACGGCCTTGTGCAACACCCTTTAGCCGAGCCGTTGCGTGGGCTTCCTTCAATACCCCAAGTTCTACTACTTGCATGACGGGTCCGATGGCCGCGGCGCTCCGATGCGACGACCCATTGTTCCGCATGAGGGGAACGCTGGATCAGTGCTTCAAGAGCGTCTTGCGGCGCAACAAGGCCGGCGGAGTGGACCGGATCGCTCCCACGGCTATCTTCACCATCAAGATCCGTCAAGCCGTCGTGTTGCAGAGCCACTATGGCATCGAAGGCTGAGTGCCCGGCTGACACTGAACGTCAGGATCAACTCGGTGGTGTTCCCGGCGGGCAGGATCTGACCACCGCCGTCGCCCACATCGAGATGGCGTCCCGCGTGACCGAGCCCGTCCTTCTGGGACTGGCGGTCCTGGCGGTCCGTAACCGTGTCAAACGCTGACCCAGGGAGTGGTCACGTTGGCTCGCTGCCGACCGTGGGACGCTTGTCAGTGGGGGCGTGATCACCGGCAGGTGATCGACGCGATTGCGTTCGGTACCGCACCGGCACGCCGTGGATGGACCTGCCTGAACATCTGGGCTTCGTCGGCGTCGCGCGCAGGCGGTCAGGCTCGACGGTAGCTGTCGACCGGGCCGCCCCAGCCGCCGGCGGGTCCGTCGAAGTCGATCACGAGCGAGGAGCCGTCCGGGTCCACCTTCAGGTGCCCGAGGCCGCGGCCGCCGTCCTTACCGCCCTGGCAGGTGTAGGTGATGGTCGCAGATTCCTTACCGTCCTTCTTCACCGGGACGAACGTGCCGGTGCACGAGAGCTTGGCGCCCGCGGCCTTGGCTTTGCCGTCCTTGATGATGAGGGTGTCCAGTGTTGTGTCACTGGGGGTGGCGATGTACTTCCAGGTGCCAACTGCCCGTTCGAGGAGCGTTCCCTGAGGGACAGTCGCCCCCGCGGGTTTTCCCGTCGCCCCGGCGGTGGCACTTGACTTGCCGTCTGCCGGCTTCTCATCCGCGCTCTCGCTGCCGCAACCGGCGGCCATCACGACCACGGCGAGCGTCGCGACCGCTGTCCATCGCGCCTTGCGCACAACAACACCCGTTTCCTCATTGCGCCTTTACAACACCCGCAAAGGTAACAGGTGGTGGGCGAGCCGATCCGGGCCTTGCGGCAGCGTGCAAGCGACCTTGGAGTCGTGACGTTCCGGGGCTCGCGGGACCGAGTGGCACGATCTCTTCCCAGGGCTTCCAGGCGTTGGTGCAGCCGTCGTTCCAGCGGTCATCGAGGTAGGTCTTGTACTCGTCGAGCACGGAGGTTCGGTTCTGCCACTGTCCGGCGAAGAGGTCTTCCGGCCCGGCGGCGTCGGCGTACTTCTTCACGGCGTGGTGGGCCATACGGAGCTGTCGCTGGATCGCGCGGCGGCTGTGGCCTGCCTTCAGCAGTGCGTGGACGGTGGCGTGCGTGGTGGGGGTGTGCTCGGCAATCGGGTGGCCGGTCGGCCACGGCAAGGCGGACTTGTCTTCCACCGGGACGCGCTCGGGCTCGGGCCCTTCAGGGACCAGAACGCGCAGGCAGCGGCGGTGCTGAGCAACGGTTCTTTCGGCGGCCTCGCTTGTGCCACAGGTGCCACCGGTCCGGGACCTGGACGGCTTGCGGTGCCGCCGCGGCGGCGCCTTCGGCGAAGAACGGCGCGCGGTCGCGGCAGACAACTTCGACACCGGGCCACTGGGTCAGCCACGCGGCCGGCGTCGATGCCTCCCGGTCGGGCAGCAGGTCGAGCGGGCGCCGGAGGCGGAGGGCATCGTGGCCGCGGCAACAGGGCCCCTGCGGAGCGCCGTTGGAGCAGATCCCAATGGTGGAAGGGCATCAAATTTTGGGGTTCTGTACAGTCGCCCTGTGGCAGCGAACGAGATCTCCCGAACGGCCCGCCGAGCGGCCGCGACGCGGCAGTCGATCATCGAAGCGGCGGAGGCGATCCTCGTCGCGGGTGGGCCCACGGCCTTGACACTGGAGGCCGTCGCCGAACGCGCCGACGTGGCCGTGCAGACGGTCTACAACCGGGTGGGCGGGAGATCCGCGGTCCTCGTCGCGGTGGCCGAGCGGGCCTTCCGGGAGAACCGGGAGTACATGGACGCCGCCTACGCCGCCCCCGGCACGCCGCGCGAACGCATCCTGCTGGCCGCCGACGCCTACGCACGCTTCGCCCTCGAACGCCCGCACCACTTCCGGTTGCTCGCCGAGCCCCCCGCCGACGCCGGGTCGCTGAAGGGCATCGCCGACCTCGTCGACGAACAGAACGCCAAACTCACTGCCGCACTGCGCGACGGCATAGCCGACGGCTCCTTCAACCCCGACCTGGATCCCAGGGGCACGGCCTACGCCCTGTGGGCCGCCATGAACGGCATCCTCGCCCTGAGCTGGCGCGCTGACCGCCTCCATGTCGACCCGCAGGACATGGGCCCCGTGCTCGACACCATCCTCACCGTGTTCACCCGAGGCCTCGACGCAAGGACCTGACCCTGCGCATGCACCAGTCAGGAGCCCCGGGGTGGGTTTCTTCGCGAGGGCTTCGGCGTCGAATGCGGGGTGCGGGGACGACTCCAGCAGCACCTCGACGGCGGTTCCTCCAGCACGGCGTGGGCCCACGTCAGGGACGGCTCTTCAGCGCATGGAACCTGTTGGATCGGCTCGGGGCCCGTCCTCTTCCCCCGGCGAACCGTCCTCACGAAACAGCAGCGCCACCCGTACGGCTGCCGGCAGGGCTTCTTCAACGAGGACCAACTCCCTACTGCCGTTGCGGACGGTGGCTGCACGGTCGAGGTGGCCGTCATGCCTGATGACGGTTCCCGCGACCTGAGGGTGCGGGCTGATGGGCCAGCCCGCCATGACGGCGCGGCGCGGCGCCTGTTCTGCTTCACCAGCCGATGCGAGGTGAGAGAGTGCCGTACGCGCCGCGGCATCCGTGCGGGGCAGGCCCAGCGTGGTCTGCGATCCGGCGAGCAGGCGAATTCCACAGCCTGATCTGCGCCGCCAGTCCGCGGTCCCCGCACCGGGCCGCGTCGCCGGCGACTGCCGCCGCGCCCCGGCCCCCGCGTCCCGGTGCAGATGCGCCGATGCCCGAACACCGCCGCCGCCAGCTTCTTCTCCCGCCCCGCTGCCCCATCCAGCGCGGCCAGGACCCGTTCCTCGACGGTTTCTCCCAGCCACTCCGAATCGGTCAACCGCACGCCCTCCATGGCACTTTCACGGTGCGGGCCATCCCTCGCGAATAGCGGTGCCGGGTGGAGATCCGATGTTGGAATGGGTTCCAGTATTGGAGGGTAATCAAGTAAAGTCCGCGCTTGGCGCGAGAAGCGAACTCGGCGCGAGCAGAGTGTGGTGGGGGTGGCGTGATGGGTGGCGCGCAAGGTGGGGGCGGAGGTCTTCCAGGGCCGTTGGGGCTGCCCGATCCGGGCGATCTGCTGGGGGACGAGAACTTCGACCAGCTCGACTTCGCGGGCATCCTCGAACGAGCGCGTGCTTTCATCGATGCCGACGCGGTAGAGCACGCTTCCACCCTCGCGGTGCGTGCCACCGCCTCCCCCAGCACGAAGCGGCGCACGGCCGGCGTACTCGTCACGGCCTTGGTGCAGCTCGCCGGAAAGAGGCCCAAGGACGCGCTGAAGAGCGTCAACAGCGTGGGCGAGTCCCCGGACCCGGACATCGCCGGCGAGGTCTTCCTCATCCGGGGTATGGCGTTGCACGCCCGACGCAAGTGGGCGGAGGCTGAAGCCAACCTTCAGCTCGCGATGATGCTCCGTAACGGCGCCACCTCGGGCCTTGCGGCCATCCACCTCGGCTTCCTGCGTGTGAGCCTCGGCGACGAGGAGGCGGCAGCACAGCAGTTCGCCGCTGCCACAACCTGCGGCGACCCCGTGGTCACCGCGCAGGCCCAGCTCGAACTCGCTCTGACCTTCGACCGTAACGGCCGAGGCGACGCCGCGATCGCCCCTTACGACGCCGCGATGAGCAGCCCGAACCCCAACGTCGCCCTGCGCGCGGCGTTCAACCTCGCCGGGCTGCTCAGGGACAGTGGCGACGCCAAAGCCGCCTTGTTGTCGCGAGCCATGCTCGAAAACGTCTACGCCACCGGTCATCCCGACTACGCGCCCAAGGCCGCGGTCGAACTCGCGATCGGCCGCCTGGAGGCCGACCAGACCGACGGCGTCGTGGAGTTGCTCACCTTTGGCACCACCTCGGCCGACCCGGCGGTCGCCGCCTTGGCCCACCTCCACCTCGGCTCCTGCCTCGCGGACCCCGTCCAGGCCGACCAGCACCTCGCCATCGCCATGAAGACCGGCCCACGCGAGATCAAGCGGGCCGCCTCCCGGACCCGCAAGCTACGGCGCGCAGCGAACTGACCTTCACCGAGTCGTCCAAGAAGGTCGTCCCTTGTCGAACCACAGAAAGGCTGAGGCCGCGGTGCAGCACACCGATCGAACCAGTGCATCCGTCGCGCGGTCGTCAGTGACCGGCGGTGTCCTCGCCACCGCAGCCATGCTGGTGATGATGGGTCTCACAGGCTGCAGCGTGTGCGACTGAGGGTGACCCTCGTGAAAGTCCAAGACACCGACTCCGGGACCACCGTCCAGTTCACCGCCAACGACCCCGACCACTCGAAGACCGCCAACATCAAGAAGCAATCCTTCGTCGCGGTGGACGGCTCGGGCACCTGGTCGTTCCCGGCCCAAGGCGCCGTCGTCAACGCGCACCCACCCGACGCAGGCCACAACATCGGCCCCGGCCAGACGGTCACCGGACTCATGACCTTTCAGGTCACCGGCATGACCCACATCCTCTACAACGGCGCCGGCTTCGTTGTGAATGCCCAAGGTGATCCGGTCAACGGCGGTTCCGCCTACTACGAAGGCTCCTGGACGGTCAGCCGCTGAGCATCCCCCAGGCCACTCGCCCGCCGTCATCAGCGAGGTGTCCTCGGCATCGGACGACGACCGCTTCGCCGCAGGAGCGCTGGAGCGTTGCCGTGAAGGTGCGACGCGGTCCGCCGTGGCGGTACCCCGCGGGGGCGGCCGCAGCAACAGCCAGAACGCAGCCGCCCCGACGCGTCGCAGGGGCGAGGCCGTGCCGTCTGCGTCCGGCGCGGTCCCAGACATGGAGGCTACGGGACGCTGAGGCGTTCCGCGCCGGGCTGTAGATGCGCGAGGAGAGTCGACTGTCTGAGAAGGAAGGCCGATGCCTCGCACCCTCGGTGCGGGACATCGGCCTTTGCGGGGACGGTTACGCGCGGCGGAGGCACGTCTCCGCAGCCTGGTGCCCGGGCACGAGCCCGCAGGTTTCTCCCGTCACGCCTGCGGCGGTCCCGGCCGGCTCGATGCGGCCACCAACCTCGACCGCTTGCACCCCTGCCGGGGCCTGGTCAGCCCGTTCCTCGAGGCGTTGTCGCCCTGAGCGGGGTGGGAGGCCGGAGGCGCCGTCAGGCGCTGCGGTCCTCGTCGGCGAGTGAACCGGCGGGCGTGTGCCGGGTGGCGCTGCGGTGGAGGGATACGCCCAGGGCGAGCAGCCAGTAGCCGAACAGCGCGCCCATCAGGGCGGTGGTGCCCCAGCCGTTCGCCGCGTAGAAGTGCGCGGGCGTGTTGCCGAAGAAGAGGGACGGCACGAAGGCCAGATTGGCCACGGCCAGGACCACGGCGGAGCGGGCGGTCCAGGGCGGCAGCAGCTTCGTACGGGAGATGCCGTAGCCGATGGCGGCCAGGAAGAGCGCGAGCAGGAGGCGGTCGATCGTCCCGTAGAGGATGTACGTGCCGCTGACCGTGATGGTCGGGTCGATCGGCTCGTCGGCGGCGATCACCGCCCCGGCTTCCAGCCCGCTGGAGACCAGCGTGATCGTCGTATAGACGAGCCCGGCCGCGAAGGCGAGGGTGCCGACCCACGCGTGGGCGGAATCCACGCTGGTGACCAGCTCGCGGAAGACGGTCACGAACACGATCAGGAATGCCAGGGCGCAGATGCCGATCAGCAGCCTGGCCAGGACGTTGGAGTCCGGCGGCGGCCCCGAGTAGAGGAAATACAAGGGCACTTCGACGGTGAAGGCGGCCGCGGTGGCGATGCCGGCCAGGCCGGCCAGACGCCTGGCGAGGCTTTCGTTCATGACTGTCCCCCTGGGGCTGGTGAGCCGGATTGCGCGTGCATTCGTTGCGTGTGCCGTGAGACTGGTGGACGGCCGGCGCACACCGCGGTCATGTCCTGGATCATCCGAGCCTGTTCCAGAACGCGCAGTGATGGCGCCTCTCCACGGTCCGCGTCGGGGCGATGTGGTCCGGTGCCAGCGAGAGCACGGTGTGCCGAGGCCAGCGCGGCGACGACGGTCCGTTCGGGTCGCCGGTGCGGGCGAAGCCGGCCCAGTAGTCGATCAAGGTGTCGGCCAGCCGATGCTGCGACGCCGTCATCTCGCGCGGGCGGCCGCCGAGGTCGAAGAGGTACGGCAGTTCGCTCGCGTGCGGTGCACCGAGCGGGAACGGCGGCGTGCCCGGAGTGAGCAGTGGGGCGTGCTCGTCGGCGAACTCGTAACGCCACACCGGAACATGCGCGGCGAGCAGGCCGCCGGTGCGTGCTGTCGGGCAGGCGAAGTTCGCGTCGCCGATCACCGCCCCGAACACCGGCCCGCCGTCCGTGCGGTGCACCGGGTACGCGCGCACGATCGCCTGCGCCTGCCCCCGCGCGGGGAAGAAGGCGGCCACGACGTCGGGCCAGTTCTGCGGAGTGACGGGATGACCGGCCTGGATGATCCCGGCGGCCCAGCCGTTGCCTTCGTCGTGGTTGTGGCCGATCAGCACAGGGACGCGGTGGAAGCGGCCGGAGGCGACGGCCGCCGCGGGGTCGCTCGGCAGCAACGCCGTGGCATAAGCGGGCTGCTGGTCCGCTCCCTGGGCCGCGAGGAGACGGGAGACATCCACGCGCCGCAAGCAGGCCGGGACGTCACGGACGGCGCCGCAGCCGACCTTCGCCGCGAAGTTCGCGCCCGCCGCGCGTGCCGAGGACAGGGGGACGGACGAGGGGGCGAAAGGCCGGTCCGGGCGGCCGGTGCAGGGGCCGCTCTGGATGATCGCCCGGTCGAACAGCCCCGCCGCCGAGGGTGAGGCGAGTTGGGCACAGACGCTGTAGCCGCCCGCCGACTCCCCGGCCAGCGTCACGTTGCGCGCGTCGCCGCCGAAGGCACCGATCTCGGCGCGCACCCAGCGCAGGGCCGCCTGCTGGTCGGCCAGACCGAGGGTGCCGGAGCCGCGCAGGTTGCGGTGCGCGAGGAAACCCAAGACTCCGAGGCGGTAGTCGACGGTGACGACCACGACATCGCCGCGGGTCGCCATGCGATGGGCGTCGTACGAGCTGCCCGCCCCGGTGGTGAAGCCGCCGCCGTGCAGCCACACCACGACCGGCCGCGGGCGTCCCGGGGTGGCGCCGTCGGGTGTCGTGACGTTCAGGTGCAGACAGTCCTCGTCGGTGCTGCCGCCGGGCACCTCGCCGGGCGGTTGCGGGCAGGCGCTCGCGGGCCGCATCACGTCCCGCACGCCGGACCAGTGAGCCGCCGGGTGCGGTGGTGCCCAGCGCAGCCGGCCGACGGGCGGCGCCGCGTAGGGGATGCCGTCGAAGGTGCGGTAGCCGTCGTGAATGGCACCCCGTACCAGGCCGTCGTGGGTGCGTACCGTCGCCGGTGGGGCGGGGCGGTCGGGTCGGTCGGCTGGCGCTGCGGACCAGGCCGTCGCAAGTACGGCGGTCAGGGCACAGCCCAGGATGGTCGGAACGCGGTGGATGGTCATGGTCTCCCCGTTCGGTCAGCCGCCGCCCATACCGCCCTGTGCGGCGATCATGGTCGTCGGCAGGGCGCGTACGGCCTGCTCCAAGCCGGGCGCGAGGGCGGCAAGGGTGCCTGTGCAGGCGTCGATCCGGCTCCGGAAGGCCTTCCTGTGCCGACGGGAGACGACCGCTCGGATCCCACCGGCAGCGGCCAGCGCCAGCAGCGCGGCGTCGGCGGCGGGGAGTTCACCCACGGGGCCGTTGCCGTGCAGTGCCGCCGACACGCGGGCGTAAAGGGCGGCGGTCACGGCAGGTTCCGTCACACTCAGCCGGCGTGCGCCGAAGCGGGTTCGGGGCTCGGTCACGGTCAGGACTCCCGTCGCGGTGAGCCGGTCCTCCACGTCCGACAGGGTTCGCTTGCGGTGGCGGCGCAGGAGGTGCTTCCAGCTGTGTCCGGCCAGAGCGTCGCGCAGGACACGGTCCAGGACGGGGCTGCCGGTCGGTGCCGTGCCGGACACGGTGACCGTGCCGCGGTCCTCCTCCAGCCGGCCGCGCATCGCGAGGTCGATCACGGCGGCGGCGCGGACCAGCAGGGCGGTCCGCGAGCGGTCGTAGGGGCGCTCGGCTGCTTCGTCGCGGGCGAGCAGGTACATCGCACAGGCCAGGTCGTCGGTCACACATCGACGCTAGGGCCGGGCACCCCGGCCGGGCATCGGCCGCGGGAGGGGGCGGGCGCTGGGACTGCGGGAGGAGTGCGGCTCAGGCTCCTCCTTGAGGAGGAGGCGGAAGTCAGGGGCGGCGTGGCCGGACGAGGCCGTGGTCGTAGGCGGCGACGACGGCCTGCACCCGGTCGCGCAGGTTCAGCTTGCGCAGCACCGCCGTGACGTGGTTCTTCACGGTGGCTTCCGACAGGTGCAATCGCTCGGCGATCTCGGCGTTCGACAATGCCTGTCCGATCAGGGTGAGCACCTCCCGCTCGCGGACGGAGAGGGCGGCGAGAGGGGGCGGCGGCGCCGGATCGGACGTGGTGCGCAGGAACCGGTCGAGGACGCGGCTGAGGACGGCCGGCGCCAGCAGCGCGTCGCCGCGGGCGGTGACACGGATCGCGTCCACGAGCTCGCCGGGGCGGATGTCCTTCAGCAAGAAGCCGCTCGCCCCGGCCCGCAGGGCGGCCACCACGTGCGCGTCGACGTCCCACGTGGTCAGTACCAGGACGCGGGTGCGGCCGCCGCTCGTCGCGATCTGCCGGGTCGCCTCGATGCCGTCGACGACGGGCATGCGCACGTCCATGAGCACCACGTCGGGAGCCAGTTCACGCGTCAGCCGCACCGCCTCCCGTCCATCGGACGCCTCACCGACCACCTCCAGGTCGTCACGGGCGTCGATGATCATGCGGAATCCGGTACGGACCAGGGCCTGGTCGTCGGCCACCACCACCCGCAGGGTCATGACGCGTCCTCCACCGGCAGCAGCGCCGCCACCTCGAACCCGCCTGCGGGCAGCGGACCGGCGTGCACACTGCCGCCGACGAGCCGCGCGCGCTCCCTCATCCCCACCAGGCCGCGGCCCGCTGCCGTGGCGGCCTCAGGACTCCTCGCCATGCGCCCGTTGTCGACCACGGTGATCCTTACGCACTTCCTGTCGCTCGTCACCCGTACGCTCACCTCGTCGGCGCCGGCCGCGTGGCGCAGTGTGTTGGTGAGGGCCTCCTGGACGATGCGGTACGCCGCCAGGTCCACCGATGCGGGCAGCCCGTCCGTGGCGCCCTCCGTGTGCACGCGTACGGTCATCCCCGTCGCCCGCACGCTCTCCGCGAGGTCGTCCAGACGTGCGAGCGAGGGCCCCGGTGTGCGCCGCTCCTCCGGAACGTCCTCGCCTGCCTCGGGCCGGAACGCCCGGAGCATCTGACGCAGCTCGCCCAGTGCGGACCGGGCGCCCGCCTCGATGGCCCGCAGCGCCTGACGTGCCTGATCGGGCCGTTCGGTGAACACGTCGTCCGCGGCGCCCGCCTGCACCACCATCACCGACAGGGTGTGCGCCACCACGTCGTGCACCTCGCGCGCGATGCGCGCCCGCTCCTCCACCACGGCGCGGCGCATCTCCGCCTTCGTCCGCTCCTGCTGCGCCCTGCGCCACTGGCCCGCGGTCCACGCCAGGACCACCGTCAGCAGGTAGACGGCCAGGCCCGCGGGGCCGCCCGCCGCCCACGCGGGGGCTGCCGGCAGGCACATCGCGGCGAGTGCGAGCGCCGACGTCCGCCGCGGCCTGGTCGCCGACAGCACGCACAAGGTGATCTGCGCCGCGAGCAGCGCACCCGTCAAGGTCACCGCGGGCAGCAGCGCCCACACCGCGATGCCCGTCACCGTGTTGACGGCCAGGACGGCGAGCGGGGCACGCGCCTGCCACCTCAGGGCGACGGCCTGGGCGAGGACCAGCACCAGGGCCACGAGCAGTCGACTGCCGTGCTCCGCACCGGCGACGAGCATCGACGTGCCGAGGACGCCGAGCACCAGGGCGGCCGACCCGCACCACAGCGCCCGCGCCGTCCGGGGCGGCAGCTCACCCCCGGATTCCGCCGCCGACACGCGATCCTGCTGTCCCCCGCTGCGGTCCACGACACGACCTTATCCAGCTCTTCGACGGTTCCGGCAAATCCACCGGAACCATCGCCCCGGCTGACCCGAACCGACTCGCAGCAGACGTTCAAAACACATCCTGAGGGGTCCAGGCCGCTTCCACCTCACCCTCGCTGGCGACGACCGTGTCATCCAGCACGGCCAATGGCAGCAGGAAGCCACTGTGCGACAAGTACCCGAGGCGGTGCTCCGTGGACCCTGGTCTCTCCCGCGCCCTCCGGAGGCCAGGAGCCGCCCTGCGGCAGGATCCCGCACGCATTTCCGCCCGGGTACGCGTCACAGGAAGATCGGTGTGGCGCGTGGCAGAGGGGGTTTAGCGGCTTTGCCTGCCCTGGTACCGGCCGTGGTGGTACAACACCTATCGTCCAGAGGCAATCCACCTTGGGGGGCGGATGCGGTTCGCATGGGGGCTGGGGCTGGGTGTACTGCTGGCGGTCACCGCCTGTACGACGGAAGGTGGTGACGACGGGAAACGTCCCCCGTCACCCCGGGCGGAGGCGGTCCACTACTGGACAGCCGCACCATGCTCCCTTTTCCGCGGTAAGACCCTACTCAAGGGATACACCGTCTTCTACGCCTTCGACATCGCCGACCCCGCCACACAGATGGACTACGGGACCAGCGACGGCAAGCAGTGGCCGTACCAGCACGCCGCCTGCACCATGCACCTGAGCGACCACCAGCAGCGCATCTGGGACCTGGACGCCGCCGTGGACATCTACGAAAGGACCGGCCCGGCCTGCTCCAGACATCGCGTCGACAAAGACCTCGACGCGGCCACCGCCTCGCCGGACGTCATCGACGACCACGCCTACCGGCTGTCGGTCGGCAAAGGCAGTCGCCCGGGCCGCACCCTCCAGATGTGCAACGGAAACGCCCGCTTCATCGTCACCGCCCAGGGCCCCGCCGGCAGCCGCCCAGCAGATGTCCAGGGCACGCTCGACCAGCTCACCGACCGGGGAGCCGACGTCTACGAGTCCGGGCTGCGCAACCGGCACGGGTGACTGGCACCTTGTCGCGCGTGCAAGCAAGGCAGTCGGACGACGGACCAGGGAACGCAGGCTGGTCACGCCCGCTGCCCCCGAGGGCAGGCGCTGGTCGACACCTATCCGGAGGAAGTCCGCAAGCGCCGGTAGACGCGCCAGACCCCGCCCCGCATGTCCCCCCCCCGGCGGCGAACAACGAGACGGGGTCCAGCAACGCCGGCAAGGCCGTCCTGCTGGGGGTCAGCCGCGGGGCAGGAGAAGGCGGGAGAGGGCGGCGGTGACGAGGAGGAGGGCGGCGACAGCGAGAAGGCCGATGCGCATGCCCGGGAGGGAGAAGCTGCCGCCGGGGCCGGAGAGCAGGCTGCCGAAGAGAGCGACGGCGAGCGCGCCGCCGGTCTGGCGGAGGGAGTTGAGCAGCCCGGAGGCGGCCCCGGCGCGCTCCTGCGGGACGGCGTCCATCAGCAGCGCGGTCAGTGCGGGCACCGCGAGCGCCCCACCGACGCTCAGCGGCAGCAGCAGTACGAGCACCAGCCATACGGGGGTGTGCGCGGCGAGCGGCAGCATGGCCAGCATCGCAGCGGTGAAGATCAGTTGCCCGGCGACGATCACCGGCCGCCGCCCGATCCGCTCCGCCAGCCGCGGTGACATGAGGTTGGTCGCCGTCACCGCCGCCGACATCGGGACGAACATCAGCCCGGCCGCTATGCCCGTCATCCCGCGCAGCTGCTGGTAGTACAGCCCGAGTAGGAAGATCCCGCCGTAAAAGGCGGCGTTGATGGCGAAGCCGACCGCGAGCGGGACGGCCACTTGGCGGTTCGTCAGCATGGCGAGGGGAACCATGGGTTGGCGGTGCCGGGCCTCCACGACGCGGAAGGCGTACCCGGAGGCGAGGGTGAGCGCGGCGGCTGCCAGCACGGGAGTGCTGGTCCAGCCCAGGTGGCCGCCTTCGATCACCGCGAAGGCCAGCCCGGCCAAGGTCACCACGGCGGTGAGCTGACCACCGCCGTCCAGCGCGGCGGGCCGACGCGGGGAGCGCGGCACCCGGATCAGCAGGCCCAGGATCGCCGCGCCCACAGGGAGGTTGAGGAGGAAGACAGTGCGCCAGCCGGCCGAGTCGGTGAGCAGCCCGCCCAGCACGGGACCCGCGGCCATCGCCACCGAGCCGCCGACCGTCCACAGCGCGATGGCGCGGGCGCGTGCCCGCGCGTCCTGGTAGGCCTGCCGGATCAGCGCCAGCGAGGCCGGCATCACGACCGCGGCGGCGGCGCCCTGTGCCACACGGGCGCCGACCAGCACGGAGATGCCGGGAGCGAGTGCGCAGCCGAGGGAGGCAAGAGTGAACAGGGCGACGCCCCAGGAGTAGGCGCGGCGGGCACCGGCCCGGTCGGCGAGGGCTCCAGCGGAGAGCATCAGGGCCGCGAACATCAGGGTGTACGCATCCACCACCCACTGCAGCCCGGCCATCCCACCGCGGAGGGAGTCCCCGATCGCGGGCAGCGCGATGTTCACGGCCGAGACATCGATGGTGATCACTGTGAAGCCGAGCAGCGAAGCGACCAGTGCGACGCCGCTCCGCCGTGGTACGGCGGACTCGGCGGGCGGTTCGGGGGGTGAAGTGATTGCTCGGACCCCATCTGCCTGGCCTCGCAGCCGGGGCCCGGGTGCCGATGGCTCGTCGTCGTGCCTGCGAGGGGAGGAGGTGGATCGAGACGGGAGTGGGGCAGCAGGCATGGTGAACTCCTGGGCATGTGCAGGTGAGGGCTCATCTGGGAATGACCGGGCGGGCGGTCGCAGCGCGCCGGGGCCGCGGTCCGGTGTCTCGCACCCCCTGGGCCCCGGCGACCGGGCCGCCCGCTCCGGGATCAACTCTGTGCCCGCGCACGCCCGCACGGCAGACCGCGCTGTGCCCGGGGTGTGGCGTTCCAGGCCCTGACACGGCCCCCCACGCTTCTTGACCACCTGCGACAATGACCGAATGGCAGCAGCAGCGGATACGAGGGGCACGGAGCTCGGGCGGTACCTGAAGGCTCGCAGGGCGCAGGTGCGCCCGCAGGACGTCGGTCTCCCGGCCGGCGGCGGGCTGCGCCGCACTCCCGGACTGCGCCGTGAGGAGCTGGCCGCGCTGGCCGGGGTGAGCGTCGACTACTACATCCGCCTGGAGCGCGGCCGGGAGACCAACCCCTCCCCAGCCGTCGTGGACGCCCTCGGCCGCGCCCTGCGGCTGCGTGGCGACGGTTATGAACGCCTGCACGAGCTCGCGGAACTGGCTTCGGGCCGGGTCTCGGAGTTGCCGGCGTCCTCCGACCACACCGTCCGCGACTCGGTGGTGCGCATGCTGGAGTCGGTGAGTCCGCTGCCCGCCTATGTGGTGAACCGGTACAACCGCGTCCTGGCCGCCAACCCGCCCGGCCGGCGGCTGATGCCCGGGCTGTGGGACTGGCCGGAGAGCCAGCGCAACATGATCCGCTATGTCTTCCTCCACCCGGTCGGCCGGACGCTGTATGAGCCGTGGGAGGAAACGGTCGCGCTCTCGGTGGCGCATCTGCGCGCGGTCGCCGGGGCTGACCCGGACGACCCCGAGCTGACCGCGCTCGTCGGCGAACTGGTGCTGAAGTCGCCGGATTTCGCGCGGCTTTGGGAGCGGTACGACGTCTGCGAGCGCGGCGGCGGGCAGAAGTCGTTCAGGCATCCGAAGGTCGGCCCGATGACCCTGACCTATGAGGTCATGCGACTGGCCCGGACTGGCGGCCAGCGGATGGTGGTCTACCAGGCGGCCCCCGGCACGCCGGACGAGAAGGCCATGCTGAGGTTGGAGTCTGCGGACGCCCGGACGGAGGCGGCGCCCTCGGTCCATCTGGAGCCGGCCACCGAGCCCTGCCCCACCAGCGCGCCCTGCCCGGCCCACGCCTCCGCCGACTGAGTCGGGCGTGGGGTCTTACTGAAGCAGGTCCACCGCCGGTCAGGGGTGCGCAGCACGTTCAGGGCGTCCTGGTGGCGGCGCACCGCGGCAGCGTAGGCGCGGGGCAGGCCGCTGGCGTCGAGGGTCTCGTGGATCCGTTCCTCCGAGTCGGCCGGCACCGTCCTGACGGCCCTGCGGTCCTCCGCCTGCAACAGGTACAGCCATGGTTCGGGTGGGTCACGACGGCACTGCTCGCAGCATTTCTCGCAACGCGCGCCTTTGCCCCTGGCGCGACCAGCACCGCCGCAGCGCCGCGGGGTGCTGCCACAGTCGCCTTCACTCTGGCCGCAATCCCATGGATGGCTACGGGCACTCGCCCAGGCCGACCTGCCGCGGATGCGGTGCCGGCCCACGTACTCGTTCCTGACCCAGGCTCCGAGCGAGGTGGTGCGGCCGGCTCGATTGACGCTGTGCCGGAAGGCGGCGCAGCGTAGAGGTAGCACCGTCGAGAGCGGGGTGAGGTCACCATGCAGTCCACCGAGCCGGAGCGTCGGGTGGTGGTGGGGGTGGACGGGTCTCCGTCGTCGTACGAGGCGCTGCGATGGGCGACACGCTATGCGCAGACAGTCAACGCTGTCGTTGAAGTGATTCATGCCTGGGACACGCCCGCGCCCATCGGCTGGAGCAGCGGACCGACGATTGACCTGGAGTTCGACCTTGAGCAGGCCCGGCAGCGCTTCGCCGAGGAACTGCGCGCCGTCTTCCCGGATGAGCGGCCCCCGGCCCTGCAGGAGCGTCTCGTCAAGGGTGATCCGTCCGAAGTGTTGATCAGGGCTTCCGAGGGGGCGGAAATCCTTGTCGTGGGCCGGCGCGGGCGAGGCAATTTTGCCCGGGCCATGCTCGGATCCGTCAGTCAGCGCTGTGCCCAACATGCTGTCTGTCCGGTCGTCGTAGTCCGGCAGGAGCGAGATCCGGCACACTGAGGTTCCTGCGTGCGTCCACTGTCACCGCCCCGGAAGCCGGCGACGAGGTGGGCGTGGTCGACTCCAGGCGCTTGTACACCCCTGCCGCGTAGGTGGCCGGATAGTGGACCAGGCCCGCCCTGCGTTCGGGCACCGCACCGCGGGTGGCGAAGTAGCCGTGGCCGAGCGTGCACAGGGACTCACGCAGCCGCTCGGCGGCAGGGTCGTAACCGTCGTACAACGTCCGCGTGCTCTTGAGCGGGGTAACGCCAGGCCCGCACGGCGTCCACGGTGCCGCGGCGCACCTGTGCCTCGTGAAGGGCGAACCGTACGGCGGCCGAGCCTTCGGTGGGATCGCCGACTCCGAGGACCAGTCGGCCGAAAGAGCCTTGCCGGTTCCGTTCCCCGCCTCGTACCACGATGACCGGGCACACGGCGCGGGCCGCCACCGTGAGGCTGACCGACCCGAGCATCATCCCTGTGCTCGGCCATGATCTCTTCGGACGGGCGATTGGCGGTGAGGGACGGGCTGCCTCGTTCGTACCCCTCCCACAGGGATGCATGGACCAGCCCAGCCGCAGCGGCAGGCTGTGGCGCGCGGCCCCGTCCGCGCCCAGTCCACGGCCCGCAGACTGGAATCTGATCCTGCCGCGCGACACGTGGCCGCCACCGAGGCAGGCGTGGAGGCTTCGAGGCAGGCGGATCGGCTTCGAGAGCAGACTTCCCTCCCCGGTTGCACCGCGCCCGTTTGCGGCCATCGTGGAATTACGGCCCCCAGGAACACAGCGCTGGGGCGGCCCCATCGCCGACGCCGCCTTCATGCCGGAGGAGACCACGGCCCACAGGGTGAGAGGTCCTTGATCGGAAGCGAAGCCGACCGGACACGAAGCCCGCCCTCCACCTTCGAGGCCATGGAGAAGGGAAGGCCATCGTGGTGACCAGGCCCGGCGTTTTCGGCGCCCTGGCTCAGGAACGTCGCGAGCAGCTGATGACGCTCGCCCGCGAGGTGTCGTTCGAGACGGGCGAGCGCATCTTCAACGAGGGAGGAAGGGCCGATCGTTTCTGGATCATCCACACGGGCACGGTCGCACTCGACGTCCACGTGCCTGGCCGGCAGGCAGCGGTCATCGAGAGCCTCGGCGCCGGACGACTGCTGGGCTGGTCCGCGCTGGTCCCTCCCCACCACTGGCATCTGGGGGCGGAAGCCGCCAGCCCGGTGCGCGCCTATGAGTTCGATGCGGAGGCGGTCCGTGAGATGTGTGCCGAGGACCCGGCGCTGGATCACGAGTTGTGCACCTATGTCACCGGCGTGATCGCGCGCCGGCTCAGGTCCGCCCGGATGCGCCTGCTCGACCTGTACGCGCCGCATGGTGCGGGCGAGGTGCCCTGACGCGACAGAACGCGGTGTCTGGGGACATACCCGAAACCCCGCACATGGTGAGCGGCCGCATCCGTGACACCTCGCTCGTCTCGGTCGCCGTCGAGGGGCGCGAGGGGCAGGTGGCTCCGGACGGATCCGCCGAGGCCGAGGCCCTGATCCCGGTGATCGAGCGGCTGTGCCGTGGTGCGGGCGGCGTGGTGTCCGTCTCGGGGCACATGGCGTGCCGGACGGATGGCTCTCGTCCGTCCCACGACGGCACATGACGCCGCTGCGGCACCGCGCCGTCAGCCGCCGATCCCCCTCTGAAGTCAGCCGGTGATCTCGACGCGACGCGGTGTGGCCTTCTCGGCCTTCGGAACGCGCACAGTGAGCACCCCGTTGGTCAGGTCGGCGCTGATGTGTTGGGTGTCCGAGTTCGGCGGCAGACTCATGCGGTAGTCGAACTGCCCCATGCGCCGGGCCTGCCGCCGTACGACGCCGGCGCGTTCCTTCTCCTTGATCTCGCCGTGGACGTCGAGCTCGGACTGCCAGACCTCGATGGTGATCTGGTCCTTGTCCACGCCGGGCAGCTCCAGCTCCACCAGATACGCGTCCTCGGTGTCCTCGATGTCGGCCGGCGGCGCCCATGCCCCGGCGACTCCCGGTTCACCGCGGCCGGGGAAGACGGACTGCATCAGCCGGTCCATCCGCGTGTGCAGTTCCTCGAGTTCGCGGAAGGGGTCCCCTACCGGGGGAACACCCCTGTCACGACGGACGGGCGATGTCATCGCTCAACCTCCCTGTGCCTGGTCCGGCAACTGACGGCCGGTCTCCGGCCCGGCACTCCCACCGGTCGAGGACGCGGCGACGCCCTCGATGTCGCGCCCTGCGAATTCCACCAGCTGCCGGCCGAGGTCCTGCATCGCCCTGCCCGCCGCCAGCTCGTCTCCGATCTCCGGGACGTCCGCGTCAGCGGGGTTGCGGTGTGCGGAGCCGTGGCCGGTGAGCTGCGCTGTCCTGGTGTCCAGCACCACGCGTGCCTTGGTCGTTCCCTCTTCCTCGAAGAGGTAGAGGCGGACCTTCCATTCAACGGTATGCGACATGGCGTTCTCCTCAGCGTGCGGAGCGCTGCGGCCCGCATGCGCTCGGCCCAGTGGTTCGCACATGGGTGCCCGAGGCCCGGACCCTGTCCTCGATGCGGCGCCGGACCTGTTCGGTCAGTGCGGTCAGCCGCCCGGAGGTCACCGCCCGGGGCGCGACGGGCGCCCGGATCCCGCGCGCGGCCGGCGGGAGCCCGGCCAGGTCGGCGGTGAATCTCTCTCCGCTCTCCGCCGCGGTGGCGCGTTCGCCGGCGCGCGTCCCCCCTTCCATCATCGTCACCAGCATCGGCTCCCCTTCCGAGGGCGGTGGCTCGTCCCGCATCGCGATCACATCGCCGTACCCGGGACGGCGGAAGACCTGCTTCTGTCCGGGGGCGTTCACCTTGGCCGTGGAGAGCTTCATCACCGGCCGCCGGTCGTACTCGACCAGCTTGTAGGCGGAGTCCAGGTACGGGGCGTCCGCCGAGACACCGACACGCGTGCCGACGGCGTAGACGTCGATCGGCGCTTCGGCGCGGATCAGTTCGTCAACGGCGTACTCGTCGAGACCGCCGCTGGCGACGATCCGTGCCTCCGGCAGCCCCGCCGCGTCGAGGATCGCGCGCGCCCTCACGGCGAGGACACCGAGGTCACCGCTGTCCAGCCGTACCGCCCAGCCGCGCCCGCAGGTGGCGTGATCGATGTCTCGCAGCACACGCGCGGCCACACGGACGCCCGCCTCGGTGTCGTAGGTGTCCACGAGGAACGTCACCGGACCGGGGTGTGAGCGGACGAAGGCGCGGAACGCTTCTTCCTCGTCTGGGAACGCCTCGATGTAGGAGTGCGCCATCGTGCCGACGGCCGTCAGCCCTTCGGACGTGGCCGCGGCGATGTTGCTCGTTCCGGCGAATCCGACCATAGCGCTCAGCCGGGCGGCCTGGTAGCCGGCCTGGAGGCCATGGGTGCGTCGCAGGGAGAAGTCCACGACAGGGTGTCCGGCTGCGGCCAGGACACAGCGGGCAGCCTTCGAGGCGAGCGTCGTCTGGTGATTGACCTGGTTGAGTACGTAGGTTTCGACCAGCTGTGCCTGCGGAAGCGGAGCGGTCACCTCCAGCAAGGGCTCTCCCGCGAGGACGATCCGCCCCTCCGGCACCGCCCGCACCTGACCGGTGAACTCCATGCCGCACAGCGGCTCCAGATCGCGGGCGGGCCGGTGCAGCGCCGAGGCAAAGGCGTCGACGTCCTGAGCCGTGATCCGGTAGTCGTTGAGGAAATCGAGCGACGACTCCACGCCGGCGGCCACCAGGAAGCCCCGGTCGGGCGGCATGTCACGGACGAAGAGACTGAACGTCGCCGAGCCCGTCAGCCCCTCCTTCAGGTACGACATCGCCATGGTGACCTCGTACAGATCAGTGGTCGTCGCATCGGACATCAGCGTCACCTCCCCGGCGCCGTTCCCGGGCCCGGATCTGTCACCCCTGCGACCGGGCGGACCACAGGGGCTCCACCCGCTCCCATTCGGCGTCCCACTGGGCGTACCTCCTGCGGTTCAGCGCCCGTCGCACACCCATTCGCCCGGTGACGTAACAGGTGTACACGCCCACCGCCGTGAGGCCGCCGGTCAGCCAGCCGGTGGCGGTCGCGTTGCTCGCGGACAGCGGTGGATCCTGTACGGATCCCGCCCGGTCCACCCAGATGCGCACGCTGGACCCCACGGTCACGGCCAGGGGTACCTGAGCGGTTCCGGTCCGCTGCCGGCCGTCCTTCCCCGTCCAGGTCACCCGCACCGTCTGCTTCTCGTTCGCGGCACTGCCGGGTGCTGCCCCGGGGGCCGACGTCACTCTCGCCGGTACCTGGTGCCGCTGCTCAGACTGGGCCTGGGCGATGCGCAAGGTGGACGCGTGGGCGGCGAGCCCCGCGCTCACCGAGGCCACCGGCAGTCCGAGGACCAGCACCAGGAGCAGCAACCGAGAGCACCAGGCTTCGATCCGGTCGGCGCTACGTCCCAGTGGCTTCGGGCCCTTGGCCGGGCGCTGCTGCCTCTGCGGCCCGTCGGGACGGGATGCGTGCGGCGAATCCTGCGTGCCCATGGTCTGGCCTCCAGCCGTCGCTGGTGCGTCCCCCTCGTGTCCGGCTTCTCCACCACCTTCCAGGACCGGGCAGAACGCGGTCACGGGGCCGAAGGTCCCTGTCGGCCACCACTCGGCTCATCCCGCCCCCACCGCTCACGTCCGCGGAACGACCGCGATCGGGCACGGCGCGTGATGCAGCACCACGTGGTTGACCAGGTCCAGCTGCAGACCGACGTGCCCATGCCGCCAGCGAGCCCCGGCCACCAGCAGATCAGCGTCGGCCGCGGCGTCCAAGAGCGCCCGTCGCACCGCACCCTCGACGACCTCGCTGTTCACCGGCACATCCCGGTGTCGCTCCGCTGCCTCGCGCAGCGCCTCGTCGAGCACCTGCACCGATGGGCGCCGCAGCGCTTGAAGGGCACCCCTGCATGCACCCTGTGAGGCCGCGCCGATCACCTCGGACACCTCGCGCTCCCCGGCGGTGGCGTGCACGCGACGGCGCCGGACCGCCTCGTCGGCGGCCCAGTCCACCGCCTCCAGGCTCGCCTGCGACCCGTCGACACCGACCACCAGGGGAAACGTCACCGCACGTGTCCCCTGTGCGTGCCAGATCCGCTCGGACCGGACCCCGTGCCGGGGGTCCCTTCCTCGGCCGGTCCACATGCGTCGAGGTGAGGAGTGCGGTACTTCTCGAAGGAGAGAACACACCATCGGCATGTCGGCGCCGTCCGGACCGTCCACGGACTCGTTCACCGTGATCCACCGTCGTTTCCAGCTTCCTACGAGGCGGAGGCAGCCCCCATGGAGCCAGTCGTCACCGTGGGCCTGGACGGCTCACCCGAGAGCCTCGCCGCTGCCCACTGGGCCGCCGACGAGGCGGAGAAGCAGGGACTCACCCTGCGTCTGCTGCACGCGTGGCCGCTGCTGGCGCCGGAGCCGACCAGCATTCCCTCGGAAGTGGATCAGAACTACTGGGCGAAACGTCTCGTCCATACCGCGCGGGCGGAGCTCCAGGCACGCCACCCGGGTCTGTCCGTCGTCGGAAACCTGGTCGCCGACGACGCCCAGGAAGCGCTGCTCCAGGCGGCGTCGGACTCCGCGATGCTCGTACTCGGTTCGCGAGGCCTGGAGTCCGTCGAGAGCTACTTCCTCGGTGACGTCAGCATGCCCGTCGCGGCACGTGCCGAGCGGCCGGTGGTGCTGGTCCGCACCACGGCGCGCGGCAAAGGGGCGCCCCCGTCATCCGTGAGCCGCGTGGTCGTGGCCTTGAAACTGCACGGGGCCTCCGACGATCCGCACGGGTCCTCCGACGACCTGCTCGACTTCGCCTTCCGAGCCGCTGCGGCCAGAGGTGTCCCTCTCTTGGCCGTCCACGGCCGAAGCGTGCCGCTTCACGCACGCGTGCCCTGGGGCGTGGACCACGGCATCACCGAAGAGATCAAGCAGGACGCCCACCAACGGCTGAGCCAGACGCTCAGACCCTGGCACGAGAAGTATCCGCGGGTGGAGGCGACCGACAACATTCGTCTGGCAAGTCCGGCCAAGGCCGTTGTGGAGGCCGCCGAAGGTGCCGCGCTGCTGGTCGTCGGCCGACGCAAGCACGGTCCGGGCCGGGCGCCGCATCTGGGTCCGGTGGCGCAGGCCGCCATTCACCACGGTCGCTGCCCCGTCGCAGTCGTCCCGCATGACTGAGAACGGCCACCGGGTAAGGCCGGTCCGGCCGACGCCCGGGGCAGACACCTCCGCGCCGCCGACCGGTGCCGATCACGACGTCCGGCCGCCGCCGCGGGCCGAGGTGTGCGAGACCCACAGCGCGATCGTGTTCTTCGCCGGCGACCGCGCCTACAAGGTCAAGAAGCCGGTCGATCTGGGGTTCTTGGACTACACCACGGTGACGGCTCGCCGGGCCGCGTGCGAGCGCGAGGTCGCTCTCAACCGCCGCTTCGCCCCCGACGTCTACCTGGGCCTGGGCGAGATCCGCAGCCCCGATACGGCGGAAGCCGAACCGATGGTGGTGATGCGCCGGATGCCCGCGGACCGCCGCCTGTCCCGGCTGGTGCGGGAAGGGGTGGCCGTGGACGATGTCCTGCGGGCCGTCGCCCGGCACCTCGCCGCTTGGCACGCGGAAGCGCCCCGCGGCCGGGACGTCGCGGAACAAGGCACGCGGGACGCGCTGTCCTCGCGCTGGGAAGCGAGCTTCGCGCAGGTCGACGCGCTGGCCGCGGACGGCTTCGTGCCCGAAGGGGTGACGGAGGTAGAGCGGCTCGTGCGCCGCTACCTCGTCGGCCGCGAGCGGCTGTTCGACGCCCGCATCGAGCAGGGGCGGGTGGTCGACGGTCACGGCGACCTGCTTGCCGAGGACGTGTTCTGCCTCGACGACGGCCCACGCGTACTGGACTGTCTGGAGTTCGACGACCACCTTCGCTACGTCGACGGCCTCGACGACGCCGCCTTCCTCGCCATGGACCTGGAACAGCTCGGCGCACCTGATGCCGCGGCCTACTTCCTCGCCCGGTACAGCGAGTACTCCGGCGATCCCGCGCCTCCTTCCCTGTGGCACCACTACGTCGCCTACCGCGCGTTCGTCCGGGCGAAGGTCTCCCTGATCCAGGCACGGCAGGGCGCGGCCGGCGCGCAGACGGCGGCGCGCAGACTGGTCTCGACGACGCTGCGCCACCTGCGCACCTCCGCCGTCTGCCTGACGCTCGTCAGCGGGCTGCCGGGCAGCGGAAAGTCCACCCTCTCCGGGGCCCTGGCCGATCGGCTGGGAGTGACGCTGCTCAGCAGCGACCGCGTCCGCAAGGAACTGGCGGGCATCCCCGCGGAGCAGTCCGCGGCGGCCGACTACGGCGAGGGCCTGTACACGCCCGAGTGGACCGCCCGAACCTACGCCACCCTGCTCGACCGAGCGGCGGCCCTGTTGTCCTCCGGTGAATCCGTCGTCCTGGACGCCTCCTGGACCGACGAGACGCAGCGTGAAGCGGCCGTGCGCATGGCCGAACGCGCCGGCGCCGACCTCGTGGCCCTGCACTGCCACGTTCCCCGCGAGGTGTCAGCGGCCCGCCTGTCCGCGCGCGGGCCCGGCCCCTCCGACGCCGACCTGGAGATCGCCACCGCCATGGCTGCCCGGGAATCGCCGTGGCCCGAAGCCGTCGCGGTCGACACCAGCGGCCCGTTGGAATCCACGGTCGCCCAGGCGTTGGCTGCCGTGCGTCCCTGGGGCACTGGCCACGCCCCGGTCTTCCGCCGCCCTTACATGGAGCCGGACTGAAGGAGTGCTCATCCCGGCGGCTTGCGGGGACCAGAACCGCGCCGCGTCTCCCCGTTTCGCGTAAGGCGGCGGATTCCCTCATGGTGGGTCGTACGGGGAACGTCCGACCGGCAAGGGCAGTGGACCCGGTGCAGTGGCCCGTCAGGCCCCCCGGAAGGAGGCCACCATGGGCGAACAGAGACCGCTCGCTCCCGGCGAGGCATGGCGCGCCGTTGCCTCATGCGTCCTCACCACGTTCGCGCTGCTCGCCCGGCACCGGATCCGCCTGCCGAAGGAACGGGTGGGCATGCGGCTCCGCTTCGCCGACGGCACCTCGGCCCGGGTGTACCGGGAGACCCGCCTCGGCAGCGGCCTGGCGAAGGACCCCTGCACACTGGCGGTCACCTTCAGGCTGCGCCTGGTGCACGGACCCCGGCACGCGCTGTTCCGCAGGGAGAGCCTGCTGAACACCCCGCTCTTCGTGGGATTCCCCGGTTTCACCTCGAAGCTGTGGCTGAGCCACGACGAGCAGGGCCGCTACCGCGGCGTGTACGAGTGGGACGGCCCGCAGCGCGCCGAACGCTACGCGCGTTCCCTGTGGCGGATTCTTGCCCTGGTCAGCGCGCCTGGATCGATCAGTTATGCCGTTGTACCCGGGGTACGCCGCGACGACATGATCACAGCGTCCGGTAGGGTCGCGGGCCAGGCACCGCCCGACACCGCGGCATGGTGGCGCGTTCAAGCCGGGGTGTGACGACAGCGGTGGACATCCTGATCGTCGGCGCCGGTACGACCGGCCTCACCCTGGCGCTACAGGCTCATGATCACGGAGCGCGGGTCCGGGTCGTCGAACGGCGTACGGAGCCGTTCCGGCCGTCGCGCGCGCTCATCCTGCACCCGCGCACCCTGGAAGTTCTGCGCCCCCTCGGCGTCACGGACGAGCTGCTTGAGCTGGCGGACACCGCCCCGACGGCACATCTGCATCTCGGTTCGCACGTCGTCGAAGCCCGGCTCGCCGATCTCGACCTGCCCGACACGGCCTTCCCGCACCTGTCACTCCTGCGGCAGATGGATGTCGAAAGAGTGCTGACGGGGGCACTCGCCGAGCGCGGGGTGACAGTGGAACGGGGTACCGACCTGCTCACTGCCCGCGACGACGGGTCCAGCGCGCGTGCCGTGCTGCGATCACGCGACGGCATCGAGGAGATCCGCTGTCCCTTCGTCGTCGGCTGCGACGGCCCGGCCAGTACCGTGCGGAGCTGTGCCGGCATCGGGTGGCACGGCAGGCCCTACGCCGAAGAGGTGGTCCTGGCCGACCTGGAGATCGACGGCATGCCCGGCCGCACCGGGGCATCCTGTGCTGAGGTGTTCGCGGGGCGCCAGGGGCTGTTGTTCCTCTTCCCGCTCGGAGAACAGGCCACCTGGCGGCTGCTGGCCACCCGGCCCTCCGCCGGCGCAGCCGGCCAGGACTTCGGCGAGCCGGGACCCTCCGTCCCGCGAGCCGAGCTTCAGCATCTCCTGAGCGACGCGGGGATGCCGGCACGGATCGAGCGTCTCGCGTGGTCCGCGCGGGTGCCGCTGCAGTGCCGCCTCGCCCGGCGATTCCGGCGAGGACGGCTCTTCCTCGCGGGGGACGCCGCGCACACCTACTCGCCGGCCACCGGCCAGGGCATGAACGCCGGCATCCAGGACGCGGTGAACCTCGGATGGAAGCTCGGCTTCGCGGTGAGCCGCTTCAGCGGGGAGCCCGCCGACCGGACGGAAGCCGGGAAGGGAGACGCCGACACGTTGCTCGCCTCCTATGACAGGGAGCGCAGGTCGGCTGCGCACCGACGGCTGATCCTCACGCACGCGGCGTTCTGGGCGGAGGCATCCACCGGCCGCGTCCCTTCTTGGCTGCGCGCGGTGGCCGCTCCGCTCGTGGCCCCGGTCATACCCGCCGTCCTGGACCGGCGACGGCCGGTCGCCGAGGTCGTCCGTCTCATCTCCCAGCTTCGGGTGAACTGCCGGCACAGCCCTTTGTCGGTGGAGGGAACATCGCGCCTGCGTGGCGCTCCTCGCCCTGGAGACCGTCTGCCCGATGCGACCGTCAGCGTCGAAGGAGCTCCCAGGCGGCTGCACCAGTTGCTGGCCCGCCCGGGCGTGCACGTGCTGCTGCAGTGCGACGCCGACTCGCCGCCCGAAGAGGTGCTCGGCCCCCTGGTCACCGTCGTCCGGCTGGCGAACAGCCCCGGTCGCGGTCTGCTGGCCGTCCGCCCGGACGGACATGTCGGCTTCCGGAGCGAGACCGCCGATCCGGCCGCCCTGACCGGCTGGCTGTCACTGGTCTGCGCGCCGGGGTCTCCACCCGTCCGACCATGACCGGCTCCGACGGCGGCACAGGCCGACGGTCGCGGTTGCCCGGGTGTCCGTCCTGGGGCGACGGTGGGGACAGGGGGCCGAGCCGGCCTGAAGGTAGGTGATCATGCGAGCCCTCGTCTACCACGGCCCCGGACAGATCTCCTGGGACACGATCATCGATCCGGCGATCGAGGACCCCACCGACGCCGTCGTCCGCGTCGACGCCACCACCGTCTGCGGCACCGACCTGCACATCCGGCGAGGAGATCTGCCGGAGGTCAGGCCGGGAACGGTCCTCGGCCACGAGGCGGTCGGCGAGGTGGTGGAAGGCGGCCGCGAGGTCCGCTCCATCGCCTCGGGCGATCAGGTGATCGTGTCGTCCGTCTCGGCCTGCGGCCGCTGTCAGTTCTGCCGGGACCGCATGTCCGGACAGTGCGGCGATGGCCGGGGTTGGATCCTCGGGAGGCTGATCAACGGAACTCAGGCAGAGTTCGTGCGGGTCCCCTTCGCGGACTTCTCCACCCGGCGGCGGCCCGGCGCACTGGCGCTCGCGGACGCCGTCCTGCTCGCCGAAGTCCTGCCCACCGCCTACGAGGTGGGGGGCGGAACGGACACCCAGGCCCGGGAGACACCGTCGTGGTCGTGCGCGCCGGTCCCATCGGGCTCGCCACTGTCGTCACCGCCCGGATCTGCTCACCGCGTCGGCCTCAGCGAAACGGTGGTCGCCTACGACGTCTTCCTCCCACGGCCCTCCACCGGCGCCCTCAAAGTCGTGCTGCGCCGCGAGTGAACCGCCCGAACGGGCCGGACGGGCCTGCGGTCAGGGCCGTCCGGCCCTACAAGCCGACGGCGAGCAGCGGTGCCATGGAAGTGAGCCGAGGGCCGTAGAGAGACACGGCGAAGCGGAGCGAAACCGCGCACCGTGCGATTCGGGCCCGCAAGAAGCGGGCGGCCCCCGGCTCCATCACCGTCGGCAGCGACCGCCTCCCGTCGCGTCGGCTCATGTCCTGCGGCCGAGGTGCGGCCCATGCCCCGCTCGGTGAATCTGGGGTGAGGGGGGAGTGCGGGAGGAGCGCCCATGCGCTGGGAAACCATCCACAAGGACACCGCGCCCGTCGTCCGCCCCCGTCTCACCGACTATGACCGGGCGCGTTCCACCTTCACCTGGTCGCAGGCGCGTGCCGCGCTGGCAGGACTGCCCGGCGGTGGCCTCAACATGGCCTACGAGGCGGTCGACCGGCACGCGATCTCCTACCTCGCGGACAAGGCCGCATTGCGGTGCGTCGCCCGGGACGACTCCGTCTCCACCGTCACCTACGCGGAACTTGCCCGTCGTACAGCCCGCTTCGCGAACGTGCTGTCGTCACTCGGCGTCGGCCACGGGGACCGGGTGTTCACCCTGCTCGGCCGCTGCCCCGAGCTCTACACCGCGGTGCTGGGCACGCTGAAGACCGGCGGCGTGCTCTGTCCGCTCTTCTCCGCCTTCGGTCCGGACCCGGTCGAACAGCGACTGTGTCTCGGTGACGCGCGGGTCCTGGTCACCACCGCTGCCCTGTACCGGCGCAAGGTCGAAGAGCGTCGGACGTCCGTCCCCGGACTGCACCATGTCCTGATCGTCGGCCCCGGCGCCGAGGAACTGCCCGGTACCGTCTCCTTCGACGACCTGATGTCCGCCGCCCCGGACACCTTCACCATCCCGCCGACGTCGCCTGACGACATGGCTCTGCTGCATTTCACCAGCGGCACCACCGGCACACCCAAGGGCGCGGTCCACGTCCACGAGGCCGTCGTCGCCCACCACGCCACCGCCGCGTACGCCCTCGATCTGCACTCCGAGGACGTGTACTGGTGCACCGCCGACCCCGGCTGGGTCACCGGCATGTCGTACGGGATCATCGCCCCGCTCGTGCACGGTGTGACGGTCGTCGTCGACGAGGGCGACTACGACGCCCGGCGCTGGTACCGCATCCTCGGCGAACAGCGGGTCACTGTCTGGTACACGGCCCCCACTGCCCTGCGCATGCTCATGCGCGCCACGCCACGCCACGGCCCGTACGACCTGCCGCGCTCCTACGACCTGTCGGCCCTGCGCTTCATCGCCTCCGTCGGCGAACCGCTCAATCCGGAAGCCGTCGTGTGGGGGCGGGACGTGCTGGGCCTGCCGGTGCACGACAACTGGTGGCAGACCGAGACCGGCTGCATCATGATCGCGAACTTCGCGGCCTGCGAGATCCGGCCCGGCTCGATGGGGCGTCCGCTGCCCGGTATCGACGCGACGGTGCTGAGGCAGGGCGAGGACGGCCGGGCGCTGGTCATCGACGGCCGGGTCACCCACGAGGACGTCCCGGGTATTGAGGGCGAGTTGGCGCTGCGGCCGGGCTGGCCGTCGATGTTCCGCGGCTATCTGCACGACAAGGAGCGCTACGACGCCGCGTTCGCGGACGGCTGGTACCTGACCGGTGACCTGGTCAGGCGGGACGCGGACGGCTGGTACTGGTTCGTGGGACGCGCCGACGACGTCATCAAGTCGGCGGGACACCTGATCGGCCCGTTCGAGGTGGAGAGCGCACTGATGGAGCACCCGTCGGTGGCCGAGGCCGGCGTGATCGGGCGGCCGGACCCGGTCGCCGGGAACATCGTCAAAGCGTTCGTGTCACTGCGGCCAGGTGTCGAGCCCACCCCGGATCTGGAACGGGAGCTGCTGGCCTTCGGCCGTCGCAAGCTGGGGGCCGCCGTCGCACCCCGGGAGATCACCTTCGACCAGAACCTGCCCAAGACCCGCAGTGGCAAGGTCATGCGCCGACTCCTGCGTGCGCGCGAACTCGGACTGCCTGCAGGCGACTTGTCGACCTTGGAGGGATCCGCATGAGTGTGGAGGGCCCTACCCGCACGCGTAAGGACCCGGCGCAGGGGACGTCCGGCAAGAAGGCCGGGACGGCCAAGCGGAACGCACGCACCGCGTCTTTGCCGCGGCGAGGTGCCGCCGGACATCGGACGGACCTGCTGGAGGCGATGCTGCGCATCCGGCGTTTCGAGGAGCGGTGTGTCGAGCTGTACAGCGCGGCGAAGATCCGCGGCTTCGTCCATCTCTACATCGGCGAGGAGGCCGTCGCCGTCGGCGTCAACGAGGCCCTGACACCCGAGGACGCGGTCGTCTCCACGTACCGCGAACACGGTCACGCGCTGGCCCGCGGGATCACGGCCGAGGCCGTCATGGCGGAGATGTACGGCAGGACCACCGGGTGCAGCGGCGGCCGGGGTGGTTCCATGCACCTGTTCGACGCGAGCCGGCGCTTCTACGGCGGCAACGCGATCGTGGCCGGCGGACTTCCCCTCGCCGCGGGCCTCGCCCTGGCCGACCGCATGCGCGGGCAGTCCCATGTCACCTGCTGCTTCTTCGGCGACGGGGCGTTCGCCGAAGGCGAGTTCCACGAGACGGCGAACTTGGCGGCTCTGTGGAAACTGCCGCTTTTGCTCGTCTGCGAGAACAACCTCTACGCGATGGGCACGGCGCTGGAGCGGCACGAGGCGCAGACCGACCTGGCCATGCGCGCCGCCTCCTACGGCATGGTCGCCTGGGCCGTGGACGGCATGGACGTCGAGGCCGTCGAACTGGCCACCCGACGGGCCGTGGAGGGCATCCGGGCCGGCACGGGACCGCACTTCCTGGAGCTGCGGACCTATCGCTTCCGCGCCCACTCGATGTACGACCCGGACCGCTACCGGCACAAGCCGGAGATCGAGCGGTGGAAGTCCCGGGACCCGGTCGGCCTGCTCACGGAGCGCATGCGCGAGAGCGGTGAGCTGGACGACGGCGAACTGGCCCGCATCGAGCACCGGATCACCGCCGCGATCGACCACGCCGTCGAAGCAGCGGAACAGGCGCCCGAGGAACCGGTCGAGCATCTGCTGCACCACGTCACGAGTTCCTCGGCGGAGGTGGTGAGCCGACCGTGAGCGACGACGGAACGCACGAGGCGAAGACGACCTACCGGGAGGCGATGCGCGAGGCGCTGCGGGAGGCCCTGGGCTCGGACGACCGAGTCTTCCTCATGGGCGAGGACGTGGGCCGCTACGGCGGATGTTTCGGCGTCAGCCTCGGGTTGCTGGAGGAATTCGGGCCCGAACGCGTCCGCGACACTCCGCTGTCGGAGTCCGCGTTCGTGGGCGCCGGCATAGGCGCCGCCCTGGCCGGGATGCGGCCCATCGTCGAGATCATGACCGTCAACTTCAGCCTGCTCGCCCTCGACCAGATCCTCAACAACGCCGCCACCCTGCTGCACATGTCGGGCGGCCAACTGCCCGTGCCGCTGGTCATCCGCATGACCACGGGTGCGGGACGGCAGCTCGGCGCCCAGCACTCCCACAGCCTGGAAGGCTGGTACGCGCACATCCCCGGCATCCGCGTCCTCGCCCCCGCCACCCTCGAGGACGCCCGCCACATGCTGGCCCCGGCACTCGCCGACCCGGACCCCGTCCTGATCTTCGAACACGGCAGCCTCTACAACGTGTCCGGAGAACTCCCCGAGTCCACCGTACCCGTGGACCTGGACCACGCCGCGATCCGCCGCCCCGGCACCGACGTCACTCTGATCACGTACGGCGGTTCCCTGCCCAAAGTCCTCGCGGCGGCGGACGCGCTGGCCGCCGAGGGCATCAGCGCCGAAGTGATCGACCTGCGCACGCTCCGCCCTCTCGACGACTCGGCCATCACCGCCTCCGTGGCCCGTACCCACCGTGCGGTGGTGGTCGACGAGGCGTGGCGGACGGGAAGCCTCGCCGCGGAGGTGTCCGCCCGCATCGCGGAAGGATCGTTCTATGAACTGGACGCACCCGTCGAGCGGGTGTGCAGCGCGGAGGTGCCCATGCCGTACGCCCGGCGGCTGGAGGAAGCCGCCCTGCCGCAGACCGCCGGCGTCGTCGCGGCGGCGCACCGGGCGGTGGACTGATCATGGCCGAGTTCACCATGCCGTCCCTCGGCGCGGACATGGACGAGGGCACGCTCCTGGAGTGGCTCGTGGGTCCCGGTGACCTCGTCCACAAGGGCGATCCGGTCGCCGTCGTCGAGACCGCGAAGTCGACGATCGAGGTGGAGTGCTTCGAGACGGGGACCATGACCCAACTGCTCGTGGAGCCCGGCACGACGGTGCCGGTGGGCACGCCGCTCGCCCTGATCGGCCCGACGGAGAGGAAGCAGCGGGAGCCGGAACAGGCGGGCACGAAGTCGCGCAAGCCGAGGAAACCGGCGAAAGCCGGCACGCCGGGGAAGGACGGCACGCCGGGGAAGGACGGAAAAGCCGAGGGCCTCACGGAAGCCGGGAAGGGCGGGCGTCGGCCGGTCCGCCACGTGTCGAAGAAGGGCGAGCCCTCCGAGTCCCCGAACCCGCCCCCCGTACCCGTCCTGGCCCCCATGCCGGTGCCGGCCGCGGCCGGGCAGCACAGTCACCTCGAGGCCGGCCCCCTGATCCGGCACCTCGCGGAGCACAGCGGCGTCGACCTGGAGACACTCCACGGCTCCGGTCCTGGGGGGCGCGTCACCCGGACCGACGTCGAACAGGCGGCGGCCGCCCGAGCCACTGGCCGGCCGCCACGCGTACGGGCCACCCCCCGCGCCCGGCGGCTCGCCGCCGAACTGGGCGTCGACCTCGCCACGGTGACAGGGACGGGCAGCGAGTCGGCCGTCCGTGCCGCGGACGTACGCCAAGCGGCAGCACCGGGCCCGTCGGCTCCGGCCCCACCCGCACACGACGGCGCGGCCCCGGTGCGTCCATCCGCTGAAAGGTCTTCTGCCGCACGCCCGGCCGAAGACCGGGCGGCGGCCATGCGCCAGGCGATCGCCGGCCTCATGACCCGCGCCAACCGGGACATCCCCCACTACTACCTCTCCACGACCGTCGACATGGCCGCCGCGATGGACTGGCTGCATGAGCGCAACCGGCGCAGCCCCGTCGGTGAGCGGCTGCTCCCCGCCGCCCTGCTGCTCAAGGCGGCGGCCCTGGCTGCCAGGGAGATCCCTCAGCTGAACGGCTTCTGGACCGATGACCGGTTCACAGCAGGCGAGGGCGTGCACCTCGGCGTGGCCGTGTCCCTGCGCGGCGGAGGGCTCGTCGCCCCCGCGCTGCACCACGCCGACACCCTGGCACTCCCCCAGTTGATGACCGCCCTGAAGGACCTCGTCACCCGGGCCCGCGCGGGCAGGCTGCGCGGTTCCGAGGTGTCCGACGCCACGATCACCGTCACCAACCTCGGCGATCAGGGCGTGGAAGCGGTCTTCGGTGTGATCTACCCGCCGCAGGTGGCCCTGGTCGGCTTCGGGCGGGTGGTCGACCGGCCGTGCGCCGTGGACGGCCTGCTGGGCGTACGGCCCGTGGTCACGGCGACGCTCTCGGCCGACCACCGGGCGACGGACGGCGCCCTCGGCGCCCGCTACCTCACGGCGGTCACCCGCCTGCTGCAGAACCCGGAGCAACTGTGAACATGAACCGTACCGATGCACTGGACCTGGTCAGGGAGTCGATCTCCGCCGTCGTTCCCGACGCGGAGGTCGCCGCGCTGGGGCCCGACGACGCGTTCCGCGACGTGCTGGAGATGGACTCGCTGGACTTCCTGAGTTTTGTGGAAGTCCTCAGCGAACGGTCCGGTGTCCGCATCGACGACGAGGACACGCCCCGGCTCACCACGCTGTCCGCCAGCGCCGACTTCCTCGTCGCCCACACGCCGTGACGTGCGCAGGCGGCCGTCGGCCCCGGTCGCGGGGGCGACCCATGGCTCAGACCGCTTCGAGGTCGTCGACGACATCGACCACGTCGTCCATCTCCCGTACGGCTGCAATCAGTTCGGGGACCACGGCCTTGTCCACTTTCCCGGTCATGATCACCACGCCGTTCTCCACGGTCACATCGACGGCGCGCGGCCCCAGCACATACCGGCCGACCAGGGACTCGACCTCGGCGCGGATCTCGGCATCGTCACGGACCAGGGCCCGCAGCAGATCGCGTCGGCTCACCACACCGACGAGCCGACCGTGATAGTCGGTCACGGGAAGCCTCTTCAGCCGCGCATGGGCAGCGGTCCAGGCGGCGTCCGACACCCGCTCCGCCGGATGGACGGTGACCGGCGGGAAGGTCATCAGCGTGGCCGCGGTGTCGCCCTGGCTCTTCTCGTACAGGCGATGTCGCCGCAGCCTGCCGACGGGTCCGTGCCGGTGTGGTTCCGCCATGACGGCGGCCTTGGCCAGCAGGTCCGACTCCGAGACGACACCGATCACGTGGTCGTCGGCGTCGACCACCGGTACGGCGCTCACCTGTTCCCGGGCAAGGACGCGGGCCACGTCCAGGAACGGCATGTCGCCGGGGACCGAGACCGCCGGAACGTGCATGACGTCCCGCACGCGCGGTACGGCCGGAGCCTCGGCGGAGAACGCGTCCGCGTCCGCGGCAGGCGTGTCTCGTGCCTCACCCGAGGCGGCAGGCTCGGACCGCTCGGCGCTCCTTGCCGACGCGGCGGCGGCGACCGCTCCGAGATAGCGGCGCAGCGCGTCCTGCCGCGGTTCTTCCTGAGGCGTCCAGGGGCGGCCAGGCATGGTACGGCGGGCCTCTTTCTCCGCGGAGCTGTGCTCGAAGTCGCTCACGGCTGCCTCCCGGGGGACGCCTCCACCTACGGGGTCAGTCTGACATCGATCCGGTGGGGTGGCCTCCGGGCCGAACGGTCCCGCCGGGGGACGCGTGACCCAGCGCGGCGCGACAGGTCTCCGTCCACCGTGGAGACTGGGAAGCGCGCCACCAAGACACGGGGAACGGGGTCTTGGACAGACCTGGAGGAGAGTTCGTGGCGGGTTTCCGGAACTTTCTGACACGGTTCCGGCCGGCAGCCTCGCCGGGCCGTGCCGCGCCCGGTGGTGTCCCCGCGGACCGCTCCGCCGAGCTTCGCGCGGAACTCGCACCACCGCTGGCCCTGCTCGAAGAGGCGGAGTCGGAAGCCCGGGCCGTGCGCGAGCGGGCCGCCGCCACGGCCGCGTCCCGTCTGCGGGATGCCGAACGGCAGGCCGAGATGATCGCTGCCCACGCCCGTGAGGAGGCCCGCCGGGTACGGGGGGACGCGTCCGAGCAGGTGCTGCGTGCCGCCGAGGGCGAGGCCGCGGCACTGCGCGCGACAGCCGAGCGTGAGGCAGCCGTCATACGTGGCCGTGCCAGGGCTCGTACGTCCCCACTGGTCGAGCGCGTGCTCGTCAGGGTGCTGGAGGATCTCGCGGCGCGGGAGGGATCGCCACCGGCACCTGACCGGGCCGGGGATCACGGAACACCCCACGGGGGGTGTCCCTGATGGGAGCCGGTCGGGTGGCCGGTGTGACCCGGGCACGCGCTCTGCGGACCAGGTGCCTGGGCCCGGACGGTGTCCGGAACGTGGCCGGCTCCCGGACGTTGGACGACGCCTTGCGCTACCTGTCCGCCACCGCGTACCGGCACGACGTCACCCCGGGCGCCACCACGGCCGAAGCCCAGCGTGCGGTCTCGACGACCCTGCTGTGGCATCTGCGCGTCCTCGCCGGCTGGCAGCCGGCCACCGGCGCCGACGCCGTCCGGGCACTCGCCGCCGGATTCGAGATCTCCAACACCGAACAACACCTGAGGGCTCTCGCGGCCGACCCGCGCCGGCCGGGCCCCCAACGCCTCCCTCCCCCGCCCTACCGCCTGGGCGCGCTGGCGATCGCCTGGACACGGCTCGCCCGCACCCGTACGCCGGCGGAACTGCGGACCGCGCTGGCGGCCTCCCCGTGGGGCGACCCCGGGGGCGATTCCCCGGCCGCGGTCGCCACGGGCATGCGGGTCTCCGCCGCCGTACGGCTCGCGACGGAGGTTCCCGACGCGGCACGCTGGGCGGCGGCCCGGCTCGCCCTGCTGTTCGGCCGTGAGGTGTTCGTCGTCGGCCGGCGCCTGCCGGACGTCTCCGTCCGCCGGGCGGCCCGGCTGCTGGGCGGGCGGGCGGTACGGGCGGGGTCGTACGCCGATTTCCGGCAGGCGCTGCCGGCCACCGCGAAGTGGCTGCTGAACAGCCTCGACGAGGCGGCGAATCTGTGGCGGGCGGAGGCACGGTGGTGGGACGCCGTCGAGCGGGACGGCCGGGAGCTGCTGCGCCGCTCCCGCTTCGGGCCGGAGCCCGTGGTGGGAGCCGTGGCAGTGCTGTCCGCCGACGCCTGGCGCACTCGCGGCGCGCTGGAACTGGCGGCCCGGGGCGGCGGCCCCGGCGACTGGCCCGCGGAGGTGCTCGATGCTCCGGGCTGAGTCGGCGATCCCGGTCCGCATGCGCAGGGTGGCCGTCGTCGCCCCCGAGCGGGCACTGCGCGAGAGCCTGGTGCGCATCGCCGAGGCGGGCTGCGTCGAGATCGATCTGGCCGACGACGGTGGGCCGGATGTCCGCGGCCCCGCGGCGAGACGGCTGCAGCGGCTGCGCGCCGAGCCGGCACAACCGGTTCTCAGCGAGGTTCCCCCCGACCTGGAGACCCTGGAGCGCGAGGGCCGGGCGGACCTGCTGGCGGGTGAGGCGCAGATGGAGGAACGTCTCGGCAGCGCGATCCGGCGCGGCGCGGTCGCGGCACTGGCCGGCTGGTGTCCCGAGGCGGAGCTGGGCACCACGACGGCGCGCATCGCCGGTGCCGGGGGCGCGCTGGTGCCGCTGCGCACCCCGCGTGGCGTCGACCCGCCCACTCTGCTCGCCGGAGCCGCCTCCGCACCCCCGGCGCATCAGGCGCACCCGGCGACGACGGTACGCCGCTCCTTCACACCGCTGGTCACGACGTACGGAACCGTGCCCTACGCCGACCTGGACCCCACGATGGCCGCCGGAATCGTCTACGTGGTGATGTTCGGCCTGATGTTCGGCGACGCCGGGCATGGGCTGCTGCTGGTCGCCTTCGCGCTGCTGCTGCGGGCGGGCCGGCCACGCCGGGCGGCGACGCTGCGCCCGCTGTGGCCCTTCGTCGCCGGGGCCGGGCTGGCCGCCACCCTGGCCGGAGTGGCGTACGGCGAGTTCTTCGGTCCGACCGGTGTTCTGCCCGTGCTGTGGCTGGAACCGCTGGACGAGCCCATGCGGCTGCTGGCCACCGCGGTCGCCTTCGGTGCCGTGCTGCTGGCCGTCGCCTATGCCGCGGGGATCACGAACCGTTGGCGGGAGGGCGGCCCGGCGACGGCCCTGTACGCGACAACCGGTGTGGCCGGGGCGATGCTCTACCTGGGTCTTGCCGTCGTCGCCGGGTACGTGTGGCTCGGCCGTGCGGCGTACGGCGTGGTGGGGGGTGTGATCGCCGTGGCCGGCCTGGTGCTTGCCGGGGTGGGGCTGCACACGACCACGGCCGGCGGCCCGGGCGGTGCCGTACAGACCGGCATCCAGCTCTTCGACGCCGTGGTGAGGATCGGCTCCAACGTCGTGTCCTTCGCGCGGCTCGCGGCCTTCGGCCTGACGCACGCGGCGCTCGGCTCCATCGTCTGGGAAGGCACGACAGCGCTGGCCGGACGGGGCCCGGTCGGCGTCGCGGCGGCCGCACTCGTCTTCCTGCTCGGCAATGCCCTGGCCTTCTCGCTGGAGGCGCTGGTGGCGGGCGTCCAGGCGCTCCGGCTGGAGTTCTACGAGCTGTTCTCCCGCCTCTTCGAGGGCGAGGGCCGCCCCTTCAGGCCCTGGCATCTGCCCGTGCAGCACCGCACGCCGTCTGCCGTCGCGGCCGGGCCGCTCGCCGCGCACGTGGCCGGCCCACACACCCCGGCGAGGGAGGAGTATCCGTGATCACCTGGTTCCTGGCCCTTCCGGTCGTCGTGGCGGGATTCGTCGCCGTACGCCTGGTGCTGCGGCGCTCGGGCCGCACCGCCCTGTGGTGGATGGTCGCCGCCGACGCCGTGCTCCTGCTGGCCGCCACCGCGGTGCTGACACTGGCGCTCGGCGGCGGATCCGCCCAGGCGGCGAGCACCGCAGCGCAGAACTCCGGTTCCGGTTCCGGGTCCGCCGCCCTCATCGGTGCCGCGATCGCGGTGGCCGGCGCGACGATAGGCGCCGGCATCGCCGTCGCCTACACCGGTGCGGCCGCCCTCGCGGCCCTCAGCGAACGGCCCGAACTCTTCGGCCGCGCCATGGTCATCGTCGGCCTGGCCGAGGGCATCGCCATCTACGGGCTGGTCGTGGCCGTCATCCTCATCGGGAAGGCGTGAGGACGGTGGGGCGCGTCGCCGCCCTCGGAGAGCGCGCCCGTGTGGCCGGTCTGGCCCTGGCCGGAGTGGACGTTCTCGTCGCCGACGACGCCGAGGCCGTGCGCCGGGTCTGGCGGAGTCTGCCCGAGGGCGTCGACCTGGTGATCCTCACCCCTGCCGCGGCCGAGGCGCTGAAACCCGACTCCGCGGCGGCCGGGAGCCACCGCCCGCTGACCGCCGTGATGCCGCCATGACGACCCCGGCCCCCGAAGGGACGACCAGCGCACTCCACCCGGTCCGGGCGGAGCTGCTGCGGTCGGCTCACTCCGATGCCGAAGCGCTCCTGGCCCGCGCCGAGCAGGAGGCGGCCACGCTGCTCGACCGGGCCCGCGCCGAGGCCCGGGCGGTCCTCGACGAGGCCGCGCGCCAGGGCGAGGCGGATGGCGCGGACGCCGCCCGCGACCTTCTTGTCAAAGCCCGCCGGGAGGCCAGGGCACACACGCTCGCCGCGCGTCGGGAGGCATATGAGGAACTGCGCCGCGAGGCCGTCGCACGGGTTCGGGAGCTGCGCGGGAGCGAGGGATACGCGTCCCTGCGGGAGCGGCTGGAACGCCGGGCCCGGTGCCTCCTGGGGCCCGGCGCCGAGGTGAGCGAGCACCCCGACGGGGGTGTGGTGGCCGAGGTGCCGGGCAAGCGGATCGACCTCTCGCTCACCGCGCTGGCCGATCGCACGCTCGCTGGGCTGGGAGCGGAGGTGCGGAGCCTGTGGGAGCCATGACGGAAGCCGGTGGACGGCGTCGGCGGCCCGCTGCCCGGCAGCCGGTCTCCCGGATCCTGCGTGTCACCGGGCCGCTGGTCGAGCTGGGGTACACAAGTGGTATCGCGATGTACGACCTGGTCTCGATCGGCCCGGCCGGGCTGCCCGGCGAGGTGGTGGCCATCCGCGGTGACGTGGTCACCGTACAGGCGTACGAGTACACCGGGGGGCTCGCTCCGGGACAGACGGCTCAGCCCCAGGGCCGCCCGTTGTCGGTCCGGCTCGGCCCCGGGTTGCTCGGCGGGATCTTCGACGGTCTGCTGCGCCCCCTGTCCGATGCCGGCGACTGGCTGCTGCCCGGCACGCAGCGGACTGCTGGCGAGGAACGCGCCTGGTCCTTCTCTCCCCTGGTCACGCAGGGTGAGCAGGTGACCGAGGGGCAGATGCTCGGCGAGATCCGTGACGCGGGACCGGTGCCGGTGCGGGTCCTCGTGCCGCCCGGCTGCGCGGGCGAGGTCGCGGAGATCTCCGGTGCCGGAGAGCATGCGCGCGACGCGACGGTGGCCGTGGTGGGCGGCGCCGAGGTGACGGTCGGCGCTCTGTGGCCGGTGCGCCGGCCACGCCCGGTAAAGGAGCGCGTCGACAGCCACGAGGCCCTCACCACCGGCCAGCGGGTGATCGACCTGCTCTTTCCCGTGGCCCGGGGCAGCACGGTGGCGGTGCCCGGCGGCTTCGGCACCGGCAAGACGATGCTGCTGCAGCAGATAGCCAAGTGGTGCGACGCGGACGTCATCGTCTACGTCGGCTGCGGGGAGCGCGGCAACGAGATGGCCGACGTCATCACCGAACTTGCACAACTGCGGGACCCTCGCACGGGCGGACGCCTCGCGGACCGCACCGTGACGATCGCCAACACCTCCAACATGCCGATGATGGCGCGTGAGGCAAGCGTGTACACGGGGATGACGGTCGCCGAGTACTTCCGCGACATGGGCCTGGACGTCGTGGTCATCGCCGACTCGACCTCCAGGTGGGCGGAAGCGCTGCGCGAGTTCGCCTCCCGTACCGGCGCGCTGCCCGCGGAGGAGGGCTACCCGGCCGGTCTGGCCTCCGCCATCGCCGCCTTCTACGAACGGGCCGCCTCCGTGATGACTCTCGGTGGCGCCCGCGGCTCGGTGACGGTCATCGGCGCGGTGTCCCCACCGGGCGGGGACATGACGGAACCGGTGACCGCGCACACCGAACGCTTCGTCCGCTGCCTGTGGACCCTCGACCGCGACCTCGCCTACGCCCGCCACTACCCGGCGGTCTCCTGGGCCGGGTCCTTCTCCCGGGACGTACCGGTCCTGTCCGCCGGGCATCGCGCGCTCGGCGATCCGGCCTGGGTCCGGCGCCGCGAGCGGGTGGGAGCGGTACTCGCGGAGGCCGACCGGCTGGCCGACCTGGTGGAACTGATCGGCATCGCGGCTCTTCCGGCCCGGGAGCGCATCAGCGTCCTGGCCGGGAGGCTGATGCGCGAGGGCGTGCTGCAGCAGAGCGCGCTGTCGGAGAAGGACGCGTACTGCGGCCCGGAGAAGACGGCCTCGCTGGCCGACGCCGTCCTCGCGGTCGCCGACCGCTGCCGCGAGCTGGTGGACTCCGGTGTCCCGGCGGCTTCGGTGGAGGAGGTCGACTTCGGCCCCCTGCTGCGTGCCCGGGAGGACACCGGCCCGTACGACGCCACCGGCGTGGCGGCGCGGCGGGACGCGATGCTCGCCAGGCTGGGGGACATGCGGCCATGAGCCTGTCCGACCTGATCGAGTACACATCGGTGCGCGAGCTTCGAGGACCGCTCGCTGTCGTCGACGGCGTGACCGGGGTCGGCTGGGACGCATACGTCCACCTCACTCTCGCCTCGGGCGAGCGGCGCCACGGCGTGGTCCTGGACGCCGACCGCGACCTGGCGGTCGTCCAGGTGCTGGAGGGCACCGCGGGCATGGACCCGGAGGGCGTCCGGGCCGCCTTCTCGGGCAGCCCGCTGCGCGTCCCGGTCGGCACCGACTGGCTCGGCCGCGTCTGCAACGGCCGCGGCGAGCCCCTGGACGGCGGCCCGCCCGTCGTCGGCTCCCACACCGCCGAGGTGGGCGGCGCCCCCATCAACCCGGTGCGGCGCGACCCGCCGTCCGAGCCGGTGCTCACCGGTGTGGGGGCCGTCGACGCGCTGACCACGCTGGTACGGGGGCAGAAACTGCCGGTGTTCTCCGTGGCCGGGCTGCCGCACCTGGAGTTGGCCGCCCAGATCGCCGCCCAGTCCACCGCGGCCGGCGAGGCGTTCAGCGTCGTCTTCGCGGGTATGGGGCTCACCCACGCCGACGCCTCCTTCGTACGCGACGCCCTGGAAGAGCGGTCCGCCGCCGGAGAACTGGTCCTGCTGCTGAACACGGCCGACGACCCGGTCATCGAGCGGATCCTCACCCCGCGGATCGCGCTCACGGTCGCCGAGCACCTCGCCTTCACCGAGGGACGGCACGTCCTTGTGGTGATGACCGACATGACGACGTACGCCGAAGCGCTGCGCGAGGTCTCCGCCGCCCGCGGGGAGATCCCCGCCCGCCGCGCCTACCCCGGCTACCTCTACAGCGACCTGGCCTCCTTGTACGAACGGTGCGGACGTATCAAGGGCCGTCCCGGCTCGGTCACCGTGCTGCCCGTGCTCACGATGCCCGCGGGCGACATCACCCACCCTGTGCCGGACCTGACCGGCTACATCACCGAGGGGCAGATCGTGCTCTCGCCCGAGACGCACGCGCGGGGCGTCTACCCGCCCCTCGACGCCCTGTCCTCCCTCTCCCGCCTGATGCGCAAGGGAGCGGGCCCCGGCCGTACGCGCGACGACCACCTCGACGTCGCCGCCCAGTTGCTGGCCGCCCTGGCCCGGGCCCGGCAGGTGCGCGATCTCGCGGACCTTGTCGGCCAGGCGGCGCTGAGCCCCACCGACCGCCGCTACCTGAACTTCGAGGAGGCGTTCCTGCGGGACTTCGCCGAGCAGCGCAGCGACGCACCGCGCGGCCTCGACGCCTCGTTGGAACGCGGCTGGCAGGCACTGCTCACGCTGCCCCGCAGCCAGCTGTCCATGCTCCCGGCCCGGCTCCTCGACGCCCGTGGGGCGAAGGACCTCGACGAACTCACCGATGCCGATGCTCCCGGCGATGCCGGTGATTCCGGCCGTGCCGGTGCCCGCGACGATCCCGGCGAGGAGGCTCCCCGGTGACCGGCACCCGCCGTACGCCGCCCGGGCGTGCGGGACGCATGCGGCTGCGGCACAGCCACGACGTCGCCGAGCGGGGAGCCGACCTGCTGGAGCAGAAACTGCGCATCCTCCGCTCCGAACAGGAGCGGCTGCAGCGCGCGGAGGAGGCAGCTGCCCGGTCCTGGCGGGATCTGCTGTCCGAGGCCGAGAGCTGGCTGCTGCGGGGACTGCTCCTGGGCGGGGAACAGGCTCTCGCCTCGGCCGCCATGGGCATCGGCCCCGCCGAGGTCACGGTGCGCTGGGCCACGTCCATGGGAGTACGTCATCCGGCGGCGGTCTCCCTCTTCGTACCGCCCCGTCCGTCCACCGCCTCCGCTCCCACCAACACGGCCCTGGTGCACGCCGAGGCGGCATACGGCCGTGCCGTGCGTGCCGCCGCAGAGTTCGCGGCGGCCCACGCCGCCGCCGAGTCGGTGAGTGCGGAGGTGATCAGCACGCGGCACCGGGTCCGTGCCCTGCGCCGCCACTGGATACCCCGGCTGCGGGAGGCCCTCGACCGGGCCGACCTGGCCCTTGAACAGGCCGAGCACGAGGACGGCGTCCGGCGGCGCTGGGCCGCGGGGGAAGCCGGGGAGAGCGGATCGGGGGCCGGGCAGTGACCGTCGGCGTGAGGCCCACAATCCTCCACCTGCCTGGGGGGTCACTGGAATGCGGCGTGGATCTCCTGTTCGGTCGCGGCGTGCGAGACGAGGAGGAGTTCGTCCCCGGCCCGGAGCCGGATCGCCGGATCCGGAACGGTGGGCTGTCCGTCGCGGACGATCGTCGCGACCACCGTCCCGTCGGGCAGCCGGACGTCGGCCAGGGCTTGGCCCACCGCCCTGGACTGCGGCGTGATGGCCGTTTCGATGACGTCGACGCCGGCCTTGCTGAGCCGGAGCAGGGCGACCGTGTCGGTGGCCCCGGTGGCCTCCTCGATGAGCGAGATCAGGGGGGTGGCGGCGGGGACGGCGACGTCGACGCCCCAGCGTGCGTCGAACAGCCAGGCGTTGTCGGCGTCGTTGACCCGGGCGGCCACGCGGGGCACCGAGAAGCGCCGCTTGGCGAGCAGGCTGATGACGAGGTTGTCCTCGTCGTTGCCGGTGGTGACGACGACCAGGTCGGTGACCAGTACACCGGCGTGCTCCAGCAGGGCCGGCTCGCACGCGTCCCCCGCGACCAGCCGCACCGTCGGGAGCCGGCCCTGGAGTTCGGCGACGCGGTCGTCGTCGATGTCGACCAGCGTGACCTCGTTGCGGGCTGCGGAGAGGACCTGGGCGATCTGGGTGCCCAGGCGTCCCGCGCCCGCGATGAGCACGTTCACGTCCCCAGCTCCTTGTCCAGAAAGCCGCGCAGCCTGCCCAGCGCGGTGGCGGCGACGGCGAAGGTGACCAGGTCACCGGCGTTCGCCGGCGTGCCGTGCGCGGGGATCCGGGAACGGCCCGCGCGGGTGACCTCGACGACGCGGATCTCTCCGTCGACGTCGAATTCGGCCAGCCGGCGTCCGATGAGGTAGTCCGGCACCTCGGAGCGCACGAGCAGCGTCTCACCGTTGCCGAACTTGAGTTCCGGGCGCAGATGGCGGTGCAACAGCATCTGGTGGATCTGGTGCACCGTCCAGCCCACACTGGAGATGGTGGGGATGCCCAGCTCGCGATAGAGGTCGGCGCGCCGGGGATCGTAGAGGCGGGCGAGGACGACGGGCACCCGGTAGGTCTCCTTCGCCGTCCGCGCACTGACGATGTTGCTGTTGTCCCGGGAGGTGACGGTGACGAATGCGTCCGCATGCTCGATCCCTGTGGCCGTGAGTACGGCGCGGCTGTAGCCGTTGCCCTCGTGGAAGCGGATGCGGGGGCTGTCGGGCAGCCGCCTGGCCGCCTTGGCACGCCGGTCCACCACCTGTACGTCGTGCCCTTCCGCGGCGAGCAGACCGGCAAGAGAGGACCCCACCCGTCCGCAGCCTACGACGATCACCTTCACCGTTGGGCTCCCGTCATCCGGCGCTCGTCGCGGCGGCGCAACCACGCTTTGCGGGCCTCGTCCGCGAGCAGGGGCAGGGTGCCGAGGCCGGCCAGTACCGCCCAGTCGGCGGCGTCGAGCGGGGCGGTGTTGAAAACGGCCTGCAGCGGCGGCAGACAGCTGATCGCGACCATGAGGGCGACACCGAAGCCGCCCGCCGCCAGCAGGGCCGGATTGGACAGCAGTCCCACCGTGCGGATGCTCTGGCGCTCGCTGCGCACGGTGAGCGCGTTGAAGAACTGGCTGAGCACGATCCCGGCCTGGACCATGGTGATCGCCTCCCGGTAGGCGGGCGTTTCCTTGGTGAAGTCCTCGAACGGAATGCCCGAGGCATCGATGTGCCAGAAGAAGACGGCGGTGACGCACACCGCCTGGATGCCGCCGAGGAACACAATGCGTCCCACCACGGGGGCCGAGAAGAGCCGTTCCCGCCGTGAGCGCGGCGGGCGCTCCATCACGTCGGACTCCGGCGGTTCCGCACCCAGGGCCAGGGCGGGCAGCACATCGGAGCCCAGGTCGATCGCCAGGATCTGCACCGCGCTGATGGGCACCAGCGGGAACCCGGCGAAGGTCGCCGCCAGGATGGGGACCAGCTCCCCGAGGTTGTGGCTGAAGAGGTAGACGAGGAACTTGCGGATGTTCTGATAGACCGCCCTTCCGAGCCGCACCGCTGCGGCGATGGATGCGAACGAGTCGTCCAGCAGCACCATCGAGGCCGCCTCCCGCGCGACATCGGTGCCGGAGGCTCCCATCGCCACACCGATGTCCGCGTGCTTGAGCGCCGGGGCGTCGTTCGCTCCGTCCCCGGTGACCGCCACCACCTCGCCCCGCCGCTGGAAGGCCGTGACCACACGCATCTTGTGCTCCGGACTGACCCGGCACAGCAGCAGCTCCGACGGCTCGGCGAGCAGCGTGTCGAGCGCCTCGTCGTCCATCGTGTCCAGCCGGGCGCCCGTCACCACGACCGGATCCGGCCGCCGTACGATCCCCACCCTGCGGGCCACCGCCTCCCCGGTGAGCGGGTGGTCGCCGGTGACCATCACGATCCGGAGGCCGGCCTGCCGGCAGGCGGCGACCGCGTCGGTGACCTCCGGGCGGGGCGGGTCCAGCATGCCGACCAGGCCCAGCAGCGTCAGTCCGGACTCGGCCTCCTCCTGCGCGGGGCGGGGCTCGTCCACGTCCCGTCGTGCGACGGCCAGCACCCGCAGCCCCTGGGAGGCCAGTCCGTCGCTCGCCTGGACGACCGCCGCCCTGTCCTGTGCGGTGAGCGGCCCGCACCGGCCCTCCCAGGCCACACGGGTGCAACGCGCCAGCAGCTCCCCGGGCGCTCCCTTGACACACGCCTGGTAGCCCGTGCCCCTCTTGTGCACCGTGGTCATCAGCTTGCGGGTGGAGTCGAAGGGGTACTCCGTGGTGCGCGGAGCCGCCGCCTCCTCCGCGCCCAGGTCGAGGCCGGCCTTGGCCGCGACGACCAACAGCGCCCCCTCGGTGGTGTCGCCGAGCACCCGCCGGTGCTCCCCGCCTCCTGGGCCTTCCGCCGGAACCAGCCGGGCGTTGCAGCACAGGGCCGCCACCCGCAGCACCTCACGCACCGACGCCGCGTCGGCGACCTCACCGCTCGGCGTGTACCCCACACCGCTCACGGCGTGCGGCACGCCCTCTGCCCAGACCTGCGTGACGGTCATCTCCGCCTGGGTGAGCGTCCCGGTCTTGTCGGTGCACACCACCGTGGTCGAGCCGAGCGCCTCGACGGCGAGCAGCTGCTTGATCAAGGCCTGGCGGCGCGCCATGCGCCGTACACCGATCGCCAGCGACACGGACAGTGTCGCGGGCAGCCCTTCCGGGACCAGCGCCACCATGACCCCGAGGGCGAACACGAACAGGGTCACCATGGACTCCCCGGTGGGCAGCCGCACGGCGAACAGGAGGGCGCCGATGGCCAGGGCCGCCCCCGCCACCCGCCGGGCCATGGAGGCCACCTGGACCTGCAGCGGCGTCTTCTGCCGGGGAGCCGCCGCGGCCAGCCGGTAGATCCGCCCGAACTCGGTGGCCGCGCCGGTGGCGAAGACGACGGCCCGCCCGGAGCCGGCGACGACGTCGGTGCCCATGAAAACACAGTTGCGGGCCTCCAGCGGCGGGCCGGCCGTCACGGGTTCCGCGCTGCGCGCCACGGCGTTGCTCTCCCCGGTCAACGGTGCGTTGTTCACCTCCAGCTCATGCGCCTCGACCACCCGGCAGTCCGCCGACACCGCGTCCCCGGCCTCCAGCACCACCACGTCGCCCGGCACCAGTTCCCGGGCGGGGACCTCCAGCCGTTCACCGCCACGCACCACGCGACAGGTGTGGGGCACCATCGCCTCCAGCGCCTCGGCCGTGCGCTCGGCCGAGTACTCCTGGGCGAAGCCGATGGCGGCGTTCAACACCACGACCCCCAGGATCGCCACCGCCAGTTGCAGGGTGCCCACGTCCCGCGGCTCCTGCAGCCCGTACGCCAGGAAGGTGATCCCCGAGGCGACGATCAGCACGACCGCGAACAGGTCCGTGAACTGCGCTCCCAGCTGTCGCCACACGGCTCGGCCCTGCGCACGGGGAAGCTCGTTGGGCCCGTACCGCCCCAGCCGGGTCCGTGCCTGCGCCGCCGACAGGCCCCGCCGGGACGTGTCCAGCGAGGCGAAGACATCACCGGCGGTGAGTTCCCGCACCGGGGGAAACGGACCGGAACCGGACGTGGCACCGGCCCCTTCGTCCTTCCTCACGCCTCGCACCAGCGGGTCCGTACCCGTGCGCATCATCCACGCCCGCACAGTGGCGAGGTCCTCGTCGCCGACGGGGCCGAGCGGGTCGGGCGGAGGATGGTGGCTGAGGCTTCCATCGCGGACTCCAAGGAGGTCGGCGGGCGGGTCGCCGGCCCGGCCGCCCCCGATCGGCGGCGCTCTCTCATCGTGTGCCGGGCCGTCCGGCGCCGCCAGGGCCGTCCGGGGCAGGCTGCCGGACCGTTCGCCGGCTCACGCCGGAACCGTGATGACAGGACAGCGGGCATGGTGCAGCACGCCCTGACTCACCGAGCCCAGCAGCATGTCCGTGAACCCTCCATGCCCCCGGGTCCCCACGACCAGCCCCAGGGCGTGCTCCGAGGATTCCGTCAGTACCTGCACCGGGTGGCCACGGACGACTTCGTGATGCAGCTCCACCTCCGGGTGCGTCGCGGTACGGCCCGCGACCGTCTCCGCCAGCACACGGCGGCACTCCCGCACAGCCGCGTCCTCGTCCAGCACGCCGAGGAGCGGCGGATGCCACACGTACACGGCCCGCAGGAGCGCCCCACGCAGGGCCGCCTCCTCGAACGCCATGTCCACGGCCGCAGCCGAATGCGGACTGCCGTCGACACCGACGACGAAGTACGCGGGCTGCTGGGTGACGTGCTCCGGCTCCGGTACGACGGCGACCGGGCAGGGAGCGTGGGCGGTGAGCGGCAGCGCCACGGAGGCGGAGGAGAACATCTCGCGCCGCCTGCTCAGGTGCCAGGAGCCCACCACGACCAGGGCGGCTGTCCGAGCCTCCTCACGGAGGACCCACGCGGGCTCTCCTTCCGCCAGAAGCGTCGACACCTCCACCGCCGGCCGCCGGGACTCGACGAAGCCGGCAGCCTCCTCGAGTGTCTGCTCACCCAGACCGTGCAGCGCCCTGTTCCACTCCTCCCAGGAGGGGCGCACCTCCCCCGAGCGGTACCCGCGGGTCGGTACGCCCTGGGCGTGGACGAGCCGGAGCGGCAAGCCCCGCCGGTCCGCCTCGTCGGCGGCCCAGGCCAGCGCCAGCCGTTTCGAACGATCGGGGTCGACGCCCACCACGATCGGCCGACGCCCGTCCGCACCGTTCATGATGCCTCCAGCAGTTCTCCGCGCCGCCGGGCTGCTCGCTGTGCTTCCAGCCTCACCCCTGCCGGCGAGGCCCGCCACGTGGGTGTGCCGGGTCTCGAAGCGGGGCGCCGCATCCTGGCGGAGGGTGAAGGCGCGAAGGCGGACATGCGCTGCGTGAGCTGGTGGAGGGGACACTGGTCAAGGCCGGGCAGCGGCCCCGCGGAGCCGTGCCGGCTGGAGAGAACGCGAAGGTCACCGCCGGTGACCGCTGGTGATGCTGAAGATCGAGTCAGGCACCGCTCGCTCGTCGTGGTCGGCAGCCGCGGACTGGGCGGTTGACGGCGCTCCGGCGGGCGCGGATGCCGTCGAGTGCGTTTTCACCGGAGCGTCACTGCGCGGCGTGGGCCTGCTCGCGCTCCACGTGTGGGAAACGTGGAGCGCGCGGGCCGTCTCAAGCCCTGGACGGGAGTCTGGCCCGTGACAAGAGCGCCATCCTCGGATCGCCGTGGAGCCTCGCCTGGCGCCTGCCGGATTCGCCGGCCCTGATCGGGGCCGGCCGTGAGGCGCAGCTGGTCGTGGCCGGCGCTCGCGGCCGCGGCGGCTTCACGGGGCTCCCGCTCGGCTCGGTGGGTCAGGCCCTGGTGGACTCCGTTGCCGTGGTCCGTGGCAACGAAGGGCAGTGCCCGCGATGACGACGACTGACCCCCGTCGAACCTGCCCGACCGCGTCACCCAAGACCGCGCGAAACTCAGACCACGAAGTTCGACCGCCGCACCGACTCACAGAGGCCGGCCATCCCCACGCTGACTACGGCTGCTTCGTACTCGCGCACGGCATCGACGCCTACAGTGATATCCGAGGAAAATCCGCCGCCCTGGCGTCGGACCATTCACCACTCCCCCAGCGGCCATGACCACTCCTTGAGAAGCCGCCCCACTCCACCGACTACTCCTCCCTCCCGCCTGCGGTGGGTCCGATGACGAGCCGGTCATGTCCCGATGCCGTGGGCGAGCAGGCTGTCGGCGGTCTCCGCGATGGTGTCCTCGATGGGGCGCGCCCGCCACCCCAGGAGGCGTTCCGCCTTGGCGCTCGTGGCGTCGAGATTCCGGCCGAGCTGGTGCCGCAGCAGCCGCAGTTCGGGGTTGACGATACCCAGCGCGCGCGTGAGCCACACGGGCAGCTCACGGGTCGGGGCCTTCGCGGCGCGCTCGCCCAGGCGGTCGTGCAGAACGCGTGCGATGTCGACGAGGCGCAGGCTGTGCCCGGCGATCGCGAGAGAGCGCTCGCCGTCGGCTGCCGGATGGGTCATCGCGCGCAGGTGCAGGTCCGCCACGTCACGCACGTCGACGTAGCCCATCCCGAAGGGAGGGCAGGCAGGGACCCGTCCCTCGAGCATCCTGCGCACCAGGCGCAGGGACGGCGGATCGTCAGGGCCGAGGAGGGGTCCGAGGACCCCCACGGGATGCACCGCCGAGAGTTGCAGACCACCGCCTTCGTCCTCGACGAACTGCCAGGCGGCGCGCTCGGCGAGCGTCTTGGACCGCTGGTACGGCGGGATGTCGCCGTCGACGTTGGTCCAGTCCGCCTCGCTGAACGGAGTGGAGCGCGGGGGGTGGCCGATGCCGATGGCACCGAAGGCGCTCGTCAGGACGACCCGGCGCACCCCGGCGTCGCGGGAGGCGCGCAGTACCCGCAGGACGCCTTCCCGTGCCGGGAGCACCATCTCGTCGTCGTTCGCCGGCGTACCGCGCAGGGTCGGTGAGGCTACGTGCAGGACGAAGTCGCAGTCGGCGACGGCGTCGTCCCAACCGTCGGGGTGTTGCAGGTCCGCGCGCACCACGGTGAGACGCTCGTCGTCGAACGGCTTGGCTGCGTGCAGCCAGGAGCGCAGTGCCGGCGCGCGCCGCAGGTCGCGGACCGTGGTGCGTACGGCGTGTCCGGCGTCGAGCAGGCTCAGGATGCACCAGCTCCCGATGAATCCTGTCCCTCCGGTGACCAGTACCTGTGTCATCTGTGTCTCCTCAGTTGGCGACTTGTGCTCGGGGCGGTGACGGCGACCGCGTCGCACGAAGTCGCCGGGTGGCGGCCAGGCTGCTTCCCAGGAGGGCGTGGCCGATCATGATGGGGTAGATCACGGCGCGCTCGAACATGCCCATGCTCGACATCCAGCCGGTGGACACGTCGGCCATGAAGAGGGGGAACGCGGTCAGTCCGGTGGTGCCGAGCACGGTGATCGTGATCGACCGGCTTCTGCCGAGACCGATCCGGGATCCGACGGTTCCGACGGCGATCGCCATGATGTTGCCGGCGAGCATGACACCCTGCGCGCCGAAGGTGTGGAACGGGATCAGACGGGCTACTTCGCGACCTGTCCGAACGCGGTCTGTGCCGGGCCGGTCAGGCCGAGGTGACTGACCCAGTTGTACGGGGGCTATTACGGCGGGTTCTGCCATGCGGCGGCGGTGCTGAACTCGGCGAGCCAGGACACGAGCGGGCCGAGGAGGATGAGGAGGGCTCCGGCGCGGGCGGCTGCGCGGAGCGGACGATGGGGTTCATGAAGGGGCCATGCCGGGGACGCGCCTGCGGATGGCCTCCAGTTCGGCCTCGTCGGAGATGCCCTGCCAGTCGTAGCGCGGCGTGTACGGGGCTTCCAGGGCGCGCACCTCGTCGTCGGTGAGCTCGATGTCGAGGGAGGCCACGGCCTCGTCGATCTGCCGGATCGAACCGGCCCCGACCAGGGGCGCGGTGACGACCGGCTGGCGGCGCAGCCAGGCGAGCGCGACCTGTGCGCGGGTGACTCCGTGAGCGTCCGCCACCTGTCCGACCGCGTCGGTGATCGCGCGGTTGGAGGACTCCTGCGCGGGCGAGTAGAGCATGTCCGCGTAGGCGCCGTCCGTCTCGGAGCGCACCGTCGAGCGGGCGTCGTCCCAGGCGCGGGCGAGGCGGCCGCGGGCCAGGGGGGACCAGATGATCGTGCCGACCCCCTCGTCCAGGCACAGCGGGATCATCTCCCGCTCCTCCTCACGGGCGAGCAGGTTGTAGTGGTTCTGCATGGACACGAAGCGCGCCCAGCCGTTCTGCTTCTGCAGGTGCAGCGCCTTGGCGAACTCCCACGCGTGCATGGACGAGGCACCGAGGTAGCGGACCTTGCCGGCCTTCACGAGGTCGCTGAGCGCCTCCAGCGTCTCCTCCCACGGGGTGGCGTGGTCGTTGCGGTGGATCTGGTAGAGGTCGATGTAGTCCGTGCCGAGGCGGCGCAGGGAGTGGTCGACCTCGGTCATGACCGCCTTCCGCGACAGACCACGGCCATTGGGACCGGGCCGCATCGGGTGCCGGAACTTGGTGGCGATCACCACCTCGTCGCGGTCGGCGAAATCGTTGAGCGCGCGGCCGAGGATCTCCTCGCTGGAGCCGTACGAGTACAGGTTCGCGGTGTCGAAGAAGTTGATCCCCGCCTCCAGCGCGTGCTTGATGAGCGGGCGCGCCTCCTCCTCGCCCTTCGACCAGACGGGATGACCCCGGTCGGGCTCGCCGTAGGTCATGGCGCCGATCGCGATCGGTGAGACGTCCAGGCCGGTGGAGCCAAGCTTGATGTAGCGCATGATGCCCCTCTAAAGTAAGCGGAGAACTCTCCGGATACCGTAGTGGAGAGCTCTCCACTTAGCAAGGTGAGGTCCCGTGGTCCGTTCAGACGCTCGCGAGAACAGAGCGCGCATCCTGGCAGCCGCCCGCGAGGCGTTCGCCGAGGACAGCGCCACGTCGATGAACCAGGTCGCCCAGCGTGCCGGCGTCGGCGCGGGCACGCTGTACCGCAACTTCCCCACCCGCGAGGCGCTGGTCCTGGCCGTCTACCAGGACGAGGTCACACGCATCGTCGGCACCGTGCCCGACCTGCTGGCCGACATGCCCCCGCTCGAAGCGCTGCGCCGATGGACGACCGACCTCGTCGAGGCCATGCGAAGGAAACACGGTCTCGGCGACGCGCTCAGCCCCAGCGCACACCAGGCGATCAGCGAGCAGAGCTACGGACCGGTCATCGCCGCGATCACACAGATCCTCGACGCCGGCAAGAAGAACGGAAGCATCCGCACGGACGCCGACCCCGGCGACTTCCTCCAGCTCACCGGCGCACTCTGGCGCGCCGCGTCCAGCCCCGAAGACCGGGCACCACGGATGCTCGCGCTCATCCTCGACGGACTGCGCACCCAATCCCAGCGCTAGGGGGGCTCGTCGGAACCCTGCCGACGGCTTCCCCTCCGGACGAGCGCCGCAGGGAGGGCCCGCGGCGCTCGTCCGGCCGACTGCTCAGTACGTGCGTGCGAGGAGATCCTGCGACAGGGTCCACAGGCGTCGGGCGTTGTCCGGGTCGACGGCGTACCGGGCGACGCCGTGCAGGGTGCCGGAGCGGCGGTCGACGACCTCTGTCTCGTTGCAGTCGACGAAGTAGCGGCCGCCGACGCCTTCGAGGAGAGGTGAGACGGCAAGGAGCACGGAGGTCGCCGCACCCTGTTGGACGGTCTTGATGAGGTGAGCGGGGACTCTGCCGCTGCCGCGGCCGCCGGTGTGACGCTGCAGATTCGTGTAGATGGCGCCGGGCATGAGGGCGTTGGCGGTGATGTTGTCATCGGCCCAGCGGCGGGTGGCTTCGACCGCGAAGAGGACGTTCGCGGTCTTGGACTGGCCGTAGGCGAGCCACGGGTCATAGGGGCGGAAGGCGAAGTTGACGTCATCCCACACGATCGGTGACCGCTGATGGCCCGCTGAACTCACCACGACGATGCGCGCGTTGCCGTCGGCGGCCAGAGCGTCGTGGAGGCCGGTGGCCAGGGCGAAGTGACCGAGGTGGTTGGTGGCGAACTGCCATTCCCATCCCTGTTCGGTGTACTGCTCGGGGCAGGCCATGACGCCCGCGTTGTTCACCAGGACGTGCAGCGGGCCCCGCCAGGCGGCGGCGAAGGCGGCGACCGACGCGGGATCGACCAGGTCGAGGGGCGCGACACGCACCTCCTGATTGCCGGTCGACTCGGTGATGTCCTCGGCGACACGCTTACCCGCCGTCACATCCCGCACGGCGAGGGTGACAGCCGCGCCCGTGGCGGCCAGGGCCCGGGCCGTTTCGGCTCCGAGGCCGGAGGAGGCGCCGGTGACCACCGCACGACGGCCGGTCAGATCGATGCCTTCCGAGACTTCCGCTGCGGTGCTGGAGAAACCGAACGGGGTGGTGAGGGAACCCATGAATGAACTCCTGCGGTGTGCTGCAGAGCGAGTGGACGGCCTGTCAAGGGGTGAGCATCCGGTCCTGTTCGACCGGGGGCGTGCCGCCGCGCCAGGGCAGGGCCTTGCCGAAACGGACCAACTCGCCGTACAAGGCGGGGTCGACGCCGTCGGTGAAGATCAGGTCGAGCAGGGCCTCGGCGGCCTGGGCCGGTGACTGGGCCTGGCTGTAGTCGCTGAACCAGGGGCGCGACGTGGCGGTGTCGACCATGCCGGGGCACACGGCCGCGATCAAAGTCCCGGTGGCAAGGTCGTGCTTGCGGCGCTCGGCGGCGACCGCGCGGACGGCGGCGACCTGCGCCACCTTCGAGGGCACGTTCAGCCAGACGGGCCAGCCCGCCTCCTGTGCGGTGCCGTGGTGGAGGGCGCTGCGCCAGGACTCTACGGCGTACTGAACCTGGTCGAGGCTCGCGCCGTCGAACAGGTGGTGGAGCCCAGGGCTGAGGTGGCCGAGGGTGCCCAGGCTGCTGGCCACGACGAGCAGCCGGCCGCCCGGCCGCAGGACTGGTCCGAAGGAACGCAGGACCGCATGGGTGGCGATGTTGGAGACGTCGATGAACTCGTCCGCCCGCTCCGCCTGCGGCTCGTCGGGCAACAGGCGTGCGACCGCGTTGGAGACGACGACGTCTGCTCCTCCGAACCGGGCCCGGACCTCTTCGGCGAGACGGGCGATGGCATCGGTGTCGGTGACGTCCAGGACCCGGCCCTCGACTCGGGCACGCGTGCCGGGCAGTCCTGTGACCTCGCGTGCGGCGTCCGCCACCCGCTGGGGGTTCCGGCCGGTGAGCAGGACGAGGTCGTTCGGGTTCATGCGGGCGGCCAGTCCTTCGACGAGGGCGCGGCCGAGCCCCTGGTTGGCGCCCGTGACCAGGGCGGTGCGCGAAGCAGTCATGCACGCCACGCTAGGAGCCCGCGATCCATGAGTCCAACGAAAGTTTTTCACGTGTGGTATGCGTAAACGTCATGGACTTCACGGATGTGTCGTTGACCGCCCTGCGCGTCTTCCGCGCCGTCGCCGAGCAGGGGACCTTCACGGCAGCCGCCGCGTCGCTGGGCTACACGCAGTCGGCGGTGTCCCGCCAGATCGCGGCGATCGAACGGGCGGCGGGTACCGAACTGCTGGAGCGGCGGCGCCAGGGAGTACGGCTCACCGCAGCCGGCCGCGTCGTCATGAACCGCGCCACGATCGTGCTCGACCAGGTCGAAGCGACCGCACGCGAACTGTCCGGCCTGCCCGGTCAGACCGGGACCGTCCGCCTGGGATGGTTCCCCAGCGCGGGGGCGGTGCTGGTGCCGCGGGCCCTTGCCGCCCTCCGCCGGACAGACCCCGACCTGCACGTCGTCGGCCGGGAGGGAAGCACGCCGGCGCTGGTGCGCGCCCTGCGGGCCGGCAGTCTCGATCTGGCCCTGCTCGCCTCCGCGCCGCCGTTCAGGCCGCCGGACACGGAAACGCCGCCGCTCGCCCTGCAGACCCTCACCGAACGGGCCCTGCGTCTGGCGTTGCCGGCCACCCACCCGCTCGCCCGCGGCGACTTCGTCGACGTGGCCGACCTGCGCGGGCAGCGCTGGATCGCAGGCTCCTCCTCGGGAGAAGAGCGGCTGATGGGTGTGTGGCCGGGCCTGGACGAGCGGCCCGACATCGCGCACACCGCGCGTGACTGGCTCGCCAAGCTCCACCTCGTCGCGGCCGGCTTGGGACTGACGACCGTGCCTGCCACCCTCGCCCCGGCCGCACCACCGGGCGTACGCATCCTCCCCGTCCGAGGCGGCCCCCAGGAACAACGCCGGCTGCTCCTGGCCCGACTCCCCCAGTCGCCGAGTATGCCGGTCACACGCGTGGCGGCCGCTCTGCGCGCCGCAGCCCTCGACGCAGACACGCCCACTCCGCGCTCCTCGCCACCGGACGGCCCAACGCCAACCGCACCCTGACCGTCCCCGAGCCGCCACCCTCCACCCGAACCCGCCCAAGGGGCCGCCCTCAGCCCCGAGACGGTGCGCACTCCTGGTGCCCAGGCCGCGCCACTGGGTCCCGTCCACACATCAGACACCCATGACAGGGCCGAGAAGGTGGTAACGGATCAGGACGCCGACCCCGAAGGCTTCCCCGCCGGGGAGGACTCCACTGGGCCGTTGCCTCTGTTTCCGTGAGCGGTTCACGAGCGGTGGCTCCGGTCTCCGTTCTCAGGGCCGGCCGCTGCCGCCCGCCGAGCGCAGTTCCTCGATCCATTCCACGGCCGCCCGGGCGTTCAACAGTCCGAACCGGATCGGAGGTTGGCCCGTCACCTTGATCTCCAGTTCGCCGTGGCTCGCCGCCTTCACGGACCGCACCTGGGACCACGCGAACTCCCCGCCCTGCCCGTACGGCGGCGTGTGGACCAGCCCGGCGGGCGTGACGGCGAGCCGACCGCGATCGAACTGAACGCTTCCCTCGGCACGCATCGTCTCGTCAAGGTCGACCTGGATGGCCGGAATGATCCGGTCGTCGATCTCTTCGAACAGCCGGGCCATGCGCCGCACGTGCAGCAGAGTGATCGGCCCGGCGGCCGCAGTGATCCAGATCGTGCCCTGCTCGTAGGTGCGGGTGGTCCGGGTTTGGCCGGCCCCCAGTCGCTCGTCCCGGTAGCTCTCCGGGGTGTACTCGGTGGCCCGGATGTCGTCCCAGCGGATGATGCGATCCGGCCCGGCCTCGGCGTCGAGGAGCAGACCACCCTGACACACCAACACGGCCTGCAGTCCCTGGACCGGTGCCAGGCGCCCATACGCGATCCCGGCCGCGATCGCCACGACGACGGCCGCCGCCAGGGGCCACCACGTGCCGACGGCCACACCGGCGCCCATGCCGATGGCCAAGGCCGCACCGCCGATCCACGCCTGCATCGCCAGCGTCACCGGCCGGTACCGCGGGTGCACCGCGACCACTTCACCCAGGCCGGCCTTCGTTGCCGTCGCCTCGTATTCGTCCGGGCTACTCATGTCAACTCCCCTTGTTGCACAGGCGATCGCGACCATAACCGATCTGGAGCAGGTCATGTCCCAAGGCGACCCAAGACACCGCTTCTGATGGCGTGATCGTTCGTTGAGCCGTGCGTGACGGATCTGGTGGAGCGGTTGGTGCCAGACGAGTCGGGACGCTGTTCCGGCGGGTGGTGCCGCCGACGGAGGTCATACGTCCGCAGGGCATGACGTAGGCGTTGCCCAGTCGGGGATGTCGAAGACGTCGCGCAGCACCTGGTCGCTGCAGCCACGTAGATGCCGGATGCCATGGCGATGCGACGCTGCCCGGAGGGGACGGCGCACAGGGCGATGGCATGGGCGGTGCGGCGGCCCCAGACAGGCGCAGGCGGGGAGAGTGGCGGTCGCTGTCGTCATGACGTGCGTGCCGGCCCGGCGAGGGGCGGCCGCGCGTCGTCTGCTGCGGCGGACCGTATCCGCCTTGCGCAGGAGGCGCGCCTGCCGAGTGCAGACCTCAGGAGGACTCAATGACGGGACGAGGGTTTGCGTTCGCCGGTCTGCACCAGTTCCTCCATCCGCTGCTCTCCCACATCGACCGCCTGGAGGCCGGCCACCGGCAGGTGTTCGACGTCGTCTTCGGCGGCAGCGAGGCCTCACCTCCCTCGGTCATGCCCCTCGGCATCGCCGTGCTCGATCTGCTCGCGCTCGCCGCACAGCGGCCCCTCCTGCTGATGCTCGACGACGGCCAGTGGCTCGACACCTCCGGCATCAGTACCGCAGCGGCCTCCACGGCCTCCGGTCTTCCGCCGCCCGAGGACCTCAGACAGTGCTCGGGCAGTTCCTCACTGTTCGGGCAGTCGCTGTGCCAACTCCTTGGCCTCGCTGGGTCCGGTGGCTTTGGTGGTGATGCCGGCAGCGTCCACGCGGAAGAACACGTACGGGTGCCCGTCGAGGATGCGGGTGATCCGCTGGTCGTTGAAGGTGCACATCCGGGTCAGTGACGTGCCGGGCTTGAGCGGTGGGACGGTGAACGAGCAGTCCCCTACAGGGTCCTTGATCGCGTCCGGGGACGTGAAGTCGCCCGTGCCGTAGAGCGTGACGGTGATCTTCTCGCCGATGGTGTGGGTGGAGGAGTCGTTGCGCACCCGCACCGGCACCCGCACGGGAAGGCAGGCCCCTCGCGCGCACGGTGTCACCTCTTCAGGCAGCGTTACGTCCAGGCCGTCGTGGATGCTGTTGGTGGTCACGGTGGCCGGGATGCTTCGCAGGGCGGCGGCGAGATCGGCGTAGGCATCCTTGGCGCCGGCCTGTGTGACGGTGAGTTGCGCATCGCTGGCCCAGCCGTCGCCGGAGTAGCCGAGAAGATGGTGGGGTGCTCGCGCGGTGAACCAGTACGAGCCGTCCGGTTCGCCCTCCAGCCCGCTGACCCCTCCGTCCATGTCGAAGCGGAGGGCGTCGCCTGGCACGCCGGCCGGACGTGGGCGCGGTGCGGGGCTGTCGCTGGGGGCAGCGCGCCAGTCGGGGGTTGTCGAGGAGCTGTGCGGGTCGTCCAGGGGGTCACTCGGTATGGGGCTTGGCGGGGTGTAGGCGGACAGGCGGGTGGCGAGCTGTGCAGGGACCAGGCGGTTCAGGTCGAGGCCGAAATCCTGAGGGTCGTCTTCCTGTGCGACCCATTGGCCGGCCAGGTCGGTGATGGGGATGAGGGATTGGTTCATCCTGCGCCAGAAGTCGGCGCCTGCTTTGATGAACTGGTGTTTCTCGTCCAGCTGGAGAACCTGGGCGCCGGCGCCGCTGACGGTGATGGTGCCGAACACCTCGCCGTGGCCGAGCGCGCGCAGGTCTGCTGTCACGTCGGCGTCGTCCGGCTGGAGGGTGTCCGGGTCGAGTTTCCCGATGCCGGCTCGCCAGGTGCCTTTCCAGTGCAGGGCGGAAGTCTTGCGTATCGGCTGGATCAGGTCGCTCATCGACGGGACATCGTCGGATGTGTCCCCACCGGGCGAGGTGCAGCTTGCCAGCGCGGCGACCAGTACGGTCACCGCCGTGACGGCCGAGAAGGCGTACCGCCGACGCCAGGTGGCACGCATGGACAGCAGGTTCCTCCTCACCGGTGCATGCCTCCTTCGGTCTGTGACGTCGGCGCGGGACGATACCCGCGAACCATCCTTCACCCAGCCCGTCTGGGGCGACCACAGCTCTTTCATCACTCTTGCCGCCTGATCGATAACCTTTGTTCTATGGAAGGCGTTCCGGATGGACACCAGCCGTCTCCGGAGGAGGACGGCCTCGAGCTCCTGGGCGGCGACCGGGATCCCAGCACCCACCAGCTCCGTCTGTTCCTCACGCTGGCACAGGAGCTGCACTTCGGCCGGGCGGCAGCCCGGCTGTTCATGAGCCAGCCCACCCTCAGCAGACAGATCCGGCTGCTGGAGAGGAAGCTGGGAGTCACCCTGCTCGACCGGACCAGCCGGTCGGTGGCACTCACACCCGCCGGCCGGGCGCTCGTCCCCGAGGCCCGGGAAGCGGTGTGGGCCATGGCCCGGTTACGGCGCCGCGCCGCCGAGCACGCGCGACAGGTGCGCGGCCACCTGGTTCTCGGGTTCATCGCAGGCGAGGCGGCGATGCCCTACACCCACACCATCCTCGGTGAACTCCGTAGACGCCAGCCGCGCATCACGGTGGAACTGCGCGCACTGTCGTTCGGCAACCAGTTCGAGGCACTGGGGAACGGCGACGTACACGCAGCCCTGCTCAGGTTCCCGCTGCCGCGTGCGCTGCGTACGATCCGGCTGGCCACCGAACCCAGGGTGGCCTGCCTGCCATCGGCGGACCGCCTGGCCTCCCTCCCCACCGAGCGGCCCGTCAGCCTCGCAGACCTCGCGGACCACTTGGTGGTCGACATGCCGACACAGGCGCCGCGCGACTGGTGGGACGACTGGGCCGTCAACCCGCGCCCGGACGGTTCGCCCGTACGTTTCGGTCCCGTGGCCGCGGACATCGAGAGCCTGCTGCACATCGTCGCGCGCGGCCAGGCCATCAGCTTCTTGCCTGCCGCCGCGCGCTGTCTGTACCCACGCTCCGGAGTCACCTACGTGGACGTGGCCGACGCGCCCCAGTCCACGGCCGCTCTCGCCTGGATGCCCACCACCCAGGAACGGCCGGTCCTGTCCGCCCTGCTGGAGACAGCCCGCACAGTGATCACGCCGACGACGGCGTGAACATGCACGCCGTCGCCGTCATCACCTTCAGCGCCGGGCGATCCGTACGAGACCACGTCCACACCACGGGCGGCGGCCCGTCCTCCGGACGCCACGGGAAGGCCGGCTCCGGCTCCGGCTCCGGCTCCGGCTCCGGAATCGTGCCGTCCCTCGACTGGACGCAGCGCGCCCCCGGCCTCCACGATCCGCGGCTTCAACACCGCGCCACAGAAGGTCACCCCACACGTCACCCCCCGCGACGGATCGCGTCACCGTTCCCCGGCATTCGTGTCGGACGCGAGCCCGGGACCGGTGCGGCGGCCTCTGTGTCGTGGGCCTGGGCGGCTGCGGAGCGTTCCCCGTGTTCGCGGCAATTGCCTCCGTCCAGCAAGCGCTCGGCCAGAGCGAGGGCGTCCTGCGTCTTGGCGTGGGACGTGCCGAGCCGGCTGTTCAGGATCCGTGCGCCTCGGCGCGCGAGGGCCGCCGCGGTCGGGTCGCCCAGCGCGTGCACGGCCCGGGCCTTGAGGAGCAGGGCGTACCCGATGTACAGGTGGTCCGGCGCGTAACTGGCCTCGCGGATCCGTAGCGCCCGGGAGATCAGCGGCACGGCCACGGCGTGGTCGCCCAGGTCGAGGTGGACACTGGCCAGGGCTATCAGGTCGAAGCTCACGTACGGGTCGTCCGGCCCGTACGCCGCCTCGTCGATCCGCAGCGCCCGTTCGGCCAGGGGCACCGCCGCCTCGTGATCACCGAGGAGGTGGCGGATCCGGGCCAGGGTGGCCAGGTCCGTCGCGATGGCCGGACTGTCCGCCGGCAGACAGGACTCGTGCAGTTCCAGCGCACGTTCCGCCAGCGGACGGGCCCGCTCCGGAGCGCCGCGGTCCCGGTGGATCTGCGCCAGGGTGATCAGGTCGAAGCCGATCTCCGCGTCCCGCTGTCCGAGCGATTCGTCGATCGCGAGAGCCCGATCGCACAGGGGCAGTGCCACCGAGTGCTCCCCGATCGAGAGGAGGAAGGCGGACGCCAGCCGCAGCAGCGTCGCCGCCTGGGCAGCGCACTCGGCCGGCGGCTCGTCCTTGATCACCGCGAGCACGTGCGGGAGCAGTTCCTGCCATCGCGACGGCGCCTGCGGGTCACCGTGGATGTCGTGCGGCACGGCCGCGAGCAGCGCTCGGCACAGCCGCGTGCGCGCGTCGGTGAGCACGTCGTCCGGCATCGCGGCGCGGATGGCGGCCTGCACCAGGCGGTGCAGCACCAGGGAGGACGCGCCGCGCCGGGCGAGCCCCAGGCCGGCCAGAGCGCCGACCGTCGTGTCCCACGCCACCGGGTCGGCAGCCGCCGCGATCAGCGGTTCCTTGCCGTCACCGAACAGGTCCAGCGGGATCGGCTCCGGTGCCAGCAGCGCACACAGTTCCAGCAGCCGCATGGCCTGCGGCCGCCGGCTCTGCAGCTTGCGCACGCTGAGCTGCCACAGGGTCGCGACCACCACCGCGGGCCGGTCGGTCAGTTCCCCCAGCGCGATCATGTCCTCCAGCCGCGAAGCCAGCAGAGCCAGGTACTCCGCGGGCGCGGTGTGGTGGTAGTCCATGTACCCGGCCGCCTGCTCCAGTGCCAGCGGCAGGTCCCCCAGGTGCTCGGCGATCCGGTCCGCCACCGCTGCGGTCATGCCGGACACCCGCCGGGTCAGCAGCTCCACCGCCTCCTGCCTCGAGAAGACGTCCAGGTCGACGACGCCGGCTCTGCCCGACCAGCCGCGCAGCCTGGTCGTGACGATGAGATGGCCGCCGCTGCCCGCATCACCCGACGGCAGCGCGTCCAGGAGCGTGCCGGGTCTCTCACCGTTGTCGAAGATGATCAGCCAGGGCCGGTGGTCCCGCAGTTCGCCGTAGACCCGGGGGACGACCTGTTCCGAGGTCACCTCCGCCAGTCCCAGCTCCCGGGCCAGCGAAGCGAACTGCGAGGGCACCAGATCGGGGTCCTCGGCGTCCACGAACGCCACGAACCGGTATTTCGACCGGTAGAGGTAGGCATACTCGACCGCGAGCTGTGTCTTGCCGACGCCGCCCAGCCCGTGCACGACCTGCATCGCGCCCTCGGCGTCCGAGGTCAGGCGCTGCCGTAACTCGCGCAAGGTGGCGTCGCGGCCGGTGAAGTGGGTGTTGCGCGGCGGAAGCCGGTAGGTCGCCGGACGGTGGCGCGGACCCGGAAGGCGGGCCGCCGGCGCTCGGTCCTTTCCGCCAGCGGTCTCGAACAGGTCGGTGAGCGTGGCGTGGTCGCTCCGCAGCCGCGCGAGTTCCTCCTCGCAGGAGAGGTCGATCCGGCGGGCGTGCGCGGCGCGGACGCAGGCGGTCACAAAGGCCGCGACCCGCTCCCAGGGCGGCGGTCTGCTGAACTTGCCCGCCAGCAGGTCCGACAGCGACGACCGGGTGAGGACCTTGTGCTCGTCGTGGGCCAGCAACAGCGCCTGGGCCGGTGAGCCCGCGGACGCGCGCAACCGCTGCAACCGGTTGACGAACCAGCTTTGTGGTGAGCCAGGTTCCCTCATGTACGCGGTTTTCCCCCGCTCCGCTCTCCGGAACCGTCCGGACTCCGGAGCCCTCGGACGCGGCGCGTCCAGCGGAAACGACCAGCTGATCCGGGCTCCTCCGGGACCACCGCGCCCGAGCGGCGCCACCCGTCAACGTGGACGGCGGCACGGACAGCACTCAACGACCTGAACTCCACGAGGGGATCAACCATGGAACTCAAGGCAAGCCTCACCCGACTCGCCGGCGCGGGGGCGGCGCTCGCATGCGGTGCGGCGCTGCTGGTCGGCGGAACGGCCTCGGCCCAGGCGGCGGCCGTGAACTACCAGGTGATCAACGGCAACAGCAGCAACTCCTGCCTCCAGGTCAACATCTCGGGCGGCAAGGGCGACCTGGTACTCGGCACCTGCGACCGCAGTGCGAAGCAGGTGTGGCAGATCAGCGGCGGCGTCTTCAGGAACCCGGCGTCGGGCCACTGCCTCGACGGGAACGGCACGGACGTCTACACGTTCCCCTGCAACGGCGGCGCGTACCAGAAGTGGACGACCACGTCCGGCAGCCCGAAGTCCATCCAGCACAACTGGAGCGGCAAGTACCTGGACGCGAACGGACGGGTGGGGGCCACGGTCGTCTTCCAGCCCACCATCAGCACGGCGTCCCGCTGGGTGATCGACCCGGTATGACCCCGCGGCCGACCCTGTGAGCCGGGCGGGCCGCCCTCACCGGCGGCCCGCCACCCTGCAACCTCCACGAGAGTGCGCGGGCCCACCGGGACGTCGTGCTTCTTCACGAAGCCGAGGACCTCGGTGCAAAAACGCAGGGCTCTGGCCTGGTCGTCGACGAAGACACTGGCCAGATAGGTCTTTATGGAGCGATCTCCACCGGTCCCGATGCGTCGGGCACGAGCCATCGCTCGGTGATCTGTGCCGCAGCGGGGCCGAATTCAGGTCGTGGAACTTGTAGCGGGGCTCCCGCCTGGTCTCAACGAGCCCGGCGGCTTCCAGCACGGCGAGGTGCCGGAGACTGCCTGGCGCGAGATCCCGAGCTGATGTTTCATGCTCAGCCGCGAGCAGCTCTCGAACAGTGTCTGCCCGGATTGCGCCGCGAGCTTGTCGAGGATGGTGCGGCAGGCGGGGTCGGCCATGGCTTTGAAAAGGTGTTCGGCCACGACCACGGAAGGGGCAAGCTCTCCCTTGCCTGTCAAGTCGAGATCCGCCGGGCACCGAGTCGGCTCTCCGAGTGGTCAGGTCGTCAGTCCACGCACGGCGGTGGCCAGGAGGGCCGCGGCGACGAGGACGGCCGGCAGGGGCAGCCGGAATCGGCGCAGGAGTGGGACGGCCGTCAGGGCCACCAGGAGAGCGGGGTCCACCGTGCGCCACCTGTCACCGGCGACACCGGTCGTCACGAGTCCTGCCAGCAGGGCGGGAGCCATGAGGGAGATCACCGCCCGAGTTCGAGGGGACAGCTCGCGCTCGCCGAGCGTCGTCGGGCCGGCAGCCTTGAGGGCGAAGCTGAGGACGGCGACGGCTGCGATGGCCGGCCAGGGGGTCACTGCAAGGGCTCCGTTCCGGGCTGATCGTTCGTCTGCCGCCGGCGTGGACCGCCCCGGTCCTCCTTCGGCACGGGGCGTGCCAGGGCCAGCAGGGAGGCGCAAGCAGCCCCGATCAGCGCCGGCCCGGCAGGGAGGAGGAAGGACAGTCCCGCGGCGATGACTCCGCCCAGCAGCGCGGTCGTCCAGTAGAGACGGCCGGCCCCGGGCGCGTCGAGAAGGAGGAACAGGAACATGGCGGGCGCCACGACGTCCAGGCCGAGAGAGGTCAGCAGATGGGGGCTGGGCGCCAGCACCACACCGAGCGCCGTGCCCGCGGCCCACAGGCCCCATTGGACGGCGCTGGCAGCGAAGAGCACCCGTCGGTCGAAGCGGCCTCCCCCCAGGTGCGCGGCGGCCCACGAGCCGTCCACCACCGCCTGGGCCTCCGCGGCCCGGCGCAACCGCCCTCCGCGCAGGGAACCGGAGGCCGCCACACCCATGGGCAGGAAACGCGCGTTGACGAGGGCGGCGGCGACGACGGCCGAGGCCACCCCGCCTCCCGCGCCGAGCGTCGAGACGAGCGCGAACTGTGCCGAAGCGGAGAAGACGGCCATCGAGCAGAGGACGGCGCCGGCAGCGGCCCACCCCTGCGATTGCGTGATCGCCCCGAAGCTCACCGCCAGCAGGAACGAAGCCGTCCCGAGGGTGCACCCGACGCGCAGTCCCGCGCGCAGTCCTTGTCGGGGTAACGCGCCTTCGTGCGGGGGAACTTGCTTGAACATAAGCACAACCTAACAGCCATAAGCGCCTATGACCATTAGATAGGGGGTGGTTAGGCTGGTGCAGGTGAACAGAGCCCAGGACACGACCGGCAAGGGACCGGCGGCGCGCCCCACCCATGCCGAGGTGGCCCTTGTCGGCGGACACCCCGTCCTCGACTTCGCGAACACCGTCGCCTGGCGCACGGACCCCCACCGCCGCGTCGCCCGCGTGGAAGGCGTCGAGGCCTGGATCCGCTGGGCCGGCCGTGTCGGACTGTTCCCCGCCAAGGAAGCCACGAAGCTGCCGCACCCGACCGTGCCCGACGAACGAAGCGGTTGCGGTGAACAGAGCGCGCGGGCCGCGGGGGCCGACGGCGAGGAACTGGATGATCCGTCCCGCTCCTCGTACGATCTCGCCGGGCTGGAGACTTTGCGGAGCGCCCTCTGGGAGGTGCTGGACGCGTTGACCGAGCGCAGCCCGCTGCCGGACGGTCCCTGGGAGATCCTGCGCCGGTCGATCGTGAGGGCCCGTCAGGAGGCCGAGCTGCCACCGGTGTTGCCGCTGCGCTGGCAGGTACGGGCGACCGCCTTCGAGGACCTGGCCCATGCCCTGGCCCTGCAGGCCGACGAACTCCTCGCCAGTCCGCTCGTGCAGCGGATCAGGCGCTGCGAGGGCCCGGGCTGCGGATGGTTCTTCCTGGACCGCAGCCGCAGCGGCACGCGCCGCTGGTGCAGCTCCGGCGACTGCGGCAACCGGGATCGCGCCCGCCGCCACTACCACCGTTCCCGCGCCTGAGCGACCCACCGCCCCCCTCCCCCGACCGCTCGCGGACGGGCTCGGCCACAGCGGCCGGCCGGACGGCCGACTGCTCTCATGCGCGAGCGGAGTCGCGCACGGACCCGCCGCACCCGAGTCCGACGGCCGGCCCCTTCCCCCAGCGCGCCGCTGCCGACTTGTTCGACGGCGAGCCTGCACAGCAGGCCCCGGTCCTGCCCGCAGTGCTATCGGACCATCAGACGGGCGCCGCGGCATGCCTGACGCGGGTACCGCATCACCGCGCTCGTGGTGCTCGTCGACCGCATCTGCCGGGGCCGCTGGAAGCGACTTCGCTCGTGGGCGATCGGCGAACGGACCTCCGATCGCCCACGTCACACGACTGCGCCGAAACGCTCTCGGTCAGCGTGTGAGATCGGCGTGCCGTTGCAGAAACGCGCTCACCTCGGCCGGGTCCTCCAGCGGCAGCGGGTAGACCAGCAGCCGGTCCACTCCGAGTTCCGCGTAGCGCCGCGCGCTGTCCGCGTCCACCTCGACGGGGTTGATCTGCATGAAGTTGATCTCCAAACGGCCCAGCTGCGCCGGCCGGGACACCTCCGCCACGGCTTTGCGCAGACCTTCGAGGTGGGTTTCCAGGTCCTCCGGAGAGCTGCCGTTGCCGATCCAGCCGTGCCCCTTGAGGACCGCCCGCCGGTACGCGGCCGGGCTGTGCCCGCCGATCATGATCCGCGGGCCGTCGGGACGCACCGGGCGCGGATATGCGTCGACGCGTTCGAAGTTCGCATAGCGGCCGTGGAACGCCGGCTGCGGCTCGTTCCACAACTGCCGCATCGCGTCCAGGTACTCGTCGGTGCGGCCGCCCCGCTCGGAAAGCCGCACACCCACCGCGGCCATTTCCGGCTCGAGGTAGCCAGGAGCGACACCGAGGAGCAGCCGGCCCTCGTCTCCCGGACCGGCCGCAGATCCGCGTCGCCGGACCACTCCCAGGTCACTCGGGTGACCGCCGTGTTGCTCGTCGGCACGTCCAACCGGCCGTACCGCTCCTCGGCCCGCGCCATGCCGTCCCCGTCGATGATGCCGACCGGCTCGGGCACCACCCCAAGGCCGACCCGGCCCTGCTTACGCCCATCTCGCCTCAGCCGAGCGCGAAGGGCATCCGCCGGCTCGGACGCCTCCTCCACGCGGCGGCTTGATCAACCAGGCGGCCTCCCCCGCTACGGCATCAGGTGAGTCGCGGGGTGACTTCGGCTGCGATCCACTCCATCGCCTTTTCGACATGCTCCGCCGCGACAGGCAGCCAAGCTCATTGACGTCCCCTCGCTCGCTGAACTTCCCCAGTCCCTTGAAGGGCGACTGAGTGGGGGGCGAAGAGCGGCCCCGGCCGACACAGATGGAGCCTGCCACTGGCTGGGTTCTGTGGCTTGAGCCCCGCGAACGACCTGGCACCGCCCCTACGGGCCAGGGCGAGGCCCTGGGCGACGGCATCGGGAATTACGGCGCCCTCGATGGCGAGGTCGGCGCCGTCCGGGCCTTTGTACCTTGGAGCGTCCGGGGCGGATGTACCACCCGCTCTCGCCTCTCCTCTGCACAAGCCAACACCGCGCTGGTCCGCGGCGCGTGGTCCGGAAAAGGGACTGCCGGATCGTCTTCGGAAGGGTTACGCTGACGGAGATGATCACCTACTCCTCGTATGGATGGGGGGAATCGTTCGCTTCGGGTGAGTGCTGATGGCACATCACACCGCGAACGACATCCCTCCCCGCCTGCTGATGTGGCAGCGTGTACGTCAGTACGCCGTGCCACCGTCCATGATCGAGACCGCGACCGCACGCCGCGCGGCCGGAGACTGGGCCGGGGCCTGTGCCGCCGCCCGGATCGACGTCGATCTCGATCTGAGCGCCGTGCGCCACCGCCACGGCACCGACCTGGTCAGACGCCTCCGCGCGGACCTGCGCCGGCTTTCGCCGGATCTGCTGCGCTGGCACATGCCCCGCGTCGCCCCGTACGGGCTGCTGCGGCCCGGCCTCACCCTCACGCTCGCCCGGTACGCCACCCACGGCAGCGGCCCGCTCGAGCTGGTGGTGCGCACCCCACCTGTCCGGGCGGACGCCGGACAGCGCATGTCCCTCACCCTGTGGGAGGGACTGGTGCGCGACACTCCGCGGCACCATCCGCACCCGCATCCCGACCGGCGTTTCCGGCTCGACCTGCACCGGCACCTGTGGGACGTCACACGCTGCGGTGAACTGGCCCGGCGCTGCGGCGCCCACGGGACAGCCCGGGCGGCGCCGTTCGGACCGCTCCCGGAGCTCGGCCGGACCGGCGCGTTCGAGGCCCCCTGGGCGGTGGAGCGCTGGGCCGCCGAGGCGGAACTGCTGCTGCGCGCCGAAGGGCGGTCCCGTGGGGCGTTCACCGTCCGGCTCGATGCCCGCAGCCGCGCCGTGCTCGAACTCGCCGCCCCCGACGACAGCCACGTCCCCGCCCTCCGGCCGCTGCGGGAGCCGCTGCCCGTGCACGAGGCCTCGGCGCTCCCGGTGCTGCCGGAGGCCGCCTCCCGTGTCCTGCCGGATCTGGAACTGCTGCGGGCCGGACTGGTTCCGGCCGGGCGGCTGCACCCACTGGTCGCCGCGGCCCTGCCGGTGCCGTCCGGCTCCGCACCCGAGGCCGCCACGGAGGCCGGGACAAGTGACCCGCACCGGGTGGAATGCCGGGGGCAGACCCACCGGATCGCCCTGCGGGACGGGGTGCTGACGGCCGTCGACCACGATCCGGCCCAACTGCGCCGGGAAGCACTGCTCGTGGCCCTCGGCGGACCGGCACTGCCCTGCCTGCGGGCCATCGATGCGGTGCACCGCGAACCGGAGGCTTTGCCCGCCGTCCGGGAACGGCTCCGTCACGGTGACGTCACCGGGGCGCTGGCCGTGGTCGAAGGACTGCTCGGCCGTGCCGCTGTGCTGCGCGACGGACCGCTCCGGGACGCACTGCAGTCGGCCGCGGCACGCCGCATCGATCACGGACTCTTCCGCTCCGGACTGGTCGCCGTGCACCCGGCCGCCCCCACCGCCGAAGGCGGGACCGTGCAGGGCGGGGAACGCGGCGATGCGGGCCACAGGCCCCGTCTCGACCGCCGTATGCCGCCCGCGATGCGCAGCAAGCGGGCCGCACGGGGCCGACCGCGCACCGGCCTGCCCGGCTGACACCGCGAACTCGTCAGCTCCGCGCCGGCGTTCGGCGCCGTAAGCCCCGACGACTTCCGGAACAGCCCGTCCCGCGCTGTTCCGTTCCCTGCTCACACCCCAGGTGATGCCCATGACCGCCAGCACCCTGCTGCCCATGTCCGTCCCCGCCGCCCCCGGCGCCTCCCCGACCGTCACCCAGCTCGCTCTCGCCGACGACCTCCTCGGCCTACTGCGCACGACCACCACCGAGCCCCGCCCCGACGAACAGCTCGAAGCGCTCACCCTCGCCGTCGCCGCCGACCTGCCCGTGCTGCTCTGGGGCGAGCCGGGCATCGGCAAGACCGCGGCCCTCACACAGCTCGCCGCCTCCCTGGACCTGCCGCTGACCACCGTGATCGCCAGCGTCCACGAGCCGTCCGACTTCGCCGGGCTGCCCATCGTCGGCGACGACCCGGAAGTGCGCGGAGTGCCCATGGCGCCGCCGCAGTGGGCTGTGGAGCTGGTGCGCGCCGGCCGTGGGCTGCTCTTCCTCGACGAGCTGTCCACCGCCACCCCGGCCGTCCAGGCCGCACTTCTGCGGGTGGTTCTGGAACGGAGGGTCGGAGCCCTGCAACTGCCGTCCGGCGTACGGATCGTGGCCGCCGCCAATCCGCGCGCCTCCGCGGCGGACGGATGGGAGTTGAGCCCTCCGCTGGCCAACCGTTTCGTCCATCTGTACTGGGTGCACGACCGGGACGTGGTCGTGCGCGGACTGGGCGGGGTGTGGCCCCGCGCCAGACTGCCCCGACTGGACCCGGAACGCCTGCCGGAGGCCGTCACCTTCGCCCGGCGCGCGGTCTGCGGCTTCCTTGAGGTCCGGCCCACGCTCATCCACCGGCTGCCCAGCACGGAGACCCGGCGCGGCGGCGCCTGGCCCTCGCCTCGCAGCTGGGAAGCTGCGCTGACCCTGCTGGCCTTCGGCACGGCGGCCGCGGTCTCCCGCGAGGTGCTGGCGCTGCTGGTGCGGGGCGCGGTGGGCGACGGCCCCGGCCTCGAACTCCTCGCCCACCTGGACCGCATGGACCTTCCGGACCCCGAGACGCTGCTCGCCGACCCGGCCGCCGCCGACCTGCCCGAGCGGGGCGACCTGCGGCAGGCGGCACTGGAGGCGGTGATCGCCGCCGTCGGGGCCCGCCCGGAGCGGCAGCGGTGGGAGGCCGCCTGGGCGGTCCTGGTCCGGGCGCTGGAGACCGGCGCCCCGGACCTGTTGGTCGCCCCGGCGACCACCCTGGCCGCGCTGCGGCGCGACGACTGGGAGGTACCGGAGGCGGTGGAACGGCTCACCGTGGTGATCGGTCTCGCCCGCCGCGCGGATGAGTCGGTGGAACGGGTCAGGGCGCCCCGGCCCGGTCGGGTGGCGGGGGCGAGCCGATGACGGGGGCCACGCGAGGTCCGGTGCCGCCTCCGGCACCTTCACCAGCGTCACCGCGCCGGGCCTCTGCGACCGCGCCTGCGCGCCCGGCACCTCGTCCCGTGCCACGGCCCGAGCCCGCGCGCCCGGCGCCCCGTCCTCCGTCTCCCCTCCCGCCTCTGCGCGTGGAGGGGGCCGCACCGGCGTCGTCGTCGCCGGGCTCCGGGGAACCGGTCAGGACGCCCGCCCTCCGGCTGGACCGGGAGAAACTACTGGCCGCCCGGCTGCACGCGGTGAAGGTCCGCCCCTACCTGGCCGATGCCCTGTTCGCGCTGCATGTCGTGGAGGACCCCTCGGTGCCGACCATGGCGGTCGACGCGTACTGGCGCTGCTACGTCTCGCCCGCGTTCGTGGCCCGCACCCCCGTGGAGGAGCTGGCGGGCGTATGGGTCCACGAGGTCTCCCACCTCCTGCGTGACCACCACGGGCGTGGCGAGCGCTACGCGCGGGAACACGACGAGCACGGGCCGGGCGAGCGGTTGCGACGGAACATCGCCGCCGACTTCGAGATCAACGACGACATCTACGACGAGGGACTGCCCCGGCCTGCCGGGGCGGTACTGCCCTCCCTGCTGCGGCTGCCCGACGAACTGCTGATGGAGGAATACCTGCGGATGGCCTCCATGTCCTCCCTCACCGCGGAACTCGCCTGGCTGGACTGCGGCAGCGGCGCCGACGGCCAGGAGCGGCCGTGGGAACTGGGCGCCGACGGGGCCCACGGGCTGAGCAGGCAGCAGCGCGACGCGGTCCGCTTCCGGGTGGCCGAGGGCATCAAGGGCAAAGCCGGCGACGCGCCCCAAGGGTGGCGCCGCTGGGCCGACGCGGCATTCCACCCGCCGCAGCCGTGGCGGCAGTTGCTGGGCGCGGCGATCCGCTCGGCGGCGGGCGCCCCGGGAGCGGGGGAAAACCACAGCTACCGGCGCCCGTCCCGGCGCTCCGTGAGCGTCCCCGGGGTGGTGCTGCCGAGCCTGCGCCGTACGCCGCCCCGGGTCTGCGTGGTGATCGACACCTCCGGGTCGGTGAGCGACGCCGAGCTGGGCAGCGCGCTGTTGGAGGTCGCCGCGATCTCCCGGGCGGTGGGTGGGCGGCGCGACCTGGTCTCGGTCCTCTCGTGCGACGCGGCAGCCAGGATCGCCGTACCCATCTGCCGTGCCGAGAACATCGAGCTGATCGGCGGCGGGGGCACGGACCTGCGCGCCGGATTCGACAAGGCCCTGCGGTCCCGGCCCCGCCCGGACGTCGTCGTCGCCCTCACGGACGGCCAGACCCCGTGGCCCAGCGAACAGCCGCCTTGCCGCACTGTCGTCGGCCTCTTCCCCCGCCCCTCCCGCCCGGTCCATGAGGACGACACGGAGTACGTCCCGGACAAACCGCCGGCCTGGGCACGGGTGGTGACCATCGGCTGAGGGTGCCGCCCGGGGGCGGAGAACCGGGCCACGTTCTCGCCACGGACTCCAAGCCGTCCGCACGTCTCTGCGCCGCGATGAGGGCAGCCGCGGCTGCCCGATGCGGGTACGTCGAGTCGTGCCGCCGGCGGTGTCAGGCGCGCTGGAAGAACTCGACCTCGGCGAGGGCGAGTCGGTGACCCGGTGCCAGGCCGGCCGGGGAGCGCAGGGTCAGACTGACCATGTGGACGTCGCTGAACCCGGTGGGGAACGTCTGCGGGCCCGGCTTGTCGGCCAGGGTGAGTTCGCTGCGGTGCTGCTCGCCGTCACGGGTCGTCACCACCAGGTCCATGCGCAGGGCGCGCGCCTCGCCGGCGTACTCCTGCGGGTCCGAGGAGGAGCCGTTCGTGACGATGACGTCGACCAGCCGGAACGGCGTGCCGAAGGTGTACGTCACCGTCGCGCCCGCCGCGGGTGCGGCCCAGTAGCTGTTGCTCACGCCGTCGGTGGTGTTCGCCACCGGGTGCCCCGGGGATTCGGCGCTCGCCGTCGTCCGTGCCGGGGTGACCTGCCGGGCGTCGCCCAGCTTGTCCCGCGTGTCCTCGAACAGGGCCTGTCCGGCCGGGAGCAGCAGGAAACCGCCGGCGCACAGGGCCGAGACCACGGCCAGGATCACCAGCAGCCGCACCGCCCTTCCCGATCCCGACCGCACCCCGCGGCGGAACGGCCACACGGTCCGCCACCAGGGCAGCGCCTCGGGCGGCGCGACGGGGTCCAGCGGGGCCGCGCAACGCCGGCAGAAGCGGCGGCCGGGTGGATTGGGCACCCCGCAGGAAGGGCAGGGCGGCCCCGTCACGTCGTCGGCCGCTGCCACCGGCCGTACGACGGGACGGGGGGCCACCGGCTTGGCGGGGAGCACCGGCTGGACCGGGGCGGGGGCGGGCATGGGAGCGCTCGGTCCCACGGGTGGCCGGGAGGGAGGGGCGGCCGGGGCCGGGTCCGCGGCGGGAGACGTGGTCAGGTCCCCCGCCCCGGCGGGGCCGTGGCCCCTGCGTCGGGTGTGCGGCACACGGGCGGCGGGCGGCGCGGACGCGGGTGGCGTGGCGGGCGGGTCCGGTTCGGGCGGGGGCGCGCCGTCTGCGCCGGTGGAGGCCGGGGACCGGTCACCGGCCGTGAGCGGCGCCGTCCGGTCACCCGTCGCCGGCGACGGGGTGGCCTCCGGTGCCGTCGCGGTCTCGGTCGGGGACGGCCGCGGCGCGGATCCACCGCGCGGCGGCTCGGCCGTCGGCGGCTCCTCGGGGTCCGGCGACGACGGCTCGCCGGGAGCCGGTACGGTCGGCTCGGCGGCCGGGCGGTCCGACCAGCCCAGGTACGCGCCGCAGTTGCCGCAGAAGTCGTCGGTGGGGTCGTTGGACGCCCCGCACGCGGGACAGGCGCGCACGGCGTCACCTCCCTTCGTCGTCGGTGGGCGGGCCGGGCAGGATCTCCAGGCGGCAGACGGTGTGCACGGGGCACATGGCCGTGAGCACCTCCTGGACCCGGTCCGGGTCCACCTGCCCGCCTTCTCCGGGCCACACCCGGACCAGGACCTCGGCGGGGGGTGGCGGCATGTCGGCGCCCGGGGTGGCCGACCACACCGCGGCGCCGTCACCGGTGACCTCGGCGTGCACACCGAGGGCGAGCCGCAGCGCTTCGACGAGACCGCGCCGGGTGCCGCGCCACCGGTGCAGTTCCATGGCGCGGCCGACCGCCTCGCGGCGTCGTTCCACGGGCCACGCCGGATCGTCGGCGGCGCCCACCCAGGACCCCAGCCAGGTCAGGAAGTCGGCCGGGGCCACCCGCGGGTCCAGATAGGCGGGCAGGTTGTCGAGCGTGGCGAACACCGGGGCGAGGACGGTGTCCAGTCCGGCGGTGAAACGCTGCGCGAAGTCGTCGTCGGCGTACAGTGCGGGCAGGTGCCCGCCGATCGGGTACCGGCTCGGCAGCCCGGGTATCGCGGCGCGGCTCACCGGCGGACCCCCGTCCGTGCGGCGGTGGCGGACGCGCTCATCCCCGCACCTCCCCCCGGTCCTGCGCTTCCACCGCGGTGACCACGACCTGGTGCTGGTAGGAGAAGACCAGTGCGCCGGCGGCCACGTCGATGCGGTCCGTCGGCGCCCCGCGCCGCCCGGTGACGGGGTCGGCGGGGAACAGCAGGATCTCCTCGACCAACGCGTCACCGGCGGCGCGTTGCAGCACACCGAAGACGTCGCCGTACTGGACGGGCCGGCCGAAGGGCCAGCCGGCGCCGTCGGGGCCGCCGGTCAGCGGGTTGAGGTGGCGGTACAGCGCGGCGAGACAGGCGTCGCGGACGCGGTCCGTGGCGGCGGGCGCCGCGGCGAGCCGGGCGACGACGGTGACGCCCTGGTAGACGGGCGGTTCAACGACGAGCCGGGTGCCGATCAGCCGGCGTTCGTCGAGCTGCGCGGTGACCGCCCGCAGGACCTCGTCGGACGGGATGAGCTGCTCGAAGCGGAGCCGGTCGTCGCCCTCGTCGGCGACCGCGTCCGGCACGACCAGGACCCGTACCGCGCCCGCTCCCCCGGCGGGCAGGCAGCGCACCCGGCGCAGGGAGGGGGCGGCTTGGCGGGCGATCGTCTCGTGGTCGTCGGCGGTGACCGCGCGTTCCTGCATGCGCAGCGCGTCCGGCGCCCGCAGTCTGGCGTTGGCGACGGTCTCCCCGGCGACGCCGCCGCTCGCCGCCTCCCGGTTCACGACCCGGGCGATGTACGGGACGGAGCTGCGCAGGACGGAGATCGCGCCGCGGGCGACGTTCCCGGCGGGCCCGCCGCCGGTGCGGTAGCGGGCCACCCGCACGACGGCGCCCTTGGGCGGCACCGCGCCGCACTGGCGCAGGGTGCCGTCGGCTTCGCGCAGCGCGGGCGGGAACGTGAACTCGCCGGTGGTGGCGTCGACCCGGACATGCCGGTCGGCCGGTCGCGAGCGGCCGAAGTGCTCGACGACGTCCCAGCGTTGCCAGCCGTCGGCGGAGGACACCTCCACCACGGGCGGCTCCCGGTCGAGGAGGACGGGCGGGCGGCCGATGCGGAACGTCTGCCCGGCGACCCCCTCGGAGGTGCCGAGCGGCACGTCGGTCTCGGTCTCCGCGTGCTCGACCGTCATGGTGCCGCCCACCGTGAACACCGACGCCTCACGGACCGTCGGGGACTCGGAGTAGAACGGCTGGCCGGGCTCCGGCCGGGTGACCCGGCAGCGCAGCCAGCCGGCCCGGACGCCGCCGATCACGGACGCCGTATGCCCGGCCGGTACGTACACGATGACCTCGCCGGGGCGGTTCAGGCCTCCGGTGGAGTCCTCGCCGGTCTCGCAGATCCGCCAGCCGGAGCCGTCCCACGCCTCCCACACCAGCGGGGGCTGGCGCGGGTCCACGCCGATGCCCTCGACCCGGCTGTCCAGGCGCACGGCGACCACGCAGCGCGGCACCGCCGCCGGCAGACCGAACAGCAGCGCGTCACCCGCCTCCGGCGCCGCCTGGAACGCGGGCACGTCCCGGCCCTCGGCGAGTTCGCCGGTACGGTCGCTCTGCTCGCCGGTGCGGGGCGCGGTGACCAGCCGGACCAGTTCGCTGGGCACGATGCGCAGTTCGTCGGTGGTGGTGAACGTGACGGCCGCGTCGGCCTCGCCGCCGGCCGTGGTCACCTCGGTGCCGGCGGGCAGCGTCACCGTGTCGGGCTGCGGCGCGGACAGCCAGAAGTCGACGTCGGCGACGGCCGCCGCCGGCGGGAACAGACGGATGCCGAGCAGGTCGAGGAACGCGGTGTAGTTCTTGTCCGGCACCCGGTTCAGCCGGTACAGCAACTGGTCGACCAGGTAGGCGAACGTCTCGATCAGGGTGACGCCCGGGTCGGAGACGTTGTGGTCGGTCCACTCCGGGGCGCGTTGCTGCACGTACCGCTTCGCCTCGTCGACGAGCTGCTGGAAGCGCCGGTCGTCCAGGTTGGGGGAGGGCAGGGCCATCAGGCGGCGCCCCATTCCTCGGCCCCCTCCTCGGAGGGGATCGTGTAGAAGGGAAAGACCAGGTTGCGCCGGTCGTTGGTGGAACGCAGGGTGTAGTGCACGTCGATGTACAGGGTCCCGGCCTCGACCGCGTCGTAGGCGACCACCACGTCGTCCACCGCGATGCGCGGCTCCCAGCGCTCCAGTGCCTCGCGCACCTGCCGGGCGATGCGGCCAGCGGTGGCGCCGTCGCCCGGCGCGAAGACGTACTCGTGGATGCCGCAGCCGAACTCGGGGCGCATCGGGCGCTCTCCGGGCGCGGTGCCGAGGACGAGCCGGATGGCCTCCTCGATCTCCCGTTCCCGTTCGACCATGGCGATCCCGCCGGTCGGTCCGACGCGCAGCGGGAACGCCCAGCCGCGGCCGATGAACCGCTCGCTCATCACTCGCCCCCGATCAGCACGGTCGGGTGGCCGGCCGAGATCATCGCCCCGCACGAGGTCTTGTCGCGCACGCGCGCGGCCGGCAGCCCGCCGATGAGGACGCGGCTGCGGGCGAGGGCCGCCGGGTCCGGCATGATCACGTTTCCCGGGCCCAGCGCCAGGTGCGGGGGCACGGCGCAGGTGTGCAGGCTGCCCACCACGGCGGCGGGTCGGCCACCGATGAGCACGGTCGCGACCGCCCTGGCGGCGCCGGGCGGCGGGGTGGCGATGACGCCGCCGTGGTTGGTGGGGTCACCGCTGCGGGCTGCGGCCGGCATGCGGCGCTCCTTTCGTCGGTCCGACCGCCCGGACGGTGCACGGGATCGGTCGAGGGGTGGATCGGTCGAGGGGTGCGGGTCGGTCGAGGGGGTGGGTCGATCGAGGAGGTGGGTCGAGGGATGTGCGGGTGGTGGGCGGGTGTGCGGGGTGGGTCGAGGTTGTGTGGGTGCTTGACGAGGGTGCGGACGGGTCGACGGGTGCGCGGGCTCAGTTGATGCGGATGAGCTTGGCCTTCAGGACGCCCAGCAGGCCGCCGTCGACGGTGACCTCCGAACTGCCGGACACGCGGACCTTGCGGCCCGCGACGTTCACGCCGACCCGGCCCTGGATGTCCACATTGCGGCCGGACACGCTCACGTCACCCCGGCCGGCATCCAGCGTGATGCCCTTCCTGTCGAGCCGTACGGAGGTCAGCGCCTGCCGGGTCCGGCCGGCGTACACGGTCAGCTCGATCCGGTCCCGCCGGTCGTCCAGGAACACCTCGAGGCGCTCGTCGGCACTGCGCAGCCGGACGCCGGAGGGACCCGGCGCCCGGGCGTCGAGGAGCTCCACCCGGTGTCCCGAACGCGACACGAGGGAACGGCGGTTGACCCGGCCGCTGGTGCCGTCGACGAGGGGCACGTCGTGCGCCGAGGGGGTGTCCACGCCGTTGTACAGGCCGCCGATGACGTACGGGCTGTCCAGCAGCCCCTGATCGAAGCCCACCAGCACCTCGTCGTTGACCTCGGGGCTGACGACTCCCCCGCCGCCCTTGCCGCCCCACTGCACGGTCCGCACCCAGTCCGTGACGTAGGTGTCGTCCAGCCAGGGGAACTTCAGCCGTACGGCGCCGCTCTGCGCACCGCCCGGCTCCCGTACGTCCGTCACCACGCCGATCGCCAGACCTGGCATGCGCGGGCTGCGGGCCGGGGCGTTCGCCCCGGTCACCAGGCCGGTCAGGGAGCGGTCCGGGCTGGCGCTGACCCAGACCGTCGTCCGGTACCCGCCGTGCGGCTCCAGGACGTGCTGGACGGCCGTCGCCGTGTACCGGCCGGAGAACGCCTGCCCGACGTTGCCGAGCGCGACCGGCAGGCCCGCCCGCAGCCGCGGGTTGCCCTCCACCACGGCCTCCAGCTCGCCGAAGGAGGCACTGACGTGGGCGGCCGTCGCGTCCGCCGCGGCCGTCGTCTCCGCCTGCGTCCGGTACGGCGTGTCCGTGACGGTGAGCTTCGACGACCTGCCGAACCGCGCGCTCAGCGCCGGGCTCAGCCCCGGCACCACCGTGTCGCTCTCCACCGACGGCGCGCGGGCCACCAGCGGCCGCTTCGTCGTGACGTCCCAGCCGCGCACCTCCACCTGCGAGGCGCCGTCCGCGGCCGACAGCGAGGCCCGCAGCGCCAGCAGATTGCGCCCGTACTCCAGCACCATCGGATTCCGGGTGGCCGAGGTGGACGGCGCGGGCGCCCCCGACGCCTTCTGCGGCGGTGCGAAGTGCAGCAGCCCCTTGTCGTCGACGTGCACCTGCGCGCCGCTCTCCTGCGCCAGGTACTGCAGGAAGTCCCAGTCGGAGACGTTGGCCTGCGACAGCTGCCCGTAGGTGACGGGCGCCGCCTCGACCCGGCCGCACGCCAGCCCGGCGCCCGCGGCCACCTTGCGTACGATCGCCTCCGCCGTCATGTTGCGGTACGCCACGACCTTGCGGCCCCGTTGCAGGCGGTGTGCCCGGGAGTAGGCGCGCACCACCGTGAACGAGCCGGTGCGGTCGCGGTCGACCTCCAGGCCGGTCACCTCGCCGTCGAACAGCCGCTCCCGCGCCTGCCCGGAGACGGTCACCACCGACACCCGCACGGGCGTGCCGATGGTGATGCCGGTCGCCCGGAGGAATTCGTGGTCGGGGTCGCGGAAGGTGAGCACCGCCGCGTCCGGCAGCCCCATGTTCTCGTCGACCACGCAGCTCACCAGCTGCGCGGCCCAGATCCGCGGGAGTTCGCCGGGCGTCTCGATGACGGGGTCCGCCGCGAACGACCGGCCGCCCCGGGCCTCGGGTGTCGTCACTGCTCCTCCTCGGCCCCGGCGTCGCGCAGCCCGGGCACCACCAGTTCGGTGCCGGGCACGAGCGCCATCGGGTCGTCGATGTCGTTGGCCTCCGCGATGACCCGCCAGGCCGTCGCGTCGCCGTACTCCCGCCACGCCAGCAGCGCGAGGCTGTCGCCGGCGACCACGGTGTGCGTGCTGCGGGCGGTGCGCGACCCGGACGTCGGGTTCTGCCCCGGCGGGTCGACGCTCGCCTCCTCGATGGACAGCGCGCACGTGGCCCGCAGCGGCCTGCCGTCCACGTCGAAGAGCGTGTACGTCACCGACAGGCTCGACAGCACGCCGTCGAACGAGGTGGTGCGCGCCGTACCCCACTCGAACCGCACCCACGGGCTGGCCGGCTTCTTGCGGCCGAGGCTGGCCGGAGTCGGCACGCACGCCTCCATCAGCGTCTCCACCGCCAGCTCCACCGAGTCGTCGTGGGTGGCGGTGGCGTCCAGGAACACCTCCAGGCTCAGCTCGCGCGGGCCGCTGCCGACGAACTCGGGCAGCGCCGACTGCCCGGCCATCCGGGACGGGGTGCGCCGCCACTCGGTGGTCTTGCTCAGCTGGAGCGTGGACGGGTTGAACTGGAGGTCGAGCTGGGCGATCGTCCCGCCCGGCTTGGCGCCGACGGAGGTCGGGGGCTCCTTCAGGGTGAGCTGGGCCCGGGCCCGGCTGGAGCGGACCGCTGAGAACATGCCGTGGCTTCCTTTCCGGGGACGGGCGGCGGTCGTGGACGGGTGGGACGGCGTCCCGGGCCGGTCAGGAGGGGCGCAGTCCCTGGTGGGCGATCTCCAGGGTCTCGATGGCCGCCTGGGAACTGGCGGGGTCGAAGGACGGGCCCTGCCAGCGCACGGGGACGATCCCGAGGACCTGCCAGCTGATGATCCGGCTCAGATCCGGTCTCAGCGCCACGATCTCGCCGTCCTTGGGCTCCACCCGTTTCAGCGTCTCGTCGAGCCAGCGGGCGATCTTCGCGGTGTCCGCGGTGACCGGACGGGTCAGCGTGATGTTCGACCAGGACACACGGCTCGGGAGCTGCCAGGTGAAGCCGTTGTTGCCCCCTTCGGCGTAGGTCTCCATCTCGACCTCGGCGCCCATGCCGGAGCAGGTGTTGAAGGCGCCCAGATCACTGCCGCCGATCGCGAGCCGGAAGAACACGCTCGTCGCGAAGATGCTGTCGGTCATTCCTCGTCACTTGCCAGTCGGGGGTCGTCGGTCGTGCGTCGTGCGTCGTGCGGTGCGCGGGGGCTGTCGGTGTGCGTCGCGGGCGGTTCCTCAGCGGCGTCCGTCATAGGGCCGGCCGGTGCGCTCCCGGCCGCGGCGCAGTTCGGCGCGCAGCAGCCGGGCCACGGGGTCGATGAGCCGCCGCGCCAGGTCGTCCAGGTCGAGACCGGCCTCGGGCGGCGGGCTCTCGGGGCGACGGGCCGCCGCCTTGCCCACACCGGTGGCGGCGGGGGCGGGGGCGGGGGCGGAGGGCGGGAGCGAGCCCGTCGACGCCGACCGTGGCCGGCCGCGCGCCGGCGTCTCCTTCGCCGGTACGCCCCGGACGGACCCGGCGGCGCCGGTGGCGTCGCGCTGCACGGGCGCGGCCGTGCCCGGCACCGCGACCCGTGCGCGGGCCACCGGCGCGGGCCACACCGGGGCCGGCGGCGGACGGTCCGCGAGCGGCGGGGTCTGCGGTGTCGTGACCGGAAGAGAGTGCGCCGGTACGGCGACGGGCGCACCGGCCGCGGACGCCCCCGGCGGAGCGGGACGGACGACGGGGACGCCCCGGACGGCGTCCGGGAGGCGCGGCGCCCCATCGGACGGTCCACCGGCCCGCGGCCCCGCGCCCGGCACGTGCGGTGGGACGGCATCGGCCGCCACCCGCTGGACGTACGGCACCGCGGGGGCGTTGGACCTGTGGTGCGCCGGGTGCGGCGCGACGTGAGAGGTCCGGTGGGGCGTGGAGGGCACCGGGTGCGGTGCGACGTGAGAGGTCTGGTGGGCCGTCGACGGCGCCGGGTGCGCTGCCGGTCCGGCGGTCCGCGCGGGGGCCGGGGCGGACGCTCCGGCGGTGCTGCGCTGAACCGGTGGCTCCATACGGCCCGGGGTCCGTCCGGCGTCCTCGCGCCGGGCCGGTGGTTCGGCGGGCCGGGTGGTGTCGCCGGGTGCGTCGGCCGGTGTGCTCGGCCAGCGCGCCGCCACCACGGGACGGCCGCGGGACGGGGCCGTGGCACGGGGCTCCGCGCCCTCCGGGGCCCGCGTGCTCAGGGTGAGCGGGCGGCCGGCGAGCAGCGGGACGGTCCGGGATGCGGCCGCGACGGCGGAACGGGCCACGGTGAGCGGAAAGGCGCCGGGCGAGCCCGCCCGGGTCGCCGTCGCGGCCGCCCGGCCGGCCGCGGTGCCGGGGGCGCCGTGGGCGGCAGGGGTGTGCGCGCTACCGCTCGCGGTGACGGCGACCGGGCGCGCGGTGTCGGCTCTCGCCCCGGTGACCGGCCCGGACGCCAGGCCGACCGCGGGGGCGGGCGTCGGCACCGTGGTGGGTCCGGAACCGGGCGCCGGCACGTCCGACGCCGACGTGCGGGCGCTGCCGGGCGCCTGAGGGGGCGTCACCAGCGGTCCGATGGGGCCGTCGAGGGGTCCGGCGACGGGCGCGGCGGGCGGCGCGGCCGGGGTGGCAAGGCGCCGCTGGACGTCGGCCGGCCCGAGCAGCGGTGCGTCCCCAGCCGGTGCGCCGGCCGGGGAGGACGGCGGCGGAGCAGGCGTGGCGCCCCCCTCCCGACGTGCCGGAGCCCGCTGGACGTCCGTGACCGACGGCGCCGTGACTGACGGCGCCCCGGGCGACGACTCGGAGGAGGCGCCCCCTGACGCGGGCCCGGTGGCGGTGGCGGCGGGGCGGTCGGCGCTGGGCGGGAGTGCGGACAGCGGCGCGCCGAGGCCGCCGCGCACGCGGGCGCCGGAAGCACCCCGGCCGGGCGCGGTCCAGTCGCGGGCGTCAGCCGGGGCGCCGGGTGCCGTGCCCCGCGCACCGTCATGGACGTCCGGAGTGACCGCCGCCGCACGGCGCCCGCCGATGCCCATGCGGCTGTCGCCGTGCGGCACGGAGGCGTCGTCGGTCCGGCGTTGGAGGACCGGCAGCGTGGGGCCGGGTGCCGTGCCGGCTCCGGCCTCGCCGCCGGCCGGCGGCTGCGGCTGCGGCTGCGGCTGCGGGATCGCCGTCGGAGGGAGGCCGCCCAGCGGCGCACCGAGCGGCGCCCGGCCGCGCGCCGCCGTCGCGGTGCGCTGGACGGAGGCAGTGGTCGGCGGGCCAGTGAGCTCAAGCGTTGCCGTCCCCGTGCCCCGGGCGGAGACGGTGGTCGGTGGGCCGGCCGGTTCGGGCGTCGCCGGGGCGGGGGCAGCGCCGGGGGCCGGCCGCACCGCTGCGAGGCGGCGCACGGGGGCGGCAGGGCGCCGGGCGACGGTCAGACCGACGCCCGTCGGGACGGCGCGGACGCGGGGGCGCGGCTCGCCGCTCCGCGCGGCGCCGGCCGTCTGCGGCTGCTCGCTGTCGCATCCGGCTCGCGCTCCGGCGCTCAAGGCGCCGGGCTGCCGGGCGGCCGAAGGTGCGGACGTACGGCCGCCGTCGGGCAAGGCGCCGTTCGTGGCGGCACGGTGCGAAGGCCCCGGGGTGACCGCCGGAGGGATCACCGCCACCCGGCGTACGAGCGGGGTCGGCGGGACGGCGGTGCCGTTGCCGAAGCCCACGGCGGCGCGGGGCGCGCCAGGCGTCGTGCCGGCACCGGCGTCGTCCGGAGTCACGGCCCGGAAGCCCGTCGTGGCCGCCGGCGCGACAGGGGAGAGCACGCCGGGCGACTGCTCCGACGTAAGCCCCCGGGAGCGGCCGGGCCCGGCGTCCGATGACCCGCGGGCCCCGGCACGGTCAGGGGCGGCACGGTCGGCAGCAGGGGGCATTGCGGGGGCGGACGCCCCGCCCGGTGAACGAACTCCGCCACGCGCCGGAGCCCCGCCCGGTGAAGGAGTCCCTTCGCGAGGCAAGGTGACGCCACGTGAAGGGGCACGACCCTGCGAGGGACCCGCGCCGGATGTCGGAGCGCCCCCACGCGAAGAGGCCGGCCCGGGCGTTGGGGTACCGCCGGGCGAGCCGCCGGCCGGCTGCCGTCGCGGTCCCGCCGGGGTCTCGCCGGGTGAGGTCGAGGCCGTACGGCCGGCGGTGCGGCCGCCGGAGGGTGCGGCGGCCCGGGAGCCCTGGCCCGGCACGGCGGGGCCGGGGGTCCGCGCGTCCGGGACGTCGTCGGCCGGGAGTTGCGCACCCTTCGGGCGCACGGCCCTCAGCAGCAGCGGTCCCCCGGCGGGCTGCGTGGGCCGCGGGGTCGCGGGGCGGGTGACGCCGCGCACCAGGCCCGTGGGGGCCATGGGCGTCAGCGCGTGTCCGAGGCCGCTGTCGAACGACGGGTTCTGCCAGGCGGTCAGCCCGGCCCGGAAGGCGAGGCCGTCGCTGACCCCGAGCGGGGCCCGGGACAGGGTGAGCTCCGGCACGGCCGTACGGCGCCAGCCCCCGTCCCAGTCGCGCGGCACAGAACGGCCCGCGCCCGACGGCCCGTTCGCACCGGCCGGATCACCCTGCGCACCGCCGGGCACGCCCGAGGCCCCTGCGGAGTCCGCCGCACCCGGGGAGCCCAAGGGATCCGGGGCACCCGGGCCACCCGCCGCACGCGGTGCCTGCGGCCGCCCCGGGACGCGGGATCGGGCCGCGAGGGCACGACGGCGGAGCCTGTCCCGCCAAGCCATGTGCTAACCGCCCTCGTTCATACGGGTGTTGATCCGGGCGATCTCGGCGACCCACTGCCGGCGTTCGTCATGGGTCAGGTCGAGGATCTCCTCGCGCCGCCAGTGGAAGTGGTAGGCGACGTACGCGATCTCCTCCCGGAGCCGGGGAAGGGCGTACGTCACGATTCCCCCAGGCGCCCACCCGAGAGGTCGACCTCGAAGCCGCCCTCGCAGTGCGGGCAGGTCACCGCGGCGCGGGTGTGGCCCTCGCTGTTGACGCGGCGGTAGAAGTCCTGGAGGAAGGCGACGTCGGTGGCGTACATCCGCTCCACGACCCCGGCGTGCACGTCGGTGATCGTGCCGATCCGGGTGATCACCTGGCTCAGCAGGACCACGCTCAGGTACGCCGGGTTCTCCTTGACGCGCAGGTCGATCTGCGGACGCAGCTCGTCGCGTGCCGTGGCCAGGCGCATCGCGCCGTGCCGGTGCACGGTGCCCGCCTCGTCGACGTATCCGCGCGGCAGCTCGAACTCGAACTCGGTGCGCAGTCCGTGATCCTCCCGGCGCGGCGCGGTTGCCGGGAGGGGCGCAGCCGCCGGCTCGGGCGCGGCGGCGGGGGCGGGGGCGGGCTCGGTCGCCTGGAGGATCTCCTCCAGGCTGCCCGCCGTCACCGTACGGCGTCTCATTCGACCACGATCTCCTCGAACACGATCGTGACGGACTCGGTCGCCGCGGACGACTCACCCGCGCGCAGCGACGGCCCCTCCCACCGGGAGGCCCAGCCCTGCATGAGCTGGATGCGGCGCACGGTGCTGCCCTCGGAGTCCTTGATCTCGATGGTGAGGTTCTGCCGGGCCGAGTTGACCGCCCCGTTGTTGAGGGTCTCCTTGATCCAGTTGGTGAACTCGCTGCTCTGGTCGAGTCCCCGGGTGATCGTGATCTCGCCGGCCTGCCGGGCGCCCGGCTGCTTGCGGATGATCTGCTTGCCCTCCGCGGTGACCTGCTTGACCTCGACGACCTCCTCCTCGACGGTCAGGCCGCTGATCTCCTGGATCGATTCGACCAGGTAGCCGCCGAGTTGCACGCCGAAGACGTGTGTGGACAGTGCGTCGCCCGTTGCCATGACTGTCTGTCACCTTTCCTGTGGACCCGCGGGTCACTCGTCGATGAGGCTGGTGCTGTCGGAGAACTGGGCCAGCCGGAACACCACGAACTCCGCGGGCTTGACCGGTGAGACGCCGATCTCGCAGACGACGCGGCCCTGGTCGATGGACTCCTGCGGGTTGTTGTCACGGTCGCACTTGACGTAGAACGCCTCCTCGGCCGTGCGGCCGAACAGCGCGCCCCGGCGCCACTCCTCGGTGAGGAACGCGGTGACGTTGCGCCGGATGCTGGACCACAGCCGGTCGTCGTTGGGTTCGAAGACGACCCACTGGGTGCCCAGGAGGATGGACTCCTCCAGGTAGTTGAACAGGCGGCGCACGTTCAGGTAGCGCCAGGCCGGGTCGGAGGACAGGGTGCGCGCGCCCCAGACCCGGACCCCGCGTCCGGGGAAGGCCCGCACGCAGTTGACGCCGATCGGGTTGAGCAGGTCCTGCTCGCCCTTGCTGAGCCGCAGTTCCAGGTCGACCGCGCCGCGGACCACCTCGTTGGCGGGCGCCTTGTGCACCCCGCGTTCGGCGTCGCTGCGCGCCCACACGCCGGCGATGTGGCCGCTCGGCGGGACGGTGGTGTTGCGGCCGGCTGCCGGGTCGAAGACACGCACCCACGGGTAGTAGAGGGTGGCGTAGCGGGAGTCGTAGCCCGCCTCGTCGTTGCGCCAGGTGCGCACCTGCTGCGCGGTGAGACCGGGCGGGGTGTCCAGGACGGCGACGCGGTCACCCATCTGCTCGCAGTGCGAGATCACGGCGAGTTGCACGGTGCGTACGCCCTCGGCGTCGATGTCGCCGCGTTGGTAGGCGCTCATCAGATCCGGCACCGCGACCATGGTGATCTCGTCGATGCTCTCCAGACCGCCGAACCCGGTGCGGGCGCCGGCGTCGCCGACGTACTCCGCCGGGTCCAGGCGGGCGACGTCGGAGGCCGTCGCGGCGGGCGCGGCCGGGGCATCGGGCACGGCGAGCGTCTGCGCGGCGGGCCGGGTCTGGGCGGTGCCCTGCTGCTCGGCGACCTGGATCAGCCGGGAGGCGCGGACCTGGTTGACGAGGTAGCCCTTGACGTTCTTGCGGACCGAGGCCTCGTAGGTCTCCGCGACCTGGTCGCCCTGGCGGACCAGGACCTTGAAGCGGTCCTCCGGCGGGTTCTCGCCGTCGGCGTCCGCGATCTCCACGGAGACCCCGGTGACACCGGGCCGGGCCGCGACGAGGAAGCCGCCGAGGGCGACCGGCTGCGCCGCCGGGGCCGGCCGCCGGGCGGCGTCGCCCGTCGCGGGGGCCGAGGCGTCGTCGGCGCGGCCGCCGATGCGCACGATGTAGGCGGCGCCGCCACCGTTGGCGAAGTAGCCGTAGACGGCGTGCGGCAGATAGGCGCCCTCGGTGAAGCCGCCGAAGAGCTGGGTGTACTGGTCCCAGCTCGTCACCAGCGTCGGCGTGTGGAACGGGCCGTTCCCGGCGAATCCGACGAACGCGGCGACGGCGGTACCGACCCCTTCGATCGGCCGGGCACCGGACTGCACCTCCTCCACGTACACGCCCGGGGTGAGGTACGTCGGCATGCTCGCTCCTTCGGGTCCTGCGGCTCGTTCGGCTCGTCCAGCTGTGTCCAGGGCGAGTCTGCGCGGCCGGGGGCCGCGACCGGCAGGGACGCGGGGACCATTGCGGGGGCATCACCGCTGCCCCTCCCGCCCGCAGCGGCGGCCCCTTCGCCGCCCCCGCCTGCCCCCGGCGTGCCCCGACGTCCCTGGACGGCCCCGCGGGCCGGGCGGTCCACTGAGGGCCGCAGCAAGGGTGTGCCGACGAGGAGGCAGCGCAGTGCGAAGGTCCGGGGCACATGCCGAGCAGAACGAGGTACGGCAGGACGCGGACGGCCCGGCCGCCGCGCGCCGTGAGACGGGCGCCGGGGCCGCCGTGCCGCCGCCGCTCACCGCCGACGCACTGCGGGCGGCACAGGGCGACGCGGGCAACGCCGCGGTGAACGCCATGATCGCCCGCCGGGTCCGTCCCGTGACCGTCGAGGAGCAGCCCGATCCGGGTGTGCACGAGGTGCTGCGCGGCTCCGGCGAACCGCTCGCCGCACCGGTCCGCCAGGACATGGAATCCCGGTTCGGGACCGACTTCTCCGACGTGCGCCTGCACACCGGGGCCGCGGCCGCGCGCTCGGCCCGCGCCATCGGCGCCCGGGCCTACACCTCGGGCAGCCATGTCGTCCTCGGCGACGGCGGCGGCGACTCGCACACCCTGGCGCACGAGCTCACCCATGTCGTCCAGCAGCGCCAGGGGCCCGTCGCAGGAACCGACAACGGGGCCGGACTGAGTGTGTCCGACCCGTCCGACCGGTTCGAGAAGGAGGCAGAGGCCACCGCCCACCGGGTCATGAACTCCCCGGCCCCCGCCCACGACGCGCACGTGCACGGGTCCGGCGACCTCGGCACGGCCCGCGCGGTGGACCACCGGGCGACGGCCGACGGGCCGGAGGTGCAGCGGGCCGCCGTGGAGGTCCAGCGGCGGGAACTCGACATCCAGGGTGGCGGCGGCGAGGGTCCCACCACGATCCGTTCCGCATCCGACCTGATGGTGTGGCTGGTGGGCCACCCCACCCGGCCGGCGCCGCTCAACTGGGCGGAACCGGCCGTCCTTCAGCGCGTCCTCGCACAACTCGAGCGACTGGACGGCCCCGTGGGCGGCGACGCGGTGTGGGGCGCCGTGCGGTCCGTCGTCGAAGCCCGGGCAGCGGCCCAGCAGGGAAGCGACTCCAGCAGCGATTCCAGCAGCGACAGCGAGAGCGGCGGCGGCTTCTTCCGCCCCACCCGGGCCCGCGGCGACAGCAGCAGCGAGAGCAGCAGCGACGAGGAGTCGGACAGCACCAGCGTCGCCTCCTCGCCGTCCGTCACCGGAGAGGACTGGGACGAGGGCCAGTGGGACCAGGACGACATCGGCCTGGCGCAACCGCACGAGTTCCGCCGCGAGATGTCCGAGGAGGACCGCACCCGGCGCCAGGCCGAGGTGGCGCAGAGCCTGTCCGGCTACCGCCTGGTCGGGTTCCACGGCACCCATGTCGAGAGCATCGGCAGTCTGATCGCGCACGGGCCCGACGCGGAGAAGTTCGGCAAGGGGGCCGGCACCGGCAAGGGCAACGGGTTCTACGTCGCACCGGTCGTCGCGCCCGCCGGGAAGTCGGCGTCCGGCTCCGGCGCCGCGAAGAAGGAAGCGCGGCAATGGGGCCGCTTCCTGGTCGCCGTCTATGTGCGCGAGGACGTCGAGGTGGTGGAGGCCGCCGGCGCGTCCGACGACGGCTTCGCGTTCGAGAGCGGAAGCGAGAGCGGCGCCGCCGACGCCGCCGGGCCGGTGATGACGTACCACGGCTCCGACGAACTGGTCATCCCCGAGGAGCTGTTCGGCAGCGTGCGGCTGGTCCGCAACCCTGACGACTTCGCGATGGTGTCCGACCCCGGCCTCGACGCGGTGCCGTACGAGGACGGGGTGAGCGAGTACAGCAAGGCCAAGAAGAAGAAGTGACCCGGTCGGCGGAGGCGGCCGCGGCTCAGGCGCCGACGGCCGCCTGGAGGTAGGGGCCGAACTCGCCCTCCAGGACCAGCCGGCCCAGCTTGCGGTACTCCTGCGCGATCGCCGTCACCAGGGTGTGCATGGTGAGCGGTGCGCCGGACTCGGCCGCGAAGTACGCGGCGGTCACCGCGCACGCCCGGATGGAACCGCCGGCCAGTTCGAAACGGTCGGCGCAGAAGGCGAGGTCCAGGTCGGCGGCGCGGGGCAGCCGGCCGCCCAGGCAGCGCTCCCACAGCGCGAGCCGCTGACCGGCGTCGGGCACGGGGAAGTCCGCGACCACGTCCAGCCGCCGGGTGAACGCCTCGTCCAGATTGGCCCGCAGGTTCGTGGTCAGCACCGCGATCCCGTCGAACGACTCCATGCGCTGGAGAAGGTACGCCGACTCGATGTTGGCGTGCCGGTCGTGCGCGTCCTTCACCTCCGAACGCTTGCCGAAGATGGCGTCGGCCTCGTCGAAGAGCAGCACGGCGTTGACCGCCGACGCCTCGGTGAAGATCCGCTCCAGGTTCTTCTCGGTCTCCCCCACGTACTTGTCGACGACCGTGGACAGGTCCACCACGTACAGGTCCATGCCCAGGTCAGCGGCGACGACCTCGGCGGACATCGTCTTGCCGGTGCCCGACTCACCGGCGAACAGGGCGATCACGCCACGGCCCCGGCCGCCGCCGGGCCGCATCCCCCACTGCCCGAGCACCTGCTCGCGGTGGCGGGCGCGCAGCGCGAGTTCCCGCAGCCGCCGGTGGGTGGCCGGCGGCAGCACCAGGTCGTCCCAGCCGACGCCCGGCTCCACCCGGCGGGCGAGCCGGTCGAGCCCCGCACCGTTCTGCGCCCGCACCGCGGCCCGCAGGTCGTCGGGGCCGACCGGGCGCCCCGCGGCGGCGGCCGTGCGCACCGCCACGTCGGCGGCGCGGCCCACCTGCCGGGCGTCCAGGCGGTGCGCGGCGACCGCCTCCGCGAGCTCCGGCACGTCGTCCACCGTGAGGCGCCGCCCAGGGGTGTCGGCGTCCTGTGTGGCGGCCCGTTCCAGGGCGTGCCGCCAGCGCGCGGCCTGCCGCTCGGGCGACGGCGCCGGCACGGCCAGGGTGACCGGTGTGTCGGCGGCCCACTCCGGATCCCAGCCGGTCGAGCCGTGCGTGATCAGGGGGGTGCCGCGCAGCGCCGCGCACACCGCCCGTACGGCGCGGGCCCGTTCGGCCGGTTCCCCGGGGAGCGCCTGGAGGGGGCCGAGGACGACGGCGGCGCCGGTGAGCCGGGCTTCCAGAGCCACGAGACGGGCGAGTTCCGGTACGTCGGCCGGGCGGCGGGCGAGCGCGGCCGCGTCCAGGGCGAGCGGGTGCGGTCCGGCCGTGCGCAGGGCGGCGACGGCGAGCCCGGCGGCGTCGCCGCCCCGGCTGCGCAGATGGACGAGCCCGATGCCGGTGCCGGCCGCGGCCGCCGCCCGCCGCACGTCCGCCGGATCGGCGGTCGGGTCGGGGTGGACGGCGTCGAGCACGCCGGCGAGCCGGGCGTCGGGCCGGTCCTGGCCGAGCAGGTGCGCGGTGACCCGGTCGGGCACGGTCACCACCCGGGACAGCGGGGGCCGTTCGGGCTCCCTGACCTCCACCAGGCCGCCGGCGACGAGCGGTGCGCCGGGGGCGAGCCGGAACCGCGCGGCGATGGCTCCGGCCGGCCCGCACAGCTCCAGGGCGAGCCCGACCGTGGGGCGGCGGCGGGTCAGGTCGTCGTTGAGGTAGCCGTAGAGGCGCTCGAACCGGGCGTCGATGTCGGGCGCGAGGGCGACCAGGAGCAGGTCCAGGTCCAGCGGGGACAGCCCGAACCGCCGGGCGAGACGGTCGAGGACGGACCCGGCGGGCGGCTCCCACGGCTCGTGCGGGGGTACGTCGAGACCGCCCGGCTCGTCCAGGAGCCGGGCGACGGCCTCCGGCGCGAGGTATTGCCCGCGGTAGGGATCACCGGGATCGGGATCACCGGCTCGCCGCCCGGCCACGGCCCGCCGCACCCGCTCCTCGACGACCGCCAGCCGCCCCCACAGCCCGTCCGCACCGCCGGACGCCGGCGACACGGGCGGAACGGTCCCGCCGGGAGCGGCGGGCACGGAGGTGTCTGCGGCGCCGGACGCGGCAGCCCCGGACGCACCCGGCTCGGCAGGGTGCGAGGCGGCATCGGCGCTGCCGGGTACAGCCGCCGGGGCCGCTGGACCGGGCGCGGTGTCGGAGTCGCCGGTGGCCGCAGCACCGGACGCGCCGGGGGCGGCGGACGCGTAGGCGGCCGGCGCGGCGGTGTCGGCGGAACCGGGCGCGGCGTGGCCGGAGTTGCCCGCAGCCGGGGCCGCCGCCCCGGACGCGCTCGGCTCGGCAGGGGTCGGGGCGGCATCGGCGGTGCCGCGTCCGGCGGCCGGAGCCGCGGGCGCGGCGTCGGCGGCGGTGCCGGGTGAGGTGGACGCCCCGGCCTCGGGGGACGTCTGTGTCCGGTTCGGGGTGGGAGTCATGGCTGGCGGTCTCCTCGGCGGCGGCGGGTGGGGGCGGGGCCGCGGTCGCGGGGGCCGGCGAAGCCGTCCGGGCCCGGGTCGGCCGTCTCCCGGTAGCGCAGCCGGCGGCCCGTCACTCCGCCGTCCGCGCCGCGGGTTGCCGAGCGCACGACGAGGCCCTCGGTGACGGGAGCTGCGGCCGCCCGGGTCACGCCGGCCAGCGGTGCCCGCACCCGGGCCTGCAGCGACGCCTTCAGCTCGCCGCCGAGCGCCGACCACACGTCGGCGGGGGACGGCGTGTACTCCCCGGCCCCGGTGGTGTCCAGTGCGACGGTCAGCCCGAGGTCGGCGAGCGTGCCGGTGAGCAGCCGGGCGGGCAGCGTCTCGGCGGACACCAGCGTTCCCAGTACCTGGGACAGCAGGCGGTGTTCGTCCTGCGGGCGGCTCGCCCACGCCGTGACCAGGTACGTCAGCTCGAACCAGCGCGGCGGGCTGCGCCGCGCCACGAGGTGGCCGTCCGCGTCGTACACCTCCCCGGCGCCGCTGCCGCGCCGGGTGGCGTCCTCCCGGATGTCGTACAGGAAGACGCAGACGGTGGGGGCGCTGCGGCGTGCGGCCCAGTCTCGGGTGGGGGCGTCGAAGACGACCTCGACGCCGGACGCCTCGAGACCGGACTCGGCGAGCAGCCGGCGCAGCGCCTCGTCGACCTCGTGGATCACCGGCGGGTCACCTCGTCCGGCGGCTGGATGCTGCCGTTGACCACCAGGAAGTCCGTGGTCACCGGGGAGAAGCCGGGCCCCTTGGCGGTGATGACGCGCGGTCCCGTCTGATCCTTGGCGAGGATGAGGAGCTGGCCGATGAAGGTGCCGTCGGCTCCGGGGACGGTCGGCGCCGCCGCCGCGGTGATCCCGGGCTTCCAGGTGAAGCGCACCGGCGCTCCGGGCGGGAAGTCCTTGCCGCGCACGGAGGTCACGAAGCCGGGCTTGCCGATGGCCGGCACCGCCACGATGCGCGGCTGGAGGATGCGCAGCCGTGTCCGGGCGGTGTTGTCGCGCGGGTCGGCGTCGGTGCCGGTGGTGGTGAGCCGGCCGGTGACCCGGCCGGTCGTCGCCTTGTCGGGGCTGAGCACGACGCGGACGACGGTGCTCGTGCCCGGTTCCAGGTCGGGCAGCGCGCACTCCCAGGTGGCGTCGCAGCCGGGCGGCGGACCGTTGTGGGGGATGCCACCGGGCAGGCCGATGCGCAGCCGCAGCCCGGTGGCGAGCGCGTTGCGGCCGTTGCTCACGGTGTACGTCACCACGACCCGCCCGCCGACGTAGCCGGGGTTGGGCTGTGCGGTGACCCGCACACCGGGTCCGGCCGCGGGCGCGGGCGGCTCGGGCGGCACGGTGGGCTTCGGCGGGGGCGTCGGAGCCGGGGGCTGGGTGGGAGTGGGGGTGGGCGTCGGAGTGGGGGTGGGCGTCGGAGTGGGCGGGGGCGGGGCGGCCTCGCGCACCGGAACCACGGTCCGGCCGGCGTTGTCGCCGGGCTCCGGGTCGAGCACCGTGCCCGTGACCGACCAGCCGACCGGTTGATCGCCGGGGACGAGGCCGGTGAGGGTGACGTCCACGGTGACGGTGGCGCCGGGGCCCACGACGCCGACGTCGCAGGTCAGCGCCGTGGCATCGCAGGTGCCGCCGGGCCAGGTGACCCCGGTTATGCCGACGCCGGACGGCGGGGCGATGGTCAGGGTGGTGCCGGGGGACGCGGCGGGTCCCTGGTTCACCAGGTCCACGCCGATCGTGGTGGAGGAGTCGACGGTGACGTCGGGGGTGGTGCCGGGCGCGTGGACCGCGAGGTTCACCGACTGCTGGACGCTCGGCTCCTTCTGCCGGCCCGGCACCGAGGTCATCAGATGCGTGAGCTTCCCGGTGGCCAGGTCCAGCACCTTCAGTTCCTCGGGGCTGTTGACCGCGCGATCGGGGCGCGCGCTGATCACCAGGCGGGTGCCGTCGGCGGTCCAGGCGGCGTCTCGCGGCTGGAACGGGCCGGTGGCTTCCGGCAGTTCGCGCCGGCAGGCGCCGGGCAGGTCGCGGGCCGTCGGCGGCAGCAGCACCCGGCATTCGTCGCCGGTCAGGGAGGTCAGGACGAGGCCGGCGTGTTCGTCGATCCGTCCGCCGCCGTTCTTGCGGTTGAAGACGAGTGAGCGGCCGTCGGGCGAGAACGCCGGGCTGTCGTCGATGACGTCGCAGGCGCCCGGGCAGATGGTGGCGCTCAGGTCCCGCTGCCGGTCCAGCCGGGTCACCGGCACCGTCCACACGTGCTTGTTGCCGCCGCCCCCGCCGATCACCTCGTTGCGGGTGAACGCCAGGGTCGTGCCGTCCGAGGACCAGACGGGCTGGGCGTCGCCGCCCGGCCGCTCCCCGGCGGGCGGGGTGATCTCCCCCGTGATCGCACCTGTCGCGACGTCCGCGATCAGGATGCGGCTGGGCCCGCCGACGCCGCCCGGCGACGTGCGGGTGAACGCGAGGTACTTGCCGTCGGGGGAGAACGTCGGGTCGGTGTCCCAGTCGGTCTCGCCGCGCCCCCCGAGGGGCAGCCTGGCGGGGTTCCGGCCGTCGGCGTCCACCATCCAGATCGTTTCGACCCGGCCGTTGCCACCGTCCTCGAAGCGGGTCACCGCGATGCGGCGGCCGTCGGGCGTGTAGTTCTGCCGCTCGGTCCACGGGTCGAACTTCGCGGACGGCCGGAACAACGGGTCCTGCGCCGGGTCGGTGTTCGTGTCGGCCGCCGGGTCCTCCTCGAGGATGGGCAGCCCGAGGTCGCGCGGATCGGAGCCGTCCGCCCGGACGTCCTGGAGCGTCACCTGGTGGCCGTCGCCCGCCGTGTCGCGTTCGACGACCGCGCGGCCGCCGTCGCGCGGTCCGAGCCAGGTGACCGAAGTGACCTCACGGTTCTCGCTGAGCACCACCTGAGGCGTGGCCTCGGAATGCGCGGGCACGCGGAACACGTGGTCCCAGTTCCCCTCGCAGGTGCACGGCCGGTCGGGGCTGAGGAACAGCACGTCGGTGCCGTCGGGCAGCCAGGCTGCCCCCCGGGTGCGCCAGCCGGCCTGAGCGCCCGCCAGCAGCGGTCCGTCCGTGGTCCCGTCGGTCACCCGGAGCCGGGGATCGCGCTGCCCGGGCGCGACGCCGGTGTACGCGATGAGGTTGCGGTGCGCGGTGTCGTCGACCGGGTTGAACACCGGGTCGGTGGCGGTGCCGTTCGCGGGGTCGGTGACCCGGGTCGCGGTCCCGCCGGCCAGCGGCCGCACGTGGATCTGCTCGCCGGCCAGGGCGTCGGCGTCGCTCGCGTACGCCAGGCGCAGTCCGTCGGCGGAGACCGTCGGGCACTCCTCGTTCGCGGGGGTGTCGGTGAGCCGGGTCAGGCCGGTGCCGTCGGTGCGCACCAGCCACAGGTCGCGCTGCTTCCTGCCGCCCGGGCCGCCCGGCCCGGACGCGTCGAACACCACGGAGCGCCCGTCGGGGGTGAGCCGGGGGTGCGCCGCGTCCATGCCGGCGGTCAGGCGCCGTACGGAGCCGTCGGCCGCGCGCAGGTAGATCTGCGGCTGCCGCTCGTCGCGCAGGCTCGCGAAGACCATGAGGTCGCCGAGCGCGGACGGCTGGATGTCCTGATGGGTCGGGGCCTCGCCGAACAGCGCGTCGGAGCGGGTGTCGGTGTCGGTGGCCACCCGGCCGAGACTGCGGTGCCGGGTGCCGGCGTAGGCGATCCGGGTGGCGTCCGCCGGGGCGGCTGCAGCGGCCCTCGGCACGGATCCGGCGCTGCCCGGTCCGGCCGCCCCGGTCACCCCGAGCAGCGGGACCAGCAGCAGCAACGACATCCCGAGTCTGCCCGGGCGGTACCGCCCGCCGCGGCCAGCGGTTCGCATGGAGGTCCCCCTCGCGGTCTGGTGCGGCACACGTGGGTGTGCCCCCGCCACCTTGCGCCGGACAAACGCCGGACGGCAGGGCGGCGGGGCCGTGCCCGGGGGAAGAGCGCGGTGTGCTTTCGGGCAGCGCGGTGTGCCCGGCCGCCCTCAGATGAGCCCGTTGCGCAGCGCGTACCCCACCGCGTGGGCGCGGTTGCGCAGTTGCAGCCGGGTGGTGATCTCGTGCAGGACGTTCTTCACCGTCCGCTCCGAGTACGCCGTCTTGCGGGCGATCTCCGCGGTGTCCAGGCCCTCCGACACCAGGCGCAGCATGTCCGCCTCACGGGTGGACAGCGTGGACAGGGACACGCTGCCCGGGTCGAGGGCGGAGCGCTGCGCGCTGCCGACCTGGCTGAGCAGTCTGCCCAGCAGGTCGCCGGGCAGCACTCCCTCGCCGTTGGCCGCGGCCTGGACCAGATGGACGAGCCGGTCCTGGTCGGCCTCCGCGCGCCGCAGCACGGCCGGGACGCCGCACTCCAGGACGCGTTGCAGCGCGCCGGAACCGAGGGTGCCGACGACGAGGCCGACCCGGGTGGCCGAGTTGATGCGCAGCCGGTTGAGCAGGTCGGCCACGGGGTCGTCGACGGTGTCCACGACCACCAGGGACACCTGCGCGTCCTCGGGGCCGGTGTCGCCGACGAGGTCGATCTCGGGGCGGTGGCGTAACTGCTGTGCGACGCCTGCGCGCAGGATCGGATCCGCGGCGTAGACGGTCACGGTCACCCGTGGCGACGGCCCCGGGCGGGCGGCCAAGTGCGCTGGGGCGGTGAGGGGTTCGTGGGAGGTGGCGAGGGACATGGCGAAGCTGCTCTTCTCTGCGCGGGACGTGGGTGCGGTCATCTGACGGGACATGGGTGCGGTCACCTGTTCGTGAGCTGAGGGGAGGATCGTCTGGACGGGACGACCACGCGAAGGCGGCGCGCGGGCGCCGGGAAGTGACATCAACGACACGGCGTCCGCGGCGAGTTGATGGTGGTCGTACGGGCACCGGCCCTGCCCGGTCGTTGCCCTCGCGTCCCTCGGCGCGGCCGGGTGGACGCTTCTAGCGTGGCGGTGTGACGCCTTCTGCAGCCTCTTCCGGTCCCGGTACGCCCGGCCTCGACATCCCGGTCGTGACGGTGGCCCCGGGCGGCACCGCGACGACCACTCTCACCGTCCGGAACGACAGCGACATCGTCGAGGCCTACAGCCTGGAGGTCGTCGGGGACTGCGCGCCCTGGTCCACCGTGGAACCCGCGCGTGTCTCCCTGTACCCAGGCACGTCCGAGACGGTGACGATCCGGCTGGAGCCGCCGCGCTCCCCTGAGGTCCGGGCCGGGGAGACGCCCCTCGCCGTACGGGTGCTGCCGGCCGAGCACCCCGACGCGGTACGGGTGCCCGAGACCACCGTGCACATCGAGGAGTTCCACGAGCTGCGCACCGAGCTGCTCCCGCGCCGTCGGCGCGGCTGGCTGCGCGGCCGTTACCGGCTGGCGGTGCGCAACGAGGGCAACACCCCGGTGCAGGTGGGCTTCACCCCGGGCCAGGCGGGTGAGGAGCTGGCGTTCGCGTTCAGCCCGGCCGAGCCGAGGCTGGAGCCCGGCGAGTCGGCGGAGACCGGGTTGCGGGTGCGCACCGGCAAGCCGGTGTGGTTCGGCGCTCCGGTGGTGTGGCCGTTCACGGTGGTCGCCGCCGAGACCGGGGAGCAGGACGCAGCGCGGGTGGACGACAGCGTCCACCGGCCCGCGCTGGAGGCGGAGTTCGTTCAGATCCCGCTGTTCCCGAAGTGGTTGATCGCCCTGCTCGCGGCACTGCTGGCGCTGCTGCTGGCGTGGTTCGCATTGGTCCGGCCCGCGGTGCGCAGCGCCGCGAAGGAGGCGGCGCACGAGGCGGTCCAGCCGCGCCCCACCACGGCCGGGGACCCGGGCGACGCCGGGGGGACGGGCGGCACCGGCGGCGCGAGTGCCCCGCCCGGCGCCCGCAAGCCGGGCCAGGGCCAGGGGCAGAGCCAAGGTCCGGGGGCCGGCGACGGCGGCACCGGGGCCGCACCCGGCACGGCCGGCGGTCAGCAGAGCTCGGCGACGATCGACCTGAAGACCTCCGGCGGTGAGACCAAGTCCGGGACGTACAAGGTGCCCGAGCAGAGCGTGTTCGGTGTGACGGACATCGTTGTCGCCAACTTCCAGGGTGACGAAGGGGTCATGACGATCACCTTCGGCGACCGCAAGATCACCACGATTGCGCTGGAAACCTTCCGCAACCAGGACTACCACTGGGTCACCCCCATCAAGATCTCCGCCAGCGACACCGTGACCATCGAAGTGACCTGCGCGAAGCCAGGCACGCCGGCCACCGGCCGGCGTGCGCCGGGCTGCCACGAGGTGCTGAACGTGAGCGGAGTACTCGGTCGTACTGACCCGTAGATCGGACGTCGTGCTTCCGAATCATTCTCGGTCGGTGGTGACTACACCTGTAAAGTGTGACCGCGGGTTCAGTCCGGAAATCGACAGCTCTGGACCGAAAATGACACACCATGATCATCATGGCAGGCACACGCCGGCCCTCCGAATCGATGACCGACTGTCGCGTGCACAGCGGCCCCGCAGACAAGTGGGCCGCCCCAGTACGTCTTCGTCGCTGCGGTCTTTCTGCGGAGTGATCGGTGCCCCCGCGGGAAGCCGCCGGGGCACCGACCCTCCGCCTCCGGTCGGCCGAACTGCTCAGGCCGAGCCGCCCAGTTCTCCGGGACCAGTGGCGCGGGCATCAGCCACGCGGCGAACGCAATCTGGGCCTACCAAGCCCCCACGTGCGCGGACGATGGCGGTCATCTCTTGTCGGCGCATGCCTCCGCCTCCGCCAGATACCGTGCCACCGGCCCCAGCGTGAGCATCCCGCTCGCCCCACCCGCTTCCTCGGTGCGGGCGTGGCGCAGGGCTGTTGCCGCGCGGGCGGCGACCCGGCGCTCGCCGAGGGGTGCGGCGGCGTGGGCGGTCAGGCACCAGAGTGCTTCCTGCATGTGATCAGGGGGTGGTTCGGGCGTCATGGTCAGGGCGGCACGGGCCTCTTCGTCACGGTTGCCGGCGAGCAGCACCAAGGGGCGCGTCCAGGGGCGGTACGGCCCCCAGTCGAGAGCGGGATCGGTGGGCGCCGGGCGGCCGTGCAGGAGACGGAGCCCCAGGAGGGCGAGGGCGAACAGGCCCCGGTGCAGCCCCGGCATGCCCGCTGTTTCGGCGAGGGCGTCTTCGGCGGCGCGGTAGTGCGCCGCGGCCGTGGCGGCGGCCGGTCCCCCCAGCTCGGTGCTGCGTGCGGCTGTGACCCGGGCCCGGAACCAGCCGGTGAGCACGGGGACGAGAGACGCCTCGGTGGTGACGGCGAGCTGTTCGGCGGCCTCTGCGTGTGCGGTCGCCGCGTCGAGGTCGCCGAGAGCGGAGGCGGATTGCAGGCGGATGAGCCGGCCGAGCACGGCGAAGTTCGGCAGCGCGTGCCGGGTGGCCAGGTCGAGGATCTCGGCGCCGATCACGTCCCGTGCCGCCGCCAGCCCGGGCCGGGTGAAGGACTGGAGGAACACGCCGTTGAGGGCGAACACCAGCAGGGCTGGATCGCCCAGCTCCCGGGCCAGCGCCTCGGCCTCGCGCGCCGCCTGTCCGGCGCGTCTGCGTTCGCTTGCGGACAGGTCGGCGCTGCGGCTCTCGACCGCGACAGTGGCCAGGAGGCGGGCGCGCAGTTCGGCGGGGCCGTCGGTGCCGAGCGCGGTGAGTGTACGCTCGGCCGCCGCGACCACGGCGCGGGACTGCCCGGGGTCGTCGGCCCGGCTCCACAGGGCCGGCACGTCGTAGGCGCCGATGACGCGGGCGGTCAGGGAGGTGTCTCCGGTGCGCTCTGCCGCCTGGACGGCGGCGAGGCGGTCGCGCCGCGAGTGGAGGAGGGCATCACCACCGGCCAGCGCAAGGGTGCGGGCCAGTTCGACGGTGGTGCGCGGTCCGAGTCGTACGCCTGCGGTCCACACGGTGCGCGGGGGCTGGAGCGTCGTGGCTCCCTGGAGAATGTCCGTCTCCAGGCGCTGGAGTTCGGCACCGGGGTCGAGCCCCAGCTGGTCCGCGAGCATCGTGCGGGCGCGGCGGAGGGTGGCCAGTGCGTCCGCCTGACGGCCCGCCCGGTGCAGTGCGCGGGCCAGCAGTCCCCAGGCCGGCTCACGCCAGGGGTGTTCGGTGACGTGGGCTCCCAGCTCGGCGACGAGCTCCGCTCCTGAACCGGAGTCGAGGAGAAGGCGGGCGCGCAGTTCCACCCCTTCCAGCCTCAGCTCCTCCAGCCGGGTCCGTTCGCGCTGGGCCCACGCGGAGCCGGTCACGTCGGCGTAGGCGGGGCCGCGCCAGGCAGCGAGGGCTCTGTCGAGGTCGGTCAGCGCATCGGGTGCATCAGGTGTACGCCGGGCGCGGGCCAGGGCGTCCTCGAACCGGTGGACGTCCACGGTGTCGCGCGGCAGGCGGAGCGCGTAGCCGGGACCTTCCGTGACGAGGACACGCGGCGGGGTGCGGGGCGGCCGGCCGGGTTCGATGGCACGGCGCAGCGCGGCGACGAACGTACGCAACGCACCCACGGCACGCACCGGCGGCTCGGCCCACAGGTCCTCCACGAGGGTGCCGGTGGCGACCATCCGTCCCCCCGCGGCGACAAGCCGGGCGAGTACCTCACGGTGGCGGGGTCCGCCCAGGTCGACCGGGGCGCCGTCGCCGCGGAGGGCCCGCACGGCGCCGAGTACGTCGATTCGCATGCCGTCCATCTTCCGTGCCGCGGGTCTGCGGCGTCGAAGCGTACTGATCGGCTGCTGATCGCCGTCGCCCACGCTGAGTGCGTCAGTCCTCGGACCGAGGCTTTTGCCGGTCCCCCGACCCCAGGAAGGGGCCTTTCGTGACTCTCACGATCCCCGGTTTCGACCACGTCCGTCTGCCCGGCGCCGACGGAGTGGAGCTGGCCGCCGCCGTCGGCGGCAGCGGCAGCCCGGTCGTGCTGCTGCACGGCTTTCCGCAGACCCATCTGATGTGGCGGCACGTCGCCGAGCGGCTCGCCGGCGAGTACACGGTGATCTGTCCCGACCTGCGCGGCTACGGCGCCAGTGACAAGCCGGTGGCCACCGGCCCCGAGGTGTATTCCAAGCGCACCATGGCCGCCGATGTTGTCGCCCTGGCGGCGGCGCTCGGTCATGAGCGCTTCGCCCTGGTCGGCCACGACCGGGGCGCTCTGGTCGCCTTCCGGGCGGGACTGGACCATCCCGAGACCCTCACGCACCTGGGCATCCTCGATGTCGTGCCGACCCTGGACATGTGGAGCGTCCTGCACGGTGTCCCGGCAGCGGTCGGCTACCACCTCTTCCTCATGGCGCAGCCGCCGGGCCTGCCGGAGACGATGATCGCCAACAGCGCCGACGCCTTTTTCGGCTCCTTCCTCGACGCCTGGGCCGGGGACCCGGCCGCCATGCCGGAACCGGTCCGGGCCGAGTATCTGCGGGCGAGCGCCGCGGCCGTGCCGTCGATCGTCGCGGACTACCGGGCATCGGCGGGCATCGACGTCACACACGACCAGGCGGACCAGGATGCCGGTTCCCAGCTGGCCATGCCCGTGACGGTCGTCCAGCAGGACTGGGGCGTGCGGCTGGGCTACGACGCCGCCGAGGTCTGGCACGCGTGGGCGCCGGACCTGGACCACCGGCTGACCGGCGCGGGGCACTTCATGGCCGAAGAAGCCCCCGCCGAAATCACGGAAGCGATCCGCGACCTGCTGCACCGCTGAACCCTCCCATCCGGGCCACGGCCGAGCGAACCACGCGTTCCCCGCACGTCGAAGCGGCCTGAACGCGGGCTACGGAACCGCGTCTCCCACGCGTCGCACCGGCCCTTCACCCGGCCACAGAAGCAGCGAAGATCACCTTGGTAGTGGCTGCCCGCGTGCGTCGAGCGCAGCGGCTCGCGTCGTTTCGGTCATGCTCTCCTTCCGGTTGGCTCGTCGCCGTGAGACATGTGGCCGGCGGAAGTTCTTGGGCCGGGGATCAGCCGGGCAGAAGATCGCGTGCCGGTTGTTTCAGTGCGGTTCGGACGAACTGGCCCGCGCGGTCGAGCGCCAATGCGCCCTCGTCCAGGATCGGCGCGAAGCCCTGGAAGACGTGTGGCACTTCCGCGGTGATGTCGAGGATGACCGAGACGTCGGCGGCTGCCAGACGGGAGGCGAGCCGGATGGAGTCGTCGAGCAGTGTTTCGTGCGTTCCGACCTGCACGAGAGTGGGCGGCAATCCGTGCAGGTCGTCGAACAGCGGGCTGTGCTCCCGCGCCGCGGCAGCACCTTCGCCGGCGTAGTCGAGCACGCGCCGGGCGAGCGCTTCCCGATTCACCGCGACGTCTACGGACGCCCGCGTTGTCATCGAGTCGCCGGCCAATGTCAAGTCGACCCAGGGCGACAGCAACACCGCGCCCGCCGGTACGGGCCGGTTTCCCGCCACCAGTGACGTGAGCAGTCTCAGTGCCACCCCGCCTCCGGCGGACTCCCCGATCACGATCAGTTCGTCGGCGCCGACACCCGAGTCCAGCAGCGCTTCATAACACGTCACGGCGTCGGTCGCCGCGGCCGGTGCCGGGTGCTCCGGCGCAAGCCGGTAATCCACGGTGACGACCCGCAGTCCCGATCGCCGGGCGATCTGGGTCACCAGGCCCAAGGAGCTGTTCGCCGAACCCAGTGCGAACGCGCCGCCGTGGAAGTAGAGCGCGGTGCCGACCGGTTGCGGCGCACCGCTGATCGTGACCGACAGCGCGGCGACACCCGCCAGGTCGAGCTTCTCGACGATGGCGTCGGTGGGCACCGGCTGCGAGCTGAGGATCTGTTCGAACAGCGGTCGTTGGACGTCGAGATCGCCACCCAGGTCGAGCGGCGAGTTCCGCCGGAGTTCGCGGACCTGCTCGCGTTGCTCACGAGTCATGCTGTCACCTGCCTGGTTTCGAGCCCGGTGCGGTGTGGACGTGCGACCGGGCCGAGGACGACGGTGCGCTTGTTCGTCATGATCACGCCTCCGCCGACTTGACGTGCTGCGCTACCAGCGCCGAAAACTCTTCGGGCTCGTCGATCGGAACGATGTGGCCGGCGTTGGACAGCAGGCTGGCCGTCAACTTCTCAATGAACGGGGCGAGTTGACGCGCGGTGCCCTCGCCGACTGCGCCTCCGCCGATCGTGAGCACCGGAAGTGTGAACACGTTGTGCGTCACCCACGAGGAGATCCAGCGCGCGTTCGCGGGCATCGCGCGGTAATGCTCGAAAGCGGCCCGCAAGGACTCCCGCCCACGGTACGCCTCGACGATCCGGGCGGTCAGCGCCTCCGAGAGCCCGCGGCGGCTTCCGCCGTCGAGGAAGAACCGGATGTAGCGGTCCTCCCGTCCCTCCAGCAGGTCCTCGGCGAACCCGCCCGGAACCGAGTGGAGCCCGAACCACCAGGGGGCGCCGCTCGCCGTGAAGGATTCGGCTCCGGGCAGTGTGCCGATCACCGCCTCGCTCAGCGTCAGGCTGGACACGCGGTGCGCGTGGGTCGCCGCCAGCGCGAACGCCGGTGCGGTGCCGAGGTCGATGCCGACGACGTGCGCCCGGTCGATGCCAAGCGCGTCGAGGAGCCCGACCAGATCCCCGGCGAGCTCGGTCGCCAGGTAACCGCCGGCCGCTCGGTCGCTGTCGCCCAGACCGCGTAGATCCGGCGCGACGACACGAAGCCCGGCCGCCGTCAGCAGCGGCGCGACTTCGGACCAGATCGCCCGCGTGTGCGGAAAACCGTGCAGCAGCAGGACCGCGGGGCCCTCACCCGCCACCTCGACCGCGAGGCGGACGTCGTTCACCGAGATGTACCGCGCTCGGGCGTCCGCCAGGTAGGCAGTCAACATCGTTCATCTCATCCAGTCGGTTACTATCGGATACCAGGCGAACATAGGAGACCGACCGTGGCCGTTCAAGAAGGCACTTCCCGGAACCCTGGTCACCTCGGGGTAACCCCTCACCGCGGCGACCTCTTCGACGCAGCCTGCCCCACCAGGCAGCTGCTCGACCGGGTCGGCACGAAATGGACGACCATGCTCGTCCTGACCCTCGACCAGACCGACGGCGAACTTCGTTTCACCGAACTCAAGCGAGCCCTGACCGGGATCTCCCAGAAGATGCTGACGCAGACCCTGAGGTCGCTCGAGCGGGACGGCCTCGTCACCCGCCGGGTCGAGCCTTCCGTTCCGCCACGGGTGTTCTACGGGCTCACCGCGCGTGGAAAGTCGTTGGCACAGCCCCTGGCACAGTTGCGAGAGTGGGCGGAGATCCACATGCCACAGATTCAGCTCGATCAGGACGCATTCGACCGTTCACTCTGAGCGCAGGGCTGGTCCACGGCCGACCAAGTCGGCGATGAGCAAGGTCGTTGGGGTGTCTGATGGGTCCCGTGTCGGGTCTGGCGGTGGATCCGTAAGTGAGAGCGCGGTGGACGCGGCCATACGGCTAGCCCGACGCCGATCGTTTCACCCGTCATCCGTCCGCTGCTCTCCCTCGCACAGCGCCCGCCCGGCACGGGGTGCGCATCAGGAGGACACGGCGCGTAGCCCGCTGGTTGACGAAGGCGCATGGGCACACCGGCTCCTCGGGCTTACGCGGTCGTGGCGAGGGGCCACGAAGGGCCGGTAGCCGCCTTCGCCGGCAGGGCCGGTAGCCGCCTTCGCCGTCGGGCACGCGACTGCCGCCCCTGATGAGCCTTCGTGGAGTCGAGCCAGTCAACTGAGTCACTGCAGTCAACTGACCAGACACAGCAGGCTTGCTGACCGATCGGACACCCCCTGGCACTGGCCCAACGATCACGCCGTCCGGCCGAGCGTCCCGCACCACGACACAGCCTTGCGCCGATGAACCGAGGCCCGCAGAAGGCGCTCTTACCCAGTGGTGCTGGGATGGGTCGAGGGCCGGACGGACGGTTGACGGATGCGGGAAGGACGGATGGTGCGGATCGGGCGTTACCCGGTGCGATGGCACATCGTGCTGCTCACCCTGTGGACGGCCGTGTGGTTCGTCGTGGCCGAGCGCCACGGCTCCGTGTCCTGGCACTACCTGCGCCAGGGCCAGGAACTCCTCTTCGGCCAGCAGTCCGGCGGTGGTCTCGCCCTCTACGCCAACCACCCCGAACTTCAGATCGGCCCCGTCAGCTTCGTCGTGGCCGGGCTCTTCTCGCCGTTCCCGGCCGACGTCGGTGAGAAACTGGCCGACGCGTTCATGTCCGGCCTCGGCTTGTACATGCTCGTCCTGGTCGGCCGCGCCGCCGCCGACCACAACCAGGGCACCGGCCTCAACCACCATCGCCTGCAGCAACGCGTCCTGATCGCCGGCGCGGCCTTCGTCCCCATGTGGGTGGAGGTCTCGGTCCGCTTCGCCCACCTCGACGACGTCCTCGCCCTGTTCTTCACCACCTTCGCCGTCCGTTCGCTGGTCCGCGGCCAGGCCACGGCGGTGGGTGTGTTCCTGGCGCTGGCGGTGGACTCGAAACCCTGGGCGGTCGGCTTCATGCCCCTGCTCCTGGCGCTGCCTCGCCCGGCCCGCCTACGCTCGGCGGGCTGGGCGTTCGCTCTGGTGGCGGTCGCCTGGCTGCCGTTCTACCTCACCCACCTGGACACCCTGCACGCGGCCCGATTCACCATCCCCAACCAGCCGGCGTCCGCGCTGCGCTGGTTCGGCGTCACGGACCCTGTGACCCCCTGGTGGGACCGCCCCGCCCAGATGGCCCTCGGCACCGCCCTGGGCGCGCTCGCCGTACGGCGGAATCGCTGGCCGGCGGTGGTCTTCCTCGCCGTCGACGCACGCATCCTGCTCGACCCGAGTGTGTACACGTACTACAACGCCTCGGTCCTGCTGGGCACGTTGATCTGGGACTCGATCGGCCAGCGCCGCCTGGTCCCGTGGGTGAGCTGGATCGCGCTCATCTCCCTCTACGGCAGCGCCCTGCTGGTCCCGTCGGACTCGGTGCAGGGCTTCATCCGCCTCGCCTTCGGGATCGGCTCGGCGGCATACGTGCTGCTGTGGCCGCAACGAGCGCAGCGGGGCAGTCGGGGACAGACACGCCGCGCCACCGGTCAAGAGGACCCTGCCGTCGACAAACGGCCCTGTCTGTCGAGATCTCCGACGCGAACAAGTACGAAGGCCAGGTCCTCATCCCTCTGATACATGCGCTGAGCGCATGCAACGTGGCGGTCGGCCGCTCCACCGCTCCGCGATGGCCGGGTCCACCCGGCGTGGCGGGGGCGCATTCTGGTGGGTGAGCGCGGGCGGTAGTCGTCCGAGGCGGTCTCCCGTGTGCGCACCGGCCCTGCGGGCGCGGCCGCAGGCACCGGTTCGACGTCGGCCGACTCAGGCACGGGCGCGGTGCTCGATCCGCAGGGGCTTTAACGCCCGCTGATGTAGGACTCGGGATACCGAAGGATCCCAGAGCGACCGCTGGCCATTGCATGGGGCGCGGGGCCATGTTTCGGCTGCCTCCTGACCTGAAGCGGCTGAGATCGGCCGCCCGGCATGGCCAGCGCGTGGGCGGCCCGCATTCCCCGTGTCGTTCAGCCCGCGGGAACGGCGTCAGCCGGGTTCGTGTGCCAGTTCGTCACGACGGGCTTGTCGACCAGGGTGTTCCCGATCGACAGCGAGACAGGGTGGGGGTCTCCGTCGCTGACCGACACGATGACGGTGCCGTACTCCGTGCCGTCGTCGTTGTTCGTGGTCTTCGGGTTGACACCGGCGTAGACCGTCTTGCCACCACTCAGGGTGATCTGCGGACCGGCCGACTGCTCGGCAGGGTGCGCCTGCGTGCCCCCGGAGCCGAATGCGACAACCGGCAGCCCCGCAGGCAGCACGCAGGTGATGCCGGGCTTGGCGCTGACACCGATCCGGATGTAACCGCCGGCCTGCGTCATCGAGGTGGCCGACCAACGCAGGTCGTTGGACCCGCAGCTCTGACCGTACCCGGTCTTGTCGGCGGCACCGCTGTCGTCGGATGCCCGGCCCGAACCCGTACCGCGGGCAGTGCTGCCGGTGGTGCCACCGCTCGGGGAGGAGGCCGCCGCCTGGCCGCGGGAATCGCCGGCCTTGCCGGCCTTGCCGGCGCTTGACGCCGGCGCGGGAGCAGACGTTGCCGTTGCCGCCGAATCGCCGACCGTCTTCGCCGGGGTGGCGCCAGCGCCACTGGATCCGCCCTGGCAGGCCGTCATAAGGAGCCCGGCGCCAAGGGCGGCGGACACGGCGAACGCGGTACGGAAGCGGTGGTTCATGGGATGTCTCCTCAGTCAGCGAGCGCGTGACCGCGCTCTTGTGATCGCCTCTTCCATCAGGACGACGAGAGCTTCGACGGATCAGTTCGATGCGGTGGCTCTTCGCGACGGCTCCGGCACACGGCTGTTACAGAGCACGCCCGCTCCTGTGCGATGGCTGGCCGCCTCGTCAACCATCCATCCACGGACACCACCTAAGACAGTTACCTCTCGGGTTGTGAACGCAAATTTAGTGGGCGACTCTCCGACGATGGGGCGATTCGGTCTCCAATTGACACCACCTTGACAGGTGTCTATCCGTTGCCGATGCTGGTGCCTCCGACGGACAGGGAGGCACCGTGCACGAGCGCGAGCACGACGAATACCTGTATTTCCTTCGCCGCGCCTTCGACGGGATGCTCGGCGCGCTGGAGGAACTGGGTGACGAACTCGGCAACACCGCGCCGGCCCTGCCCGGCGCCAACTCCCCCTACGCCATCACGTACCACTGCATCGGCGTGGCCGACTATTGGCTGGGCCACATCGTCGCGGGGCGCCGCGTCGACCGCGACCGTCCCTCCGAGTTCGCGGCGCAGGGGGACGTGCGGCGCCTGCGGAGAGAGGTCGACGCGCTCTTCGCGCGTCTGGAGGAGGACCTGCGCGCGGCGATGCCGTCCGAGTCGCTGCGCAATGCACCGCCTGCCGAGTTCGAGGGGCCGGACCGTCCCCTGAGCGTGCGGGGCGTGCAGCTGCACGTACTGGAGGAACTGGCCCAGCATCATGGGCAGGTGGAGATCACCCGTGATCTGCTGCGAGTGGGGGATCCGGCATGAATGCCGCACCGGCTCGGGGCGTTCCTGGCTTCGACGACGTTGACCTCGACTGGCTGCGCGCTCGCGGCAGCGTGAAGTGGCACCGCCCCGAACGTGACGTCCTGCCGGCGTGGGTGGCCGACATGGACTTCCCCACCCCGCCGCCTGTGGTGGCCGCACTGCACGAGGCCGTCGACCGGTGCGATCTCGGTTACCCGGACTGGCCGAACGGCAGCCCTTTGCGCACCGCCTTCGCCAAACGGATGGCCGGGCGTTATGGATGGGCCGCGTCGGCGCACCAGGTGCGCGAGCAGACCGACCTCATCCAGTGCCTGCAACTCGTCCTCCATCTCGCGACCTCCGAGGGCGACGCGGTGGCAGTTCAGGTCCCCAACTATCCTCCGTTCCTGGCGACGTTGAGGACGATGAACCGGCGCATCGTTCCCGTCCCGATGGAAGACACCGACGATGGCTGGGGCATGGACTTCGCCGCCCTGGACACCGCGGTGAGGCGGTTCGCCTGCAAAGTGCTCCTCCTGGTCAACCCGCACAACCCCACTGGCCGGGCGCTGACGTACGACGAGCTCACCGAGATGGCCGCCATCGCCCGTCGGCACGACCTGCTCGTCATCAGCGACGAGATCCACGCCGAGCTGACCTACGCCCCCCACCGGCACATCCCCTTCGCGAGCCTGTCCGACGACGCAGCGCGCCGCACGGTCACGTTGACTTCCGCGACCAAGGCGTTCAACCTGGCCGCCATCCGCTGTGCCGTGACGCACTACGGCCCGGACCGCCTCCTCGCACTGCGCGATGCACAACCCCCGGACCTGTACGGAACCGTCTCACCGCTCGGTGTCGTCGCCACCCTGGCCGCCTGGGAGCACGGCGACGCCTGGCAGCGTGATCTGCTGACCGTGCTGGACCGCAATCGCCGACGCGTCCACGAGGTGCTGCGCGACCGGCTCCCCCTGGTCCGCCACTACCTGCCCGAGGCCACCTACCTGGCGTGGCTGGACACGCGTCCGCTCGGCCTGACCGAGCCGCCGGTGGAGAAGGTACTGAGGAACGGCCGGGTCCTGCTCGACGGCGGGGAACCGTTCGGCCCGCACTCTGAAGGATTCCTGCGGCTGAATTTCGCCACCTCGCAGCGGGTACTGGAGGAGATCCTCGGTCGTGTCACCGCAGCGCTGGGCGGGCAGGAGCGGTGACAAGAGGGCTGGAGGCCACCTGGCACCATGAGAATGTGGATGACTTCGTCTTTGTCAGCGGGCGGCTGTCCCTGGACCTCGCCGGCACCTTGCTGTGGCGACGCAGCCGGCGCATCGAACTGCTGCGCTCCCCCGAAGACCTGCGACGCTGGATCCACCAGGCCGCACTGCTGGACGCGCCCGGTCCGCTCGACACACGTGCCCTGACAAGAACCTGCCGTCTCAGGGAAGCCGTGTACGCGCTGGTAAGCGCGTGGCCCCTGACACCGGACGCGGACAGCGAAGTACGGGAAGCGCTCGCCGAGGTGAACGAAGCCGCCCGGCTTCCCCTCCCCAGGCACCAGCTCGACGAGAACGGGCACCTTGTCTCCACCGGAGGCATCGACGAGGTGCTCGGCGCCGTGGCCCGCGACGCCGTCGACTTGCTGGGCGGCACCGACTTCGCCCGGGTACGGGAATGCTCGAACGAGGACTGCACCCGTCTCTTCGAGGACCTCTCACGGTCCGGCAACCGCCGCTGGTGCGGCATGGCCGAGTGCGGCAACCGGCATAAGGTGGCCAACTACCGGAAGCGTCGGCAGGCGGCCCACTGACCGCTTCCCGGCCGCCGTCTGCCACCGGACGGGCCATCGCCGCCCAGCACCAGGTCGATCCGTACAACAGGCCCTGCCGCCGTTTTCCCAGTGCCACAGCGCTTCGCAGAGCGTTGAAAATCCCGGCAGTGCCTGCTGTACGACCGCGTCGAACTCCGTTCGAGCCAAGAGCCGTGTTGCTTGCGTGGCGGCCGAAGGTGACGCGGGTCCCGGTCACCGGGACACCGGCCGCCCAGAGTCCTTCGTTGTCCAGCGGTGGTGGACGTCGGGTGCCGCGTGCGTCACCCCAGCGCATGCTGTCCTGCGTACGGGCCCAAGAGCGTGGCAAGGCTCGGTCCTGAGGCGGCCGAGTACACCACCCGTGCGCGGCCGCGCCGCCCTCACCGGCTCTGCGGTCGGTGAGGGCGGCGAGGCCGCGCGCGGGTGGTGCTTGCTCACACGGCGTGGAGCTGGGTGAGGAGTTGGAGGGTGTCGGAATTGAGCCAGTACTCGACGAACTTGCCGTCCTTGATGCGCAGGGTGTCGGTACCGGTGAAGGTGACGGTGGTGCCGGGCTGGGCCTTGGCGCCGGGAAAGCCGCCGGCGTAGGTGCCGGTGGCCGTCCAGCGCACGGAGGCGTGGTGGCCGGCGATCAGGGGGTCGATCTGCAGGGCGAAGTGCAGGTCGGGGAAGGCCGAGCGGGTCTGGTCGATCCAGGCGACCAGGCCGTCGGCGCCGCGGATGCTGCTGCCGTCGCCGCCGTCGAGGAGGGCGGCGTGGACGGTGAAGGCCGGGGAGATGATGGCCTCCGCCTGGGTGTGGTCGCCGTTCCACAGGCGCAGCCAGGCGTCGAGCATCGCCTTCGGGTTCTTCGCCGCCACCCGGTGGTCCGGGTCGGTGGCCGAGTGAGCGGCCGGGGCGGCGGAGGCTCCGTCGTTGAGCATAAGTGTGCCCTGGCGGTGGTCCCGGTCGTCGGCGGGGCGGCGGACCAGGGCGAGGGTGAGGCTGCCGGCTCGGGGGTGGGCGTAGTCGACCGGGACCCGCAGCGTCCCGCACTGCATTCCCTCGAACTCCGTGTCGGAGCAGGAGCTCCAGTTGATCCGGCTCGTGGGGGTGACCGCCTGGCCCTGGGCCGGAGCGGCGGTCGCCGGGGTGGCGAGGGTGGCCGTGGCAACGAGAGCGGCGGTGAGAGTACGCCGGATGGAGGTGCGCAGTCTGGGCATAGGGCTGTTCTCCTGAGGGCGCGCCGGCGGCGCGGGTGACGAGGGGGGAGGTGCGGGGACTGGGCGCGTGGTGCGCCGGTTTCTGCGTAGGTCGTCAGGCGTGCAGGACGACCTTTCCGGCGACGGTGCCGGACTCGGCCAGCCGCATCGCCTCCGCGGCCTGTGTCAGGGGCAGTTCGGCAGCGATGCGGGCGCTGATGTCACCGCGTCGCAGCGCTTCGAAGACCTCGGTGAGGTCGGTACGCAGCCGGTTCTGGAAGCGACGGCGGTTCAGGGCGCGGCCGGCCCAGACGTTGAAGAAGTAGGCGCGGCGGCGGTTGGGCAGGGCGTTCCACAGCCAGACCCGGCCGAGGAGTTTGAGGACGGGCCACTGCTTGGAGCCGTCGTCGTCGCGGGTGGAGGCGCTGCCGTAGGAGACGAGCGTGCCGCCGGGCGCGAGCAGGCGCCAGGAGTCGATGATGCTGCGGCCGCCGACGTGGTCGAAGACGGCGTCCACACCCCCCGGCGCGAGTTCACGGACGCGAGTGGGGATGTCCTCGGTGCGGTAGTCGATCGGTGTCACGCCCGCTTCGCGGAGGGCGGCATGGTGGCGTGCGGAGGCGGTGCCGATCACCTGCGCGCCCGCCGCCTGTGCGAGCTGGACCAGGACGGAGCCCACTCCCCCGTTCGCGCCGTGCACCAGGACGGTCTGCCCGGCGCGTACGCGGGCCTTGCGGTGGAGCATCTGCCATGCCGTGATGCCGTTGATCACCACGGTCTCCGCCTCCGCCGCGCCGATTCCCTCCGGGACCGGCACCAGGTCGGCGGCGTCGACGACCACGTGGCTGGCCCAGCCGCCGACCTTCAGCAGGACGGCCACCCGGGTGCGGATCAGATCCGCGTCGACGCCCTCGCCGGTCGCCGCCACGGTGCCGACCAGGTCGTAGCCGGGGACAAACGGGAAGGGCGGCTGGTCGTAGTAGCGGCCCCGGCGCATCTGCTGTTCAGCGAAGGAGACACCGGTGGCTTCCATGCGGACGACGACCTGTCCCGGGCCGGCGGTCGGCACGGCTCCCCGGCGCACCTGCAGTTCCTCCGGCTCGACCTTGCCGGGCAGTACGACCTCGACCATCTCAGCAGCGTTCATGACGACCTCCTTCGACTCCACCAGCACTGTTAGTGGCAGGTGCGTTCGTTAGAAGTTATAACGCTGTTGCTGAGTGACAGTCAAGCACGTTCGTAATAGGCTCTAACTAAGCGGTCGACCAGCCGCCCTGCCGGCTCGTGGAAACCGGCGGACACGACAGGGAAGGAGTGAGCCCATGGCCATCGCAGGGAAAGAGACCCCACGCGAGCGCTACCGAGCCCAACTTCGGGCCGAGATCAAGGAACGCGCCTGGGAGCAGATCGCCGCCGCCGGGGCACCAGGACTGTCCCTGAACGCGATCGCCAAACAGATGGGCATGAGCGGCCCCGCGCTCTACCGCTACTTCGCCAGCCGGGACGAGCTGATCACCGAACTGATCCGCGACGCCTACCGCAGCCTCGCCGACACCATCCGCACCGCCGCCGCCTCAGGCTCCGATCTCGCCGGCCTCGGGCGCGCCCTGCGCGCCTGGGCCCTCAACGACCCCCAGCGCTACTTCCTCATCTACGGCACACCCGTGCCCGGCTACCACGCACCGGACGACATCACCGCGATCGCGTCAGAGATCATGGGCGCCCTCCTGGACGCCGCCCAGCTCCCCGCCGGCCCTGCCGCGGCCGGAGCCCAGGACACCTCACTCGAATCCCACCTCGCCGAACACCGGCAGTGGGCAGGCGACCACCCCGCACCCCCGGCCGCCCTGCGCCGCGCCCTGCACTTCTGGACCCGCCTGCACGGCATCCTCTCCCTGGAACTGGCCGGCCACTTCACCGGCATGGGATTCGACCCGGCGGAGCTGTACGACCACGAACTGCACCACCTCGCCCCCTAGCGCTCCTCCCGAGGCTCGGCCGGCGGCAACGACCGGCGCGGCTGCACCGCCGGGTCTGGACAAGCTGTCCCCGCACAGCAGTAGCTGCTGCTCGGCAGCGCGCTCGGGTGGAAACCGCTGCCCCGGCATGAGGCGGCGCATCCTGGCCAGTGCAGCCCGGACACCTGAACCTCCACCTGGCCGCCGCCCGCAGTCATCCAGGACGTCGCCATGGCCGTGACCGATGCGCCGGCCGGAACCGGCGGCTCCCAAGTCGTGCAGGGGCGCCGAGGAGGGGACGAGTGCAGGACGGGTTGTCCCGTGTGGTCGTTGTGCCAGACGGCGGCGGTGAGAGCGAGGCTGCGCTGCAGGACGCGGACGGCCACGCCGCCGGGGGCGCGGCCGCGATGTCTCCGCGGGCCGCTCGTCTCGCCTTCGCGGCTATTTCAGCATTTGGAGATTGACGTCTCCTGCGGAGTCAGGCGCCCACGGTCCCGTCGATCCCCTCCCGCAGAAGGTCTGCGTGCCCGTTGTGGCGGCCGTACTCCAGGAGCACGTGCACCATCACCATCCGCAGCGACACCTCCTCGCCCCAACGGGGCTGATACCCGGCCTGGTCCAGGGACTCCGCCTCCCGCTCGATACGACGCGAGTTCTCCACCTCGGCCTCCCAGGCCGTGAACGCCTCGTCCCTGGTCGACGCGCTTGCGTCGTACGCTGCCTGGAAGTCAATCTTGTCGGACCAGACCATGGGCGCGTCGTGGTCCTCGAACACTCGACGGAACCAAGCACGCTCCACCTCCGCCATGTGCCGCACCAGACCCAGCAGCGAAAGCGTGGACGGCGGCATTGCCTGCCGTCGCAGCTCCTCGTCGGTGAGCCCTTCACACTTCATAGCGAGGGTCGCGCGGTGGTAGTCGAGGAAAGCCCGCAGCATCTCGCGCTCGCTGCCGAAACTGGGCGGTCCTATGCGCTTGTCGCTGGTCACTGGTTGGTCTCCTCATCCGTGCCTGCGTGGAGGGCCAGTATCCCCTCCCGTCGGCTGCCCCAGGCGTGGACTGTCAACGGATCTGACGGAACATCACGAACAGGAGGCGGCGCCGGGTTCACCTGCCCGCTTGACCGCCGATGTCCGCGGCCAGCGCAGCGTAGATGTACTCACTCCCCCAGCGATCCCCGTCGAGGTCGTTCTCGACCAGGTGCGCCTCCCGACGCATCCCAAGGCGCTCGCAGACCCGCACGGACCCGGTGTTCTCCACATCCAGCCGTGCGTAGAGCCGGTGCACGCCCAGCCTGTCGAAGGCGAACCCGGCCAGCGCCTTGGCCGCCTCTGTCGCATAGCCGTGCCCCTGGTGACGTGGGGCGATGGTCCAGCCGATCTCGGCCTGGGCGGCACGGGTATTGGCCAGGGTGAGCGTCACCTCGCCGAGGACGCCGGGCTCATCGCGTCGGCACACAGCAAGCGCCAGCTTGTCCCCGTCGGCGCACCAAACCGAGTGCGCCGCGCGCTCGGCCGCCACCTGCTCACTGCGCTCCCGGGTGTGCGGCGGCCGGTACAAGTAGCGCGCCACGCTCGGCAGGCTCTGGTAGGCGTACAGGTCGTCGGCGTCGCCGGGAGTGAACAGACGCAGCGACAACCGGGGCGTGATCAACGGCAGCAACGAGGTGACGTCCATACGGACCTCCCGATGCGGATGCGGATGCGGATCAAGGACGCGGAAATGATCGTCGCATCACGGCTGACGGGGAGCCACGCGTTTTACAGCGCCCAACGGCCCCCTCCACCACGAGGCGCGGCACCAGGAGTTGTTCACTGCCCCGCTCCTGGCAGGCCCCTGACACGCAGGACAGTCTGCGCGTCCGACAGTCCTGGCGGGGCATGACCGAGTCATGCCGCCGGCGCCCCCGGTCCGGGCCGGAGCGGGGATCTGCTGCCCGGTGTCCGGCCTGGGCCGATGCGCGTGCCGCCGGGTTCGGCGGGAGACGGCGGCCGGGCCGGGCGCCTATGTTCACCCGCATCCAGGCGCTGCCGAGGCACCTTCAGGTGCCCGCTGACAGGGAGGCATCATGCGCAGAACCATGCCCGTGGTGGGCGTTCTCATGATCACCGTGGGGGTCCTGATCGCGGTGTTGAGCGTGTGGACATACGCCGACAAAGGCGAGCGGAAGCTGGCCGAGCACCGTATGGACCTCGCACAGACGGACCAGGATCGTGAGCTGGCGCTCGACGACCTGCACCGTATCGAGAGCCGCGAGCGCCTGAATATCGCGACCGCTGTCGGCGGCGCGGTGCTCGCGGCGGGGGGCGGCGCGGTGCTGGTGTCCGTTCGTCGCCGCCGGGCGGTGGAGGCCGGCCTCGAACCGGCGTGAGGTTCTACCGGCCGGTGCTCTGTTCTCGCGACCAGTCAGCCAGAAGGTGCTCGGCCTCCCGGGTGCGCGGATGGTGGGCGCCCTGGAGCCGGACCATGTCGGCCAGAACGGTGGCGAGTTGGTCCATCGCGGTGACGTGGTCTCCACTGCGGTACAGCAGTTCGGCCCGCTGCTGGCGGATGCGCAGGGAGCGGGGATGATCGGCGCCGAAGACCTGCTCGACTGTTCGCCGAAGCCGCTCGAGTTGTTCCACTGCCGCGGCGGTGTCTCCGGCGACACCGCGCCAGAAGGCGAGGTTCGTGTGGCAGGTCAGCGTGGTGGGGTGCTCACTGCCCAGCGCGAGTTCGGCGTCGTCGGCCGCGGTGAGGAACTGCTCGATCGCCAGGTCGTGCTCTCCGGCGATCCCGTGCCAGTAGGCGAGGTTGTGCCGGGCGATGAGAGTGTCGTGGTGCAGTCGGCCGAGGACGGAGGCCAGTCCGTCCACCGCTTTCTGGAATGTGGCGACGGCGGAGTGCACGTCACCTGTCTCCCCGATCCACCGGCTGAGGTCGGCGAGCACCCGCAGCGTGGACGGGTGCCGTGGTCCGAGGCTGCGTTCCAGGTGCCGCGCCAGTGCGGCATAGGCCTCGCGGGCTCCGTCGGCGTCCCCGGACAGGCCTCGGCACAGGGCGACGTGCTCCTCGGCGGCCGTCACCAGGGAATCGCCCACGCCGAGCACCGCTCGCGCCTCGGCGGCCAGCGTGATGAAGTCGGAGAGTGCGGAGGTGATCAGACCCGACTCCATCCGGAGACGAGCCTCGTGCAGCCGGATGGACAGGGTGTCCGGGTCGGTCGGACCGAGACTGTCCTCCGCCTCGCGCCGGAGGTCCGCCAGCAGCCGTGCGGCGGCCGCGGCGTTCCCCAGATCACCTTCGGCCTGGGCCACCTGAGCCCGCAGCGTCAGCAGATCCCGATGGCCGGCGGGGAGTCGACGCCGGGCCCGGTCGGCGAGGTGCATCGTCATGGTCCGTGCCGCGTCGTGGCGGCCGAGGCCGGCCAGGTGTGGCCCCAGTCTGCGGAGCAGCCGGTGCATGTCGCCGTCGTGCCAGAGGTGATCGTCGGCGTGCGTCAGCAGTGCTTCGGCGCAGCGGTACAGCGCGGTTGTCGTCTCGGGCGAGCAGTCGGGCGCGGACCACGCCTCTTCGAGGGCATCGGCCGCTCCCACGACGACTCGCGCGCGCCGGTCCACTGTCATCCCGTAGCGGACCGCCCGCTGGACGAGCGAATGCACATCGACGACGGCCGGGCCGGACGGTCCCCGGTGGGTGAGGAGGCTCAACCGGTGCAGGGCGCGCAGGGCGAGGAGGTTGCTTCGCGCCGGGAGTGTGCCCCGTTCGGCGAACGAGTCCGGCTCAGCGAGGTCGCCCCGCTCGGAGAGCTCGCCCTGCGGGGAGAGGGCACGGTCGAGCCAGGCGCGGGCCGCCGGGCCGAGCAGGACGGCTTCCGGAACGCCGTCGGGCGCCAGCACGGAGATCAGCTCGAGCATGGCACGGGCGGTCCCGGGCGGAGCCAGTGACTCCGCCCGCCGGAGGGCGAGTTGGAGGGTGCTCGTCACCGTACCGTCGTGCTCGTCGGCGGGGGACGACGACGGGAACAGAGCGGCGAGGCTCTCCCGCTCGTCGGTCAGCAGACCGAGATACGAGGGCAGGTCCATGCCTGAGTCGATGAGGAAGGCCGCCGCCTGGGACAGGGCGAGCGGAAAGCGCCCGAGCACCGCGGCGAGGGTGGCCAGGTCCTCCGGACGGTGTTCCGGAAGCCCGTGTGGCCCGGCGGCGGGGTCCGGATCCAGCGACAGCCGGTCCGTCAGATACTCGATGGCCTCCTCGGCAGTGAACACGCCGACCGGGATGACGCGGACACCGGGGCGCAGCAGTGTCGCATCCCGCCGACGAGTCGTGACGACGGTCCGACCGGCCTCGCCCACCGGCCACAGCCCGGCTACTTCTGCGATGTCGTCCACGTCGTCGAGCACCACGAGCCAGGAAGTCCCGGTCGACCGCAGCCATGCGAGGAACAGGTCGGACTGCGTCTCGTCGTCGCTGCCGGGGTCGGCGGCGGGGTTTGCGCCGTCACCGGTGACGCTGGCTCGCGAGAGCGCGCGCCAAGCGCGGGCGTAACCGTCCAGGATGGACGCGCGGTTGCCGGCGGGCGCCCACAGCAGCAACTCGGTTCGCCGCTTGGCACGGTGGAACGCCGCCGCGGCCAGCTGCGACTTGCCGACGCCACCCGCACCGGTGAGGAGAACCCCCCGTACGGAATCGTCCGCCAGGTACTCGTCAATGCGTTCGGCGAACTCGTCGCGCCGTCGCAGTGCGGCGGCGTCACTCGGCGGACGGCCGATGATGATCGGCCCTCCCTTCCGGTACGGCTGCACTGTGGTCTGCTCCGGCAATCCGTTGACGGAGAGGCTGCTGCGGTGTTCGCGTGCGGCGCGCCACAGGCCTTGCCAGCGCGCCACCGTGGTCCGGTCAGCCGTGGCACCCCCCGTCGCCTCCTCGATGGCCCGCACCAAGGCCATCACGGCCTCGAACTGGCGCGGTACCGACTGACCGCTGGTCCATTCGCCCAGTCGGCGCGCGTTGACGGCGAACCGGCGCCCGGACGGCAGCACCACCGCGCTGGCCCGCCGGGCCAGGGTCTCGTCCGACACATCCGGCAGTCGGCGACGCAGCCGGGTCAGCTCCGCCGCGAAGACGAGCCGGGGATCACCGGTTCTGTGCTCGGCCACCTACGGCCCTCCTTCGCTGCCCGAACGCCGGGAGACTGCTCAAGGGCCGCCTCACGCCAAGGTGTTGCAGAGGGGCCACTTGTAACAGGTCGAGCATGACAGGGTCAGGGAGCACCGCACCCCGGATATTGCCGTCTTCCGCCCACCGCCCGCCCATTGCTCCCCCATGCTTCTGGCTGGTCCCCTGCGGCCTCTGTCGTGGCCAGTCGCCGGATGAGGGTGATCTCGTGCTCGCTTACCCGTATCACGGGTGAACAGCGGTGAGGTATAGGTGTCACCCGCGGTCGCTAGGATGCGCGCCGGGGTCGCGTCCCAGGGACGCGGGAACGTTTCTTGAGGGGGATCACCTGTGTTCGTGCTGTCCATCGTGCTGCTCATAGCGGCCGTCGTCCTCTTTCTCGTCGGCCGGCACCGGGAGGTGACGAGCTGGAAACTCGGGGCGGCACTCAGCGGCGTGGCGGGGCTGCTGGCGGCGACGTTCGCCTGTGTGCATGTCGTGAGTGCCTACGAGGTCGGCGTCCCGGTCACCTTCGGGAAGATCGGTACGCCGCTGACGTCCGGCGTGCACTTCAAGTCGCCCTTCACGGATGTCACGTCTTTCTCGACCCGCCCGGTCGATCTCGATCTCAACGGCAAGGACGTCGTCGAGGTGCGCTCCTCGCAGGGCGGTGTGCTGTACGCCGACGTCACCATCAAGTGGGCCGTGGTGCCGGCGAGGGCGGTTGAGCTGTACCGGCTGGCTGGCAGCGAGGAGGCCGTCGAGCAGCGGCTGGTACTGCCGGACGCCCGCGAGATCATCCGCAACGTCTTCGCCAAGCACACCAGCGAGGAGGGGTACGCCTCCGCGCGCGAGCAGATCGGCTCCGAGATCGCCGGGCTCGTCAAGGAGCGTCTGGCGCCGCGCGGGATCGATGTCACCACCGTCAACCTGCGCAATGTGCGGCCGTCGGACAAGCTGCAGGATCAGATCGACAAGAAGATACAGCAGGAGCAGGCCACCGAGCGGGCCACGGAGGCGGCGCGTACGGCGAAGGCGGAGGCGGAACGCAAGCGGATCGAGGCGGAGGGCATCGCCGCCGCCAACAAGATCATCGAACGCTCGCTCAGCGACAAGGTGCTGTACAACCAGTGCCTGGAGGCCTACAAGGAGGCCGCCAAGGCCAACCCGGTCTACGCGGTCCCCTGCGGCACGAACGCCAACGGCACACCAGTGATCGTGGACAGCGGCAAGAGGTGACACCAGGCGTGGGTCGGGCAGGCACCGACGAAGTACTCAGAGACCAGCGGGTTCGCGTATTCCCAAGGCACCGCCATGGTGAACCCGCTGGTGAAGGGGTGCCCTTCTGCCTCGGACGCGTGCGTTCAGCTGGTCTGCAGTGGCCCATTAGTGTGTGACATCGCGAGAGTCACCGACCGGTCCGGAGCTGCCATGCCACCGCAGATGAAGCTGTCCGCGATCACACTCGACTGCTCAGACCCCCTGGCGCTGGCTGCGTTCTATCAGCAGGCCACCGGCCTCGAACCGCATCCGAAGTCCGACGCCGACTTTGCCGGTCTCAACCACCCGGACGGACTCTTCATCGGTTTCCAGCGGGTCGATGACTACCGGGCTCCCCGCTGGCCCGACCAAACCGTCCCCCAGCAGTTCCACTTCGACTTCGATGTCGACGACCTGGACGAGGCTGAGGCATGGCTCCTGGATCTGGGGGCAAGCAAGCCCGAGTACCAGCCCAATGAAGATCGCTGGCGCGTCCTGATCGATCCAGCCGGGCATCCGTTCTGTCTGACGGCCAAAGGCTGATCTCGCTTCCAGTGAACAGCAGCCGAACCCTTCGGACGTCGTTTCTGGTGCCGGGCACAGTCGAGGCCCGTGCTGGCGGAGCACATCGTCCCCGCGAAAGCCTCTGCCTGAGGATTTCACGGGGACGGCGAGCGCCCGGCCGCGGCGGTCAGGTCTGGCACTGAGAGGTCGCGGCACCGGTCCAGTTACTCCAGGCGCCTCCTGCGGGTCTCACGTGAACGCGGATCTCGACCTTGGCGTTGACGACGAAGCAGACGCGGGTGCTGCTGCCGACGTCGACGGGGCCAGTCGTGGTGCGGCGGGGAACGAGGGTGCGTCCATCGCCGATCTTGACCCAGTGGCCCCCGGAGACAACGCGGAAGAAGGCTTCGTAGTCGACGTAGGCGGCACGGGGGCGAGTGTTGGTCAAGACGACGTGGGCTTTGATCTCACGGGTGTAGACACGTCCTTCCTTGCCCTTTTCGGCGCTGATGCAGCCGTTCGCGGTGATGCCCTGGGTGGAGACGGAGCCGCCGCAAGCAATGCCGGCGGCGTGGGCGTCGGCGGCGGGAAGCAGCAGGGCGAGGGCGGTGGCAGTGGTCAGTGCAGCAGTGCGCGTCAGGCGCATGAGAGAAGATCCTTCCACTGGAGGAAGGCCCTACTTTTCCACACATATCGGTTTCATCGCGGGATAGGGACACAGGCAATGCGCCGGGTGGTGCGATGATCCCCGATCGCTGCTGGCCGTCTCACCCCGGCGGCAGTCGTCGCCGTGAAGGCGGGCGGCGAGCCGATCTCCGGCATACACAGCCAGGAGCACCTCACCTGTCTACCGAGCGGATCCAGCGGGTTCTGACATCGCGGTAGCAGGACACCCGCCGCCACCACATCGAACCGGGGACCTTGTCGTCGGAGCCTGTCAGCGGGCGGACACGGCGCTCTTGACCTTTGGGCAGGCGCACATGCACTCGCCGGCCGTCCTCGGCCTGAACCGCCAGGCCGACAGGGAACCGGCACCCCCAGCCGCGGGATCCGGATCTGCCAGCCTCTGAAGGCGGACATTTGCCTATACGTTTCACTTTGTTCGCTCACCGGTGAGGGTCGGGCCGGACCGCCGGGTGAGATGCGTGTGGCGGGGCTGTGTCAGGCGTTCGCCGCGTACTGCCAGAAATCCCTGATCACCGGTGCCGGCTCGGGGCTCATCGCGGCCACCTGAGTCAGCAGGATGGTGACCGCGCCCGTGGCCGGGACGACGTGCGCGGCTGTGCCGGTGCCGCCCACCCAGCCGTAACGGCCTGGCACGTTCCAGGGGTTGGTCCGGCCGATGTCGACCGAACCGCCGAAGCCCCAGCCCTGGCCCTCCAGGAACAGCCGACCGATGGCGCGCTGCGCCGGTTGCGTGTGGTCCGTGGTCATCATCCGTACGGAGTCGGCCGACAGCACCTGGCGGCCACCGGCCGACACTCCGCCGGCCAGCAGCATCCGGGAGAACGCCAGCCAGTCGTCGGCGGTCGAGACCAGCCCGCCGTTGCCCAGCGGCAGCGCGGGCAGGCTGCTCCACTCCCCGTCCGGGCCGTCGGCGAGTTCCAGGCCGCCGTCGCCGCTCGGCCGGTAGAAGCTGGTGAACCTGTCCCGCTTGGCGGCCGGAACCTCGAAACCGGTGTCCGCCATGCCGAGCGGCTCGAAGATGCGCTCCGCGAGGAAGTCCGGGAGTGGCTGTCCGGCGATCCGCGAGATCAGCACCCCTTGCAGCACGGAGCAGGTGTCGTACAGCCAGGCAGCGCCCGGCTGGTACAGCAGCGGGATGCGGCCGAGCGCCGCCATCCACTCGTCGGCGGGCGGAAAATTGCTCGGCACACGGCCGTCCTTCTGCACCGTGAACAGCTCCTGCACCGCCGGCAGCGTGAAGTCGGAGGGGAAGCCGTATCCGGCCTGGGAGGCCAGCACGTCGAACACGGTGATGGGCCGGGAGGCCGGCACCACGTCGTCCACCGGGCTCGCCGGCGTGCGGACGACCATCGGCCTCTCCAGCTCCGGCAGCCACGTCCCGACCGGGTCGTCCAGTGCGGCCCTGCCCTCCTCCACGAGGATCAGCAGTGCGGCGGCCGTGACGGACTTCGTGATCGAAGCGACCCGGAAGAGGGAGTCCCTCGCCATCGGGGCGCCGCCCTCGGCGTCCTGGGCACCGACGGCCGCCACCTCGACCTGGTCACCCCGGGCCACCAGGCCGACCGCGCCCGGCAGCGAACCGGCACGGACGTGAGCTTCGAGCAGGTCGTACAAGGTCGTCATGGGGCGGCCTTCCGTGAGATTGCTGTCGAAGGACAGACTGCCGCGCGGGCGGGGAATCATCGGCGACGGCAGGCTTGGTGGCTCTACTTTGATGGCCCTTCGATGCGCCAGCGATTGCCTGGCTTGGTCGCAGCAGGCGGTGCGGACACATCACTGTGGCGCAGCAACAGCCTTCTGAACGCCGCGACTGGGCTGGAAGACCACCCACTGCCCCCGCTGACCAGGCCGACCCGTCAAGTCAGCGTTCGGGCCCGGTTTTTGCCGGCCCGGTGGATGCCCAGACCGATGAAGCCGACCCACACCAGAGTGATCAGACCGACGAGTGCATCCGCACCCCATCCGTTGACGGCGTAGAAGTGGGTGGCGTCCATGCCGAAGTAGAGCGACGGGATGGCCAGGAGGTTGATGGCTCCGACGACGATGGCACCGCGCAGGGTCCACCGTGGCACCACCGGTGACGTACCTGCCGTGGACTGCTGCGCGGCACGGGCGAACCCGAGGAAGAACATCGCGATCCACAGGTGTGCGATCGGGCCGTGAGCCAAGGCCATGGCGGCCGCCAGAGGGCCGTCCGTGGTCGGGTCCATCCCCCGGTCCGGGAAGGCCAAGGGAGTACCGGCCTCCAGCGAGGTGGCGAAGAGGATCACCGCGACGTAGGTGAGCAGCGACACGATGGTGAGCTGACCGACGATGGTGCGCCGGCCCGTGTCGTCCCTGGGAAGCAGGCGTTCCAGAGCGACCCCGAAAGCCGTCAGCACCGCCATGATCACCAGCGTCAGCAGGCTCCGCGTCAGGACGTTCCACTGCGGGGGCGGTCCCGAGTAGACGAAGTACAAGGCCACCATCGGCACCGAGAGGGCACCCACTGCCATCCCTGCCCGGCCGGCGAACGTGGTGCTGGGCAGGTCCGGTGCGCCGGCTGCGTGACGAGGCGAGGCAGGCAGGTTCTGTGCGGTCGATGGCGTGGTCACAGTGACTCCCGGGTGACGTCGTCGGCACGGAGGTTTCCGGTCCGGAGGCTGTGCGAGGAACGGGCGCGTGGCCACTGGGCGCGAACGTGGTCCACGGACAGCAGCGCAGCGTTGACGAGGAGGGCGCTGCCGGGCGTCCACAACCACCACGGACCGTCCAGGTGAGTGCGGAAGATGCCCATCAACAGCCAGGCGATGATCTGCACGGCCGTCGCGAAGGCGGCCGTCGTGGTGACGGCGAAGCGGAGCCGGGTCGTGGAGCGCTGATCGGTCGGGTCGAGCCCGAGCAGCGTCATCAGGTGTCGGCGAGGACGTGTGGTGTTCATGCCCTCCACCATGTCGGTCGGCCAAGGCGCCGGACGTCTGCCGATCGGGACGATTCGAGTCCACGAACGGCCGACAGTCTCTACGACTTTCGTTGACTCCTTCGTCGAGGCCGGCCGTCTAGGGTGGTCCGGTGCCCTCTCCTCCCCTCCCCGTCGCCGGCGGCCGCAACGACGAGATACCGGTGCTCCGAGGGCCGTGGATCGAGCGCGGCCGGTCGGCGTTGCTCGTTCTCTCCTCTCTCGCCGGTGGGCTCGCGCTGCTGTTCCTGGTCCTCGAGCAACGCCCGGGAGGAGCATGGCGTGTCCTCGACATCTGCGTCGGCGCCGTCGCCAGTCTCGTGCTGCTGGTCCGTTATCGTGCTCCGGTCGCGGTCGGTCTGGTCCTGGCGGTCGCCGGGGCGTTCTGCGCCACCGCCGGTGTGGCGAACTACGTGGCTCTGTTCGCCGTGGCACGCACCCGGCGCACCGAACAAGCATTCGTCGTGGCGCTGGCCGACATCGCCGGCGGCCTGGTCTTCTGGCTGCTGTATCCGGCCAACTCCGCGCTGAGCCTCACCGTGGTGGTCAACACCGCGATCGCCCTCGCCGTCGTGGCCTGGGGCGCACTGCAGCAAAAGCAGCAGGACCTGGTCGCGGTCTACCGGGACAGAGCAGCCCGTATCGAGCGCGAGCGAGAGCAGCGTGCGGAACAGATCCAGATGGCCGAGCGCGCCAGAATCGCCCGGGACATGCACGACTCGGTCGCGCACTACATCTCGCTGATCGCGCTCTACGCCGGCGGGCTCGCGGTCGCCGGGGACAACGCCAGGGATGTCGGCGCAACAGCAGAGACGATTCGCACGACCGCGATCAGTGCGCTCGACGAGCTACGCACCGTGATCGGCATCCTGCGCGACGGCACCGTCGTGACACCGCAAGGCTCCGAGCACGAGCACACCGTTGCGGGATTGATCGACGAAGCCAGACAAGCCGGTCAGTTGATCGTCGCGCGCCTTGATCTGCCCGACAACAGCGGTAACACCGGCGGCGCAGCCGCACTGCGGGAATCCCCGAATGCCGAGCACATCTACCGCGTCGTGCAAGAAGGGCTGACCAACGCGCGCAAGCACGCCCCTGGCGCACTGGTCACGGTGAATGTTCGCCGCGAGGGCAGTGATGCCCTCATCGCGATCACCAATCCGATCGAAGAAGGCGAGTCAGCGTTGCCCGGGACCGGCGCCGGGCTGAGCGGTCTCGTCGAACGGATCGCCGCGGTGGGAGGCGTCGTCGAGCACGAGGTCGTCGACCGCGGTGAGAACACCCACGAGTTCCGACTGTCTGCGAGAGTGCCCCTGCGATGACCAGCTCTCCGCCTTCCAGCAGCACCCACGGCGCACCCACGTCGGTGCTCATCGTCGACGACGACGCGATGGTCCGCACCGGGCTGTCGATGGTCCTGTCGGTGGACCCCGCCATCACCATCGTCGCCGAGGCATCCGGCGGAGCCGAGGCCGTCATCGCGGCAACGCGGCACCGCCCCGATGTCGTGCTGATGGACCTGCAGATGCCGGAGATGAACGGCGTCGAGGCCACTCGCCGTGTCCGTGCGGCGGTGCCGTCGGTCGCGGTGTTGATGCTGACCACCTTCCATCTGGACACACATGTCCTCGACGCATTGCAGGCCGGCGCGAGCGGCTATCTGCTCAAAGATGTCGCGCCGCAAGAGCTCTGCCACGCGATCCACCTTGCCGCGTCGGGGGAATCAGCGTTCTCGGCAACGATCACCCGCCAACTCGTGGCACGCCACACCCGCACAGCCAACGACTCCACCAGCGCCAAAGCTCGGCGGACACTGGAGGCGCTCACCGATCGAGAACGCGCCGTCGCCGAAGCGGTCGCCGAAGGCGCCTCCAACGCGACCATCGCGAAAGCACTCTTCATGAGCGAGGGCACAGTCAAGACCCACATCTCCCGCGCGCTCACCAAGACCGGCCTGGACAACCGGGTCCAGCTGGCGCTCATGGTCTTCCAGGCGCAGCAGAACTCCTGAGCCGCTTCTGATGGCACTTCGCCGATCGCGGACGGCCACTTGCAAGATCGTGCCAGGAGCGCTTTCCCGGTACTGGGCGGCGTTCTACTGGCCGGCCTGCGGCATCCGGACGACCGCCACCCCGCCATCGAGGTCTACCGTCGTCCGGTGCGGCGGTGCCCCGTCTTCCTCGTCGTCCCGCATGACCAGGGCGGACTGCCGCTCCTTGAGTTCGTTGTGCTTGCCCGGCGAGAAGCTCGCGTGAAGCTGCTCAAAGCCGGTCGCCGATATCTGGCCCTGCCGGGCGCTGTTCCGCCACGGCAACAGACCGGCCCGCCCAGCACGGAGCAGCAGCTGATCCGCGAAGGCCAGGATGGTCAGAACGATGACCAGTCCGGGCAAGGTCATGAAGACGGCAAACTCCACGACCCAAGGATCGGCGTCTTCAGGGCGATGCCGCAAGGCATGCGGCGTGTTGAACCATGATGCGCCATATGTCCCTAGTCACAGGGCGTAGGGGGCGCCCCGTCCGGGTCAGGTCACCGCACCGGCAGCGCAGGAGTGTCGCGGCGCACCCCTCGCGCAGGGCCTCCGCCCTGCCGGCCGTGTGTCCGCACACCTCACACAGAGCGTCCTCCCGGCAGTCGTCGGTCGGGACCAGGGCACGTCAAGCCGTTCCTTGACCGCAGCTCTCCGTCCTACCGAGCCGGACAGGCCGATCGCCGCTGCCGGGTGACAGGAGCGCAGGCGACAACAGCCTGGCCGGTCCCCGCCGAGGCGGGGACCGGACGCCACTTGTCGGCCGGCCGGTCCCGGGGAGCAGGCGGCCGGCGGCCCCGGATCCTTTACCGCTTCTTCCCGTTGCCGTGTCCGTCGGGATGCAGGACCACCTTGGTCCAGCCCTCGTCACGGGCGTCGAAGTGCTCGTAGGCGGTGGGGGCCTCGTCGAGGCCGAGTTCGTGGGAGACGACGAAGCTCGGCTT
>NZ_JBIBXG010000017.1:0-154112 GCF_043082085.1 Streptomyces sp. NPDC014801 | reverse complement strand
CGCCGATGCTCCGCATCGACTCCCTCCTCCGCCTTGCGATGCACGGCACCAGACGCCGCTCCCTGATCCGGCCTGATCGACGAGACACCCCCTAGCCCCCGGCGTTCCCGGCGTCTGTGGTCCCTGCCTCGCCGCGTCCGCCGTGTCCGCCGTGTCCGCCGTCCCGCGCCCTGCGACCTCTCGCACGACCTCCTGCTCGACGGAGTCGGCGAGCGTGTCCACGACCGCGCCCACGGCGGGGGAGAGGCCGGGCCCGAAGCAGGTCTCGGCGCCCTCCACGGCGTAGACCACGAGATGGTCCGGCAGCATGCCGAGCGCGGCGGCGAGCCGGACGGCCTCGCCCAGCCCCAGGCCGTGGGAGCTGGTGGCGGAGGTGCGGGCGAGGCTGTCGCCGTCGAGGGCGAGACGGTGCACGCGTCCCGGAGTGCCGGGGTGCGCGTGGGCGGCGTCCACGACCACGGCGAGCGCGGCGCCCTCCCACAGCCCGATCAGACGCCCGGGGTCGCCGTCACAGGTGGCCAGCTCGATGCCGGGCGGCAGCGCCCTCCCGGCGGCGCGTTCGCGCAGCCGGCGCACCACGGCCCAGCCCACGCCGTCGTCCCGACGGAAGTCGTTGCCGACCCCGATGACCACGACCCGTTCGCGCGCCTCCATGGCGCCGATCCTGCGCGGCCGACCGCCGTCCCCCCAGGGGCCGAACGGCCCGGCGCCGGACCTGGCGGCCCATGGCGGGACGGGCCGTCCGGCGCGACGCTGGAGAGGAGGAGTGGCGCGGCGCGGGCGGCGCACCGCGGCACCACAGGCACGGCGCGCGGAGCGCCCCGGCGCGGACAGGCGCCCCCGTCGGAGGCCCTGGCCGTGGAGCCGGACGAGCGGCCGATCCCGACACGACTGAAAGGCCGAACGCGATGAGCACGCCCACGAAGTACGTGTACGCCTTCGCCGAGGGCAGCCGGGACATGGCCGCCCTGCTCGGCGGCAAGGGGGCCGGGCTCGCCGAGATGACGCGGCTGGGCCTGCCCGTCCCACCCGGGTTCACGGTCACCACCGAGGCCTGCAAGGTCTATCTCGCGACCGGCGCGGAGCCGCCCGAGCTGGGCGTGGAGGCCGGCCGCGCGCTGGCGGACCTGGAGCGGACCATGGGCCGGGCCCTGGGCGCCCCCGACGATCCGCTGCTGGTCTCGGTGCGTTCGGGCGCCCGCTTCTCGATGCCGGGGATGATGGAGACGATCCTCGACATCGGCCTCAACGACCAGTCCGTCGCGGGACTGGCCAAGGTGTCGGGCGACGAGCGGTTCGCCTGGGACTCCTACCGGCGGCTGGTGCAGATGTTCGGCCACACGGTGATGGGCGTGGACGGCGACCTGTTCGAGGAGGCGCTCGCGGCGCGCAAGGCCCACCGCCGGCTGTCCGGCGACGACGAGCTCGACCCCGACGAACTGGCCCTGCTCACCGAGGAGTTCCGGTGCATCATCCGGCGCGAGACCGGTGAGGACTTCCCGACGGATCCCGCCGAGCAGCTCACCCGCGCGATCCGCGCCGTCTTCGACTCCTGGAACGTCGAACGCGCCCGCGTCTACCGCCGCCGCGAACACATCCCCGACGACCTCGGCACGGCCGTCAACGTCCAGGTCATGGTCTTCGGCAACCGCGGCCCCGACTCCGGCACCGGCGTCGCCTTCACCCGCGATCCGGCCACCGGCGAGAAGGGCGTGTACGGCGACTACCTGCCCGACGCGCAGGGCGAGGACGTCGTCGCCGGCGTCCGCAACGCCCTGCCGCTCACCGACCTGGAGGGCATCGACCCCCGCGCCTACGCCGACCTCCGCCGCCACCTGCGCACCCTGGAGGACCACTACCGGGACCTGTGCGACGTCGAGTTCACCATCGAACGCGGCACCCTGTGGATCCTGCAGACCCGCGTCGGCAAGCGCACCGCGGAGGCCGCCTTCCGCATCGCGCACGACCTGCGCGAGGAGGGCACCATCGGCGCCGACGAGGCCCTGCGCCGGGTCGACGGCACCGCCCTGACCCGGCTGATGTTCCCGCGCTTCGCCGTCACCCCGGACGACGTCCCCCTCGCCCACGGCGTGCCCGCCTCACCGGGCGCGGCCGTCGGCGCCGCCGTGTTCGACTCCGCGGAGGCGGTACGGCGGGCCGCCGCCGGCGAGGACACCGTCCTGGTCCGCCGGGAGACCACCCCCGACGACCTGCCCGGCATGATCGCCGCCCGGGCCGCGCTGACCAGCCGCGGCGGCAAGACCAGCCACGCGGCCGTCGTGGCCCGCGGGATGGGCAAGGTGTGCGTGTGCGGCGCCGAGGAACTGTCCGTCGACACCGCCGCACGCCGCTTCACCACCGCCGCCGGAGCGGTCGTCCACGAGGGCGACACCCTCTCCGTCGACGGCACCGCCGGGACCGTCCACCTCGGCGCGCTCCCGCTCACCGCCTCCGACGTCGGCCGCGCCCTGGAGACGGGCACCGCCGCGGGCCCGCTCACCGCGGCCGTCCTGGAGACCCTCGGGCACGCCGACGCCGTGCGCCGGCTGCAGGTGCGGGCCAACGCCGACACCCCCGAGGACGCCGCCCGCGCCCGCGCGCTCGGCGCCCAGGGCATCGGGCTGTGCCGTACCGAGCACATGTTCCTCGGCGAGCGCCGGGAGCTGGTCGAGGCGATGATCCTGGCCCGCGACGAGCAGGCGCGGCAGCACGCCCTCGCCGCGCTCCTGCCGCCGCAGCGCGCCGACTTCACCGGCATCCTCGCCGCGATGGACGGCCTGCCGGTCACCATCCGGCTCATCGACCCGCCGCTGCACGAGTTCCTGCCCGACCGTACCGACCTCGCCGTCCGCATCGCCCGTGCGGACCGGCCGGACCCGCACGACGAGGAACTGCTCGCCGCCGTCGAGCGCATGCACGAACAGAACCCCATGCTCGGACTGCGCGGCGTCCGCCTGGGCCTCGCCGTCCCCGGACTGATGGCCATGCAGGTGCGCGCGATCGGCGAGGCGGTCGTGCAACGGCTGCGCGACGGCGGCCGGCCCCACGCCGAGATCATGATCCCGCTCGTCGGGACGGTCGAGGAACTGCGCCTGGCCCGCGCCGAGGCCGAACGCGTCCTGGCCGAGGTCACCGCCGAGACCGGGACACCGCTGGACTGCCCGATCGGCACGATGATCGAGCTGCCCCGCGCCGCGCTCACCGCCGGACGCATCGCCGAGGCCGCCGACTTCTTCTCCTTCGGCACCAACGACCTCACCCAGACCACCTGGGGCCTGTCCCGCGACGACGCGGAGGCCTCCTTCTTCCCGCTGTACCTGGACAAGGGCGTCTTCGCCGTGTCGCCGTTCGACTCGCTCGACCAGCAGGGCGTGGGCCGCCTCGTCGAGGTCGCCGTGACGGAGGGCCGCGCCGTACGCCCCGGCCTGCAGACCGGCGTGTGCGGGGAACACGGCGGCGACCCGGACTCGATCCACTTCTTCCACCGCACCGGACTGGACTACGTCTCCTGCTCGCCGTTCCGCATCCCGGCCGCGCGCCTGGAAGCGGGCCGGGCGTCCCTGGCGGACGGCGACCGCGGCGGGAACGGATCCTCGTCGTGAACGACATGGCGGCAAGCCGCTTTCCCGCCGGAGTGGCTGTGACGCCGCCGCGGCGGAGCGAAGCGCGCGCGGGCGGGGAGGTGACCGAGACGACCAGGCCGATCGTCGTCGGCGTGGCCGAGTCGCACGGAGCCTGGGGAGCGCCCGACTGGGCGGCCAGAGAAGCCCTGCGACGCGATCTGCCGCTGCGGCTGGTCCACGCCTGGGAAGCGGGCCTGCCCGAGGAGACGACGCCGGCGGAGCCGGAGGCGTCCCAGGCGCACGCCCGGCACGTACTGCGCGGCGTGCGGAACCGGCTGCGCGAGCGGTACCCGCGGCTGGACCTCACGGCCGAGCAGGTGCACCGGCCGCCCGTGCCCGCCCTGATCGCCGAGGCGGAGAACGCCGAACTGCTGGTCGTCGGCGCCCAGGACCGCTCGGGCCTCGGGGGCTTCCTCTCCGGCTCCCTCGCCCTGGCCACCGCGGCCCGGATCGACCGGCCGCTCGTCCTGGTCCGCGGCGGCCAGAGCGCCGAGGACGAACACCTCCCGGACGCGGACGGCCGCCCCTCGCAGCGCACCCCGCTCCGCGATGTCGTGGTCGCCGTCGACATCGACGGCTCCTCCCACGAGGTGCTGCAGGCGGCCTTCCACGCCGCCGAGCTGCGCCGCGCGCCGCTGCGGGTCGTCCACGCCTGGCACGCGCCGTTCCCGCACGGCTACGACAGCGCCGCCGAACACCGGCGGGCCCGCGAGCGGGCCGACCGGGAGCTGGCCGAGCTGCTGGAGCCCTGGCGCGACCGGCACCCGGCCGTGTACGTCAAGGGTGAACTGCACGAGGGGCGTCCCGCGCACGTGCTCGTGCACGCGACCGCCGGGGCCGGTCTGGTCGTCGTGGGGCATCGCACCCGACGGGCGGGCACGGGACCGCACACCGGAGCGGTCGCCCACGCCCTGATCCACCACGTCCACGGCCCGGTCGTCCTCGTCCCGCACGGCTGACGTCCCATGGACCGGCTGACGTCGCATGAACCGGTTGACGTCCCGTGGACCGGACCGGCCTTCATGGCCTTCACCCCGCCACGTCACGCAGGGCGAGGCCCTTCGGGCCGGTCGGAAGAGGGAGGCCCTTCGGGCCGGTCAGCTGGCGGCCCGCCCCCACTGCGACGCGACCTTCCGCCATTCCGCGTCCCACGCCCGGCTGCGGCGCCGGTCCAGGGCCACGCGGATCCCGCAGAAGCCGGCGCCCGCCGCCGCGCCGACCGCGACGAACGAGGCCGCGCCGAAGAAGGCGGCTTGCAGGTCGGCTTCCGGCGCCGAGGGCGGTTCGGGCGCGAGCCGGTTGCGCGCGTCCGTCCAGACGGTCACCCGGTCCCCGGCCTTGCGGCCGCTGTCGACCAGGGTCCGTCCCGCCGAGGTCCTGCCGTCCGGCGCGGCCCAGCGCACGTCGGCGAAGACTCGCCCGTCGGTGGTGCCACCGCCGGCGGCGTTCGGGGCGTCGTGGACCAGTGTGGCGGTGGCCGGGTGGCGCTCGGCGCGCTGCCGGGCGAGTGTCTCCACGGTGGCCCGGGCGCTCAGCGCCCCGGCCAGCGGCCCCATCACCGCCACGATCAGGACGGCCGCGAGGAGCGCGCAGACCTCCCACACGTCCTCGCGGCGGCGCAGCGGACTGCGGCGCCAGCGCCGGGGGAAACGTCGTACCACTGCGCCGGTCACCATGAGGCCCACCTCCGGCCGTCTCGTACGGCAGCGATCCGTGTCGCGTCAGGAATCACGCGCCGGGCGGGCCGGGCCGTCCCAGGCTCCCGAAGGGGAAGGTCAGCTCCGCCGTCACGGACACCACCCCGTCGACACCGAGACACAGCCGCTCGACGACGGGCACCAACTCCCCGTTCTCCACATGGCCCTTGAGGCTGACGCGGCCCTCGCGGACGTCGACCGCCACATCGGTGGGCGCCAGCCCCAGGGTGGTGCCGAGGACGTCGCCGACGATCTCGTCGTGCAGCGCCTCGTCCCGGCGCAGGAAGACCCGCAGCAGGTCGGCCCGGCTGACGATCCCCACCAGGAGATCCGTCTCGTCGACCACGGGGAGCCGTTTGACCCCCTCCGAGTCCATCACCCGGGCGGCTTCCACGACCGTCCACTCCGGGCGCGCGCACACCGCAGGCTCCGACATCAGGTCCCCGGCCGTGAGACGGCCGTCCCCGGGCCGGCTTCCGTTGAAGCGCGGGGGCACGAGCGGCTGCCCCGCGGGGTCCGGCCGCGCCGCGACCGTCCGCAGCACATCGGCCTCCGACACCACGCCGACGGGGTGCCCGAGACCGTCGACCACCGGCAGGGCGGTCACATCGTGGTCCGCGAGCAGCTGGACGACCGCCTTGAACGGCGTCTCCCGTTCCGCCCGGACCACGCCACGGGTCATCAGATCTCCTACCGTACGGTGCCGCATGGCGCTCTCCCTTCGCTCCAGCGGCCGGCCGCGATGGTGAGGCTGCGGTCGTCCGGCTCCTCGACCTCTCCAGCCTGTCAGCGGACGCGGGCGCCGGGCTTGGGCCGTTGCGCAGGCAAGTGGGGCCGTCCCGCCCCGGGTCCCGGGGACGTTCGTCCCCTGGTGGGGGCCGGGTCTCGGGCCGACGCTGCGATGCAGATGCCGAGGAGGTGACGGCCATGTACGCGCACGTGGGCGACCGGCTGATCGTCGAGAGTCCCGTCACCGGGGCCACCCGGCGGGACGGGGAGATCGTCGGAGTGCCGCACGAGGACGGCACACCGCCGTACGACGTGCGGTGGTCGGACACCGGGCACGTCACCCGGGTCTTCCCCGGACCGGACGCACGGGTCCACCACTACGGCGGCAAGGCCCCCTTCAGGGCACACGAACCCGTCGCCGCGGCGCCGGGCGAGGGGGGAGCCGGCCTGGAGACGTGACATACCGACGGCCCGGAGACGGCCACGGCCGTCCCGCCGCCCCTGGTGTGCGCACGCGGCGGCCCGCCGCCGGGCGGTCACCCGGCGTGTGCGGTCACCCGGCGTGTGCGGTCGCCGGGCGGGCGCTCAGTGGGCCGGGTCCTTGTGCTGGCGGACGACGACGACGGGGCAGTCGGCGTGCTGGGCGCAGCGCTGGCTGACCGAGCCCAGCATCGCCCGGGCGAAGCCGCCCCGGCCGCGGGCGCCGACGACGAGGATCTCCGCCCCGTGCGAGGCCTGGATCAGCACCTCCGACGGGTCGCCCTCGACGAGGCGCTCCGTCAGACGCGCGGGGCGACCCTCCGGGAAGACGGCCCGCAGCTCCTCCGCGAACCGCTCCCTGGCCTGCTGCAGGTCGAAGTCGGGATCGATCGCGGGGCCGCCGCTCCAGCTGTGCTCGGAGGGGGTTTCCCAGGCGTGGATCGCCTCCACGACGCCGCCGATGAGGCGGGCATGGCGGTCCGCCCAGCGCAGCGCCGCGTAGGACGAGGGCGACCCGTCCACGCCCACGACCACTCGGGGTTCCGGCTCTGAGGTCTGCATGGTCACCTCGCTCGGGCAGTCGCAGTGTGCGCACTTCCACGCTGCCCGGCGGCGGGCCGCCGCGCCAGCCGGGACATCTTCGGGGCGGCCGGCAGGGGAGGCGCTGCCCGGCTGCCCGGCTGCCCGGCAACCCGGCTGCCCGGCACCCCGTCCGGCCGCTGGGCCCCTGGGCCGAAGGTCCCTGTCCGGGGCCGAACCGCTCCTGTCCGCGAGGGGCGCCCGGTGCGACGGTGAGAGTGAACACCCCTGCTGCCCGGTGGGGCAGCCCGAGAGAAGGCGGTGGGGTCATGGAACTGCCCCTGGTCGTGGGCGTCGACGGATCGGACGGCAGCCTGCTGGCCGTCGACTGGGCGGCGGACGAGGCCGCACGTCACGGTCCGCCGTTGCGCGTGGTGCATGCCTCCCCCTGGGAGCGGTACGAGGAGTCGCTGCCGACGGTGAGCCGGGACCGCTCCTCGCAGCGGGTGCTGGCCGAGCACATCGCCGCGTCCGCCGCGGAGCGCGCGCAGCGACGCCACCCCGATCTCAAGGTCTCGGCCGACACCCTGCCCGCGGATGCCGTGTCCGCGCTGCTGAGGGAGTCCGAGAACGCCTCGGTGCTGGTCACGGGCTCGCGGGGGCGGGGAGCCGTCAAGGGCGCCCTGCTCGGCTCGGTCGGGCTTGAGGTCGCGGCCCGGGCGGCCTGCCCGGTCGTCGTGGTGCGCGGTGACCAGGCCGGCCTGGCCGGCACGCACGAACGGGTCCTGCTCGGCCTGAAGGATCTCGGCACCAGCACGGAAGCGGTGTGGTTCGCGTTCCGCGAGGCCGAGGCCCGCGACGGCGAGCTCGACGTCGTGCACGCCGTGAGCGCCGACCCGGCGGAGCAGGCAGCGGGCGGCGACAAGCCCTCCGCGGCCTTCGACACACTGGTCGCGGAAGCCGCCGCCGAGCATCCGCGGGTACGGGTGCGCCGTACGACGGTCGCGGGCCCCGCCGGCAAGGTGCTCGCGGACCGCTCGGCCGCCGCCGACCTGGTGGTCGTGGGCGCCCGGCGCGACGCGGGCACCCACCGGCTCGGCGGAGTGCCCCGGCACCTGCTGCACCACGCGGCGTGCCCGGTGGCGGTCGTACCGCAGCGTGCCTGACGACCGGCCGCCGGCGCCCGGCGAGCGCGGTACGGCGCCCCCGGGAGGCGGCGGCCCGCGGCCCCCGCCCCGCACCACCGGCGGGGCGGGGCTTTGCGGGTGACACTGGACCGGCGGGCACCGACCGCCGGGGTACCCGCCCTCGCGAGCGGCGAAGGGGGCCACCGCGCATGACGGGCTGGACCTGGGAGTACGAGGGGTACGACCCCGCGGACGAACGCCTGCGGGAGTCACTGTGCACGCTGGGCAACGGCTGCTTCGCCACCCGCGGGGCGCTGCCCGAGTGCGCGGCCGACGACGTGCACTACCCCGGCACCTACGCGGCGGGCTGCTACAACCGGCTCACCTCCGTCGTCGCCGGGCGCCCCGTCGAGAACGAGGACATGGTCAACCTGCCCGACTGGCTGCCGCTGCGCTGCAGACCGGCCGGCGGTGACTGGCTCACCCCGGACACCGCGCCGGTCCTGGAGCACCGGCAGGTCCTGCACCTGGAGTCCGGGCTGCTGGAGCGCACCACCCGCTACGGCCTCGGCCCGGGACGCACCCTGTCCGTCCGCCAGGAACGCCTCGTGCACATGGCCGATCCCCATCTCGCGGCCCTGCGCACCGAGTTCACCGTGGAGGGCACGACGACCGAGCTGGAGGTCGAGGCGGCCCTGGACGGCGGCGTCACCAACGCCGGGGTGGCGCGCTACCGCGGCCTCGACGGACGCCACCTGACCCATGTGCACACCGGCAGCGCCGCCCCGCACACGGTGTGGCTGCGCTGCCGCACCCGCACCTCGGACATCCGCATCGGCATGGCGGCCCGGCTGCGCGCCGACGCTCCGGTCACCGACGCCCACGAACACCCCCGCGCCGTACAGCGGGCGCGTCTGGTGCTGCACCCCGGCCGTCCCGTCACCGTCGACAAGACGGTCGCGCTGCACACCTCCCGCGACCCCGCCATCAGCGATCCGCTGCAGGCGGCCGTGGACCGCGTGCGCGCGGCGCCCGGTTTCCAGGACCTCCTCAGGTCCCACCGCACCGCGTGGAAGCAGCTGTGGCGCCGCGCCCGGATCGACGTCCCCGGAGAGGAGGGGGCCATCCTGCGCCTGCACCTCTTCCACGTCCTGCAGACCCTCTCGCCGCACACCGCGGACCTCGACGTCGGCGTGCCCGCCCGGGGCCTGCACGGCGAGGCCTACCGCGGGCACGTCTTCTGGGACGAGCTGTTCGTGCTGCCCTACCTCGACCTGCACTTCCCCGAGGTCTCCCGGGCCCTGCTCCGTTACCGCCACCGGCGCCTGGAGCGGGCGTGCGCCGCGGCACGGGCCGTCGGCCGGCGGGGCGCGATGTACCCGTGGCAGAGCGGCAGCGACGGACGCGAGGAGACGCAGCGGCTGCACCTCAACCCCCGCTCGGGCCGCTGGCTGCCGGACCACACCCGGCTCCAGCTCCACGTGGGGTCGGCCGTCGCCTACGACGTGTGGCAGTACTGCGAGGCCGGCGGGGACACGGAGTTCCTGCACACCAAGGGCGCCGAGATGCTGCTGCAGATCGCCCGCTTCTGGGCGGACTCGGCCGTCTGGGACGCCGGCCTGAGCCGGCACCGCCTGCGCGGAGTGGTCGGCCCCGACGAGTACCACGACGCCTACCCCGGAGCGACGGCACCCGGCCTCGACGACAACGCGTACACCAACGTCACCGCGGCCTGGGTGCTGGCCCGGACCCTGGACGTCCTGCGCGACCTGCCCGAGCCGCGCCGGCGGGACCTCTTCGAGCGCACCGAGGCGGACGGCGGCGAACTCGAACGGTGGGAGGAGGTCTCCCGCACCCTCCACGTGCCCTTCCACCAGGGCGTCATCAGCCAGTTCGAGGGGTACGGCGACCTCGCCGAACTCGACTGGGACGGCTATCGCAAGCGCTACGACGACATCCGCCGGCTCGACCGGATCCTGGAGGCCGAGGGCGACTCCGTCAACCGCTACCAGGCGTCCAAGCAGGCGGACGTCCTGATGCTCGGATACCTGTTCTCACCGGCCGAACTGCGGGCGCTCTTCAAGCGGTTGGGCTACCGGCTGGACGACGCCACCTGGCAGCGCACCGTCGACCACTACCTGGCCCGCACCAGCCACGGCTCCACCCTGAGCGGCCTCGTGCACGGCTGGGTGCTCGCGCGCGCCCGGCGCAGCGAGGCGTGGGCGTTCTGCCTGGAGGCCCTGCGCGGCGACGTCGCCGACCTCCAGGGCGGCACCACGGGGGAGGGCATCCACCTCGGTGCGATGGCCGGCACCCTCGACCTGGTCCAGCGGGGCCTGACGGGCCTGGAGACCCGCGACGGGGCGCTCTGGCTGGACCCGGTCCCGCTGCCCGGGCTGTCGTCGTACGGCTTCTCGCTGCACTACCAGGGGCACTGGGACGTGCGGGTGCGGATGGAGAGCGAACGGCTGGAGATCACCGTCCCGCCCTCCGACCTCCCCCCGATCGACGTCCGCCTCCCGGACCGCACGGTCACCGTCGCACCGGGGACGACGAGCCGCCTGCTGCTGCGCGACTGACGCCCGGGCGGCCACCCGCGACACGGGCGACCGGCCCGGCGCCGAGAGGGCGGCCCCCCTCGGCACCGGGCCCCGGCCCGAAGGACGGGGCCCGGCCACAGACCGGAGCGTCAGGCCTCGACCGGACCCGCCGGCGCGACGATGTCGTCCGCGGCCACGTCGTGCGGACGGATCGCCAGGTCCTCCAGGGCACGGCTGGCGGCGAGTTCGTCGCCTATCCCGGGCCGTGCTGACGACGGGGGACACCGCGTATGTGACGGGCCGGGGTGCCGCCCGGCGCAATCCGGTCGACCGGCCGGTGCCGGAGTGCCGAACGGCCCTTGTCCCTCACGGCGCGAGGGAGAAGTAGCTCTCCTCCTCCTGCGCGAAGTGCAGGCGCAGCACGGTGTTCAGGCCGTACAGGCTCGCGCGCAGGTCGTCCAGCTGCGACGGCTCCAGGCCCCCGTGGGCGCGGGCCAGGTCCAGATGGGTGGCGACCCGGCGGGAGAGCCGCTCGATCTCCGCGTGGGCGCGGCTCATGGTCGAGGTGGCCTCGGGGCCGCCGAGCGCGGGCGCCAGCGCGGGGTAGAGCCGGTGCTCCTCGGCGTACTCGTGCGGCAGGAGCCGCTCGGTGAGCAGCCGGTGGGCCTCCTCGACGGCGGCCAGGGCCCGCGGACCGGGAGGACCGGAGAGCGCGTCGGCGGCGTCCCGCACGGCGTCCAGGACGTCCCGCAGATCGTCGTGCTCGGCGGCGAACCGGTGGATCAGCGCCTCGGCGTCGGGGGTGAGCGCCGCACGCGCGGTGCGGTCCGCCCGCAGCGCGCGCAGGGCGTTGAGGATGACGGCGACGTCGATGGCCTCCTGCAGCAGGGCGCCGGCGGCGGGCGGCAGCGCCCCCGCGGCGGCCGCGGCCATGGCCGCCAGGGACATCAGCATGCCGCCGAGCGCGCTCTGCACGGCGATGCGCCGGGCCCGCACCGCCAGGGCGACGGCATCACCCAGGCGGTCCACGCGATCGGTGGTCAGCACGATGCCGGCGGCCTCGGAGGAGGCGGTGGAGCCGCGCGCGCCCATGGCCACACCGACGTCGGCGGCCGCGAGGGCGGGAGCGTCGTTGACTCCGTCCCCGACCATGACGGTGACGGCGCGCTCCCGCTCGGCGCGCACGGCCGCCACCTTCTGCGCGGGTTCGAGCTCCGCGCGCACCCCGTCGAGACCGAGGACGGCGGCGACCTCCTCGGCCGGCGCGGCCCGGTCCCCGGTGAGCATCAGCAGCCGGCGGATGCCGGACGCCCGCAGATGGCGCACGGTGCGCGGGGCGTCTTGGCGCAGCGGGTCGCGCAGCAGGACGGCACCGGCCGGGGACCCGTCCACGGTGAGCCAGGCAACGGCGGCCCCGTCGAGCAGGGCGCGGTTCTCCACCGCCGCGGCCCAGCGCGGACGTTCGCCGGAGGTGTCGGCGCGGCCGACGCCGACGCGGCGTCCGTCCACCAGCCCCGCGGCGCCCCGGCCCGGCTCCTCCGTGACGTCCGAGGGCGCCGACAGCCTCAGGCCACGGTCCCCGGCCGCGGCGACGATCGCCTGGGCCAGGACGTGCGGCGAGTACTGGTCCACCGAGGCGGCCAGGCGGAGCACCTCGGCCGGTGTGAGACCGGGGGCGGCGGCCACCTCCAGCACCCGGGGGCGCCCCCGGGTCAGGGTGCCGGTCTTGTCGAGCAACAGCGTGCGGGCGTGGCCGAGGGTCTCCAGCGCCGCCCCGTCGCGGATCACCACGCCCATGCGGGACGCGCGCGAGAGACCGGAGACGATCGCCACCGGCGCGGCCAGCAGCAAGGGGCAGGGGGTCGCCACCACCAGCACGGCGACCGCCCTGACCGCGGAGCCGGCGGCCAGTCCGGCGGCACCCGCAACCACCAGGGTCAACGGCAGGAACCAGGCCGCGAACCGGTCCGCCAGCCGCACCACGGGCGCGGACTCCGCTCCGGCCTGCCGGGCCAGCCGCACGATCCCCGCGTACGTGCTGTCCCGAGCGGTCGCGGTGGCGCGCACCGCGAAGGCTCCGCCCGCGTTCACGACACCGCTGCGCACCGCCTCACCGCCGGCTCGCTCGACGTGCAGGGGCTCCCCGGTGAGCACGGACTCGTCCAGCACGGCGGCGGCGCCCTCCACCGTGCCGTCGACGGGTACCACCTCGCCCGGCCCCACCACCAGCAGGTCGCCCACGGCCACCTCGTCGAGCGGCACCGTGGCCACCCCGGCGCCCGTGCGGCGCCGGGCCGAGCGCGGCGCGTGTTCCAGCAAGGCGCGCAGGTCGTGGGAGGCGCGGCGCCGGGCGGCGGCCTCCAGGGTGCGGCCGGTGGCGAGCATCAGCGCGATCAGCGAGCCCGCCAGGTACTCGCCGACCGCGAGCGTGCCCCCCAGCGCCAGCACGGCGATCAGGTCCACGCCCGCGTGCCCGCGGCGCAACGCGGCCAGCACCCAGCCGAACGCGGGCACGACGGCCGCCACGGTGCCCAGCGCCCACAACAGGTCCGCGAGCCCGTCCGCCCCGAGGAGCAGGGCGAGACCGCCGCCGGCCAGCGCCGCGCCGGTCACCAGCAGGAGCGCCGGTTCCAGCCGTGCGGAGACGCCCGCCGCCGTGGTGCGGGGCGTGGCGTCGGTGCCGGACGAGCGCTGCACGGGGCCTCCGCCTCACAGGTGGGGGACCACGGCCACCGGGCAGGGCACGTCGCGCGTCACCGCGTGCGTCACGGGCCCGATGTGCGCGCCGGCCCGCCGGGGGCGGATCCCGCGGCCGACCACGAGCAGACACGCGTCGGCCGACGCGTGGAACAGCTGCTGCGCCGCCCTGCCGTAACGGACCGTCTCGCGCACCGCGACCGTGGGGTACTTCTCCCGCCACGGCCGCACCACCGCCGCCAGGGCCCGCTCGGCGGCCGCCCGCGAGGTGACCTCCGCCCAGGTGTCCGGGGTGCCCGGCGCGTGGCCGTAGGCCAGCCGCCAGGTGTGGACGATCCACAGGGGAGCGGACCGCAGCGCGGCGCTGTCGAAGGCGAAGGCCACGACCTCCTCGCAGGGGCCCGCCGGATCCACACCCGCCACCACGTGTCGGTGGGCGGCAGGGGAAGCCGAGCCGGGCGGAAGGGGCAGCCGCTCGTCCGCGGCCGTCACACCGGCGCGGACGAGGACGACGGGCCGGGTGACCCGGCCGAGGGCGGACAGCGCGACCGAACCGGCCAGCACCCCGCCGACGCCGCTGAAGGCCCGGCTGCCCAGGACGAGGAGCTCCGCCTCGGAGCACGCCGCGGCCAGGGCCTCGGCGGGAGGCCGGGCGACCAGCACGGCCGTCGTGCGCACCCGCGGGTGGTGTTCGGCGAGCAGCGCGGTGGCCTCGCGCAGGATCTGCCCGGCACGCTCGCGCGGGGCGTCGAGTTCGGGCAGGTGGGACGGGCCGGACGCCAGTCCCTCGACGGCGTGCAGCATCCGCAGCGGAACGCCGCGACGCTCGGCCTCCCGGGCCGCCCAGCCGGCGGCGGCGAGGCTCTCGGGCGAACCGTCCAGACCTACGACGACGGGGTGAGCCACGGCCGGCACCTCCCGGAGTGGATGTCCGCGCACGGCGGCGGGCCTGCACTCAGGATCCCCCTGCCCGGGGGACGGGCCCAGAGCCGCCGGACCCCGCCGACGGGGCCGAACGGCCCTGGCGGAACAGGGGCCGACGGCGGTGGGGGAGGTCGGCGGCCGGCGGTGGGGGAGGTCGGCGGCCGGTCGGCGCTGGGGGAGTTCGGCGGTCCGCCGATGGTGGGGACGCCGGCGGGTGCCTTTCGGGGCAGAAGGGCCTCCCCCGGCGGCAGCACCGGGTGCCCCTCGTCCGCCGGTGGTCCGGTGGGCCTCTCCGGAGCATGCGTCGCCGCCGGCTCGTCCTGGCCCCGACGGTGGCATGCGCCGCAGCCGATTCGCTCCCGGCCCTGACGGTGGCATGGAGGGGCGCCGCCCGGCCGCCCCGCCGAGGGGGAGGGGTCCCCGGCGCGACCGGAGCGTCCTCCCGCCCCCGAGCGAGGGGCCGTCACGGGCCGCCGCGGTCGAGGTGCAGGGCCAGGCGGGGGCATGCGGCGACGGCTCGCCGGGCGTGGCGGCGCAGCCGGTCGGGTACGGCCGGGTCCCGCAGGACGGGGTAGCCCCATTCGTCGAGGTCGACGAGTTCGGGTAGGAGCTCGGCGCACAGTCCGCGGCCGTCGCAGGCGATCCGGTCGACGCGCAGGGTCCGTCGCGGGCGGTTCATCGCCAGGTCTCCGGGGGCACGGCGGGCGGTACGGCCGTCGTCGCCGGGCGGCGGGCCCCGGCGCAGGGGAACCCGGCGAGGTGCCGGCCGGCGTCGTCGGCGAAGGTCCGCAGGGCGGAGGCGGCGAGGCGGGCGGCGCCGTCCGGATGGCGGCAGGCGCCCCGGTCCGGCAGCAGCGCGGTCCGCCGGTGCAGCCGGGCCGGCAGTTCCGGGTCGGTCCGCCCGGCGGCCAGCAGGGCGAAGTCCCCGGCCACCGCGGGCAGTCCCAGACGGCAGGGGCCGCACTGGCGTGCGCTCTGGGCGGCCAGATAGGCCAGCATGCGTGCGGTCTCGGCGAGGCCGCACGCCCCTTCGGGGAGGACCACCAGCACGCCCGCGCCCGGGGAGGCGCCCCACGGCGCGAGGTCGCGCCGGGTGAACGGCGTGTCCAGGGCTGAGGCGGGCAGCCAGGCGCCGGCGAATCCGCCGAGAAGGACGGCCTGCGGGGCCCGCGCGGCGCCTCCGGCCCGGTCGAGGAGCAGGGCGACGGGCATGCCCGTCGCGCTCTCCAGGACGCCGGGTGCCGCGACCGCTCCCGAGACGGTGACCAGGACGGTGCCCGGTTCCTCGCAGGTGCCCGCGCCGCGGAACCAGGCCGGCCCGTGCCGGGCGATCAGGGCGACATGGGCGAGCGTCTCGGCGTTGTGGACGAGCGTGGGGCGGCGGCCCACACCGCGTTCGTACGAGCGGGGCGGGGTGCCCCGCGGGCGGGCCGGACCGCCGTCGAGCCAGCGCACCAGGGACGTCGACTCGCTGGAGACGTAGGCGTGCGGGAGGGCGTGCAGCCGCAGCCGCACCGGGTCCAGGCGGGCCCTTCGGCGTTCACCGAGAGCGGCCTCGAGCCGGCGGAACTGGGCGGGCCGGGCGCGGGAGACACACACGTGGACGACGTCGGCGTCCACCGCCCCGGCGGCCAGGACGGCCCCGTCGAGCACGAGGTGCGGGGCGACGGCGAGCAGGACCGCGTCCTTGCGGCTGGCGGGTTCGCTCTCCATGGCGTTGACGACGACCACGGCACGGCGGGCACGGGCCGCCACCGAACGCAGCTTCCGGCCGGCCGGGAAGCCGGCGCCGCCGCGCCCGGTGAGCCCGGCCGCCTCCACCGCTTCCACCAGGGACGGCTGCGCGGGGAGCGGCCCATGGCGCCGGAGGTGGTCGACGAGCGCGTCCGCCCGCCCGGTGGCGTACCAGCCCGCCAGCAGCCGGGCGCCGGACCCGGACGCGGTGACGCCGGGCGACGGGAGCGCGGGGACGGGACGCGTCATCGTCCACCTCCCAGGAGGAACGCGGTCGTCGCGGCTCGGTGGGCCCAGCCCGGTTGCAGGGGCCCGTCGGCCAGGAACACGGTCAGCGCCACCGGTACGGCGGCCGCCGTCACGGCGGCGGTCACGCGGCCGGCGAGACGTCCCGGCCCGGCGGTCGCCAGGCGCAGGCCGACGGCTCCGGCCACCGCCGCCACGCATCCGGCGTAGAGCCACAGTTGCAGGGGCAGCCGGGTGTCGGTGCCCGTCCCGGCGGCGTGGAAGACGGCGAGCGGCCAGGCGGCGTAGGCCAGCCGGTGCACCGCTTTCCAGCGCCGCACGCCCAGCCGCCGGCGCAGCGCGGTGGTGATCAGCACCGCGAGCAGCAGGTCGCAGGCGACCGTGCCCAGCCCCAGCCACAGCGGACGGTACGACGCGGCGAACGGCACCACGGCCACCGCCCACCCCAGACGCACGAACGGATCGAGCACCGCCGTCACGACGTGCAGGGCGAGAAACGCCGATGCCAGCAGGGCGACGTTGCGGTGCAGCAGCCCGAGTTCGAACCGGCCGATCCGGCGCGGCGCCCCCCGGCCGCCCGCCACGATCCCGAGCACGACGGAAGCGGTGAGCAGCAGCAGGGCGAGCGTGCCGCCCGCCCGGGCGGCGTACCACAGCGGGCTGCCGGTCACGGCGAGGGCGTTCATCAGGAGCCTCCGAACGGTGTGGCCGCCCGGTCCCGGGGCCAGCCGCCGAGCGGGACGACGCGGCCGTCCAGGCGCACCAGACGAGCCGGCAGGCCCAGGGCGCGCAGCCAGGGGACGGCCCGGTCGCCGAGCACGATCGCGGCCGTGCCGGCGGTGTTGGCGTCCACGCAGGTGGCCGCCGCGACGGTGACGGTGCGCCACACCGGCGCGGCGGGCTCACCGGTGGCCGGGTCGACGATGTGGTGCACCACGCGTCCGCCGCGCCGCCAGGTGCGGACGCGGATGCCGGAGGTGGCCAGCGCCCCGCCGGTCACGGCGACGGCGGGCTCGCGGCCGGTGACGGGCCGGGCGTGGTCGTCGGCCAGGGCGATCCGCCAGCCGCCCTCGGGGGCCGGCCCGGCCGTCGCCAGGTCGCCCCCGAGGCCGACCAGCACTCCGCAGCCGGTGGCCGTGGCGGCGGCCCTCGCCGCGCGGTCGGCGGCGAGGGCCTTGGCGGTGGCGCCCAGGTCCAGCAGGGTGCCCCGGGGCAGGCACAGCCGGCGGGTGTGCGGTGCGAAGGCGATGTGCTGCCAGCCGCTCGCGGGGCGGGCGGTGGGCAGGGGCCGGGCGTCGTCGGGGCGCAGGGAGGCGAAGGTGCGGTCGTAGCCGAGCGCGATCACCGCGGCGCCCACGGTCGGGTCCACCGCGCCGGCGGTGAGCCGGGCGGCGCGCAGCGCGGCCTGCAGGGCGGTGGCGAAGTAGGCACTGACCGTGGTCGGGGTGCCGGCCGCGAGGTTCACCCGGCTCAGTTCGGAGTCCGGCCGGAACCGGCTGCAGGCGGCGTCCACGGCGGTGAGTTCGGCGCGCAGCACGGACCGTGCGGTGGACAGGGCGCGGGGATCGGTGACGAGCAGGACGGCCGTGGTGCCGAGGGCCGGGAAGACGGCCCGCGCGGGGGACGGCGCCGGTGTGCGGGTGGTCATGACGCCCCCGTCGTGGTGTGCGGTTGCTGTGTCGTCGTGGTGGGCGGGGCGATAGGTGCCTGCGGCGTGGCGGGAGCGGCGGTCCCTTCGCCGGCGTCGTCCTCGTGACCGGATGCCGAGCCGCCGTCGTCCCCCGAAGCGCCGGTGGGGGAGGACACCGCGGGCCGCGGCCCGGCGGGCCCGGCGGGCGCCGGGGCGGTCTGGCCGCCCGGCAGCAGGTGGGTGTAGAGGCCGCCCAGCGCTGCCGCGCCCGCGACGGCGCCGGCGGCGATCCACCGGGTGAGCAGGCGCACCCGGCGCAGGCCGCGGTCGCGCCCGGCGGGGGAGCGCTCGGGGCAGGGGGGCGGGGGCTGGGGGAAGTCGTCCGGCGGTGGTGCCATGGCGGTGGCTCCTGGTGTCGCGGCGGCCCGGATCGGCTGCGTGCATCTCCAGGCTGGTCCCCCGGCAGTCGGGAACCCGCTCACGTCTTCTTCAGAACCGGTAAAGATCTGGCGCCGCTGCCTGGTGTCCGCAACGGGTGAGGGGCCCGCCCCCGGTGACGCACCGGCATCTCCCGGCGTCACGACCACCGCGGCAGATCCAGTACGACGGTGAGGCCGCCGCCCGGAGTGTCCCGCAGCCGTGCCGTACCGCCGTTGGCGGTGACGAGCCGGTGGACGATGGCGAGCCCCAGGCCGGTGCCCCGGGCCCGCGGGTGGCCGAACCGCCGGAACGCGACCGCCTTCAGCTCGTCGGGCATCCCCGGCCCGTCGTCGGTCACGCTCACGCGGACCACGCCCGGCTCGGGCCGATGGCCGACCGTGACGCTCCCCCCGGCGGCGGCCGCCTCCACGGCGTTGGCGATCAGGTTGTCGAGGATCTGCTCCAGATGTCCGTGGCCCAGCGCCGCGCACACGTCCGGTCCGGCACGCGCGGCCAGCCGGACGCCGCGTTCCTCCGCCACCGGGGCCCAGGCCGCCACCCTTTCGGCGACCACCTCGCCGACCCGCACGGCGGCCGGGCGGGGCGTGGCCTGCTCGGCGCGCGCCACCGCCAGCAGCCCGTCGACCAGGCGGGACAGCCGCGCGACCTCCTCCTGGGCGGCCGCCAGCTCCGCGGCGGTGCCGCCCTGCGCCCCGGCGGCCAGCACGTCGAGCCGCAGCCGCAGCGCGGTCAGCGGGGTGCGCAACTGGTGGGACACGTCCGCGATCACGGCCCGGTGGCCGTGCAGCAGGGCCTCGGTGCGGGCGGCCATGGTGTTGAACGTGGCGGCCAGCCGGCGCACCTCCGGGGGGCCGCCGCCGACGTCGGCGCGTTCGTCCAGGGCGCCCTCGCCCAGCTTGCGGGCCGTGGTGTCCAGAGCCGACAGGGGGCGGCTCACCCAGCGGGCCAGCCGGACGGACAGCAGGACCGACGCGCCCAGCCCCGCGGCGGTGATCACGGCGGCCCAGCCCCAGATCGCGGCGACCCGGGCGTGGTACGGGGTCGCCGAGCGCGCCAGCACGACCGCACCGGCGGGCCGGTGGACCTCGCCGGCCGGTTCGGCGGTCAGCAGCCGGCCCTCGTTCTCCGGTCCCTCCGGCTCGTGCCCGGCCAGCACCCCCGTCACCAGCTCGCGCGCCTCCTCGCCGACGGCCGCGCCGCAGGACGTTCGGGCCACGAGCCGGGCCGAGGCGTCGTACACGGCGGCGCAGTCGCCCGCGCGGGCGGCGGCGGTCAGCTCCCCGCGCAGCGCGCCGGGCGGTCTGTGGTCGGACAGATGCTCCTCGGCGGCCGCGGCGATCACCCGGGTGGCTGCCCGCTGGCTGTCCCGGAAGGCGACGCGCTCGCGCGCCGTCAGCGACACCGCGAGGGGGACGACCGCCAGGACCAGCAGGACGGAGGTCAGGACCAGGAGTGTCCGGGTGATCCGGCGCGTCACGTCCGCTCCCGGTGCTCCCGGACCGATCCGAGCCGGAACCCGTGCCCGTAGACCGTCTCGATCAGCCCGGGCACCCCGAGCTTGCGGCGCAGGGACGCCACATGGACGTCCAGCACCTTGGTCGGCCCGTACCAGTGGGCGTCCCAGGCCCGTTCGAGGATCTGCTGCCGGCTCAGCACCCGGCCCGGGTCCGCGGCCAGGCACTCCAGGACACCGAACTCCTTCGGGGTCAGCGCCACCGGCCGGCCGTCCACGGACACCTGCCGGGTGCGCAGATCCAGGGTCAGCGGCCCGTGCCGCACGGTCTCCGGTTCCGCCGGGCGCCTGCGGCGCAGCACCGCGCGGATCCGGGCCAGCAGTTCCGCCAGCCCGAACGGCTTGACCAGATAGTCGTCGGCGCCCTGGTCGAGGGCCACCACCCGGTCCGCCTCCTCACCGCGGGCGGTCACCGCGATGATCGCGGCATCCGACCGGGCCCGCAGCCTGCGGCACACCTCGACGCCGTCCACGTCGGGCAGTCCGAGGTCCAGGAGCACGACGTCGGGGGTGGGCGCCGCCAGCGCCGCCCGCCCGGTGGGGACGCCCTCGGCCGCGTACCCGGCCTGGAGCAGGCCGCGCACCAAGGACTGCGCGATGCCCCGGTCGTCCTCGACGACCAGCACCCGCGTCCGTCCGCCCGTGCCGGCGGCGGCCTCGGTGTCCATGTCCCTGCCCGCCTCCCGGTCGGCGCGCCGCACGGCGCCGCCACTCCCAGCGTGCGATCTCACCCGGTGCCGGCGTCAGGGGCCGTTCGTCCCGACGCACGGCCGGAAGGGGCGGGCCGACCCCTCACGCCGCCCTGACGAGGCGGTTGGCCAGCGTCGACATCGTGTACGTGCCGATGCCGAAGACGACTTCCAGGGCGTTGCGCTCGGTGTAGCCGTGGGCCAGGAGGGCCTTGATCCCGTCGTCGTCCACGGCGCCGGCGGTGGCCAGGACGTCGAGGGTGAACGCGCGAAGGGCGGCGAGGCGTTCGTCGGCGGGAGCGCGTCCCTCGCGCAGGGCGGTGACGAGGTCCGGCGCCGCGCCGAGCGCGCGCAGCTTGCCGGTGTGCAGGGCGATGCAGACATGGCAGTCGTTGCGTACGGCGACCGTCATGACGACGGTCTCCCGGGACAGGGCGTCGAGGGTGCAGCTCTCGAAGCTCGCGCTCATGGCCAGGAAGCCGTTGAGGAGTTCGGGTGACGTGGCGAGCCGGGCCACGGCGTCCGGGACGGTCCCGTCGAACCGGGCGGCGACGGCCTCCATGGCGGGCCGGGAGTCGTGCGGGGCGCTTTCCACGGTGTGTGCGGCGAACATGGCGCTCCTAAGATGGTCAATATGGTTGACGACAAGATGGTAAACCAGGTTGTCGATATCGGCAAGGGGGCGGACGCGCCCTCCGCTGACGACGGCCGCCGCAGGGCCGGCTACGAGCTGCCCCTGCTGCTGTTCGCGGGCTTCCGCACGCTCATCGACGCCCTGCACGCAGAACTCGCCGAGCAGGGGCACCCCGAGGTGCGCCCCGCGCACGGCTTCGCCCTTCAGGCGATCGGCCTCGAGGGCAGCGCGGCCAGCGACATCGCCCGCCGGCTGGGCATCTCCAAGCAGGCCGCCGGCAAGACCGTCGACCGCCTGGTCGCCCTCGGCTACGCCGAGCGCGCCGACGACCCCACCGACGCCCGCCGCAAAGTCGTACGGCTCACCGCGCGCGGCATCGACGTCCTGGCCCGCTCGGCGCGGATCTTCGAGCGCCTGCGCGCCGACTGGGCCGCCCGGCTGGGCGAGGACCGGGTGCGCGCCGTCGAGGACGACCTGGCCGTCGTGGTCGCTCCCGGAGCGTTCCGGCTGGACGCGGCGGGATGGATCGGCGCCACGATGTGAAGGCGGCGGGCGCGGAGCCGCTCACCTCGCTCACGGACGCGCCGGACGGGGGCAGGGGGGCCACGCCTGCTTCCCGCCGCATGTGACACCTGTCGCTTACTGTGACCTTTGGTGGGATACGTCCCCGAAGGGAACGGAGTCGACAGCGTGCCGTTCGCGGAGCCGGCCCGGGGCGACGGGCCCGACGCCGCCCGGGTGCCGGCCCCGGGGTCCGGGCGGCGGTCCTGGGCGCCGCTGCTCGCGGTGTGCGCCGGGTACTTCATGGTGATCCTGGACGTCACCATCATCAACGTCGCCGTGCCCGTGATCGGGCGGGAGCTGGCGGCCTCGCTCACCGGCATCCAGTGGATCACCGACGGCTACACCCTCGTCTTCGCCGGTCTGCTGCTCACCGGGGGAGCGCTCGGCGACCGGCTCGGCAACCGCCGGGTCTTCTGCTCGGGCGTGGCCGTGTTCACCGCGGCCTCGGCCGCCTGCGCCCTCGCGCCGAACGCCGGCTTCCTGGTCGCCGCCCGGCTCGTGGAGGGGCTCGGCGCCGCGCTGATCGTGCCCGGATCGCTGGCCCTGCTCCAGCAGGCCTACCCCGAGCCGGCCGCGCGCTCGCGCGCCTTCGGGCTGTGGGGCTCGATGGCCGGCATCGCCGCCTCCGCCGGGCCGCTGCTCGGCGGCCTGCTCGTGTCCACGGTGGGTTGGCGCTGGGTGTTCCTCATCAACCTGCCCGTCGGCGCGGTGTGCCTGCTGCTGACCCTGCGCAACGTGGCCCGCTCGCCGCGGCGCGCCACCCGCTCCCTGGACTGGCCCGCCCAGTGCGCGGTCGTCGCGACGGTGGCCCTGCTCACCGCCGCGCTCAACGAGGCCGGACGGCGCGGCTGGTCCGACCCGGCGGTCCTCGCCGGGCTGGGCCTGGCCGCGGTGGCGGCCGCCGCCTTCGCGCTGCGTGAGCGGCTGGCCCGCTCACCCGTCCTGCCCCTGGGCCTGCTGCGCGCCCGCGCGATGAGCGGCGGCGCCGTTGTCGGCCTGCTGTTCAACTTCGCCTTCTACGGCATGGTGTTCACGGCCAGCCTGGAGTTCCAGCACCAGCGCGGCTTCAGCGCGCTGGCCACCGGGCTCGCCCTGTTCCCGGCGGTGGCCATGACCACGTTCGCCTCCGTCCTGTCCGGGCGGCTGAGCGGCCGTACCGGAGACCGCCCGCTCGTCGTGTGCGGCATGCTCCTGGCCGCGCTCGGGCTCGCGGGCTGGGCCGCGGCGGGCGACGACCCCGCCTACCCGCTGCTGATCGCCCCCATGATGGCCGCCGGGTTCGGCACGTCCTTCGCCCTCACCGGCTCCACCACCACCGTCATGGGCGCCGCGCCCCCCGCCTACGCGGGCGCCGCCTCCGCCCTGTTCAACACCACCCGCCAGATCGGCAGCGCCACCGGCGTCGCGCTCGGCGGCAGCCTCCTCGCGGCGGCCGCCGACTACTCCAGCGGGCTGCGCACCAGCATGGCCGTCGGAGCGCTGGCCTACCTGACGGCCGCGGCCCTCGCCTGGCGGAGCGTCCCGGTACGGGCCCGGCCGGCGTCGTAGGGCGGGCCGCGTCGGCGTGTCGTAGAACAGGGGGAGGAGGCGTCCCGCCGGGAAAGGAGCGCGGTGTGCGTGAGATCCTCCCGGCGCTGGACCGCTGGTACACCGCAGGTGCCGCCTTCGGGCTCGCCACGGTCGTCGCCGTCAGCCGCAGCGCGCCGCGCGGACCGGGCGCCGCCATGGCGGTGGGGCCGGACGGCGAGGTCGTGGGCAGCGTGTCCGGCGGCTGCGTGGAGGGGGCGGTGTACGAGCTCGCGCAGCAGGTCGTGGCGAGCGGCGAGGCCCGGCTGGAGACCTTCGGCTACGGCGACGAGGACGCGTTCGCGGTCGGCCTGACCTGCGGGGGCGAGATCACTCTGCTGCTGCGGCCGGTGACGCCCGCGAGGGACGCGACGTTCGGCGCGGTGGCCGCGTCCGTCGCCGCCCGTGAACCGGTGACCGTGGCGACCGTGACCGACGGACCCGCCCCGCGCGGAGCCACCCTCGCGGTGTGGCCGGACCGGGCGGCCGGCACCCTCGGGACGCCCGGGCTGGACGCCGCCGTCACCGCCGACGCGCGCGGCGAACTCGCCCTGGGCGCCACCGTCCTCAGGCACTACGGGCCGCGCGGCGAGCGCCGGGAGGACGACGTGGCGGTCTTCCTGCAGTCCTTCGCGCCACCCCCGCGCATGCTCGTCTTCGGCGCGATCGACTACGCCGCCGCCGTCGCCCGGATCGGCGACTTCCTCGGCTACCGGGTCACCGTGTGCGACGCCCGCGCCGTCTTCGCCACCCCCCGGCGCTTCCCGCCGGGCGTCGAGATCGTCGTCGCGTGGCCGCACCGCTACCTCGCCGGCACCGTCACCGACGAGCGCACGGTGATCTGCGTCCTCACCCACGACCCGAAGTTCGACGTCCCGCTGCTCCAGGAGGCACTGCGCCGGCCGGCCGCCTACATCGGCGCCATGGGCAGCCGCCGTACGCACGAGGACCGTCTGCTGCGGCTGACGCGGGCCGGCCTCACGGCGGACGAGCTGTCCCGGCTGCGGTCGCCGCTCGGCCTCGACCTCGGCGCCCGTACACCCGAGGAGGTCGCCGTGTCCGTCGCCGCCGAGATCGTCGCGCTCAGGTGGGGCGGCACGGGCACGCCGCTCGGCGCGACCACCGGGGCGATCCACCCGCGGCCGGGCGGCGCCGGCCGGGGCCGGGACCGGCGGGAGCGGCCCGAGGTCCCCGACCCTGAGCGGCCCGAGGCCCCCGGACCCTGAGCGGCCCGAGGCCCCCGGACCCTGAGCGGTCCGGGGGCCTCGGTGGAGCTGCCTCTCCAGGTCAGGCCGGGCGGGTCACGGCGTCGGAGTCTTCCAGATGCCGCGGCCGTGCGTGGCGACGTACACCTGGCCGCCGTCGGGGCTCGGCGAGAGGTAGACCGCCGGCGCGGTGGGCAGGTTCGTGCCCAGGCGCGCCCAGTGGCCCGCCGCCGTGCTGGTGAACACGCCCAGGTCGGTGGCGACCACCAGCGTGCCGTCCCGGGTGATCAGCGCCGCGTTGGCCGGGGCGTCCGGGAAGGAGTCCGTGGCCGCCGGGTCACCGCTGACGTCCGTCCAGGTCGCGCCGCCGTCGGTGGTCCGCCACACATGGCCGTAGCCGGCGCCGGGGCCCTCGTTCCAGTGCCGGGAGAAGCCGTTGACGACGGCGTAGACCGTCCTGCCGGAGGCGTCGGACGGGTCGATGGTCAGCCCGGAGATGTAGCGGTTCGGGAAGGCGGCGGGCAGGCTCACCTGGTGCCAGGTGCCGCCCTGGTTGGTGGCGATGCCGCGCCCGAACGTCCCGTCGACGGCGGAGCAGGTGCCGCACCAGGCCGCCCAGACGACATGGCCCCGGCTGGTGACCGCGGAGGCGGAGCGGCCGGCGCCGAGGTCGTACAGCTTGGTCCAGTCCGCTCCGGAGGTGCTGTGCCAGGTCTTCGTGTTGCCCCACACGTACTGCCCGCCCGCGACCCACAGGCCGTCGGGGTCGGTCTCGTCGGCGCCGAACGGGGCGATGAAGCGGGCCCCCGGGTCGCCGGGCGCGATGTCGGTGATCACGTCCTCGGCGCCGTCGTCGCTCGCGGTGTAGCCGCAGTTGTTCGTGATCTGCAGCGCGAGGTCGACGTACTCGCCGACGGTCTGGCAGCCGTTGGCCGGGTTGACCAGCTGGTCGCCGCCGTCACCACCGAAGGGGGACACCATCTCGCCGTCCGGGGCGAGCGGCGCGCCCTGGTAGGTGGCGCCCCGGGGCGCGAGCAGCGAGACGCCGTTGTCCTGCAGGCCGCCCCAGACGGCGTCGCCGCTGCCGTCGGTCATCCTGCCGGCCCGCACCGAGTAGTACTGCAGGGTGCGCAGCGTGCCCGACTCGTTGAGGTTGCGCCAGCCGGCGGCGGTCTGTGTCGTCGGGCGGGCGTAGGCGCCGCCGTCGTTGCCGACGAACACCTCCGGGGTGGTGCCCGGCCACCGGGAGATGGCGAGGGCGTGCTGGTCGGAGTGCATCACGTCGCCGTCGCAGGTGTTCTCGGCCGGGTCGTAGGAGAAGCACGGCATCCCGAAGTCCCAGTACCGGCCGACCGACTTCCAGGTCGCGCCGCCGTCGCGGGACTCGAACATCTCCTCCAGGCCGAGGTAGACGTGGTCGGGGTCGGCCGGGTCCACCGCGATGACCTGGTCGTACCAGGCCTGGGAGCCGGGCTGGTAGCCGCTGCCGATCTCCTTGATCTTCATCGCGGAGCCGGACGCCGACAGGGACGAGGAGGTCGCGAGCTGCTGGAACGGGCCGCCGGCGTCGCCGCTGCGGCTGACGTACACGCCCGCGAGGACCGAGTACACACCGGACCCGGAGGACTTGTTCAGCAGCTTCGGGGACTCCATCGAGACGTACAGCCTGCTGCCGTCGGCCGCGTAGGCGAAGGCCGCGTTGCCGATCTCGGCCGGGTTGATCGCGCCGGTCGGATTGGCGCGCTTCCAGGTGGTGCCGGCGTCGTCGGAGTAGTAGAAGCCGTTGTAGGCGGCGCCGCTGCGCCACGCCACGTTGGCGAGCAGCTTCCGGCCGCCGGTGCCGGGCTGGACGGCGATGTCGTTGGCGATGTCCGCGTACGCGGCGTTCACGCCGCAGGCCACGCCGCCGATGCCGACGCCGGCGCACGGGGCGAGGACCTTCGTCCAGGCGGTGGTGGCCCCGGCGGTCAGCGGGCGCCGGAAGACGCCGTGCGAGGAGGCCGCGAAGACGTACCCGGCGGCCTGGTCGAAGGTGAGGGTGTGGATCGAGCTGGAGTCCAGCTCCGTGCCGCCCACCTTGTCGCTCTCCGCGAACGTGCCCGTGACCGGGTTCGCGAGCCGGTACACGCCGCTGCCCAGGTAGTTGTCGGAGGCGGTGGTGGCCTCGCCGGTGGCGAGCCACAGCGCTCCGTCGGGCGCGACCGCGAGGGCGCCCACGGACAGGGCGGGCAGCCGGTCGGCGATCGGCGTCCAGGTCCTGCCGTCGTCGGTGGAGCGGAACACACCGCCGCCGGCGGCTCCCGCGTACACCACGCCCCGGTGCGCCGGGTCGGTGGCCAGGGCGGCGATACGGCCCGCGGAATGGCCCGCACCGCCACCGGAGTTGGAGGCGGAACGGTCGCGGTAGTGCAGCGCGTCCTCGTTGTACGGCGCGGTGGTGACCTCGCTCCAGCCGGCCGCCTTCACCGGCATGTTCTTGATGTGGGCCCAGGCACCGGCGTACGCGCCCGGCGCGATCCGGTCGCCGGGGGAGAGCCTCGGCTCGTCGAACGCGTCGAGGGACTCCATCAGTTCGTGGGACTCCTCGCCCGCCACCTCGTGGCGGCCGGTGCCCGAGTCGGCGTCCACTCCGTAGGCGGCGACGGGTACGGTCCCCGCTATCAGGAGTGCGGCGGCGACGACCGCGAGTGCCGGTCTGCCACCGCTCTCCGCGTCGCGGCGCGGTCTGCGCCGTGCGGAACTCACACGCATGCACTGTCTCCGGCTTCTTCGGAGCAGGGGGCGGCCGCCCCTACGGCCGCTCGTGATCTCCCACTGCCGAGCGCCGGAAACGTACTCCCGTCACCCCGTCGAGTCCCAGATGTTTACGGCGACTTTAGACTCTGACATAGGTAACGATTGCCAAAAATGGGTCCGTTGGCCGTCGTGCCGGGAACGGGGAAGGGAGTGCTCCCCCCTCTTCAGCGCATGCGAGCGGCCAGGTGTCACTCCCGACCCCGTCACTCCCGACCCCAGGGGACTGGGCCCCGGAGGCGCGGCACTCGGTACTGCACGCGGTGCGGGCACCCTGGGTGCGGGCCGTAGCGCTCTGGTCGCCCTGAGTGAAAGGAAAAGTACCCGTCTTCTTACTCTTAAGTACGGTTTAGGCTGATGTGCAGGCTTTTCGCGCGACCGGGCCCATGACGACCGGTCAGGCGAGGTGAGAGCGATGAACAGCCCGTGCGTCGCCTGTCGGCGCCCCACCGACACGGTGCTGCGCTTCCTGGGCGACGGGGTGGCGCTCGTGCGCGCGCTCACGGGCCTCGGCGTCCACCCGAAGGAAGCGCTCTTCCTGGTGAGCGACTTCCTGCAGTGCGAGCCCGTCCTCATCGTGGTGGCGCTGCACCGGCGCATCGAGGAACTGTCCGTCCACTGCTGCGGGCCGTGCGGCGCGCGCATCGGCGCCGGGGTCTCCGCGCACGCCGAGGAGTCCGTGTATCTCGTGACGAACTGACCCCCGTCACCGACCCGCGACCCCGCCCTGTCGCCACGCTGAATCGTTCGAACGGTCCGGTGCCTTCGGTCCCCGGTCGCTCACTGGCCCTGGTCCATGCGGGCCGCGATGTCCTCGACGCACTCGCGCAACGCGGGGACGTGCCCGCGCAGTTCGTCCGGTGTGGTGAGGATGACCGTCGCGGCGAGGGACACGGCGAGGGCGGGCGCCCGGTCCTCCGGGTGGGGGAGGGCCGCGGCGACGGAGCGGACGCCGACCTCGTTCTCCTCGTCGACCTCGGCCCAGCCCCGGGCGCGGATCTCGGCGAGTTCCGCGCGCAGGGCGTCCGGGTCGGTCGTCGTCCGGGCGGTCACCGCCGGCAGGGGCCCGGCGAGCAGCCGTTCCCGTGCCGGCTCCGGCAGGGCGGCGACCAGGGCCTTGCCGAGCGAGGTCGCGTTCCAGGGGTTGCGGGTGCCCTCGGCGCTGCGCAGCTGCAGGTGCTGGGTGCCCTGCACGGTCAGGACGAGCAGCACGTCGGACTCGTGCAGGATCCCGGCGATGGCGGGCAGCCCGGTGCGGGCGGCCAGCCGGCGCATGGGCGCGGCGGCGGCCGAGTAGCCGGCGGGGGAGCGCTGGAAGCCGCGGGACAGTTCCAGGACGCGGGCGCCGAGGGCGTACCGGCGGGCGTCCTCGTCGTAGGTGGCGAAGCGTTCCTCGACGAGCCGGTTGAGCAGCCGGTGGGCGCTGCTGACGGGGAGCCGGGCGGCGCGGGCGGCGGCGCTGACGCCGAGGCCGCCGGGGTGGTCGGCCAGCACGGACAGCAGCCGCAGGCCCCGGCCCAGCATGTCGTCGCCGGATGGTGTGGTCACCGCGTCGTGCCTTTCGTGCGCGCTTCGCTGCGGGGGACGGCCGCGGTGGCCGGCCGCTGAGCCGGCCACCGCCGTGTGGATCACCGTACCCGCACCGGCCGGGCGGCCGCGGGCTCGCGTACGGTCAGGGTCAGCGCCGCCGAGAGCAGCGTGCACGCCGCCATCAGGCCGAACGCCCCCGCGTCGCCGAACGCGGTGCCGCGGATCCAGCCGACGAGGTAGGTGCCGGCGAACGAGCCCAGCGCGCCGAGCGAGTTGACCAGCGCCACGGCCGCCCCCGACACCCCGGGCGGCGCCAGCGCGCTGACCAGCGCGAAGTACGGGCCGTAGGGCGCGTACAGGCACAGGCCCGCCACCACCAGCAGGGTCAACGCGAGCGGGAAGTGGCCGGCGGCCGCGTACGACCCGACCAGCGCCAGGGAGCCCGCTGTCAGCCACGGCCATACCGCGATCCGGCGACGGCCGCTGCGGTCGGACAGACGGGAGTTGACCAGCATCGCCACGGCGGCGCAGGCGTAGGGCACCGCGGTGAGCAGCCCGGTGGCGCCGATGCCCTCGCCGGAGCCCTTCTTGATGATCGCCGGGAGCCAGAAGACGAAGCCGTACATGCCGAACGACCAGAAGAAGTACTGCGCGGCCATGGCCAGCACGGCGGGGGTGCGCAGCACCCGGCCGTAGCGCTCGCGCAGGGTGCCGGCCACGGCGGGCGCGGCCGCGCGCTCGGCGGCCAGGTCGGCCTCCAGCAGCCGCAGTTCGTCCTGCGGCACCCGGGCCGCCTGCTCCGGGCGGTCCTTGATCAGGCGCAGGCAGCACAGGCCCCACAGCACCGACGGCACACCCTCGGCGACGAACATCACCCGCCAGTCGGACACCGACACCAGCCAGCCCGACACCGCCGACAGCCACATCACCGTGACCGGGTTGCCGAGGATCAGCAGGGTGTTGGCCCGCCCGCGCTCGGCGCGGGTGAACCAGCGGGTCAGCAGCATCACCATCGACGGCAGCACCGCGCCCTCGACGACGCCCAGGGCGAACCGCACCGCGATCAGCTGGCCCGGGCTGCTCAGCAGGCCCTGCACCACCGCGAGCAGTCCCCAGGCCACCGTCGACCAGGCCACCAGGCGGCGGGCGCTGCGCTGTTCGGCGTAGATGGTGCCCGGGATCTGGAAGAAGAAGTAGCCGAGGAAGAACGACGCCGCCACCAGCGAGTCGGCGCCCGCCGACAGATGCAGCTCCTCGGCCATGCCGCCGGCCGAGGCGATCGCGTAGTTGGACTTGTCGAGATAGGCGAGCGAGTACGTGACGAAGGCGACCGGCACCAGGTACCGGGCGCGGGCGGTCCGCCACAGGGCGGTGGCCGCGCCCGGGGCGGCGGCGGTCTCGGTGACGGGTGACGTCGCTGTCATCCCACACCCCCTGTTTTCCGTGTGATGGAAAGTGTTTCACTGGACGGAAAGCACGCTACGAGAAGGAGAGCGCGTTGACCAGAGGCCTGCACCACACCGCCACCGGAGTCCTCGTCCCGTGGCCCGACCTCGACCGGCGCCACGGCGCCTGGCCGCAGGGCGTCGACGTCCACGTCTGGGACGGCGTGACCCCGGGCAGCGAACCGTCCGACGCCGTGCTCGCGGACATCGGCCTGTGGGTCATGCCCTACGCCGTCCCCGACGCCGTACGCCTCCTGCCTCGGCTGCCGCGACTGCGCGCCGTGCAGTCGCTCAGCGCGGGGGTGGAGAAACTGCTTCCGCTGCTGCCGCCGCACGTCGCCCTGCACAACGGGCGCGGACTGCACGACGCGTCCACCGCGGAACACGCCCTCGGTCTGATCCTCGCCGCCCAGCGCGACCTGCCCCAGTGGGTCGCCGACCAGCACGCCGGGCGCTGGCAGCCCCACTTCACCCGCTCCCTCGCCGACGCCCGCGTCACGATCGTCGGCTACGGCTCCATCGGCGCCGCCCTCGAACAGCGGCTGCTGACCTGCGAGGCCCACGTCACCCGCGTCGCCCGGCGCGCCCGGCCCGGCGAAGGGGTCCACGCCGTCACCGACCTGCCCCGGCTGCTGCCCGAGACCGACATCGTGGTCCTCGTCCTGCCGGAGAACCCCGCCACCACCGGCCTGTTCGGCGCCGCGGAACTCGCCGCGCTGCCCGACGGCGCCCTCGTCGTCAACGTCGGCCGCGGCCGCACCCTCGACACCGCGGCCCTCCTCGCCGAGACCGCCACGGGACGCCTGCGCGCGGCCCTCGACGTCACCGACCCCGAGCCCCTCCCCGCCGACCACCGCCTGCGCCACGCCCCCGGCGTCCTCCTCACCCCGCACGTGGCCGGCGGCTCGGCGTCCTTCCGCCCCCGCGCGGAACGCCTCATCACCACCCAGGTCCACCGCTTCGCAACAGACGAGCCGCTGCTCAACGCGGTGCAAAGGGCCTGACCCGCCCCACTACCGGCCGCGCGAGGCCCCGGCACGGCGCCGGGGTGGGTTCCGACGGCGCGCAGCCGTCAACGTGACTGCGGGCGTGCGGTGTTACGACGGTCGTTTCGTCGCGGGGATCCTGTTCGGCGGGGTGGTCGCCGGTTCCTGGGGGCTCGGGGCCGTCGGGGGTGCGGGCTGTTGCGGGGTGCGTCCGCCGCGCCGGCCCGCGCCGGCGACCAGGCTCGTCAGGGCTCCCGCGAGCAGGCCCCAGAAGGCCGGGCCGATGCCCCAGATGGTGACGCCCGACGCGGTGGCGAGGAACGTGACGACGGCTGCCTCGCGGGAGGACTTCTCGGACAGGGCCGTCGCCAGGGAGTTCTCGATCGTCGCCAGCAGGCCGACGCCCGCGATCGCCAGCACCAGCGCGTGCGGCATCGCCGTGAGCAGCGAGGCGACCGTCGCCCCGAAGACGCCGACGCAGAGGTAGAAGATCCCGGCCCACACGGCCGCGACGTACCGCTTGGTGCGGTCCGGGTGCGCCTCCTCGCCGGTGCAGATCGCGGCGGTGATCGAGGACAGGTTCAGCCCGAACGCGCCGAACGGGGCGAGCACGACGTTGACCGCGCCGGTCCACGTCATCAGCGGGGACACGGGCACGTCGTAGCCCGAGCCGCGCAGGACGGCGACCCCGGGCAGGTTCTGCGAGGCCATCGTGACGACGAACAGCGGAACGCCGACGCTGACCAGTACCTTCCAGTCGAGGTCCGGGGCGGTGAAGACCGGCGTGGCCGCCGAGACGCGCAGCGCGTCGACGTGCCAGCCGCCCGCGACGACCGAGGCGACGACACCGCCGGCGAGCGCGACGAGCACCGCGTACCGCGCGGCGAACCGGCGGGCCAGGAGGTAGAGCGCGAACACCGGGAACGCGATCGCGAAGTTCCCCTTCATCGTGCTGAACAGACCGGTGCCGAAACGCAGCAGCACCCCGGCGAGCAGCGCCGCGGCCAGCGGCACCGGGATGCGGTTCATGGCGCGGGCGAACCACCCGGTCACGCCGGTCACCAGGACCAGCAGCGCCGAGAAGACGAACGCGCCGACGGCCTGCCCCATCGGCACGCCGGTCAGGCTGGTGGACAGCAGCGCCGCGCCCGGCGTCGACCAGGCGGTGACGACCGGCGCGCGGTACCGCAGGGAGAGCCCGACGCAGGTGACGGCCAGCCCGACGCCGAGCGCCAGCATCCACGAACCGATCTCCCGGGGGCCGGCCCCCGCGGTCTTCGCGGCGGTGAACACGAGCGCGGCCGAACTGGTGACGCCCACCGTGACGGCGATCAGCCCGGCGGCCACGGCGGACGGCGGGGCGGCCGCGCGTATGCGGCTGGTGAGGGAGGTCATGGCGGTCAACTTTTCCGAGGCGACGAGGCGGCACGATCGTTCCGTAAACGGAACGTTCTGTATGTGGAACACTAAAGAGCGGGGCCGAGACCCGTCAACCACGGCAGGCGACAGCGGGAGTGCGAACCGGCGATGGGGCTGAACGACGAAGTGGGGCGCAGACTCCGCGCGCTGCGCACGATGCGGGGACTGTCGCTCTCGGAGCTGGCCCGGCGCTCCGGCGTCGGCAAGGGCACCCTCTCGGAGCTGGAGAGCGGCACCCGCAACCCGACCCTGGAGACCCTCTACGCGCTGACGACGGCGCTCAACCAGCCGCTCGGCGCGGTCCTCAGCGACGACCCGCCGCACCCCGGGCAGCACGAGGGCGCCGTCTCCGGCAGCGCCGTCACCGCCGTCCTCGTCGAACGCCACGAGGACGACGACGCGGTCACCGACGTCTTCCGCATCACCATCGCCGCCGGGGCCACCCAGGAGTCCGCCGCGCACGTGGCGGGCACGAGCGAGACGCTCGTGATCCTCAGTGGTACGGCCGTCGTGGGCGACCCGGACGCGCCCAGCACCGTCGGGCCGGGCGCGTCCGTGTGCTGGCGGGCCGACACCCCGCACCTCTACAGCGCGCCGCACGGCGACGCGTACGGCATCCTCTTCGTCCGCTATCCGGCGGCGGCGCTCTGACACTCGCGGGCGCCGCCGCCCGTGCCCCCGCGGGAGGGGCGACGGCTCAGAAGGTGACCGTGGCGTGGAGGACCCGGTGGTCCGACAGCGCGGGGTCGACGACCTCGCAGCCGTACGCCGGGCCGGCCGGACCGAAGAGGTAGTCGATCTTGTTGGTGCCGTCCGTGGGCGCGCCGGTGTGCGGCGCGTCGGGGGTGGCCTGACCGCACTCCTGGTGACCGGTGTACAGGCCGTCCAGGACGGCGACGTCCGCCGTGGTGGTGTTCAGGTCACCGCCGTAGAAGGCCGTGTAGCCGTGGGACTGCAGGTCGTCCACGAGGGAGCGCAGCGCGGCGGCCTGCCGGGGGCGGTAGACGGCGTCCGGGTCGTCACCGGCCTGGTGGCCGTCGGCGTCGTAGTAGGAGCCGCTGCTGAAGTGGGCGTTGCAGTACACCGTCCCGGCGTCGGGGACGGTGGCGCACAGCGCCGGCCGCTGTTCCTTGCGGTCGGGGGAGGGCAGCGTGTAGCCGCGGTACCAGACGTTGGTGTCCTTGACCGCCAGCGCGATGCCGAAGGAGCCCCGGTCCACGCCGCTGGTGCTGTCGGCGCAGGTCTTCTGGGCCATGAGCAGGGGATCCGTCGTCCCGTCCGCGTCGACGACCTTGAAGTACGTCGGCGCGAACCGGACGTCCCAGGCGCCGCCGAGCCGGCTCTCCAGCTCCAGTTCCAGCGGCTTGACCGCCTTCTCGCAGATCTCCTGGAAGAAGATCGCGTCGGGCCGGTGGCCGAGCCGGCCGGACGGGGCGGGCGCCAGGGCGGCGGCGACGTCGGTGGCGACGGTGTCCGCGTCGGCGAACCGGAGCGTGCACGCGGTGCTCGGGTTGTTGTTGGCGCACACGTTCCACGAGGCGATGTCCTGGCGGCCGGAGGCGGTCACGGCCGACTCCGGGGGCGCCGTCGTGCTGCCGGTGCCGCCGACCTTCTCGAAGGTGAAACGCTCCCAGGCGCCGACGGAGGTGGAACGGGCGCGCAGCAGCCCCTGGTCGCTGCCGGAGTAGCCGAACTCGGCCGACACGTACAGGCCGTTGGCGGCGGACTTCAGCGCGTACTGGCCGTTGCCCTGTGGGACGACCGAGAAGCGTTCCCAGGAGCCGGTGTTGGTGCCCCGGGCGCGCAGCATGCCCTGCTGGGCCCCCGTGGCGCCGAGCTCGGAGGTGACGTAGAGACCGTTCTCCTCGTTCCGCAGCGTGACGGTCGTGCCGTACCCCACGCCGTCGACGGCGTCGGTGTGCAGGGTAAAGGTCTCCCAGCTGCCCACGGACGTCGACCGGGCCCTGAGTTCGCCCTTCTGGTCACCGGAGTCGTTCACTTCGGCGGCGACATACAGGCCGTTCACCTTCAGCGCCCAGCGCTGACCGGTGGACGACGGCGGTGTCGAGGCGGCGAGCGCGGACGTGGCCGGCAGGGCCACCACACCGGTGACCGCGGCCAGGACGGCCATCAGGAGAAGGCAGAGTCTTCGCATCGTGTGCTTCGTTTCCCTTGGTTCGGTGGGACGTTGAGGAAGTGATCTTGTCACTGGCCCCGTCCGGCCGCCCCGCCGGGTGCCCGCCTCCCGGCGACGTGACGAGGGGAACAAGCCGAACTCCCGTCGCACGGGGTTCGAATGCCATTCACTCGGCTAACATGATCGAACTTAAAGGGATCGTCCTTATATCTGACAAATCGGCTGAAACAAATTGATATCCAGACCATCGCGGCTGCTTTCGCGACAAGACAAAAGAATGATGTGGGCCGCGGTGGGAGCCGTGGTCCTGGCCTTCCTGGTCGCGCTGGAGATCGCCGCGCGGCATTATGGCGAGCCGGGGCCGATCACCAGCCAGGCGCGCGAGGTGATATGCGCGCCGAAATCCGGGCCCCTGCTGTACGCCGGTATGGCCTTGATGATGGTGGTGCTCACCTGGCGTGAACGATTCATCGCGCTGGGGGCCGCCGTCGGCATCGACGTGGTCATCTGGCTGGTGCGGTGGGCGTCCGGCCACCAGGTCACCGACGGCCACCTCTTCGGCAACGGCGCGCTGTGGGTCGTCCTGGGCGGCGGGGTCGTCGCGCTCACCCGCCGCACCGGCCGGGAACGCCTCCTGCTGCTCCAGGGCGTCGGGCTCGGCCTGCTGCTGGTGACCGGCCGCAAGACAGGGGACGCCTGGCTGCTGATCACGTCGAAGACGCGCCCCATGGTGCTCGACCAGTACGTGGCCCTGGCCGACCACGCGCTGGGCGACCCGTCCTGGCTGGTCGGCAGGATGGTCGAGGCGACCGGTCCGATCGGCGCCCATGTGCTCGACTACGTCTATGTGCAGCTCGCGGTGGCCGCGGTCGTCGTCGCGCTCTACCAGCTCCGGCACGTCGCCCGGGAGCGCCGCTTCCCGCGCCACCACCTGGTGCGCACCTTCCTGGTCATCGGACTCGTCGGGCCGGGCATCTACATGATCTTCCCGACGGTGGGGCCGATCTTCGCCTACGGTGACGGCGCGTTCGGCACGGGCGGCCTGCACTGGGCGGTGGCGGACCTGTGGCCGCACACCCCGCCGCCGGTCGGCACCCCGCACTTGATGGCCTACGACGAGATCACCCCGCGCAACTGCATGCCCAGCCTGCACACGGCATGGGCGACCGCGATCTTCCTGCATTCCCGCACCGGTCCGCGCATTCTGCGCTGGGCGGGGACGTTCTGGCTGTTCGCCACGCTCACCGCGACGCTCGGATTCGGCTATCACTACGGCGTTGATCTCGTCGCCGGGGTGGTGTTCACCTTCACGATCGAGGCGGCGCTGCGCTCCTTCGACCGGGGCTGGGAACGGTCCGGAATTCTGCTGGTCGCCTACGGAACGGCGGTATTCACCGCCCTGCTGGTGTCCTATCGCTTTCTGCCGATGCCGATGGCCCGTCACCCGTGGTTCTTCGGACCGCTTCTGCTGCTGCTGATGGCCTCGGTGGTCTACGGCTACGCGCGGACCGCGAGAATGTGGGAACCGAAGGCGGTCTGGGCGAATCAGCCGCGACCCCAGCCCGAACTGGTCTGAGGCACCAGGGCACTCGCCCCGGATCATTCGGGCACTTGGGCACTCGGCACTCGGGCACGAGACGAGTAGGCAACGACGAGGGCGGCCGGCGCGGACATTGCGCGCCGGCCGCCCTCGCGCATGCGCGCCTCCCCTGCCACGGCGGCGGCAGGGGAGACGGAGGGAATGCCTCAGGTGCGCAGATACGACGCCCCGTTCAGGTCGAGGATCGTGCCCGAGGCCCACTCGGCGGCCGGGGAGGCCAGCCACACGACGGCCTCGGCGATCTCCTGGGGCGTGGCGACGCGGCCGAAGGGACTCTGGGCCCGGATGGCGTCCCCCTCGGCGCCTTCGAGGCGCGGGGCGACCCGCTCCGTGGCGAAGAAGCCCGGCGCGACCGAGGCCACGCCGATGCCGTACGGGGCCAGCGACACGGCGAGCGACTGGCCCAGCGCGTGCACCGCGGCCTTCGTCGCGCCGTAGGCCGGGTGGTCCGGTTCGCCGCGGAAGGCACCCCGGGAGCCGACGTTGACGATGCGCCCGCCGGTTTGCTGGTCGATCATGCGACGGGCCACGAGGTGGCTGAGGTGCGCGGTGCCCAGCAGGTTCACGGCCACGTGCCGCTGCCAGACGGCCACCCACTCGTCGTAGCCGGTCTCCGGCAGGGGATGGCGGATGTTGACCGCCGCGTTGTTGACCAGGACGTCGACGCCACCGAGCCCCTCCACCGCCGTGTCCACCACGGCCGCCGCCCCGGCGGGGTCCGCGAGGTCGCCGCCGACCAGGACGTGCCCGGAGCCGGCGAGCGAGCCCAGGGTCTGCCGGGCCTCCTCGGGCCGCGAACCGTAGTGCACCGCGACGCGGTCACCGCCCGCGGCGAACGCCTGCGCCACCGCCCGGCCCAGGCCCCGCGACGCGCCGCTGACGAGGACGCGCCGGGGGGACGCGGGCGCCCGGGACTCGTCCGCCCGGGACTCGTTCGCCTCCGTCACTGGCCGACCCGGCCGTCCACGCACTCGCGCAGCAGGTCGGCGTGGCCGCAGTGGCGTGCGTACTCCTCGATCCGGTGCACCAGGAGCTCCCGCACGGCGATCTTCTCCCTGCCCACGCGCGCGCCGAGGTCGGGATGGGCGGCCAGCGCGGCGTCGGTCGCCGCCTGTTCGCGTTCGAGGTCGGCGAACGCGGCGTCGACGACGGACTGCTCGGCGACGGCCCCGTCGAAGTCGGCGTCCCGCGCGCCGTACAGCTTGGGCAGGGGGTCGCCGTCGGTGATCCAGTTCCGCCAGTCGCGTTCCACCTCGGCGAGGTGCCGGACCAGGCCGAGCAGGGACATCGTGGACGGCGGCACCGACCGGCGGGCCAGCTGCTCGGGGTCGAGGCCCTCGCACTTCATGCGCAGGGTGATCCGGTAGTTCGTCAGGAAGTCCTGGAGGGTCGGCAGTTCGCCGTCCGGACTGTTGCCCTCGCTGTTGCGGGGGTCGTCGTCCGGGTCCGTCCACATGTCGGGGTAGACGGTCGCCTCGGTCCATCGCTCGGGTCGGTCACTCATCCCCGCATGGTCGTCCGCCGGGGCCCTGACGCGCCACCGAGTTACGCGGCGGGTCGCCGCCACGGAGATCCGGGCGCAGCGGCGGGCGGCGGCGGAAGGACTCCGCCAGCGTCGTGTTGGCGATCACGACGACGGCGCCGGCCGCACCGGCGAGGTGATGTCCGACCCCGTACAGCGCGGCAGCTCCGCCGCCGAGGACCACCGCCTTGACCACGAGCACGACCGGCAGCCGTGGCCGCAGCCGTGCCCTCGGCGCCGCGAACAGAGCCCAGAGCACGACGGCCGCCAGGGGAAGCCCCAGACCGAGCAGCGCGGCCGTGGCCGGGGTGCCGCCGACGGTGAAGCCCCACCATCCCAGACAGAACAGAGCGGCCAGTTCGAGGAGGAAGGCCAGCAGTTCGTTGGCGGCGTACCAGGGCCGGGCGTCGACGGCCACAGGTCCGCCGGGGCGTGTGGGCACCGGAGCCGCTACGCCTTGCGGGCGAGGCCGGCGGCGATCAGGCGCTCCCAGACGCTGAGTTCGGGCTCCTCGTTCTTCCACGGGCTGTCCACGACGCCGTCGGGGCGCCACAGGGACGCGGGCACCACGCCCGGCTCGAGGATCTCCAGGCCCTCCATCAGGGCCTCGATCTCCTCGTCCGACCGCCACCGGCCGCGGCCGAACGTCTCCTGCAGGACCTTCTCGGCCTCCTCCGTCTCCGCGTTGTGGCCGGAGCGGAAGTGGCTGACGAAGAAGTAGCTCCCGGAGGGCACCTGCTCGCGCCAGTAGCGCACGAGCGCGGCCGGGTCCTCCTCGTCGTTGACGTGGTGGAGGATGGCGCTGAACATCACGGCCACGGGCCGGTCGAAGTCGATCAGCTCCACGGTGTCCGGGTGGTTGCGGATGTCCTCGGGCCTGCGGACGTCGGCCGCGACCACCCGTGTCCGGTCGTTCTCCTCCAGCAGCGCCCGTCCGTGGACGAGGACCTGGGGGTCGATGTCCACGTACACGACCCGCGTCCGCGGGTCGTGCCGCTGCGCGACCTGGTGGACGTTGTCGGCGGTCGGAAGACCGCTGCCCAGGTCGATGAACTGCCGTACGTCGGTCCCCGTCACGATCTCCCGCACCGCCCGGGTCAGGGCGGAACGGTTGGCATAGGCGATCGCCACGGAACCGGGAAGGTCACGTTTGAACACGTCACCGACCTCCCGGTCCACGGCGTAGTTGTCCTTGCCGCCGAGCAGGTAGTCGTAGACCCGGGCGATGCTCGGCTTGGTGGAGTCGATGGAGGAGCCTTCATGCGTCATGGCGTACATCATCACCCGTCCGGCGGCCCGCTGACCATCACTTCGGCACCACCGACAGGGTTTCAGGCGCGGTGGACGACCTCCCCGCCCACCATGACGAGTTCACACACCGTGCCCGGGACGGCCTCCGGTTCGACGGTGAGGACGTCACGGGAGAGGACGACGAGATCGGCGAACTTCCCGACCGAGAGCGAACCGCGCTCGTCCTCCAGGAAGTTGGCGTACGCCGACCCCATGGTGTACGCGTGCACGGCGGTCTCCATGTCCACCGTCTCCTGAGGCATCCACGCCTCGCCCCCGCCCAGCGGCCGGCGGGTCACCGCCGTGTACAGCCCCACCATCGGGTCCATCTCGGCGACGTTCCAGTCGCTGGAGAAGGCCAGCGTGGCCCCCGCCCGGTGCAGGCTGCGCATCGGCCACGCCTTGTGCCAGCGCTCCGGGCCCACGTTGCGCGCCCAGTCCTGGCCCGGTCCGGCGATCTCGGGGGCGCAGTGGCGCGGCTGCATGCAGGCCACGACGCCGAGTTCGGCGAAGCGTGGCACGTCCGCCGGGTCGCAGCACTCCACGTGCACGACCTGGTGGCGGGCGTCGCGGGGGCCGTTCGCGGCGCGGGCCCGGGCCACCGCGTCCAGCACCGTGCGGATGCCGCGGTCGCCGGTGGCGTGCACGAAGCACTGGAACCCGCGGGCGTCGAGCCGGGTCAGCAGCTCGGCGAACTCCTCCGGCGGGTAGAAGGTGTCCCCGCGGTGGTGCCTACAGCCCGTGTACGGCTCCAGCAGCGCGGCCGTGCGCGGCTCCACGACGTCGTCGATGTAGAGCTTGAGCGGCCCCACCCGCATGCGGTCGTCGTCGAAGCGCCGGGCCGCCTCGGCGAACGCGTCCAGGTCGGCCTCGGTGGTGCCGCGCGGATGGAACAGCGCGGCCACCAGCCGGGAGCGCAGGCGTCCCTCCTTGCGCGCCCGGGCGAACAGGTCCAGGTCGTCCAGGGAGTTCTGCGGTTCGACGACGGTGGTGATGCCGAAGCGGACCGCGTCGTCCAGGCTGCGCAGCAGCCGGCCGTACTGCCTGTCGGGGGAGGCCCAGGGCACGCCCAGCTCGCGCAGCGCCCGGTGCCCCGCGCGCGACAGGCCGCGGACGGCGAAGTCACGGACGAAGCCGGTGGGTTCGCCGGTGGCCGGGTCCTTCTCGGGCACGCCGAAGGGCAGGGTGTGCGCGTCGCGGGTCACGCCGAGGGCGGCCAGCGCGGCGCTGTTGAGCCACATCGTGTGCACGTCGTAGCTGAGCACGAACGCGGGGGTGTCCCCGGTCAGTTCGTCGAGGTCGCTCGCGCGCGGCATCCGGCCGCCGGGCAGGACGGAGTAGTCGAAGCCCTCCGCCTCGATCCACCCGGCTCCGGGGTGCCGGGCCCGCCAGGCGGAGATCCGGGCGGCGACCTCGGCCATCGAGCGCGCGCCGGCCAGCTGCACGCACTCCGCGTCCGACCCCAGCCGGACGTGGTTGTGCGCGTCCACGAATCCGGGCAGCACCCGCCGCCCGCCCGCGTCGATCACCTCGGTTCGCGGGCCGGTCCACCGGGCGGCGTCCGCGTCCGGGCCGAGCCAGACGATCCGGCCGTCCCGGACGGCGAGCGCCTCGGCCGAGGGAAGGTCCGGGTCCACGGTGTGGATGCGGGCGTTGCGCAGGACCAGGTGGGCGGGGGAGGGAGGCGTCACGATCTGTTCTCCGGTCGGGTGCGGGAAGGGAGGGGAGAGAGGTGTCTCGGCGGGCCGGGACGAGTCAGTCGTCGGCCTCGGGTGCCGCCACCTGCCAGCGGTCGTGGGGATGCCGGCGCAGGTACAGGACGTAGTAGAGGGCCGCGGCGGCGATCACGCCGCCGGTGATGGCGAGGTCGCGTCCGGCCTGCTGGTACAGCACATAGCCGACCGAGGCGAGGACGACGACGGGCGCGAGCGGCCACAGCGGCATCCGCCAGGCCGGGCGGCCGCGCAGGGGTGCCCGGCGGGCGGCCAGCGCGGCCAGGGCGAGCAGCACGTAGACCACGGCGAGGATCGCGCCGGTGGCCTCGTAGAGGGTCGACAGGTCGGCGAAGCAGGCCAGCGCGGCCCCGGGCAGGCTGATGGCGAGCGTGGCGACCCAGGGGGAGCCGAACCGGGGGTGCAGACGGGTCAGGGCCCGATTGACCGGTGCGGGCCAGGCGCGGTCCCGGCCCGAGGCGTACACGACGCGGGCGTTCTGCAGCACCATCACCAGGACGGCGTTGAGGATCGCCAGCGCGACGCACAGGTCGATCACCGTGGCGGTGGTGTCGCCCGCCCAGCCGCGTACCAGGTCGGAGAAGGTGGCGGTGGACAGCGCGTCGGTCGATCCGGTGCCGAGCACGGCCGCGACGGCGGGTACGACGATGACGGCGGCGCCGACGAACAGCGACCAGAAGACGGCCCGGGCCACGTTGCGCCGCGGCCGGTGGATCTCCTCCGCGAGATAGGAGGCCGTGCCGAAGCCGTTGACCACGAACATCGCGGCGGCGAGCCCGGAGACGAGCAGTCCCGCCGTGAACGCCGGTGCTCCGGCGGTGGCCTGGGAGACCTCGGGGTGGACGAGGACCGACGGGGAACGCTGCGCGTGGGCGAATCCGAGGACGGCGACCACGGCGGCGGCCACCACCTCCAGGACCAGGAACGCCCCGGTCACCAGGGCGTTGGACTTCACGTCCAGCACGGCCGTCGCGATCGCCACCAGCATGACCGCGCAGCCGGCGACCTGCGGGTCCACCCGCACGAGGTCGGCGAGGTAGTCGGCCGTGCCGAGCGCGATCACCGGCGGGATGACCACGAGCATGGCGATGGTCATCGCGAAGGTCACCCAGCCCAGGAACCGGCCCAGCAGCGCGTCCACCATGGCGTACTCGCCGCCGGAGCTGGGGGTGAGCGTGCCCAGTTCGGCGTAGCAGGCGCCCACCGCCACGGAGATGACGATGCCCACCGCGATGGTGAGCGGAGCGCCCGTGCCCTGCCCGGCGAACAACTCCGGGACGAGGATGAACAGCGACGAGGCGGGCGTGATGCAGGACAGCGTGAGCAGGACGGCCCCGACGGGACCGAGGACCCGTGCGAGCGCCGCCGGTGAACCACCGTCGTCCCGGGCGCCGGGCAGGGCGGCGGCGGCCGGTGCGGGCGCCGGGGGCGCGGCGGCGCCGTCCGGTGTGTCGGCAGGGGTGTGCGTCATGGGTGCTTCCCCGGGATTCGGGCGGCTGACCGCGGGCGGAGGGGGACGGGCGGAGCGCACTTCCTTGAACGACGTACAAGAAAGTTTGAACGCCATACAAGATGTGGACGGCGACATCGGACTGTCAAGAGGTCGCGGCGAACCTCCGAAGAAATTGATCGGCGTTCAAACTCGTCGGGGCGCGTGGCTACACTGGCCGCCGTGACGGCACCGGTGGCACGACGAAGGCGCGGCGGGACGGTCGCCCGCGAGCGCATGCTCGACGAGGCGATGCGCGCCATCGCCGAACAGGGCCTGGCCGAGCTGACCATGGCCGGCCTCGCCGAACGCCTGGGCACCTCCGGCGGCCACATCCTGTACTACTTCGGCAGCAAGGACCGGCTGCTCCTCGAAGCGCTGCGCTGGAGCGAGGACCGGCTCACCGGGGAGCGGCGCGCCCTGCTGACCCGGCGCACCACCGTCGCCCGCCGCCTCGACGCCTTCTTGCGGCTGTACCTGCCCGCGGGGCCCGGGGACGCCCGCTGGATGCTGTGGGTCGAGCTGTGGGCGCGTGCCGCCGGCAACGCCGAACTGGCCGAGGCCCAGGAGGAGTTCGACCGGGCCTGGCAGGAGGACCTGGAGCGGTTGCTGCTGCGCGGGGTGCACCAGGGACGCTTCCTCCTGCCCGAGGAGGAGGTCCCGGCCGCCGCCGACGAACTCCTCGCCCTGCTCGACGGACTCAGCACCAGGGTCGTGCTGGGACTGCGCGGAACCACCCGCGAAGGAGCGCTGGAGACGGCGCGCCGGGCGGCCCGCAACGCCCTGCGGCCCGCCCCCTGACCGGCGCTCCCGGCGCATGGCCCCGGCGCGGCCCGTTCAGTACGCGACGGTGGTGACGACCCGTGTCAGTGCCGGCTGCCGCGGAACGGAACCGAAACCGAAGCGCACCGGCGGGTCGACCGGTGCCGGCGCACCCAGGTCGCCGCCCTCGAACGACGCCGACAGCGCGGTGATCCGGCGCAGACCGCGCGCGCCGTACCACTCCCGGCGGCCCGGCATCGCGCTGCCGCGGGTCCGCACACCGCGCAGCATCAGCCGGGCGAGCGGATCGGTCACCCGCGCCCACGCCGCACTGCGCACGAGCGGCCCCGGCACCGCGGCGAGCAGCAGCCCCAGGGGACCGGGCCGGCCGGCCGTGAACCGCAGCCGCAGCGGCCCCGCCGTCACCGCCCACGCCGCGCCGGTGACCCGCACGTCGACCGGTACGACGCACACCGTGTCGAAGCGGTACGTCGCGGCGACGAAGTCGGCGACCCGCCGGGTGGGTGCCAGCAGCAGGCGCCGGCCGTCGGGCCGCTCGATCATCACGTCGCTGAACGGGCCGAACGGCGAGCGCGGCCAGTGTCCCAGCACGATCCGGGTCCCGGAGGAGGTGCCCAGGCCCGCGATCCAGCCGTCGAACCGCAGCCGGGTGCGCCCCTGTGGGGATTCCTGCCGAGCGCGCCCCCCGCGGGTCACGCACCCGCTCCGGAGCCCGCGCCGGGCGGACCGGACGGCCGGCTTCCCGGCGTACCGGACCGGTGGGCTTCCGGCGGACCGGACCCGTCGGGCGTCCACGGCCGGGGCGGGCCGAGCCGCACATGGCGGACCCCGTCCGAGAAGTGCACCACGGGCTCGCCGGCGGGCGGCGGCAGCCCGGCCGCGCCGGTCAGCGTCTGCTCGGCCTCCTCGACGACCGCGGCCCGCAGCGGCCACGGCTCGTGCTCGACCGGCGTCCGCCACAGCAGGCCGTACCGGCGGGAGTACGCCCGCCATCGCGACGTCAGCCACACGTCCCGCTCCGTCGGCCTGAGCGGAGCGCCCGGACGGACCGTCAGCCGGTAGGACACCCCACCGCCCCACCGGGTGCCCGTGTACGACACCACGTCCCCGTGCGCGGCCACGCGCAGGGTGCCCTGGTGGTAGGGCACGCCCACGGCCCACGCCGCGAGCATCAGCGGGCAGGCCACCTCGATGGTCAGGAACCACAGCCCGTCGCGCCCGTCGCGGTCCCGGACGTAGGTGCGCAGGTTGGTCTCCGCGAACGTCGGCAGCCCGGGCAGCGAGCCGGGGACGCCGGGCGGGCGCACCCCGGCCATGACGAACGGCGTCAGGCTCACCCACGCGGCGCCCTCGTAGGCGTCGACGGCGAGATTCCGGGGCAGCAGGGCCTGCACCGCCTGTGGCGGGTAGGGCCAGTGCACGAAGGTCTGCCGCACCCAGCCGGCCCGGAGCGCGGGGATCCTCACCCGTTGCTCGGCTCCGTACGCGACCATCAGCGGTCCGTGGCGCCCGGGGGCTCGGCCGGGGAGGGGTGCGGCTCCTGGTGGTGGTGCGTCGCCTCGGCGACCTGCTTCAGCGCCGACGCCGTGACCGGGTCACCGACCTTCGCCGGCTGCTCGTGGACGTGCTCCGCCGGATCGTCGTGGCGGAAGTGCGAGGCGGCGAGCTTGTCGCCCGGTCCGGGGGCCTGCAGGGTGGCGTCGGCGGCGTCCGTGGCCACCGGTCCGGGCGCGACGTTCTCGGTGGCGGGGCCACCGCCGTCCCGCACCGCGCTCTGCAGGTCCGCCGAGTCCGGCGTCGTTCCGGGGCCCGGCGTGGGGCGCGGCTGGGTCAGCCACGCGACGGCCGCGCCGGTGAGCGCCACCGGCCACTCCACCACCCCGGCGACGCCGAGCACACCGGCCCCGGTGTAGACGGCGATCCGGCGGCCGCGCGGCGAGATCGCGCCGATCCGCTCCAGCGCACCGTCGGCGAACCGGCCCACCTGCTCGGCACCGGGCACGCGCCGCAGCCCCGAGGCGACGAACCGCAGCGGCTGGGGAAGACCTGGCGAACTGGTTTTGACCTGGCTCATTTTCGAACTCCTCCCGCACGTCGTCGAGGGGCGGCCTCTGCTCCCAGTGTCACACTCACCCGGCGTCCCGACCCGGCCGGCGAGCGGTGCCGGACGGTCACACGAGCGTCGCCGCCGCCCCCGGGGCGAGGCGCACCCGGCCGCCGTGGCCGCACGCCACGACCCGGTCGCCGAGCCCGATCCGGTCGACCTCGGCGAGGAAGGCCGACAGCGGCGAGCGCATCACCGTGTAGTCGCCGTAGTGGACCGGCAGGATCCGCCGGGGGGTGAGGCGACGGGCGAGTTCCGCGCCCTGCGCCCCGTCCATCGTGACCACGAACCCGCCGGGAAGACGGGTGCCGCCGAGGTGCAGCACCGCCAGGTCGGCGGCCGGGAAGCGGACGGCGATCTCGTCCAGGCCGTCGTAGGGCAGGGTGTCGCCCGAGAGGTACAGCCGCAGCCGGGCGGGCCGCCCCACGGGGCCGAACTCCAGCATGCTGCCCATCACCGGCGGCAGCAGACCGCGCACCACCGGGTGACCGGCGTGCCGGGCGGGCAGCGCCGTGACCCTCACCTGCGCGTCGCCCCGCTGCAGGGTGAAGTACTGCCAGGTGCGCAGTCCGGCGGTGCGCGGGAAGCCGTGCACCACCCGCAGACGGCGCGCGGCGTGCGGGGTGGTGAGCACGGGTACGGAGCGGTCCAGGCCGCGCCGCGCCTGCCGGTCCCAGTGGTCCCCGTGCAGATGCGACAGCACGATCCCGTCGAGCCGGGGCAGTTCGTCCACGTCGACGGCGGGCTCGGTCAGGCGCCGGCTCAGCAGCCCGTAGCCGAGGTAGGCGTACTGCCCGCGGTGCAGGAAGTTGGGGTCGGTCAGCAGGGTGAGCGGCCCGTACCGCAGAAGGACGGTCGCGTTGCCGACGAAGTGGAGGTCGAGCGCGTCGTCGGGGGCGTCGCCCGTGGTCCCGTTCATGGTCGCCCGCCTCTCCCCGGCCTGGCGGCGAGACGCCACCGCGCGGGGCGCGTCTCCTCGGTCCGCCGCGGGTTCCCCTGCGGGCGGCCCGGAAACGGGCTACGGCGCCGGCGGCGGCCCGCTCAGCACCTTGAACGTCGCCGGTCCCAGCGTGATCACCCCGTCGCTGAGCGGCGTGCACCGGACGCCGCCCTTGCCCCGCAGGGCCCGCTGCGCGCCGGCCCCGATGGTCACGTCCATCCAGGCGCACGGCCGGGCGGGGCGGTTCACGGCGAGGACCACCGGCCCGGTGCCGCAGTCCAGGGCGATCGTGGCGCCGACGAGGGAGTCGATGTCGACGCCGCTGAGCAGGATGTTGCGCCGGGTGTGCCGCAGGTCGGCGGACGCGTCGATGTCCCTCGGGAGGTTCTCGGCGGACATGATCGTCACGGAGGCGTCCCGGTGGGCGGGCCGGCCGTAGTACCGGTCGCCGACCAGCCCCAGACCGCTGCGGACCTCGACCCGCTCCACCCGCTCGTCGTCCGGTCCCGCGGCGGGGCCGTCCGCCGGCCGCCCGGCCAGCCGGTGCGCGGGCGACACCAGCAGTTGCACCACCGCCACCTCGGTCATGCCCTCACCCTAACCAGGTCCGCAGTCCTCCCCGGTTCAGGGCGGCGGGTAGACCAGGTGCCCGTCGCGCACGCGCGCGTGTTCGTCGAGGACGGCCGGTTTCGTCGACGTCGGCGACATGATGTGGGCGACCTCGATGCCGGCGACGATCAGCGCGTCGGTGATCAGGCGCCGGTGGCACCGCCACGGCACCGCCTCGCTGCACATGATCGCGGGCCGCTCGTGTCCGGCCAGTGCGAGCAGTTCCTCCAGACCGGCCGCGAACTCCTCGCCGGCCATGTAGTCGGCGTAGTCCCGGAAGGCCTTGACCCGCCACGCGCCGTTCTCCGTCGGCACCCCCTTGGGGGTGTACCGGCGGCCGCCGAGCCGGGGGATCCACCGGTAGCCGATGTCGGACGGCAGGGCCGCGGCGAGCGTGGCCTGGTTCCACTGCGGGTATTTCCGCGACGACGGGAACGAGCGGACGTCGGCCAGACAGGTGACGTCGTTCTCGCGCAGCATCCGCACCAGCTCGTCGACATCGCGCGTCGAGTGGCCGATGGTACAGATACGGCTGGTCATCGCGCCGGGACGCCTTTCGTCCGGTCCTTTCGCCGCGCGGAAGCGCGCGTGAGGCGAGTGAAACACACCACGGCCCTCGCCGGCTCCCCGGACGGCCGGGGCGGGTAGGTTCCTACGGCGTGCGTCCACCCGGGAACGAGCCTGGTGGACACCCTTTGACAGCGGATACCCGTACAGCCTCCCCCCGAGGAGAACACGAGAATGTCTGCACAGGAACCCGCGCACCACCCGCCCCGGCGCATCGGCGTCGTCGCCGAGTCGCTCTCCGGGGAGACCCGCGTCGCCGCGACCCCCGCGACCGTGCGGCAGCTGCTCGGCCTCGGCTACGAGGTCGTCGTGGAACCCGAGGCCGGCGCGGCCTCCGGCTTCACCGACCAGGCCTACCGCGACGCCGGTGCCGCGGTCGGCGAGGCCTGGACGGCGGATGTCGTGCTGAAGGTGAACCCCCCGTCCGACGCGGAGATCACCCGATTGCGGCCCGGGGCGAGTGTCATCGCCCTGCTGGCGCCGGCGCAGAACCCCGACCTGCTCCGGGCGCTCGCCGAGGCCGGCATCACCGCGCTCGCCCTGGACGCGGTGCCGCGCATCTCGCGGGCGCAGTCCATGGACGTGCTGTCGTCGATGGCGAACATCGCGGGCTACCGCGCGGTGATCGAGGCCGCGCACGTCTTCGGCCGGTTCTTCACCGGGCAGGTCACCGCGGCGGGGAAGGTGCCGCCGGCGAAGGTGCTCGTCGCCGGCGCGGGCGTGGCCGGCCTGGCCGCGATCGGCGCCGCCTCCAGCCTCGGCGCGGTCGTACGGGCCACCGACCCGCGGCCCGAGGTCGCGGACCAGGTGAAGTCGCTCGGCGGCGAGTACCTGCCCGTGGACGTCGTCCAGGAGGCGAGCAGCGACGGCTACGCCAAGGCCACCTCCGCCGACTACGACCGCGCCGCGGCCGAGCTGTACCACGCCCAGGCGCAGGAGGTGGACATCGTGATCACCACCGCGCTGATCCCGGGCCGCCCGGCGCCGCGCCTGCTGACGGCCGCGGACGTGGCCGTGATGAAGCCGGGCAGCGTCATCGTGGACATGGCCGCCGCCCAGGGCGGCAACGTCGAGGGCACCGTGCCCGGGCGCGCCGTGGTCACCGACAACGGCGTGACCATCATCGGCTACACCGACCTCGCCTCCCGGCTGCCCGCCCAGGCCTCCCAGCTGTTCGGCACCAACCTGGTCAACCTGCTGAGGCTCCTCACCCCCGGCAAGGACGGCCGGCCGGTGATCGACTTCGACGACGTCGTGCAGCGGGCGGTGACGGTGGTGCGGGACGGCGAGGTCACCTGGCCACCGCCGCCCGTGCCGGTCTCCGCCGCACCGTCCGCCCCCTCCCCGGCCGCGCCCGCCACCCGCGAGCCCGCCGCGCCCGCGCCCGGGCGGCCCCGACTCACCGCCGCGGCACGCTTCGGCCTCATCGGGCTCGGCATGCTCGCGATGTTCCTGCTGGTGGCCTTCGCCCCGGCCCAACTCGCCGGGAACTTCACGGTGTTCGCGCTGGCGGTCGTGATCGGCTACTACGTCATCGGCAAGGTGCACCACGCGCTGCACACACCGCTGATGTCGGTCACCAACGCCATCTCCGGCATCGTCGTGATCGGGGCCCTGCTGCAGATCGGGCACGAGAGCACCCTCGTCACCGTGCTGTCCGTCGTGGCGATCCTGCTGACCAGCGTCAACATCTTCGGCGGTTTCGCCGTCACCCGCCGCATGCTGTCCATGTTCTCGAAAGGCTGAGCCGAGATGACGTCCCTGACGGCCTCCCACGCCGCCGACCTGGTCGCCGCCCTGTTGTTCATCCTCAGCCTGGCCGGCCTGTCCCAGCACCGCACCTCCCGCGCCGGTGTCGTCTACGGCATCGCGGGCATGGCGCTCGCCCTCGTCGCCACCGTCGTCGTCGCGTCGCGGAGCATCACCGCCGGGGCGGTCGCCCTCATCGTGCTGGCGATGGCGCTCGGCGCGGCGATCGGGCTGTGGCGGGCCCGCCGCGTCGAGATGACGCAGATGCCGGAACTGATCGCGGTGCTGCACAGCTTCGTCGGTCTCGCCGCCGTCCTCGTCGGCTGGAACAGCTACCTGGAGGTGGAGGCGCACGGCACGGCCCAGACCCGGATCGCCGGGGACCTGCTGGGCATCCACCACGCCGAGGTGTTCATCGGCATCTTCATCGGCGGTGTCACCTTCACCGGCTCGATCGTCGCGTTCCTGAAGCTGTCCGCGCGCATCAAGTCCCGTCCCCTGATGCTGCCCGGCAAGAACGCGCTGAACATCGGCGCGCTCCTCGCGTTCGTCGCGCTGACCGTCTGGTTCACCGTCAGCCCGGGCCTGCCGCTGATGATCGCCGTGACCGTGCTGGCGCTGGCGCTCGGCTGGCACCTGGTCGCCTCGATCGGCGGCGGCGACATGCCTGTCGTCGTCTCCATGCTGAACAGCTACTCGGGCTGGGCGGCGGCCGCGGCCGGCTTCCTGCTCGACAACAACCTGCTCATCGTCACCGGCGCGCTGGTCGGCTCCTCCGGTGCGTATCTGTCGTACATCATGTGCAAGGCGATGAACCGTTCCTTCCTGTCCGTCATCGCGGGCGGGTTCGGCATCGAGGCGCCCGCGAGCGGTGACGCCGAGCAGGGCGAGCACCGCGAGGTGCGGGCCGCGGAGGCGGCCGAACTGCTCGCCCAGGCCCGCTCGGTGATCATCACACCCGGCTACGGCATGGCCGTCGCCCAGGCCCAGCACCCGGTCGCGGAGCTGACGCGCCGGCTGCGCGAGCGGGGCGTCGAGGTGCGCTTCGGCGTGCACCCCGTCGCCGGGCGGCTGCCCGGCCACATGAACGTCCTGCTGGCGGAGGCGAAGGTGCCGTACGACATCGTCCTGGAGATGGACGAGATCAACGACGACTTCGCCGACACCTCGGTCGTGCTGGTCATCGGCGCCAACGACACCGTCAACCCGGCCGCCGAGGAGGACCCGTCCAGCCCGATCGCCGGGATGCCGGTGCTGCGGGTGTGGGAGGCCGAGCAGGTCGTCGTCTTCAAACGGTCCATGGCCTCCGGCTACGCCGGCGTGCAGAACCCGCTGTTCTTCCGCGAGAACACCGCCATGCTCTTCGGCGACGCCAAGCAGAGCGTCGAGGAGATCCTGCACGCGCTCGGCGCCGGCGACGACGCGGCGGCCACGGCCACGCGCCGGGCGACCGTGGCCGGCCGGTGAGGCCCGCGCCCGGCTGATCAGGACGCCTGCGCGCACGGAAGGGGGCGGGGGCGGCTCGCCGTCGGGCGGCCGCCCCGGCCCGCTGCCCGGCCCGCTGCCCGGCCCGCTGCCCGGCCCGCTGCCCGGCCCGCTGCCCGGCCCGCTGCCCGGCCCGCTGCCCGGCCCGCTGCCCCGGCCGGCGCGGCGGCTCGGCGGCGGGGCGTCGCAGGCGTACGCGGACGGCTCAGGGGAGTTCCTGCTCCGCCCAGATGATCTTGCCCTCGGGGGTGTACCGGACGCCCCAGCGGTGGGCGAGCTGGGCCACCAGGAACAGGCCGCGGCCGCCCTCGTCCGTGCTGCGGGCGTGCCGCAGCCGGGGAGCGGTGCTGCTGCCGTCGGCCACCTCGCAGGTCAGCCGGGCGTCGCGGAGGAGGCGCAGACGAATGGGCGCCGTGGCGTGGCGGATCGCGTTGGTGACGAGCTCGCTGACGACGAGCTCCGTGGTCATCGCCAGTTCCGGATAACCCCACAGCTCCACCTGACGGGTGGCGCGGGCCCGGACCTCGCTCACCGCCGCCGCCTCCGCGGCGACGTCCCACGAGGCGACCTGGTCGGGCCGCAACGCGTGGGTGCGGGCCAGCAGCAGCGCGATGTCGTCGGACTGGGGCCCGACCGCGAGGAGCTGCACGGCGGTCCGGCACAGGGCGTCGAGGTCGGCGCCGGGCCGCGCCAGGGCCCCGCCGAGGCGGTACATGCCCAGCTCCATGTCGCCGTCCGCGCCCAGCACCAGGCCGTCGGTGTACAGGGCGAGGAGCGAGTCCGCGGGCAGCTCTATCTCACCGGTCTCGAACCCGATGCCGCCGAGCCCGAGCGGCGGACCGGCGGGCGGCGCGGGGAAGTGCACCTGGCCGTCCGGTGCGACGACGACCGGTGGCGGATGGCCGGCCCGTGCCATCGTGCAGAGCCGGGTGACCGGGTCGTACACGGCGTACAGACAGGTCGCCCCGAGGAACGCGGTCGCGCCGTCGCCGGCCCGCGCGCCGGAGGTCTGCTCCTCGCTCAGCCGCAGCACCAGATCGTCGAGGTGCGCCAGCAGCTCGTCGGGCGGCATCTCCATGTCGGCGAGGGTCTGCACCGCCGTGCGCAGCCGCCCCATCGCGGCCGCCGCGGTGATGCCGTGGCCGACGACGTCGCCGACCACCAGGCCCACCCGCGAGCCGGACAGCGGGATCACGTCGAACCAGTCGCCGCCGACCCCGCCGGTCGGGTCCGCGGGCAGATAGTGCGAGGCCACGTCCAGTGCGGTGCCGCCGCTGAGGGCGTCCGGCAGCAGACTGCGCTGCAGGGTGACGGCCGCCGTGTGCTCCCGGGTGTAGCGGCGGGCGTTGTCGACGCACAGCGCGGCCCGCGCCACGAGCTCCTGGGCCACCAGCACGTCGTCGGTCTGGAACGGGACGGGGTTGCGCGACCGTATGAACGTCGTCAGGCCCAGAGCGGTGTTGCGGGCCCGCATCGGCACGGAGATGAGGGAGTGCAGCCCGAACTCCCGTATCCGGGCCGCCCGGGCCGGGTCCCGCGCGGTCCAGTGCTCGTCGTCCGCGTCGAGCACCGGCACGAGGGTCGCGGCGCCCCGCAGGAGCGTGCCCATGTCGCCGGGCGGCGGCAGGAAGTCCACCCGGTCCCCGACCCGCGCCACGGCCTCCGGGCAGCCCTCCCGCACCGAGCTCATCCCGGCCCGGCGCATCACCGGCCCCGCCGACGCCGGGCCGGCGTCCGGCAGCCACGCCCCGTGCCCCTCGACGCTGAGGACCGTCTCCAGCAGGTCCACGACGACGAAGTCCGCGAAGCGGGGGACGGCGAAGTCGGCCAGCTCCTGTGCCGTGCTCAGCACGTCGAGGCTTCTGCCGATGCCGGTGCCGGCCTCGTTGACCAGCGACAGCAGCCGGCGGGCGTTCCACCGCTCGGTGACGTCCAGGACCATGTAGCACACGCCGGTGACCGTGTCGTCCGCGTCGACCAGCGGGAAGAAGGAGGTCGAATAGGCGCGCTGCCGGTGCGGATCGGCCCAGGCCCAGCCCACGTACTCGTAGTCCGTGACCGGGACGCCCGTCTCCAGCACCTTGCGCATCAGCCCTTCCAGGGCCTCCGTCTGCAGTCCGGGCATGAGCTCGCTCAGCCGGCGCCCCAGCCGCTGGTCCCGCGGGACGCCGCCGATGCGTTCCAGGGTGTCGTTCAGCCAGATGAAGCGCAGCTGCCGGTCCACCACCGCCATGCCGACCGGTGACCGGGTGAGGAAACCGTCGAGGACCGACTCGCCCACCGTCCACCGCTCCTGCCGCTCCCGCGCCGAGAGCAGAAAGCACTCGTCCTCCCCGATGCGGAACGCGGCGGAGACCCGCAGATCCACCTCGACCCGGCGGCCGTCACGGTGCCGCAGCGCGACGACACCGCTCCACCCCCGGCCGGAGCGGCACCGCTCGGCGACCCCGGCGATGCGCACCGGGTCCTCGGGCATCGCCGTCAGGCACGCGGCGGACCGGCCGACGACCTCGGGCGCCGGATGGCCGAGCAGTTCCTCCGCGCCGCGCGTCCAGCCGAGCACCACGCCGTGGGCCGACAGCACGGCAGCCGCGTCGGAGGACGCGTCGAGAAGGGCGTGCGCTCCCGCTGCCGCCGGAGGATCCGAGCCGAACTGCGCAGCATTCATGGGTCCCGTCCTTTACACGACCATCGTCCTGCGAGTCCGCGCGATACGCACGACCGCGCCCCGCCGCCCCGCACGCCCTCCGGCGGTGCAGGGCGCCCTCGGGCGACGCGGCGCCCCGGCCCCGTCGAGCGCGCTGTGTCGCCCCCGCTCGGGACCGGAGAGAGCATGGAAGGGCCGGGGGCGAAGCCGTGCGCGGATCCCGGCGCAGCCCGGAGGCCCTCGCCGTCCGGCACCGGAGGATCCGTCCGGCACCGGAGGACCGGGCGGCACCGCGGGATCAGGCCGGTACAGGAGGACAGGTATGAAAGCCCACCCCGTCCCGTCCGACCGAGACCCGTACGGCGAGGACGAGCCCCGCCGGACCACCCTGCTGGACGTGCTCAGCGTCGCCGCGCTCGTCCTGGACACCGACGGGCGCATCGTGTTCTGGACCCCGCAGGCCGAGGAGCTCTTCGGCTACTCCGCGAGCGAGGCGCTGGGCCGCCCGGCGGCCCGGCTGATCATCCACCCCGAGCACTTCCAGGCGGTCATCAGGCTGTTCGCGGAGGTCGTGGAGACGGGCCGCAGCTGGGCCGGCGCCTTCCCCGTGCGGCACAAGGACGGCAGCACGCGCCTGATGGAGTTCCGCAACATGCGGCTCCTGGACGACCTCGGGGACGTGTACGCCCTGGGCCTGGCCGCCGACCACAATCTGCTGCAGCGCGTCGAGACCGACCTGGCGCTCTGCGAGCGCCTGATCAACCAGTCCCCGATCGGCCTCGCCCTCCTCGACCCCGACCTGCGGTACCTGCTGGTCAACCCGGCGCTGGAACGCATCGACGGCATCCCCGCGGAGGACCACATAGGCCGCCATCTGCGCGAGACCCTGCCCTTCCCCGACGTCGACACCATCGAGTCCGCGCTGCGCCAGGTCCTCACCACCGGCACCCCGCTGCTCGACCAGTACCACGTGGGCCGGCCCCCCTCGGACCCCGAGGACGAGCGGGCCTGGTCGCTGTCCTTCTACCGGCTGGAGGACCCGGGCGGGCGGGTGCTGGGCGCGGCCACGTCCGTCGTCGACGTCACCGAACGGCACCGGGCGGCCGCAGAGGCGGACCGGGCCCGGCGCCGGCTGGCCCTGATCGCCGACGCCTCCACCCGCGTCGGCACCACCCTGGAGGTGGAGCAGACCGCCGCGGAGCTGGCCGAGATCGCCACCTCGGCGCTCGCCGACGTGGTCGCCGTGGACGTCCTCGACTCCGCCCTCGCCTGCCGCCGCGTCAGGGAACCCGACAACGGGCCCGAACTCTTCCGCGCCCTCGCCCTGAAGGCGGCCCACCCCACGGTCGCGCTGCGCGCCGCCGACACCCCCGGCGACCTCGCCGCCTACGAGGGCGACCGCCTGGTCACCCTGTGCGTGCACACCGGCCGGCCCATCCTGGTACGGCACGTCGGCGCCCGCGACCTGCCGCGCATCGCCCGCGACGACGAGGCCGCCGCCCTCCTCGAACGCGCCGGCGTCCACTCCTACCTCGCGGTGCCGCTCATCGCCCACGGCGAGGTCCTGGGCGCTCTCGACCTCAAACGTACCGACAACCCGGAGCCCTTCGACGAGGACGACGTCGTCCTGGCCGCCGAGCTGGCCGGCCGTGCCGCGATCGCCATCGACAACGCGCGCTGGTTCCAGAGCGTGCGCAACACCGCGCTGACCCTGCAGCGCAGCCTGCTGCCCGACCACGCGGCCCACCACACCGGTCTGGAACTGGCCTCCCGCTACCAGCCGGCGCAGGCCACCAGCGAGGTGGGCGGCGACTGGTACGACGTGCTCGGCCTGAGCGGCGACAAGACCGCCCTGGTGGTCGGGGACGTCATGGGCAACGGCATCGACGCCGCCGCCACGATGGGCCGGCTGCGCACCGCCACGCGCGCGTACGCCGACCTCGACCTGGACCCGGGGGAGGTGCTCCAGCACCTGGACAAGATCACCTGCGATCTGGAGCACTACATCGTCACCTGCCTCTACGCCGTCTACGACCCCGAGACGCGACAGTGCTGCATCGCCAACGCCGGCCACATGCCGCCCGCGCTGGCCCGCCCCGGCCAGGCTCCCACGCTGCTCGACCTGCCCGCCGGCGCCCCGCTCGGCGTCGGCGGCATCGCCTTCGGGGCCACCACCGTCGAACTGGCCGCCGGCGACCTGCTGGTGCTGTACACGGACGGTCTCGTGGAGACCCGGCAGCACCCGATCGACGACCGCCTCGACGCCCTGCTCGGCTTCCTCGACGAACCGCGGCGGCCGCTGGAGGAGACCTGCGACCTCCTCCTGTACGGCCTGAGACATCCCGACGACCACGACGACGTGGCCCTGCTCGTCGCCCGGGCGCTGTAGGTCACACATCGTCGGGAAGCGACCGCCGACGCCGCTGGTGGGGGCCGTCACACCGCCCCGCGCCGCGATCGTCCGCGCGGGGGCGGGGCCGGCGGGGTCGGCCTAGCATGAGGGGAGGGCCGGGCCGGCGCGCCCAGCGGCCTGGAGGCGATGCGTCATGAGCGTGGACTGGCAGCTCAGACAAACCGGGCCGGCCGACGGCCGCGACACCGTGCTGCTGCTGCCCGGCGGCATGTGCAGCGCGAGGTCGTACGCGGACGTGATGGCGCAGCCCGGCCTGGCGGGACTGCGGCTCGTCGCCGTCACCCTGCCCGGGCAGGCCGGAACGCCCCCGCCGGACGACTGCAGCGTCGAGCGGTACGCCGAACTCACGGCCGAACTGGCGGACGAGGTCGGCGCCGACGTCGTCGTCGGCTTCAGCATGGGGGCCGTCGTCGCCCTGGAGATGATCGTCTCGGGGGCGTTCACGGGACCGGCGGTACTGCTCGGGGTCAGCATCTCCCCGGCGGACGAACCGGCGTTCTTCCGCGCCCTGGCACGCGCCGGCGACGTGCTCGGCGGACTGCCCGCCGCGGTGCTGGCCAAGGGGGCGGCGGCGATGGCCGGCCGGGCCGACCTGCCCCCGCAGCGCCGGGCCGAACTGCGGGCCGACTTCGCCAAGAACGTGCCGCGGCACGTGCAGCCCGGGCTGCGGGCATACCTGCGGTGGCTGCACCGGCACGAGCAGCGGGCCGAGCGGCTGTGCGCGGCGGGCGTCCCCACCTGGGTCGTCCACGCGGAGAAGGGCGACGGCGGCCTCACCGACGAGGAGCGGCGCGTCCTGACGGCATGCCCCCACATCCGGGTGGTGACCCTCCCCGGCGCGGTGTTCTTCCTGCCCAACGAGGTCCCCGGCCGGATCGCCGACATCATCCTGGAGGCGGCGGCCCGCGTACGCCGCTGAGCTGTGCCCCGGTCGAGCACGGGCAACCGGCCGGTGCGCGGAGGAGCTTGGCGGCATGCGGGGGAGAGCCCACGGGGTGGACGCCGCCGCCGGTGCGGGTCACCGCTGTGAAGTACGCCCGGTCTGCCGGGGCAGGGCGGCGGTGGCGGCGGGGCGCCGGCCTTCGAGGTCGAGGCGGATCGCGTCGAGGACCTCCGCGGTCCGCTCGTGCGGGAAGAAGTGGCCGCCGTCGAAGACCCGTGCCGTCACCGGAGCGGCGATCTCCGCCCAGCGGGCGACCGACTCCGGCGGGGCCACCGGGTCCGTCCGGCCCGCGTACACGGCGGTCGGCGTGGTGACGGGGGAGCCGTCCCACACGTGGTCGCGCAGCGCTGCCAGGTCGTCGAGCAGCATGGTGACGGCCAGTTCGCGCATCGTGGGGTTCTGCAGCACCCGGGCGGGCGTGCCGCCCACCGTGCGCAGGAACTCCACGGCCCGCGCCCGCGCGTCGGTCCCGTCCGGCACGGGCAGCGGCCGGCCCAGCTGGGGCGGGTTCGTGCCGCAGACGACGAGCAGTGCGGGCAGCGCCTCGGGGGCGTGCCGCCGCAGCTGAAGAACCGTTTCGGCGGCGAGTGCGCCACCCATGCTGTGCCCCAGCAGCACATACGGCCGGTTCAGCGCGGCCAGCGACTCGGCGAGTTCCCGGCTCCGCCCCCGCAGGCTCCGGCGCTCCGGCGGGTCGGTCGGCTTCGCCGTGCGGGTGCCGAAGAGCGCGAACCCGCGGGCGTGGGCCGCCGCCGTCCACGGACGGAAGGCGGCCGAGGTTCCGCCCGCGTGCTGCACGGCCACGAGCGGCATCCCGTCCGGCGGTTGCCGGCCCGCACGGCCGGCGGTCAACCGGAAGACGACGGAGCTCATGCGGCGAGCGCCTCGCCGGGAGCCGGGACGCCCGCGCGGCGGCCCTGCGGGCGCGGCCACGAGCGGCCGGCCTCGCCACGGACCGGGCCGGGGCCGTCGTACTCCGGAGGAAAGCCGTCGCGGATCTCCACCTCGCCGATGATCATGCGCCGAGTTGATCACCGCGTCAGCGGGCATGTCAATCGCCCACGACCGCCGGAAGCCGGGAGCCCCGGGAGGCGGCCCGGCCGGACCGGACGGGTGCGCCCTGCGGGCCGGTCCGGCAGGGCGCACACCCCTGCCGGCGGACGGGCACGCGGCCCGGCGTGCTCCGCCGGGCCGCACGGGGTCATCGGCACGCCGCCCCGTGGCCCGTGTGCTCCTCGGGCTCGTCGGGGTCGCGGCGGTCGCTGTTCCAGGACGGCTTCATGGGGCTCTCCTCACTGCGTGAGTCCGCTGCCTACGGTGGTCGGAAAGCCCTGCGCAGGTTCCGGCCCCCGTTGTAGGGCCGCGCGGGACGGCCCGGCAACGCCCTGCGCCGCAGGTCGGAGGAACCCCGGAAAACCGGAAAACGCCCGCCCTGGTCGGCGCCCCTCAGCCGCCCCCCTTCCCGGCGCCTCGCCGACGGTTGGCCAGCCCCAGCACGAGCGCACCGGACAGCAGCACGTTGCTGCCGTAGAAGACCGGCCCGGGCCGGACCGCGCCCGGCTGGGGGTGGATCCAGTACGGCGCGCACACCAGCCACGAGGTGAGCGGCACGACCACGACCGTCCAGATCGCGACGTTCCGGGTGCTGCGCGCCGCGGAGCCCACGCACCGGCGCAGGCCCTCGCCGCTCCACAGCGACCAGGCCAGCGCGGCGGCCGCGTACCCGAGGAGCGGTGCGAGCAGTGCGCCCGTCAGATCGGTGAGGGCGCCGCCGTCCCGGTAGGCGTTGCCGTCGGCCGCGAAGGACCAGGCGCACACCAGTTGTGTCCCGAGCAGCGCGGGCGGGACGACGAGGACCCGCAGCGAGCGCAGCAGGGCGCCGCCGCCCAGCAGTGCCGCCTGGCCCAGCACCTCCAGCGCCCGGACCACGGCGGACACCAGCAGCCGTGTCACGGAGACGAGACCCCGCCAGAGCAGGTTGGTCAGGGCCACCAGGGAGCGCAGCATCAGCTCCGCGGCGAGGACGAGGATGTCCAGGACGATGCAGCCCAGCGCCACCGCGGCCGTGAGCAGCAGATCGGCGAGGGCGCCCACGACCTGCACGAGCTGGTCCAGCGGCCCGGACCCGTTCGCCGGGCGCTGCCGCCAGCGGGGCCGGGGCACGTCCAGCAAGGGCAGGTCCGCCGGGCGTCGGAGCAGCGGCGTCACGGCCGCGTCGAAGGTGCGCACGCCATGGACGAAGCCGGCCAGGACGGCGGTGAGCAGGGCACCGAGCACGGCGAGCCACGGGGTTCTGCCCAGCCACAGCCGGATCACCTGCGGCGGGTTCCAGAGCCAGTCGTCGGGGCAGTACCGCAGTGCCGCCTCGGCCATCAGCGCCGGCAGCGCGCCCGCCGCCGCGCCGAAGGTCAGCGCGCCCGGGAGCATCCACGGTTCGTGCCGGTCGCGGACGGACCGGTCGGCCGGGTCCACGGCGCCGGGCCCGCGGGCCGCCGGCCGCGCCGCGAGCCCGCTGTGGCCGCCGTGCCACGCCATCCGGCCCGCGCACCAGGCCCACAGCAGAGCGACCACCGCGAGCACCGACGTCAGCGCGACCCTGCGCGCCGTCGTACCGCCCCAGTGGGCCACCGCACCGACCACGCAGGCGAGCACCAGCAGCAGCGCCGCGATGCCCCGAGTCGTCGGGTAGGGCCGCAGCGGGGCCAGCGTGAACAGGGCCGCGCACCCCAGCGCCGGGACCAGCAACGGCAGCGGGCTGTCCCAGCGGGCGCTCAGCGTGACAGTGCTCGGCAACAGCAGCGCCAGCAGCGACAGGACGAACCGCCGAACGCCCGGCGAGGCGCTGCCGAGGAGGACCAGGCCGCCCTCGGGGCAGAACAGGTCCGTCGGCGCGGCGTCGTCCGCGGCGCGCTCCGCGCACGCCGGGTGGCAGACGCGCGGGGAGGTCACCGCCCGTTCCGCGCCCCAGCGCAGATACCAGGGCCGGGTGTCCCGGCGGACGGGGGCGGCGGGCGGCGGCGCGGGGTCCCGCAGGTCCCAGGTGGAGGTGCTCATCTCGGTTCCCCTCTGCGCCCCCATCGGCGCACGCGGCTCGGGATCGAAGGAAGGCGGACGGCCCGGCGCCGGGCCAGGGACACGGCGTAGCGGGCGAGCAGCCGGAATCGGTGCCAGGGCGCGTACTGCACCGACCGGACGTGCATCCGGTACTCGCGCGGCCCGAACACCCGGTCCGCGCCGGGCAGCAGAACGGTGCGGGCGGCGCCCGCCTGGGAGCCGAGCAGGGTGTAGAACGCGGTCAGCTCCCGGTAACGGGTGGTCAGCTGCTGTTCGTAGGCTCGCAGTTCGGCGTCGGTGGCACCGGGCGGGGGCGGCCGGTGCGTGTCGCGGAGGAGCCGGTGCCGGTAGCTCACCCAGGCGAGCAGGTTCCCCGCCTCGAAGACCGTCTCGGCGGGTCCCCGGGTGGCCTGCTCCCCGCGCGGCTCGCCGGCGCCGATCCGGCGCAGGCTGTCCTGCAGGTCGCTGCGGGTGGCGAACAGTGAGGCGCCGACATCCCGCGACAGCTGCCGGAGATCGGCGTGGTGCCGGCGGGCCAGCCGCCGCCCGAGCGGCCGGAGTTCCGGCGTGTAGGTCATGTGCTCGACCACCCGGCCCGCGGTCTCGCTCAGCATCAGGTACTCCGCGCCGCCCCGGGGGAAGCGCCGCCGGTACGCGACGAGCCAGGCGTACGCGGGCAGCAGCCGGCCCTGCACCCACAGGGTGGCGCCGATGCGTTCCGCGCGGGCGGCGGCCAGCGGCCCCCGTGCGCCACCGGGCGTCGACCGGCGCCACATCCGCCGCAGGTCGCGCCAACGGCCCTGCTCCCACAACGACTCCGAGCGCGCCCACCACAGCTCTTCCTCGGACACGGCGGTCAGCCGGGAGCCGTCGGCGAGCATCTCCTCCAGCCGCCGGTGCAGCCCCAGCTCACGGCACAGCACGAAGGTGCACGCACTGCGCAGGGGGTCGTCCGGGGACAGGGAGAGGAGGGCGGGGGCCGAGGGGGGAGCGTCGCCCGGGGCCGGGGCAGGTGTCGTACCCGCGGTCGGCGCGGAGACCCGCTGCGGTGGCGCACCGAGGTCCCAGCGGTCCCGCAACACCGGGTACAGCCGGCCGGTGTGCCCGCACACCACGGTGACCCGCGCGCCCGCCGCCGCCAGCAGCCGCACCAGCCGGGGCACCGACTCGTCGCCGTGGGAGACCTCGTGCCAGGGGTGGCCGGGCTCGGTGTGGTGGGCGATCCACACCACGCGCAGCCCGGACAAGGTCCCCGGCGGCCAAGCCGCCACCGTGGTGTCGACGTCGAAGAAGTCGCTGCCCGAGTAGCCGGCCACGACCAGGAGCGCGTGCTCGCGCAGGGTGCGCTGGAGGGCGTCGGCGTGCGCCGGGTCCAGGCCGCCCTGGATGCTCGCCAGGGTCGCGCCGAGGCCGTCACCGTCCGGGTTGCCGACGAAGGAGTGGTGGAAGTGCTGCACCATCCCGTCACCCGGCAGGCCGCCGGTCAGTTCCCGGAAGCACGCCTCGATGCAGCCGTCGAAGTTGGCCGTGATGTGCCGCCCGCCGGCGATCAGATGCCGGGCGAAGAGGTCGTGCGCGGCGTTGGGGACGGCGTCCCGCACGTCCGCGAGCACCTCCATCGGCCGGACCAGGGTGGGCGCGCAGGCCCGCACAGCGGCGCCCAGCAGGGTCTCCAGCCGGGGCTGGGCGGGTGGGCGCGGGGCGCGCGGGTCCCGGTCGAGCGGGCAGCCGGGCGGCGCCCGCCAGCCGAGCGCCGCGTGCAGCGCGTGGATCTCCGCCGGCAGGCCGGGCTCCAGGAACGCGTCGCAGACCCGCCGGGTCAGGGCCGGACCGGAAGGCAGACACGACGGCGGGTCCATGGAGATGCCCGCGCCGGTCAGGAAGACGGTGCCGCGCGGCCCGGCGCCGGCGACGAGATCCGCCACCGCCGGGAAGCCGTCGGGCACGCCGGACACGGCGGGACGGCGGCCGGCGGGGGCGTCGCCGGCCGCGGGGACGGTCACGACGCCTCGTCCGGGGCGTCCGGCCGGGCGGCCTTCCACAGGGCGTCGTACCGCTGGACCCAGTACTCCAGCCAGCGCGGCGACTCGTGGCGGGAGATGCGCAGATGCATCCGGTCGGCGATGTTGTCGTCCTGGAAGCCGTGGAACTCCACGATCGCGTAGCCGTCCGCGCGGTGCGCGTTGACGATCAGCAGACTGAACCCCGGGTTCACCGGCAGCCTGCGGAACTCGAACCGCGGATGCTCCCGCGCGAGCCGCCGCAGGATCTCCACCGAGTGGGCCAGCGTGGTGGCGAGGTCGACGCTGTCGTCGAGTTGCAGCGCGGCGCCCGCGACCGCCTCCGCGTCCGGCGCGAGCACCACGCACCGCACCGCACCGCCCTTCGCCAGCACGAGTCTGCGGAGGTCCGCGTTGTGCAGCAGGACGTGGGCGGCCGTCGGCCCGTAGATCCGCAGGTCCTCCACGCCCGGCAGCAGCGCCCCGAACGGCTGGAACGCCTCCCGCCCGCGCAGCACCCGGTCCAGGGACGGGCCCTGCTCGCCGCTCGCGCGCCGCGAGGTGAACAGCAGGACGTTCACGCCCAGCAGCAGGGCGGCCAGTTGGTAGCGCAGCGCGACGGCGTCGGCCAGACTCAGCGCGGCGACCGCGAGTCCCACCAGGAACACCGTGTACGCCTCGATGTTGCGTTGCTGTCTCACGTCCGCGAAGAACGACGTCACGGCCCGCCGCAGCCGCCGGGATATCCCTGTCATGCCACCTTCCTCGTCCGGTCGTCGGGCGCGGTCCGCTGCCTGCGCGGCCGGGTCGCGAACGGCCCGCGCCACGTCCCGCGAAGGGGTCCGCGCAGCCGGGCCGCGTACGGCCCGTTGTCCCGCGTAGGCGGTAGGAGACAGCACCCCGGGCCCGTGGCGAGTGATCAAGCGAGAAGGCGCGTGATACCCGCGAGTTCTCGCGGGCCCGACCGCCGGCCCGAGCCTCCGGCTCACCATGGGGACCCCGCCGAGGGGCACCGGCGTCCCGCCCGAACGCGCGCCGCCGTTCGGCGTACGCCTTGTGCGCGTGCCCGCGCCGTGCACCCTGGGAGCACACGGCCCCGCCCACCGATGGAGGAACCGCGTGGCACACCGCCCGTTCGACCACCCCGAGGCCACCCGGCAGTTCATCGGCGAGTGCCTGACGGTCCTGCGCGGACAGCGGCGGCCGGCCGGCGCCGCCGCGATCGGGGAGGCGCTCGGAATCCCCGAGAGCACCGCGCGCGGCTACCTGAACGGAAGCACCGACGCCGTGCCGGCCGGTTTCTGCGTGGAACTCGGCCGGCTCGCGCAGATTCCCGCCCACGACGTCCTGCGGGCGCTCGGGCTGCTGCCGCCGGGGCCGCCCGAGGCGCCGGCGAGCTCCGTCCTCGGCGCCCCGCTGCGCGCGGTGGAGGCGCTGCTGCACGATCCTGACGGCGCCGAGCGCTTCGACGCGCGTGTCTTCCGGGTCTTCTCCGGGCACCGCTACCGGTGCCCCAGCCACGAGGTGGCCCGCTTCACCCTGCGCCCCGGGCGCACGCCGCTGCCCTACGACGTCGCCGAGCGGCTCGCCCGGCTGTCCGGAGTGGACGGGCACCCCTCGGAGGAAGCTGTGCACCGCGACCCCGGTTACTGGTCGCTCCGCCTCGAACTGCGGGCGCGCGTCGAGGCGGTGCTGCGTTCCGCGGGGGAGCACAGCTGGCAGGGAGAGCCCGGCACCGATCTGTGGAACGCGCTGCGCAGCGCGGACGGCCGGGCGCCCCAGGTGCTCGTCCAGGACCCGATCGCCGGCTTCTCGACCGGGCCGGTCACCGACCCGGACGGCACCCTGCCGACCCTGCTCTTCGTGGGCGGGCGCCAACTCGTCGGCACGGCCGCGGCGCTCCTCGCCCAGGCGCTGGGCCGGCAGTACGTCCTCGTGCGGTCGCTGACCGAGGTCGCGCAAGGCGGCGTCCTCGTTCCCGTACGGCGCGACCTCGTCGGCGGGCGCACCACCGCCTGGACCTCCGTGGCGACGCACCTGCGCGAACAGCACCTGGCGGGACGGCCCTGGCCCGCGGTGATCGTGGTGCGGCCCTACGCCTTCACCGCCCAGGGCGGCCTCGACGAGACGGCCCTGGACCATCTGCGGCACACCCCGGCCCGGATCGTCTTCTGCCGCCCGTCGTCCGCGATGCTCGCCTGGTGGGCCATACGGCAGGAACGGGCGGCGGGACGTGCCCGCTACCACGGCCGGTCCCGGCAGGCCGAGACCGAACGGGCGCTGGACGCCGTGGCCGCGGTGATCCGCGAACGTGAGCGAGGCGACGACCTGACGATGCGGCTGCCCGAGCCGCACAGGGAACACGACGGGGGAGCGGCACCCGAGTTCGAGGCCGAGTTCCCGGCGGCCGTGGCCGACCTCCAGCCCAGGGTGGCGTGGTGGGTGCTGCGGCGGCTCAGCGAGACCGACCCCGGGTGCCTGCCCCGGCAGCTCGTGCCCACCAGCCGGCTGGCCCGGTGGTCCGAACTCCTCGCCGCAGACCCGCGCGCCCTGTCCCCGGCCCCCCTGTGACCGGGTCGGCGGAACCGGTGGACACCGTCCACCCTCACCCGGACAATGTCGGGCATGCCGCCTCGATCCGGGGGGAATGCATGGCGCGGCCCGAACAACGACTCGTGCGTGACGGCACTCCGCTGCGCGAACTGGCCTTCTGGCTGCGCGACCTGCGCACCGGATCGGGCCTGACCTACGCCCGGCTGGCTGCCCGCTCGGGCTACTCGGTCAGCACCCTGCAGGAGGCCGCCGCCGGACGCAGACTGCCGACCCTGGCGGTGACCGTCGCCTTCGCCCGCGCCTGCGGCGCCGACCAGGCGGCCTGGCATGGGTACTGGACGCAGGTGCGCCGGGCCGTGGACAGCGGGAGCCCGGTGGCTCCCGTACCGCCGTGGGGCGCGGGCACGGCCGGGACACGGGAAGAGACGGAGCGTCCGGGAAGTCCGGCCATTCCCGAACAGCCGCGCGTAATGCGTGAGTTGGAGGCCTCTCACGAGTCACGAGGCCCCGGTCCGGGCGAGTTGGTGGGTGCCCGCGAGTTACGGGGCCCGGGCCCGGACGAGTTACCGGGTCCAGACGCGTCCCGGCCTACGAGTCACCACCCCGCTACGGCCGGCGACGTGGACGAGTTGGGCCCGCCGCAGTCGGCCGTCCCACCCCGCTCCAAGGCCCGCACGGTCCGGATCGCCGCCGCCTCCGGCCTGCTGCTGATGGCCGTCGGCGTCCCCGGCGGACTGTGGCTGGCTCTGTCGCCCGACCGGCCGGCGCACCGCGACTTCGCCTCCGTCGTCGTCCAGAACAAGGTGGCCATCGGCCCGACCGCACTGGTGGAGGACAAGACCCCCGCCTACCTGTCCAGCGAGACGATCTCCCACTGCGCGGCCCGTGGCTGCAAACTCGTCGGCACCGAGATGTGGAGCGGCGCCAAGCTGGTCGTCTTCTGCTGGACGCGCGGGGAGAAACTCACCAACGAGGACATCACCTCGGCGGGCATCACGTCCAACAGAGGCGGTGTCACCTCCGACCTCTGGTACCGCGCCAAGTGGAAGGACGGCCGCTCGGGTTACTTCCCGGAGGTGTACCTCGCCCCGGCCGGCCGGGGCGGCTCCGGCCTCGCCCACTGCACCGGCTGAGAACGGGCCGGCGCACCGGAGCGGCGGTGCGTAGCCGGAGGGCTACGGCGCGCGCCCGCCCGCCCCTATGCTGAGCCCGTTCCGCTGTCGGCCACACCTCGGGGGAGTCACCTGTGAGCAACTGGAACCCAGGCGGGCAGCCGCCGCCCGGCCCGCCCGGCGGGTACAACGCGCCGCCGCCGGGACCGCCCCACCCGCCCGGCGGGTACAACGTCCCGCCGCCCGGCCCCTACCCGCACCCCGGACCGTACCCGCCCGGCCCGTACCCGCAGCCCGGACCGTACCCGCCCCAGGGCAACGGCGTTCCAGCGCCGCACGTTCCGCATCCGTACCCGCCCCACCCCGGCTACCCCCACCCCGGCTACCCCCAGCCCGTGCGGCCGCCCGGCCCGTTGAGGCGGCTGCTGCGGCGGATCGGGCCGATCAACACCGCCCGCCGCGTGTTCAAGCCGTCCCGGCCCGGGCTCGTCGCGGACGAGGCCGTCGCCCGCATGCAGAAGACCCGTACGGCGGTCGGTCTGTGCGCCGTGGCGTGGGTGTCCCTGTCGTACAAACTCGCCCCGTCCCTCTCCGACGTGGCCAGTGACCGCGCCAACCAGTCGTGGATCACCGTGCTGATGCTGGCGGTGACCCTCCCCGTGGCCCTGGGCGTCCTGCTCGCGCTCACCGCCCCGGACGCCCGGCGCGAGCTGCTGCGCCGGGCCCTGCGGTGCCTGGGCGCCATGGTCGCGCTCATTGCCGCCGCCGCCGTCTTCCCGGCGAGCGTGCTCACCGGCTTCGTCGAAGGACGGCTGGCGACCAACCCGGTGATGACCGTCCTGACGTACGCCGGGCTGCTGGTCACCTTCGTGTGGGTGCTGCCGTTCGTCCTCGCGGGCGTCGGGCTGGCCCTGATGCACGTGTTCCGCACGGCCGACATCCACCAGACGGTGCCGCCGCTGCTGACGATGATCGTGGCGTGGGAGATGACGCTCGTCGACCTGTTCACGGGCGCCTACGCCGGCGTGCCCGGCCCGGTGCGCGCCCTCATGGTGCTGGGCGCCCCCGCCTCGGTGACCGCCGTCGGCCTGTGGGAATTGCACCGGCTGCGCGTGCACTACGGCATCGCCGTCCGCGGCATGCTGACGCGCTAGCCCCGCCGCCCCCCCCCGGCGACGCCGGGCCGGGTGCGACCGACCCCGTAGACGTGTCAGCGCCTGTCGACGTGCCTGACCCCGCCGACGGGCCCGCGCCCGTCGCGCGACCGGTGGCCGCCGGGGAGCATGGGGGTGTGGACGCGTACCCGGAGGCCGGCGGTGCCGTACCGGTGGAGGCGCTCGAGGTGGCGCCGACGCCCCGGACGGCGGTGGCGTGGCTGCCGCCGGCGGAGCTGTGGCCGGCGATCCAGGACATCCGCCGGGAGCACGACCCGCAGATCCGGCGGTGGCCACCGCATGTGAACCTGCTGTTCGGCTTCGTACCCGAGGAGGACATCGCGCGGGCCCTGCCGCTGCTGTCCGCCGCGGCGGCACGGGTCGCGCCGTTCCGGGTCCGCCTGTCCGGCGTGCGCTCCTTCCGGCACCGGCAGTATGCGACCGTGTGGCTGGATCCGGCGGCCGCCGGCGCGGCGCCCTGGACCCGGCTGTACGAGGAGCTGCTGTCGCGGTTCCCGCTGTGCCGCGGCCGCGGCGGCCCGTTCACCCCGCATCTGTCCCTCGGCCGCACCCGGGAGCCGCGCCGTCTGGCGGCCGAGTGCGCGGCCCGGCTCGGAGCGCTGCCGGCGACGGTCGACGAGGTCGTCGTGCTCGCGCGGCGCGGCGACGAACCGATGTGTCCGCGCGCCGTCATCGCCCTGGGTACGGGCTCCGTGGAGCGCCTTCCCGCGCCGTTCCCCGATTCCTGACCGACGCGCACGGAATGCGGAGCGAACCGGGACGTGGCGGACGAGCAGGGTGTATCGGGTGAAATAGGCTCGGTGCGCCATCGCAGCATCCAGTAGGGAAGGCGTGATGCCGTGCTCGCCGTAGCGGTTATCGCGGGAATCCTGTTCGTGTGGTCGCTTCTCGCGCACCGGCTCTCCCGGTGGAGCATCACCGCGCCCATCGCCATGATCGGCACGGGGGTCGCGATGACCGCGGGCTCGGACCCGCCGCTGCACTTCGACCTCGACACGACCGTGTTCGAGCACGCGGTCGAAGTCGTCCTCGCCCTGCTGCTGTTCGTGGACGCGGTCGAGGTCCCCGGATCCGTCATCCGGCGGGAGAGGAGCCTGTTCGTGCGGCTGCTGGCGGTCGCCCTGCCGCTCACCCTCTGCGCCGCGTTCGCCGTCGGCTACTTCTTCTTCCCCGATCAGCCCCTGTGGCTGCTGGCCCTCCTGGCCACGGTCGTCGTCCCGCTCGACCTCGCGCCCACCGCGACCGTCGTCCGCGACCGCCGGATCCCCTCCCGCCTGCGCGACGTGCTGAACATCGAGGGCGGACTCAACGACGGCATCCTCTCCCCGGTCTTCCTGCTGTGCATCACCATCGGCGTCGAGTCGCACGCGACCCACTCCGACTACACCGACGCGCTGCTGACGGCGGTCGTGGCCTCCGCCTGGGCCCTCGGCACCGGCTTCCTGGTCGGCTCGGCCGGCGGATGGCTCCTCGGCAAGTCCTGGACCCACGGCTGGACCAGGGCGACCGCGGTGCGGCTCGGCGTGTTCGCCGTGCCCATCGCCGCCTACACCCTCTCCGTCGCCCTGGGCGGCAACGGCTTCGTGGCCTCGTTCGTGGCCGGTGTCTGCTTCGCCCCGTCGATGCGGCACCTTCCCGAGAGTGCCGTGTACATGGCCGACGACCTGGTGACGCTCATGGCGCTCGCGCTGTGGTTCGTCTTCGGGCAGATCATCAACGAGGCGTTCACCGTCGACATGCCGGCCTCCGTCGTGCTCTACGCGCTGCTCGCGGTGACGCTGGTCCGTCTCGTCGCCGTGCTGATCGCCCTGACCGGCAGCCGGATCCCGTGGGGGGACAAGCTGTTCCTCGGCTGGATGGGGCCGCGCGGGGTGACCACGATCGTGTTCGGGACGCTCGCCGTCATCGACCTGCCGACGCGGCAGGCGGACTTCATCGCCCAGGTGATGGTGATGACCGTACTCGCCAGCATCGTCCTCCACGGCGTGAGTGCCGAGCCGCTCGCCCGGCTGTATGCCCGCGCCGGCCGCGCGAGCCCGGTGAGGTCACCGGCCGGCTGACGCCGCGTCCGCGGGGGAGCCGGTCACCACGAGGTCGCCGTCGGGGGTGCGCCGCGCGCGGACGCCGGTGCGCAGATGGCCGTCGGCGGTGAAGGCGCGCGCGTTGTGCTCGGGCGCCCGGTAGTAGCCGCGCACGACGGCCGGGCCGCGGGCCAGCAGTTGGCCCGTCTCCCCGTCCGGCACGTCCTCGCCGTCGGCGCCGACGATGCGGATCTGGTCGTCGGGGGAGAGCGGACGGCCCTGTGTGGTGAAGGCGGCCTCGTCCGGATCGCCGGGCCGGGTGAGCGTGAGCGGCCCCTCGGCCAGGGCGAAGACCTGCTGCGGACGGCAGCCCAGTTCCTCCCGCACGCGCAACGCGGTCGCCCGGTCCGGCGGCCCGCCGCCGAGCTGCACGAGCCGCAGACTGCTCACATCGGCCCGCACGGTGGGCAGTACGTCGAGCCAGTCGCGGACGACGGCCGGCGTCACCGAGGTGAGGGTGACCCGCTCGCGCGCGATCAGTGCGAGGCAGGCGCCCGGGTCCGGGTCCTCGGCCAGGACGACCGTGCCGCCGGCGAAGAGGGTGCCGACGATGCCGGGGCAGCCGAGCGCGAGGGGGGACTCGGCGGGCAGCGCGGCGAGACAGACGTCGTCCTCGGTGAGCGCCACCGCCTCTGCGGCGCCCCGGACTTGACAGGCGTAGTCGTCGTGGGTGCGCGGAACCAGCAGCGGCTCCGCGCCGGTGCCCTCGGCCGTCAGGAAGAAGGCCACCTGGTCGGCGCCGCGCACCAGCGGCCGCTCCGGCGGGGAGTCGACGGAGCCCAGCGGGAAGTAGTGGCAGCCCGACGCGTCGATGCGCAGTCCGCCGTACGGGGAGGACGTCCCCGCAGGCTCGTAGAGGAACGCCCGTCGCAGGAACGGCCCTTGACCCGCGATCTCCGCCACCCGCGCGATGTGGTCGACACCCCCGTGCACCGCGGGTCCGACGTAGCCGGCGGCCTCGGCGATCCGCACCACGCGGCACACCTCGGCCGTGCCGTGGGACAGCGGGCACAGCACGGGGTACGTGCCGGCGCGCATCAGCGCGAACACGGTGACGACGAACTCGGGGACGGATGGCAGCTGGACGACGATCCGCTGCCCGGGCCGCAGACCGCGCAGCCGGAACCCGGCCGCCATGCGCTCCACACGCCGGTTCAGCTGCGCGTAGGTGAGCCGGGTCGCGCCGTGCACGAGCGCGGTCCGCGGCCCGTACCGCACGGCCCGGTCGCGCAGCAGGTTGTCCAGCGTGTGGCCGCGCCACTGCCCGGCCGCCCAGTACCGGTCGACGAACACCTCGGGCCAGGGTGTGCAGCCGTCGAGCATGGGATGTCCCTCGCTTCCCTCGGTACCGGTCCGCCGCGTCGGAGGCCGCCGCGTGGACGGCGTTCCGACCCGGTGATCCAATCCGCCGGCGTCTCCACCGGCAATGCGCCGTCCCCACGACAGCGGCGGGACTCGCTCGGCGGAACGTCCAAGGCGTCCCGTGACACGCGTGCGGTGCCGACGACCCGGTGAGGGCGGCGGGGCCGTTGCCGTCAGCCGCGGCGCAGTGCTGCGAGCGTGGTCGCGAGGTCGGCCGGGCGGGGGCGGTTGTGCGGGAGCCGGGCCAGCAGGACGGCCATGCCGCAGGTGTCGGTGAGCGCGGACAGGGCGAGGCCGGCCGCGACGCCGGCCGCGAGGAGCTGGAACGCCGGGTGCAGCAGGAGTCCCAGGACCAGGCCCAGCAGGACCAGCGTGCCCGCGGTGAACCGGACCTGCCGTTCCATGCTCCAGCCGGCGCGGGGGGAGCGGGCGGCGGGCCGCCGCAGGTCGTGCCCCTCGGCGGCCCAGGCGGTGGTGCCGCCGGCGAGGGTGGCCGCCGTCACGCCCTGCTCGGCGAGGATCCGGCAGGCGTTCTCGGAGCGGGCTCCGGACGCGCACACCAGGAGAAGGCCGCGGCGGGCGGCCGCGTGCCGGAGGTCGGGCAGCGCCTGGCGGATCCGGTCGAGGGGGATGTTGAGGGCGCCCGGCAGGTGCCCGCCGGCGTACTCGCCGGGGGTGCGGACGTCGATGACGGTGACGTCGTGGAGGCGGGCGTGGGCCTGGGGGACGTCGAAGGTGACGGGAGTGGTCATGGCAGAGGTGATCCTTGGTGTTCGCCGCCGTCCCGAACCGGGACGTACAGTACCCCTAGGGGTATCTTCGGAGGAGTGAGCGTGGAACTGGAGCTTGAGGGCGAGTCCCTGCGGTCCGTGCTGAACCGGCTGCGCCGTGCGCAGGGTCAGATCTCCGGCGTGATCCGGATGATCGAGGAGGGCCGGGACTGCGAGGACGTCGTCACGCAGCTGGCCGCCGCGTCACGCGCCCTCGACCGGGCCGGGTTCGCGATCATCGCGACCGGCCTGCAGCAGTGCGTCGCCGACATCGAGTCCGGCCGCAAGAACGGGGAGGACACCGAGGCGATGCGCGCGCGGCTGGAGAAGCTGTTCCTGTCGCTGGCGTGAGGAGCCGGGCGGTCATCGCAGCACCGCGTCCACCAGCATGAAGGCGGCCACGGCCAGCAGGACGACGGCGAACACCCGCTGGAGCGCGGGTCCGGGCAGTTTCGCCGACAGGCGTTTGCCGTCCCAGGCGCCCAGGACCGCCGCCGCGGTGAACGGCGCGACGACCGCCCAGTCGAGGCCGTCGGCGGTGCCCGCGCGCATCACCAGCGCGGCCAGCGAGTTCACCGTGATCACCAGCAGACTGGTGCCCACGGCCTCCCGCATCCGGATGCCGAGGACGCCGACCAGCGCGGGCACCGCGAGGAAGCCGCCCCCGACGCCGAGGACACCGGTGACCGTGCCCAGACCGGCACCCGCGGCCGCCGCCCGGCCCGGCCGCACCTCGACGGGTTCCGCGACCGAGCCGCGTGCCGTGAGCATGCGCATCGCGGCGGCGGCCGCGACCCCCGCGAACGCCACCGTCAGCACACCCGCCGGCAGACGACTGGCGAGCGCGCCGCCCAGCATCGCCGGGCCGGTCCCGGCCGCCGCGAAGAGCAGCCCCGTGGACCAGCGGACCTGGCCCTCGCGGCCGTGCGCGACCAGGGCGACGACGGAGGTGACGGCGACGATCAGCAGGCTCGCGGTGGTGGCCGCGACCGGGGTGAAGCCCAGCAGGTAGATCAGCGCGGGCACGGCCAGCACGCTTCCGCCGCCCCCGAGGGCCCCGAGCGCCAGGCCGATGACCGCGCCGGCGGCCAGGGCGAGGACCACCGCGCTCACGCGACGCTCCCGTCGCCGCCGGCCAGGGCGGTGAGCGGCGGATGCACCGCGCCGGGGACATGCCCCGCCCGCCACTCGTCCCGCTCCCGTGTGTCCCGCAGTGCCCAGGCGTTCCCCGCCTGCCCCGTCCGGGCGGCGGCCTCGGGCGCGGTCACCGGGCCGGGGCCGCTTCGGCCGCGTCCGGCAAGACGCATGGCTCTTCCTCGCTCCTGTTCGCTCTCTCGGGTGCCGTGGTCCTCGACGCCGGCCATCAGCGGGTACGGATGGTGAGTCCGGCCTTCCCGGCCGCGTCGAAGGAGTCGTCGACGGCGACCACGTCACGGCCCGCGGCGTCCAGCAGTGAAGCGGCGATGGCGGCGCGCATGCCGCCGCCGCAGTGCACCCACACCTGGCCCCCGGGCACCTCGGCCAGGCGGCCGGGCAGGGTGTGGAGAGGGATGTGCACCGACCCCTCGACGTAACCGCCGCTGCGTTCGGCGTCCCGGCGGACGTCCAGCACCACGACGCCGGGCTCCGGGTGTGCCGCGAGGTCGGCGAAGGTGGCCCGGGGGAACGAGGCGAGGGCTTCGCCCCGGCGCACCCACTGCTCGGGCCCGCCGGTGGCCGCGGCGGCCGGGCGGTCGATCCCGACCCGGGCCAGCTCGCGCTGCGCGGCGGCGAGTTGGCCGGGCGACTCGGCGAGCAGGGTCACCGGCTTGCCCCAGGGGATCAGCCAGGCCAGGTAGGTGGCGAGCTGCCCCGCGGCCTCGAAGTTGAACGAGCCCGCCACGTGCCCTTCCGCGAAGGCGAGGCGGTGGCGCAGGTCCACCACCCACTCCCCGGCGGCGAGCCGGGAGGCGATCTCCTCGGCGTCGGCCACGGCCGGCGGGGTCAGGTCGACGGGCGCGGGTCCGGCGGCGTTGGCCGGGCCCATGTGCGTGTAGTAGGCGGGGATGTCGTCCAGGCCGGCGAGCAGGTCGGCGACGAAGTCGTCGGCATCGCGCAGGAGCGCCTCGTTGGAGGCCTTCTCCTTGCCGATCGTGCTGGACGCGCCCTGGGCCTGGCCGGAGGAGCAGAAGCTGCCGAAGCCGTGCGTGGGCAGCACCTCCGTGCCGTCCGGCAGCTCGGCCGCCAGCCGGTGCGCGGAGGCGTGCTGGGCCCTGGCCAGCTGTTCCGTCAGGCGCGGCTCGACCAGGTCGGGCCGGCCGACCGTGCCGATCAGCAGGGAGCCGCCGGTGAACACCGCGACCGCCGTGCCGTTCTCCTCCAGGACGTAGGAGGTGTGGTGCGGGGTGTGCCCCGGCGTCGCGAGCGCGCGCAGGGCCAGGCCCGCGGGGGTGTCGATCGCGTGGCGGTCGCCGTCGTGCACGGCGACGCGCCGATAGGACACCCGGGCCCCGGCCGGCACGAGGTACGCGGCGCCCGTGACGCGCGCCAGCTCCAGCCCGCCGGTGACGTAGTCGTTGTGGAGGTGGGTCTCGACGACATGGGAGACACGCACCCCGCGCCGGGCCGCCGCGGCGATCACCCGGTCGATGTCGCGCGGCGGATCGACCACCACCGCCGTCCGCTCACCGCCTGCCAGGTAGCTGCGGTTGCCGAGCCCGGCGACCTCGATCGTGTCGACGAAGAACACGGGTACTCCCTTCCGGTGTCATTACCCCCCGGGGTATACATCGACCGTAGCACGATTACCCCCGGGGGTATTTAGGAGGCCCGGAGAGACCGCGCTCACGGTGACCGTGGCCCGCCGGATCAGACACCCTCGGCCCGACCGCCCGACCGCCCGACCGCCCGACCGCCCGACCGCCCGACCGCCCGACCGCCCGACCGCCCGGCGGTGGCTGTTCGACCCGGGCGACCGCCCCGGCGGCCCGCCGGGTCAGGCGCCGCGGAAGCCGATCGCGCGTTTCGCCGCCCTGCGCAGCGCGCGGTCGGCGGCGTGCAAAGGCAGCCGCTCGCGGTAGTACAACGGGGAGGGGAACTCCTCCGTCCCGAAGGACTGCTTGAACCGGGCGAGGGACGCCCCTTGCGCGGAACCGCCCATGTCGTAGCGCCGGCAGCCCGCCTCGCAGGCCTCCTCGATCGCCAGGCGGTGCAGCAGATGGTTGGCCCGCGTCGGGTGCGCCAGGTCGCGGTTCATGGCGGCACGCCAGAACAGCGCGTGCCGGCCGTGGCGCAGCACCACGATCGCCGCGGCCGGCTCCCCGGCGTGCCAGGCCATCCAGATCGCGCACGAATCCCCGAGCCGGGCGGCGACCGTCTCCAGCCGGTGCCGGGGAAAGGCGTGGGTGCGCCGCCACTGGGCGAGCGCGAGCGGTTCGTGCTGCCGGGCGGCCCAGCGGACGATCGACTGCTCGAACAGGTCGTAGAACGCCGGGACGAGACGCCCCGTGCGGTCCACCTCCACCTGGAGACCGGAGCGCTCGGCGCGGCGCACTCCGCGCCGCACCCCCTGGTCGAAGCGGCGCTCCCAGACGGCGCCGAACCCGCCGTCGAGATCGAGGACATGCGCCCGGTGCTCCTCCAGCCGGAACCCCGCCGGTGTGCAGCGCGCCCACAGGTGAGCGTCCTCGGGGCGAAACCGCACGGCGACCCTCAGGGCGGGGCGGGCCGCGAGGTCCGCGAACACGGCCGCGGCCTGCGTGGGACCGAAGTCCCCCGCCGTCACCGGGCCGCCGATGCCCCACTCGCCCGGCCAGGAGGCCTCCGTCGCCCAGCGCCACGGCGGTCGGCGGTGCGCGACCAGCGGCAGCACCGCGCGTCCGCCGTCCGCGAAGTCGTACAGCCGGCTGACGTCCCGATAGGGCCCCGTCGCGCAGACGCAGTCGAGCCAGGCCGGGGTCTGGGTGGCATGGCTCGCCGGATCCCCGTCGGCCAGTTCCCACCAGGTCGCGCGGGGTGCCGGGGTGGTGATCCGCGCGGGACCGACCGGCGTGTCGATCAGGAGTACAGCGGGTGCGTTCACGGCTCCTCCCCGCCCGGGACGGACTCCTTGGGCCGACGGTATCCGGACTAAGGTCACGCATCAATGTTTACGGTGTAAAGTTGCGACAGAAACTTAAATCGTTGACATGTGCGACAGAGGCTGTCTAGGTTGTTATCGCCGTTGTCGGCGAAAGGGGTCTTCGGTGTCCTCGGACCAGGCAGCCGGCTGTCCGGCTCTCCCCGCTTCCCACCCGCTGCCGCGGGTGTTCGACTGGCCGACGCGCTCCTCGCGGCGGTCCCACGTCACCCCGCGCCGCCGGCCCCGGGTGACCAGCCACTGTCTGCCGCAACCCGCCGGTGCCGACGACGAACCGGGCGACCAGGCCTGCGGCCACCACCGTCAAGGGGCGACGCCCGATGGTGTTTGAGCTCACCCGGCCCCCGGTGGACCTGGAGCTGATCGTCCCGGCGTTCAACGAGGAACGGCGGCTCCCGTCCACCCTGAGGGTCACGATCGACTATCTGGCCGCACGCCCGTGGAGTTCGGCCGTCGTGGTCGTCGACAACGACAGTGCCGACGGCACGCACGACGTCGTGCGCCGCTTCGCGGACTCGCCCGTGCGCGTCCACATGATCGGCTGCAGCGACCACGGCAAGGGAGCCGCGGTCCGCCGCGGCATCGCCACCTCCTCGGCCCGGTACGTGGGCTTCGCCGACGCCGACTCCGCGACGCCCATCGAGACCCTCGACCGCGTCATGGCGCTGCTCGACCAGGGCCACCGCGTCGTCATCGCCTCACGCCGGGCGCCCGGCGCATGCTACGAGGTCGAGCAGTCGGCGCTGCGGCGTTGCGGCGGCTGGATGTTCCGCCGGCTGGCCCGGCTGACCGTGCCGGACGTCGCCGACACCCAGTGCGGTTTCAAGGTCTTCGACGGCCCGCTCGTCCGCGAGGTCCTGCCCGACTGCCGCATCGACGGATTCGCCTTCGACGTCGAGATCCTGGCCAGCGTCGTACGGCGCGGCCACCGGGTGACCGAAGTGCCCGTCGCCTGGTCCGACGTACCGGAGTCGACCTTCTCGGCCCGCCGGGACGGTCTGCGGTCGATGGCCGACCTGATCAGGCTCTCTCTTTCCCGGTGACCGCCATGACTGCTCTCGAGGACCTGGCACGGGCCGACATCCTGTTCCTCAACTGGCGCGACCCCACCCACCCGAAGGCCGGTGGAGCCGAGGCGTACTGCTACGAGATCGCCCGCCGGTTCAGCGCGGCGGGCGCGCACGTCACCGTCTTCACCGCGCGCCACCCCGGCGCCACGCCCTTCACCGAATACGAGGGCATGCGCATCCTGCGCGGCGGCGGCACCTACGGCGTGTACGCCGCGGCGGCCTGGCACATGCTCCGCCACCGTCATGCCTACGACGCCGTCATCGACCTCCAGAACGGCATCCCGTTCTTCTCACCGCTGTTCACCCCGCGCTGGACGGCCGACGTGTGCGTCGTCCACCACGTCCACCAACAGCAGTTCGACCTGCTGATGCCCCGTCCGCTCAACCTCCTCGGCCGGGTGCTGGAGAAGCACGTCAGCCGGCTCGTGTACCGCGGCCGCCCGATGATCGTGGTGTCCCCGTCCACCCTCCAGGGGCTGCGGCGCGAACTGGGCTTCCGCAACCCCGTCCACATCGTGCCCAACGGCAACGCCACCGGCCCGGACCGGTCCGGCCACCGCGAGGCCGCCGAGGAGACCGTGACGGCCGGGCCCACCGGCAGCGGGCCCCGCGAAGCCGCCGAGCGGGCCGCCGACCGGACCCCGAGGATCGCCGTCGTCAGCCGGCTGGTGCCGCAGAAGCGCCTGGACCGCCTGGTGCGGGCCATGCCGGAACTGGCCCGCACGGTGCCGGGCGTCCACCTCGACATCGCCGGCGAGGGCAGCGAACTCACCCACCTGCGCGACCTCGCCCGCAGGCTGGGCGTCGCCGACGCCGTCACCTTCCACGGGCACGTGAGCGACGCCCGCAAACAGCGCCTGCTCGCACGGGCCTGGCTCACCGTCGTCCCCTCGGTCGCCGAGGGCTGGGGCCTGACCGTCATCGAAGCCAACGCCGTCGGCACGCCCGCGCTCGTCCACGACGTGCCCGGACTGCGCGACGCGGTGCTCGACGGCCGCACCGGCTGGCGGCTGCCCCCGGACGCGGACCTCGCCGCCGGCGTCGCCGCCGCTCTGCGCGAACTGCGCGACCCCGCGACACGGGAGCGCACGGCGACACGGTGCCGGGCGTGGGCCGAGACCTTCTCCTGGGACGACAGTGCCCAACGGCTGGCCGCCGTGGTGCTCGAGGAGATCTGGCGCACCCGGCGCCACCGCCGCTCGCGCCGACGCTCCAGCGACCTCGCGGTCATCGGCCGCTTCCGGTCGACGAACGGCAACGAGACCGAGAAGCTCATGCGGCGCGCCCTGCGCCTGACCGACGCCTGGGCCCGCCACGGCGACACCTTCCACGTCCTGCTCAAGGGGTGCGACGAGATGCGCGCGCAGCGCGTCCTGCGCCGCCTCGGCGTGCACCCGACCACGCTCACCCTGGCCAGCCATCGCGACGTCCTGGTGGGCACCGGCGAGGACACCGACCAGGACGACCCGCAGACCGGTGACCCCTCGCCCGGCGAGCCCGACGCCGCACGCCGGCCGGGTGAGCCGCAGACCACGCCCCCGCACGGTGAGGACCACGACACGCCTGCGCGAGGCGAGCCGCAGGCAACGCCTTCGCCAGGTGAGCCGCAGTCCATGCCCGTCCGAGGCGAGCCGCAGGCAACGCCCTCGCGAGGCGGTCCCCACACCGGTGGCCCCCACACGGCACCAGGGGCCGGTGAGCCGCTTGCCACACCCCCGCCCGGTGAGCTCCACCCCGCGCCCCCGCACGCCGCACCCCCGCGCGGCACGCCCCACGCCGCTCCTCCGCCCGGGGCGCCGGCCGCCCCGGCGGCTGCCCACCCCAGCACCGGGGGAGCCACCTCCCGTCAGAGCGGCCAGGCCCCGGCATGACCTCGGTACGTCCCTCCGTCGCCCTCGATCCGGCCCGGCCGGACGACGGGGCCGCGGTGCGCGGGGCCCGCTGGGTCACCGCCGCCTGGCTCGCCGTCGGAGCGCTCAACTACGGCTACGCCCTGGTGCTGACCCGGCTGCTCGACGTCGGCGCCTTCTCGACCTTCGCCGCCGGGCAGGGCCTGCTGCTGTGCGCCGCGACGGTGGCCGCCGTCGCCATCCCGTGGGTGCTGGCCCAAGCCATGGCCCGCGCCACCTCGCCGGAGGCCGCCCGCGAGGCGATCAGGTTCGCCATGGTGGTCGCCGCGGCCGGCGGTGTGGTCGCGGGCGGGATCGTCGCCGCCGTGGCGGCCCAGTTCGCCACCGCGGGCCCGGTCGCCGTCCTCGGCGTCGCCACCTTCCTGGTCTTCCTGACCCGGGTCAGCGCCGGCCGGCTGCAGGGCAGCGAGCGGATGAGGACGCTGTCCTGCGCGCTCACCGGCGAGGCGGCCGTGAAGGTGCTCGTCGGCCTGCTCTTCGTCGCGGCGCTCGGCCTCGGCGCCACCGGAGCCCTGGCCGCGTTCGGCGTCGCGGCGGCGTCGCTGCTGATCTGGTGGCCCGTCCGGGCGATGCGGGGAGGTTCGGGGCGGTGGATCTCCCCGGGGACCCAGCACGATCTGTGGCGCCGGGCCCTGCAACTGGGCACCGTCCAGGGCCTGGTGGCGATGATGGCCACCCTCGACCTCGTCGTGATCACCCTGCTGCCCGCGGGCGGCCCCGCCACGGCCAGCTATCAGGCCGGCGTGATGGTGGGACGGGCCCCGCTGTTCGTGGCGAGCGCCCTCTCGGTGGCGTTCTTCCCGGCCCTGTCCCGGCAGCGCGGAGGGACGCCGCTGGCCGCCAGCGCCGTCCGCATGTACCTCATCGTCGCCCTGCCCCTGACGGCGGTGTGCGCCACCGCTCCCGGCGCCGTCCTGCACGTGGTCTTCCCGCCCGGGTACGAGGCGATGGGCCGGCTGCTGATGTTCACCGCCGTGTCCGGGCTCGCCGTCGGCGGCATCAACCTCGTCTCCACGTTCTTCCAGGCGGTCAACGACCAGTCCTGCGTCCCCCGGCAGGCGATCGGCGTCCTCGTCTTCCTCGGCGCCGTGCTGGTCGGCTGGCGGCTCGGCGGGGTGCAGGGCTTCGCGCTCGGCGGGAGCGTCGGCGCCATGGCCGCCCTGCTGCTGCTCGTGCACCTGCTGATCCGGCGCCAGGGCAGCGGCGCCTTCGCCGAGCCGTCCCTCGTCGAACCCCTCCTCGTCGCCTGTGTGCTCGTGGCCCTGCGCCCCGTGCCCGTGGTCTGGCTGGTCGCCGCGGTGGCCACCAGCGCGCTCGCGGCCGTCCGGTTCCTGCGCCACCGCGCGCACCCGCCCACCGCCCGGGCCTCCGCACGGACGGCGGCGGACGGCCCCGCGCCCGGCGCCGGCGACGACGATGCCGTGGGGCTGCTGCTGGACGCCGTGTGGCACCACGCGCCGCGCCCCGCCGGGGACGAGGAGCTGCACCGCGCTCTCGCCGTCGCGCGCCGCAGCGGGACCGAGGGTCTGCTCGCCCTCGCCTACCCCGGGCAGCTGGCCGAGACCGCCGCCGAGGTGCGGCGCAGGGACGCGGCCTTCCGCGACACGGTGTGCCGGGCCCGGCAGCGGCTGCACGACGCGGGCATCGACAGCGTGCTCATCAAGGCGGACGTGCCCGGCCCCAACCTGGTCGGCGACGCCGACGTCGTGGTTCCCGACGGCCGGTGGGCGGCCGCCGAGCGGGCCCTGTCGGCCTGGTGCGGCGGACCGCGCGACCGCTACTGGCTGGAGCGGAGGTCCAAGGTGTTCCTGCGGCCGCCGAGCGGACCCGAGATCCATCTCCACGCGTGCGTGTCCTGGTTCGGTGTCCCGGTGCTGCCCAACAGCGCTCTGTTCGCCCACGCCGTGCCCGCCGACGGACGGCCCTGGCCCGAACCCCGCCCCGCCGACCGGCTGCGGATCTGGCTCGCCCACGCGCTGTTCCAGAACCTGTCGCTGGACCTGTCGGAACTGCTCGCCATCAGGCCGCTGCTGGACGAACGGGTGACGGAGCAGGCCCGGCGGGAGGCCGTACGGGAAGGCTGGGGCCACGCGTACGAGCGGGCGCTGCGGACGGCCCGGGAAGCCGTCGAGCGGCTCGACCGGGGAGAGCGCGTCCCCCTGCCGGTGCGGCTCACCGTGCCCGTCTCGCTCGGTGTCGCGGTGGAGCACACCCCTCATCTGCTCCGTCAGGGCCGCGTCGGGGCCGCCGCGCGCGAAGCGGCCCTGCGGATCCCCCTGGTCGTCGCCAAACGGCGGAAGAAGGAGGACGCGTGACAGTCCGGCAGCTTTCCGCACCGAGGCCGTCGGGCGGCACCGCAGCCGCCGGCCGGCTCCCGTGGCGGCGGCGCCCCCGGCCCGCGGGCCCGCTCCTGGTGGCGGTCTCCGGCCCCGACGGCACCGGCAAGAGCACCCTGGTCCGGCAGGCCGTGTCGGCGCTGCGCGGGCACGGGTACACGGTCGCGCGGACGTACTGCTACGGCTGTGTCCTGTGCCGCCGCTACCCCGGCCGCCCGAGGTCCCTGCGCAACGCGGGACCCGCGCCCCGCCCCGAGCGCCGGATCGACGCCCTGCACGCGCGCGTGGACGCCGCCGAGACCGCCCTGAGGCTGGCCGTGGCCCGGCTCCTCACCGCGCCGCGCGGACGCCGTCCCGCCGTGATCCTCAGCGACCGCGGCCCGCTGGACAGCCTGGCCAAGTTCGACCCGCCCGTCGAGTCCCGCACCGCCGCCCTCTTCGAACGGCTCGCCCGCGCCTACGACCTGACCCTGCTCCTCGGCGTGGACGGCGACGCCTCCGCCGCCGAGAGCGACCGCGACGCCCCAGCCGCCGCCGCTGCCGAGAGCGACCGCGACGCCCCAGCCGCCGCCGCTGCCGAGAGCGACCGCGACGCCCCAGCCGCCGCCGAGGGAGACCGCGACGCCCCAGCCGCCGCTGCCGAGGGCGACCGGGACGGCGGACGCGACCCGCTCGCCCCGTACCACCGCTGGGCGAGCCGGCACGGCGATGTCGTCCCCTTCCACCGCTGGGACGCCCGCCCGGTGGCCGGCGCGGACCCGGCCCTCCGGCTCATCGCGGCACGGGCCGACGCCCGGCGCGACAGCACCCCCCGCCACACCATCGCCCCGGGCCAGGTCCACGACCGGTCCCCGGGCGCCCCCCGGCGCGGACGCGTCGTCGTGTCGATCTTCGACGACGCGGACAACACGGAGTACCGCGGCGGAGGAGCGGTCGTCATCGAGCAGGTGGCGCGCCGGCTCAGCCGCGACCACGACGTCACCGTCGTGACGGCCGCCCGGCACGGGGGCACACGGACACGGGACGGGGTGCGCTACCGCTTCGTGCCCGTCGGCCGCGCCGGGCCCCGGGCCGGGCAACTGCTCTTCCAGGCGGCGCTGCCCTTCCTCGCACGCCGCGTGCCGCACGACGTGTGGCTGGAGAGCTTCACCCCGCCCTTCTCGACGAGTTTCCTGCCCCTGTTCACCCGCAGGCCCGTCATCGGCATCGACCAGGGCAGGGGCAGCGAGGTCGTCTGGCGGAAATACCATGTGCCGACCTTCCTGGTGGAACGCCTCGGTCTGCGCCTGTACCGGCACCTGGTCGTCGTCAACGAGGCCGACGCCGCCGACCTCCGGCGCGCCGTCCCGAAGGCGGCCGTGCACCTGATCGAGAACGGCGTCGAGGTGCCGGACGCCGCCGGCATCGCGTGCGGCGAAGGCCGGTACATCCTGTACCTGGGCCGGCTGGAGATGCTGACCAAGGGTCTCGATCTGCTGCTCGCGGCCTACGCGAAGGCCGGCGTGGACCTGCCGCTGTACATCGCCGGGCACGGCACCCGGGCCGAGGAGCGCAGGGTCAAGGCGCTGATCGAGCAGACCCCGGGCGACCTGCGCTGGCTCGGCTACGTCACGGGCGAGGACAAACGCCGTCTGCTCGCCGGCAGCGCCTTCATGGTCATGCCCTCGCGGTACGAGGCGTTCGGGCTCGTCGCGCTGGAGAGCATGACCTACGGCAAGCCCGTCCTCCACTTCGCCCTGCCGTGGCTGCGCTGGATGTCGGGCAAGGGAGACGTCGCGGTGCCGCCGTTCGACGTGGACCGGCTCGCGGAGGAGATCCGCCGCCTGGCCACCGACCCGGACCTGCGCCGCACGCTCGGCCGCACCGCCCGGCTGGCCGCCGAGCGCTACACGTGGGAGGCGATGACGGCCCGGTACCTCGCCGTGGTCCGGGAGGTGCTGGCGACGGCACCGGCAGCGAAGGGGACCGCCCGTCCGCAAGGAGTGCCGCCGTGACCGCCGACCCCCTCACCGCAGCCCTCGACCGAGGGGCCCCGCTCGTCGTGCTCTCGCCGCATCTGGACGACGCGGTCCTCTCCTGCGGAGGGCTGATGGCGTACGCCCGGCGGCGCCGCGTCCCGGTCACCGTCGTCAGCGTGTTCACCGAGGGCTCCGGTCCGCCGTACACCCTGTCGGGCCGGCGCTGTCTGCACCTGGCCGGGATGGGTGACGCGCGGGCGCTGTACGCGGCGCGCCGCGCCGAGGACCGGGCGGTACTGTCGGACATGGGCGTCCAGGGACGCCAACTGGGCCTGCCCGAGGGGCTGTTCCGCCGCAAGCCGGGACGCGACGGCCGGGTGAGCCGGCTGCTGCCCGAGCGGGACCACGTCTATCCCACCTACCGCGGGCATCTCGTCGCCGGCCGGATCTCCCCCCACGACCGGGACCTGCTCGACCGCGTCACCCGCGCCGTCACGGCCCTCGCCACCCCGGACGAACCCAACGACCCGGACGACCGGGGCAGCCAGGCACCGCCGCCGTTGCTGCTGGCGCCACTCGCCGTCGGCGGACACGCGGACCACCTGCTGGTCCGGGAGGCCGTGCGGCGCAGCGGGCGGCCCGCCGTCTACTACAGCGACTTCCCCTACAACCAGCGCCAGGACGCCGACCCCGCGTTCGTCCGGCGCCGTGCCCTGTGCGGCCCACTCGTGTGGACCCGGAATCTGCACGACAAGGTGGACTGGATCCTCGGCTACCGCACACAGGCCCGCTCCCTGTTCCCGACCGGGCAGGTCCCGCTCGCCCCCGAGCACTATCTCTACCCCGGAGACCTCCCATGACCGCCGTCGAAACCGATCGCGAGCAGGCCGGAACGCGGGCGCGGCGCCGGGAGGTGCCGGTCGCCGTCCTGGCCGCGGCCGTCTTCCTGCTGTCGGCCGCGTTGCGCATGGTCAACCTGGGCCGCTCCGGCGACCTGTTCGTGGACGAGCTGATCTACCGCCAACTCGGCGTCAGCGCCGGGCAGGGCCAGTTCCCGCGGACCGCCGAGGGCACCTTCTTCCTCCACCCCCCAGGTTTCTTCTTCGTCGAGGCGGGCTGGGGCAAGATCGTCGGCCTCGGCCCGGACCTGGTCACGGGCGTGTACCACGCCCGCCTGCTGAACGCCGCCCTGGGCGCGCTCACCGCGGTCCTGGTGTTCCTCGTCGTCACGCGGGCCGGATCGCGCGCCGCCGGTGTCGTGGCGGCCCTGCTCTTCGCCGTGGACCCCTACATCCTGCGGCAGAACGACCGGGTCATGCTCGACACCCAGACCATGCTGCTGGTGCTGGCCGGCTATCTGCTGCTGCTGACCGTGGCCCGTGAGCCGCTGCCCGGCCGGCCCCGCCTCAGGGCGGCCGGCGCCGGGCTGCTCTTCGGGCTCGCCGTGCTCACCAAGGACCCCGCGGCACTCATCACCGTGCTGCCGCTGCTGCTGGCCGTCGCGCTGGGCTGGGGCCCGCCCAGACGCCTGCTGCTGATCAGCACCGCGGCCACGCTCGTGCCGTACGGGCTGTACATGGTGTTCGTGGCCGGCTTCGGCCACCTGGACGCCTTCTGGTACGCCAAGTCCCACGGCATCAGCCGCCTGTTCGGGACCGCGCAGGAGACCGGGTTCAACGCCCCCGGCGCTCCCTCGCTCGCCGAGCGGCTCGTCGACCAGACGACGACGTACGCCTTCACGTACGCCCTGCTGGCCCTCGGCCCCGTCGCCCTGGTGCTGCTGCTCCGACGCAGCCGCGACCCCGTGATCAGGATGCTGTCGCTGTTCTACGTCTGCGCCGGGCTCACCCTCGCCTTCGCGCTCGCGCAGGGCACGCTGGAGGAGCAGGCGCTGTATCTGCTCATCGTGCCCACGGTGGTGGTGCTGGGCGCCGTGCTCGCCGTCCTGACGCAGCGCTCCCGGCAGCGGCGCGGCACCGGTTCCGCCACGCGGCGGCGGGTCGCCCTGACGGCCGGCGCCGCCTTCCTGACAGCGGTCGTGACCTTCGCCGGCGTGTCGTACGTGACCACGCGCACCGAGCCCGACGACGGATACGCCCGGCTCCGCGTCTACCTGCGCGAGCACGTCCCGCCGGGCAGCGCGATCTCGTCGGTCGACGGCGGCATCTCGTCCTGGGCGCTGCGGGACCACTACCGGCTGGGGACCTGGGTCACGCCGGACAGCAGGCTCTTCGTCCGCGCCAGGTACCTGGTCGTTCCGTGGAAGGTGGTCGAGCAGGGCTACGGGTCGGTCGGCGCCCCCGTCACCCGGCGCCTGGCGGACCAGGGGAAGCTCGTCTTCGCCGTACACGGGCGCACCTACGGTGAACTGGCCCTGTACACCCTGCCCCTGCCCCACCCGGCGCCGGTGGACCGGCATCCGCCGGCCGCCGCCCCGCCGGAGGCCCCACGTGGCCACTGACCGGCGGCCCCGGGTCCTGCTGCTCACCAGCGGGCCGCTGGACGGCCGGCGGGGCGCGGACACCGACCTGGCGATGGCGCTCGTGGAGAGCGTGCACGAGGTGCGCTACTGCTGGTTCCGCAAGTGGCCCCGGCCCGACGAGCGGGTGCGGCACCTGACCGGCCGGCCGGTCCCCCTCGCCTCCCTGGACGGTGTGCCCCACCTGAGCGAACGGCTCCAGGCGGCCACTCACGGCCTGGTCCGGGCCCGCCGGTGCGACCTCGTGCACGCCGTGCTGACCATCGGCGCCGGCTTCCCTCCCTTCTCCCGTCTGTGGCCGTACCTCGCCGGCGACGCGGCTCCCGTCCTGCACACCGTCCCCGGCGTCATGGACCCGGCGCTGCTCGCGCGCACCCGCCCGCTCGGTGTCACGGTGGCCCTGTCCGGGGCCACCGCGACGGCCCTGCGCACCGCGGGCTTCGACCGGGTGCGGGTCGTCCCGCCCGTCGTCCGCACCGCCGACTGGCCCCGGCGCCCCCGCCCGGCCGCCGACCCGCCGACGGTGCTCATCACCGGGCACCACGACCCGCAGGGCGGCATCGCCGACGCCGTCGCCTCCGCCGCGGTGGCCCGCCGCGAGGGCGCCCGCTTCCGGCTGGTGCTGGCGCTGCGCGCACGACCGGGGCAGAACGTGCGGGCGCTGGAGCGGGCCGTGCGCGCGCAAGCCGCCCGCGAGGGCCTGCCCGACACCGAGGTGCTCGGCCACGTCGAGGACATGCCGGCCCGCGTCGCGGCCGCCAGCGTCCTGCTGTACGTACCGCGGTCCCTCGGCGGCAAGGCCGACGTGCCCCTCACCGTCCTGCAGGCGCTGGCCACCGGACGGCCCGTGATCCTCAGCGACCTGCCGCAGTTCGAAAGCCTGCGTAACGTGGTGCTGAGGGCGGCGCCGGGCGACCGCGACCACACCGGCCGGCTGCTGGCCCAGGTGCTCGCGCGGCCCCGGTGGTGGCAGGAGCTGGCGGACCGGGGCCCCGCCGCGGTCGAGGAACGCTTCGGCGAGAAGCGGTTCGCCTCCCGCTACCTGAGCCTGTACGAGGAGCTGATGCGATGAGGGACCGGCACCGGCCCGGCCGGGGCAGGTGGCGCCACGGCGGTCACCGGCCGGCCGTCTTCGCGGCCCTGGTGACCGCGGTCGTCGCCGTGACCCTCTTCGCGGTCTCCCAGCAGGACGGCCGCGCGGCCCCGTCGTACTTCTTCGGCACCCTGCAGACCGGCCCCGGCACCGCCCGCCAGGAGCGCGACAAGGGCATCGGCGTCGCCCACCTGCCCATCTACTGGGACCGCGTCGAACCGGTCCGCGGGCACATCGACACGGGGTACGTCGCCGGCGTGAAGGACGCCCTGCGCACCTTCCAGGACGCCGGGATGAAGGTCGAGGCGGGGCTCGGACTGAACCACCCGCCCGGCTGGGTCCTCGACCGGCACCCGGGCAACAGTTACACCGACCAGAACGGCAGGGAGTACACCGACAGCCCGAACCTCGCCTTCAGCCAGGAACTGCGCAACGAGGCGCAGGGATACCTGCAATGGCTGGATCGGGACATCGGGCTGCGCAACTTCTGGGCGATCCGGATCGGCGTGAACGACACCGGCGAATACGCCTACCCGCCGCCCGGCGACGGCGAGCGGACGGCCTTCTGGGCCTTCGACCGGCACGCCCAGGCGAGCGGCCGGGACCCCGGACGGCCCGCGACCGTCCCCCCGAACCCGTACCCGGACTGGCGGCCGGGGCAGCAGACCTATCGCGGCGAGCCCTTCACCCCGCAGCAGGCCGACCGGTGGTACGCCTGGTACCTCGGCGCGCTCGCCGACACCGTCAACTGGCAGATCCGGCAGTTCGACGCGCTGCACTACCCGGGGATCCTCAAGGTGCTGATCCCCGGCGGCGGACTGCAGCCGCGCGACCTGTCCGCCGCCCTGCGCGTGCGCCTCGCCCCCACCGCCCAGGGCGGCCTCGTCGGCCGCGGCTCGGCGTACTTCCGCACCATCCCGATGATCCTGCACCACGGCAACGTGCAGCTGGTCTCCACCGCGCTCGTCGACGGCTCGGGCACCCCCCGCAACAACGTGTGCCGCCCGCAGGACGCGGCCGTCGACGTGCGCGCCCTCGCCACCGGAAGCGGACCGGCGGACCTGGTCGGCACCTGGTCGTCGGTGCGCTGGGTGGCGCGCATCGCGGCCGAGACGGGCTTCCCCGTCAGCGGCGAGAGCGCCGGCCCGGAGGTGGAGAGCTACTACCCGGGCGTCATGAACGACGCCGCGCGGCAGATGACGACCTGCGGGCTGAAGGGACTGATGTGGGCCTTCGACCGCAACCTCTACGACGGAACCCCGGGCTCCTCGCTCGAGGACTACGCCGCCGTCATCGCGCGGCTGGACAAAGGATCCACCCCATGAGGACGACCGTGCTCCCCCCGGACCTCCTGGGCCCCGCGGACGTCGCCGCATGGCGCACGCTGCAGCAGGCCGACCCCGCGCTGGCCAGCCCCTTCCTGTCACCGGAGTTCGCCCGCGCCGTCGGCCGCCGCCGGCCCGAGGCCCGGGTCGCGGTGCTCTCGGACGGGGCCGGGCCCGTCGGCTACTTCCCCTACGAACGGCACCCGTTCGGCCTGGGCCTGCCGATCGGCACCGGTCTGTGCGACGCCCAGGGACTGGTGCACGCGGCGGGAGTGCACTGGGACCCGCGGGAGCTGCTGCGGGCCTGCGGGCTCCAGGTGTGGCGCTACGACCACCTGGTCCGCGGCCAGACGCCGTTCGACGGGGGAGCGGTGCGCCGGGCGGCCTCCCCGGTCGTCGACCTGACGCGCGGGCCGGACACCTACCGGGCCGAGCTGCGCAGACGGTCGGCCGAGCGGTTCCGGCAGTGGAAGGTGAAGGAGCGACGGCTCGCCCACCGTCTGGGCGAGGTCCGCCTCGTGTACGACGACCCAACCCCCGCGCACCTGGACACGCTGATGCGGTGGAAGTCCGCCCAGTACCGGGCCACGGGGCAACTGGACCTGTTCGCCCGCCCGTCGGTCGCCGCCCTGCTGTGGGACCTCGGCCACGTACGGTCCCCCACCTGCACCGGCACCCTCTCGACGCTGTACGCGGGGGAGCGCCCGGTGGCCCTGCACTTCGGGCTGCGCTCCCGGAGCGTCCTGCAGTACTGGTTCCCCGCCTACGCGCCGGAGGCGGCACGCTTCTCGCCCGGGATCCTGCTGCTGCTGAAACTCGCGCAGGCCGCGGCGGACGACGGGGTCGACCTGCTCGACCTCGGCAAGGGCGGCGAACGCTACAAGCAGGAGCTGAAGACAGGCGATCTGACGCTGACCGAGGGATGGGTGGCGCGGGACACCCTGCCGGCGGCTCTGCTGCGCACCCGGGCCGAGTCGGTGCGCCGGGTCCGGACGGCGGTCTCGGCGCACCCGGGCATGCGCAAAGCCGCCTCCCGCCTCCTCAACGCCCGCTGGACCAGGCGGCTCGCCGCGCCGGCCTGAAGGGATCCGACGGGGCACACCCGACCACGGCTGCCGCGGGCCCGCCCACGGCAGGACCGCCCCCCGACTGCAACCGTCCGCCCCCCGAACGGACCCGTCCGGCCCCTGGCATGATCGGCGGGTGACTGGTGAACCCACGCGGCCGGACCGCGCGCAGTACGTCCTGTTCGACGTCGACGGCACGCTGATCGACGCCGTGCACAACCAGCGCGAGGTCTGGCACACCTGGGCGCGGCAGTACGGGCTGGACCCGCACGAGGTCCACCAAGTGGCCCTGCGAACCCGGCCGATGGAGACGTTCGCCCAGGTCGCGCCGGACCGGGATCCGCACGCGTGCCTGGCCCTGCTGCACGCACTGGAGGACGAGGACGTCCGCTCCGGCGTCTACGAGGCCTTCGACGGTGCCGCGCGGCTGCTGCACGCCCTGCCGCCGGGCTCCTGGGCGCTGGTGACGTCGAACTACGAGCACCGGGTGCGCGGCCGCTTCCTGCGGACCGGACTGCCCGTGCCGGACGTGATCGTCGACGCGGCCGCCGTGGCGGAGGGCAAGCCCTCACCGGTCCCGTATCTGCGGGCCGCCGAACTGCTGGGAGCCGAGCCGGGCGACTGCCTGGTCATCGAGGACGCGCCGTCCGGGGTGCGGTCCGGGCTGCGCGCCGGGATGACGGTGTGGGGGGTGAACACCGCCGTCGCGGTGGACGGCGTGCACCGCCACTTCGCCAGTCTGCGCGAGGCGGCCGCGGACATCCTGGCCTTCGCCTCGGCCCCGCACGGGACGGCCGCGGCCTGAGCCGTCGCGCCTGCGCCGGTGCGGAGCGACAGCTTCGATCACGTCTGGTCAAGCGATCGGGAACGATACCGTGGCGCCCTCTTCCGTGGCGTGCGAGGGAGGCGCCGGGTGCCAGGAGGGCGACCGACGGCCTCGGCGGCCGAGCAGCAGCAGCGCGCCCCGCTCAGCGGGCGCCCCGGCGCGGCGGCGGCGCCGTGCTGTCGCGCACCACGAGCCGGGTCGGCACCAGCGTGGTGCCGCGTTCGGCGCCCTCGCCGCGCACCTTGCGCAGCGCGGCCCGGACGCAGAGCCGCCCCACCTCCGCGAAGTCCTGGTGGACGGTCGTCAGCGGGGGCAGGAAGTGCGCGGCCTCGGGGATGTCGTCGAAACCGACCACGCTGACGTCCTCGGGGACGCGCCGGCCGCTCTCGTGCAGGGCGCGCTGCAGCCCGAGGGCCATCTGGTCGTTGGCCACGAAGACCGCCGTGCACTCCTCCCGCCGCGCGAGTTCGCGTCCCGCCCGGTAGCCGGACTCCGTCGACCAGTCGCCCTGGACCAGCGGCGGCGGGACGCGTCCGGCCTCGGCGAGGACCGCGCGCCAGGCGTCGGTGCGGCGCTGCGCGGCGAAGGAGCCCTCGGGGCCCGCGAGGTGCCAGACGGTGTCGTGCCCGAGGTCCAGCAGGTGCCGGACCGCCGCGCGGGTGCCGCCGGCCTGGTCGGTGTCGACCACCGTGTAGCGGTCGCCGGCGTCGGAGTCGACCACCACCACCTGCACGTGCGGGGGCAGGGTGATCGTCGCCGCGTCGAGGAGGTGGACCTCCATGATGACGATCACGGCGTCGACGGCGAGTTCCTCCAGCCGGGAGAACGCGCCGCGCACCTCGTCCTGGGTGGGCACGGCGACCGGCAGCAGCGTGACCGCGTACCCCTCCTGCGCGGCCGAGGTGGCGATCGCCTCCAGGGTGCGGACGTTGCCGGTGGTGGCGAGGGTGAACGTGATGACGCCGATGGTGCGGAACTCGCCGCGCTTGAGCGCGCGGGCCGCGCTGTTGGGGCGGTAGCCGAGTTCCTTCATCGCGGCGAGCACCGCGCGGCGGGTCTCCTCGTTCACCCCGGCGTAGCCGTTGGACACCCGGGAGACCGTCTGGGAGGAGACGCCGGCGAGCCGGGCGACGTCCGCCATGGAGGCGGTGCGCGGGCCGCGGCGGGAGCGTCCGCGGCCGCCGGCCGTGCTCGTGCCCTCGGTGCCGCCGGAGGCCGCGGCGGCACCGGAGCCGTGCGTGTCGGACGAACGTGTCGTAGCCATGTCCACTGGCCGTCAGCCGCCTTCCGTCGTGGTTCGAGTGACGGTTCACCGTGGCGGACCACTCGACCGCCACTGACGCCGCAGTCTCGCAGGCATCAGGGGATGTTTACGTAAACATAACATTGCCGGGGTCGCGCGGGACAAGTGCGTCACGACGGTCGCGAACCCTACGGCCCACGGGGGCAGGGGAGTTGAGCGCGTCGGCGACCGCCGGGAAGCCGCTGCCCTCCCGCCTGCCCCGCGCTCTCGCTCACGACCGGACCCTTGACCGGTGTCACCCGACGGGGGTAGACATGCCGCCGTCGGATGTTTACGTAAACATAACAGCGCGGAGTCGCGCCGCAACGTGACGTTCACGTACACCCCGCGGGCCTCGGGCCCTGGACCCGAGCCGGTCCACCGCCGCTTGCTCACCACCCCGAAAGTGCGAGGAACGACATGACAACGCTGCAACCGCCGGCGGCTGCCGCGCCGCAGCTGGCACCACCCCCGACCAGACGGGACCGTCGCTCCTGGGCGGGCTGGGGCTTCATCGCCCCGTTCGTGATCGTCTTCGCCCTGGTCTTCCTCGCGCCGATCGCCTACTCGCTCTACCTGAGCCTCTTCCGTGACCAGCTCATCGGCGGCACCACGTTCGTCGGCCTCGACAACTACACCGCGGCGCTGCAGGACAAGAACTTCTGGGCGGCGCTCGGCCGGGTCTCCCTCTTCCTGTGCGTCCAGGTGCCGGTCATGCTCGGCATCGCCCTGCTCGTGGCGCTCGCGCTCGACAGCGGACGCCTCTACGGCAAGAACTTCTTCCGCATCTCGATCTTCCTGCCCTACGCGGTGCCGGCCGTGGTCGCCACCCTCATGTGGGGCTTCATGTACGGCACCCGCTTCGGCCTGGTCGGCGACATCGACGACGCCTTCGGCCTGTCGCTGCCCGACCCGCTCTCCCCGGACCTGGCCCTCGCCTCCATCGGCAACATCGTCACCTGGGAGTTCGTCGGCTACAACATGCTGATCTTCTACTCGGCGCTGCGGGTCGTCCCGCAGTCCCTCTACGAGGCCGCCGAGATCGACGGAGCCGGGCAGATCCGCGTCATCACCGCCATCAAACTGCCGGCCATCCGCGGCGCCCTCGTCATCGCCACGATCTTCTCCATCATCGGCAGCTTCCAGCTCTTCAACGAGCCGAGCGTGCTGCAGAAGCTCGCCCCCAACGCCATCACCACGGACTACACCCCGAACTTCTACACGTACTCGCTGTCGTTCTCGGGCCAGCAGCAGAACTACTCCGCGACGGTCGCCCTGGTCATGGGCGTGATCACCATGATCGTCGCCTATGTCGTCCAGCTGCGCGGCATGCGCAAGGGAGCGTGAGGCAGCGATGACCGTCACCACCACCGACGCCTCGTCCGGCACCGCGACCCAGCGGCCGCGTCCCGTCAAGACCGTGCCCCGCCTGCGCTCCGCCCGCCGCCCCGCGGCCGGCCGGCCCCGGCGCAGTGTCCTGCTGACCGTGCTCACCGCCCTGGTCCTGCTCTACAGCCTGGTGCCGCTGCTCTGGCTGGTCATCAGCGCGACCAAGACCCAGGAGGGGCTGTCCCGTTCCTCCGGCCTGTGGTTCGACGGCGACTTCGCCCTGTGGGACAACATCACCGAGACGTTCACCTACGACGACGGCGTCTTCACCCGCTGGCTGCTCAACACCGTGCTCTACGTCGTGGTGGGCGCCGGCGGCGCCACCTTCCTCGCGGTGCTCGGCGGGTACGCGCTGGCCAAGTTCGCCTTCCCCGGACGCCGTGCCGTCTTCGCCGTGGTCATCGGGGCCGTCGCCGTACCGGGGACCGCGCTCGCGGTGCCGACCTTCCTGATGTTCAGCAACCTGGGTCTCACCAACACCCCGTGGGCCGTGATCATCCCCTCGCTGATCTCGCCCTTCGGCCTGTACCTGATGTGGGTCTTCGCCGGCGAGGCCATCCCGACGGAGCTGCTGGAGGCGGCCCGCATGGACGGCGCGAGCGAGATCCGCATCTTCTTCCAGGTGGCCCTGCCGCTGCTGGCACCCGGCATCGTCACCGTCTCGCTGTTCACCATGGTCGCCACCTGGAACAACTACTTCCTGCCGCTGATCATGATCAAGGATCCCGACTGGTATCCCCTGACCCTCGGGCTCAACAGCTGGAACGCGCAGGCCGCGACCGCCGGCGGCCAGCCCGTGTTCAACCTGGTCATCACCGGCTCACTGATCACCATCGTCCCGCTGATCGCCGCGTTCCTGATGCTCCAGAAGTACTGGCAGTCGGGACTCGCCGCGGGCAGCGTCAAGGAATGAGCCGCGCCCGGCCCGGCCGCTTCGCCTCTCACCTTCCCGTCCTTCGACCCTCATCCGCCGGTGCTCCGGCAAGAAGTGGAAGTACGTCCATGCGCAAGCACTCCCGCCGCCTGCTGAGCGGCATCGGCCTCCTGACCGCCCTGGCCCTCGGCGCCACCGCCTGCGGCGGCTCCGGCGACGGCGGTTCGGACGCGAAGAAGTCCGTCTCCGCGGCCGACGTCCAGGCCGCGCTGAAGAAGGGCGGCACCCTCACGGTCTGGGCGTGGGAGCCCACGCTCAAGCAGGTGGCCGCCGACTTCGAGAAGGAGCACCCGGGCGTCAAGGTCAATCTGGTCAACGCGGGCACCGGCAACGACCAGTACAAGGCGCTGCAGAACGCCATGTCCGCCAAGAAGGGCGTGCCGGACGTCGCCCAGGTCGAGTACTACGCCATGGGCCAGTACGCGCTGACCAAGCAGCTCACCGACCTCAAGGGCTTCGGCGCCGACAAGCTCTCCGCGTCCTTCTCCCCGGGCCCCTGGAACGGCGTGAAGGCCGGCGGCGACGGCATCTACGGCCTGCCGATGGACTCCGGCCCGATGGCGCTGTTCTACAACAAGAAGGTCTTCGACAAGTACAAGATCAAGGTGCCCACCACCTGGGACGAGTACGTGGCCGCGGCCCGCGCCCTGCACACCGCGGACCCGAAGGCGTACATCACCAACGACACCGGCGACGCGGGCTTCACCACCAGCATGCTGTGGCAGGCCGGTTCACGCCCCTACAAGGTCGACGGCACCAAGGTGAAGATCGACTTCGCGGACGCGGGCGCCAGGAAGTACACCGGCACCTGGCAGAAGCTCCTCGACGACAAGCTGCTCGCCCCCGTCACCAGCTGGTCCGACGCGTGGTACAAGGGCCTCGGCGACGGCACCATCGCGACCCTCGCCATCGGCGCCTGGATGCCCGCCAACCTCGCCTCCGGCGTCAAGAACGGCGCCGGCGACTGGCGCGTCGCCCCGCTGCCGCAGTGGACGGCGGGCGCCCACGCCAGTGCGGAGAACGGCGGCAGCGCCCTCACCCTGCCCGAGCTCGGCAAGAACGAGGCACTGGCCTACGCGTTCGTCGAGTACGCCAACGCCGGCAAGGGCGTCGACACCCGCGTCAAGGGCGGGGCCTTCCCGGCGACCGTCGCGCAGCTGAACTCCCCGGCCTTCCAGAACACCGCCTTCCCGTACTTCGGCGGACAGCAGGCCAACAAGATCTTCGCCGAGTCCGCCGCGAACGTCGCCGACGACTGGTCGTACCTGCCCTACCAGGTGTACGCCAACTCCATCTTCAACGACACCGTCGGCAAGGCCTACGTGTCGCACACCCAGCTGGCCGACGGCCTGAAGGCCTGGCAGGACGCCTCCGTCAAGTACGGCAGCGAGCAGGGCTTCACCGTCGAGAAGTGACCGCCGGCGAAGCAGGGCTTCACCGCGAGAAGTGACCGCCGCGCGGCGCGCCCGGCCCTCCGGGCCGCCCGCGGCCCCCTCCCGGAAGGACCACCATGATCTCCACCCTCCTGTCCCGGACGCACGGGACGGACGGTGACCGCACCCCCCGCCTCCTCTACGGCGCCGACTACAACCCCGAGCAGTGGCCCCGCTCCGTCTGGCAGGACGACGTACGCCTGATGCGCGAGGCCGGCGTCAACCTCGTGTCCGTGGGCATCTTCTCCTGGGCCCGCCTCCAGCCGGCCCCGGACACCTGGGACTTCGGCTGGCTCGACGAGGTCATGGACCTCCTCCATGAAGGCGGCATCGGGGTCGACCTGGCCACGGCCACCGCCTCCCCGCCGCCCTGGCTCACCACGGCCCACCCCGAGATCCTCCCGGTCACGTCCACCGGCGAGACCCTGTGGCCGGGAGCCCGTCAGCACTGGCGCCCCACCTCGCCCGTCTTCCGCCGCCACGCGCTGCGCCTGGTGCGGGAGCTGGCCACCCGGTACGCCGGCCACCCGGCGCTGGTCGCCTGGCACGTCAACAACGAACTGGGCTGCCACAACGTCTACGACTACTCCGACGACGCCGCCCGCGCCTTCCGCGACTGGCTGCGCGCCCGCTACGGCACCCTGGAGGCGCTCAACCACGCCTGGGGCACCGCGTTCTGGTCGCAGCGCTACACCGAGTGGGAGCAGATCCTCCCGCCGCGGCTGGCCGCCTCGCACCCCAACCCCACCCAGCAGCTGGACTTCAAGCGCTTCTCCTCCGACGCGCTGAAGGACCATCTGCGCGCCGAGCGGGAGATCCTGCGGGAGATCACCCCCGACGTCCCCGTCACCACCAACTTCATGGTGATGGGCGGCACGAAGGGCATGAACTACCCGGACTGGGCCGCGGAGATCGACTTCGTCTCCAACGACCACTACGTCCACCCGGGCCCCCAGGACCGCGACGAACTGTCCTTCTCCGCCAACCTCACCAGCGGCATCAGCGCCGGCCGGCCCTGGTTCCTGATGGAGCACTCCACCAGCGCCGTCAACTGGCAGCCCGTCAACGTGGCCAAGCGGCCCGGCGACCTGGCCCGCGACTCGCTGCTGCACGTCGCGCACGGGGCCGACGCGGTCTGCTTCTTCCAGTGGCGGCAGTCCGCGGCCGGCGCCGAGAAGTACCACTCCGCGATGGTGCCGCACGCCGGCGAGGACAGCGACCTGTTCCGCGCGGTCCGCGACCTCGGCGCCACCCTGAAGGCGCTCGCGCCCCTCGCCGGCAGCGAGCGCGAGGCCGCCCCCGTCGGCATCCTCTACGACTGGCAGTCGTGGTGGGCGAGCGAGCAGGACTCCCACCCCACCTCCCTGCTCGACTACCGGCAGGAGGCGCTCGACTGGTACTCCGCCCTCCTCGCCCTCGGCATCCGCGCCGACCTCGTCACCCCGCACGGCGACCTGCACCGCCACCAGGTGCTGATCGCCCCGGTGCTGCACGTGGTCCCGGCCGACCTCGCCAAGTCCCTCACCCGCTACACCGAGCAGGGCGGCCACCTCGTCACCACCTACTTCTCGGGCATCGTCGACGAGAACGACCACGTGTGGCTCGGCGGTTACCCGGGCGCCCTGCGCGACCTGCTCGGCATCCGCATCGAGGAGTTCGGCCCCCTGCTCGCCGGGGACGAGGTCGCCCTCGACGGCCCGGCGACCGGCACGCTGTGGACCGACCGGATCACCGTCACGGCCCCCGACACCGAGGTCCTCGCCCACTACCGCTCCGGCGCCTACCGGGGACGCCCCGCCGTCACCCGCCGCCCGACCGGCAGCGGCTCGGCCACCTACGTCTCCACCCGGCTCGGGACGCGGGGCCTCACCTCGCTCCTGCCGCGCCTGCTGGAGCCGGCCGGCGTGCACAGCGACCTGCCCGCCGAGGCACGCGGACTCGTCGAGACGACCGTGCGCCGCGGCCCCGACGCCGCCTTCCGCTTCCTCGTCAACCGCACCGACGACACGGTCACCGTGCCCGGCCTCACCGGTGACGCCTTGCTCGGCACCCTGGCCGCCGACGGCACCCTCACGCTCGCCCCCCGGGCCGTCGCCGTACTGCGCCAGCCGCTCGCCTGACCCATCCCGCCCGCTCGCCCGCGAGGACGCACGCCCCTCCTCACGGGCCATGCCCTCCTGCCCCGACACGGCGGGAGGGCCCACCTCAGCGCGACCACCCTCCAGTTGGGAGCACACCGATGGCACGCCGCACCCGCAGCAGACGGCTCACCGCCGCCGGCCTCACCGCCCTGGCCACCGCAGCCGCCCTGGTCTCCGTACCGGGTCCCGCCCGGGCCGCGGACACCCCCTCCGTCACCGTCCGGCTCGACCCCTCCTACCAGCAGCAGCCGTTCGAGGGCTGGGGCACCAGCCTGGCCTGGTTCGCCAACGTCACCGGCGGCTACCCGCCCGAGATCCGGGAGAAGCTCGCCTCCCTCCTCTTCGGCGACGACGGCCTCGGCCTGAACATCGCCCGCTACAACATCGGCGGCGGCAACGCCCCCGACGTCAAGGACTACCTGCGGGCCGGCGGCGCCGTCCAGGGCTGGTGGAAGGCCCCCGACGGCACCACCCGCGCGGACACCGACTGGTGGAGCGCCGACGACCCGGCCGACTGGAACGTCAAGGCCGACGCCACCCAGCGCTGGTGGGTCGACCGCATCAAGAACGACATCACCCACTGGGAGACCTTCAGCAACTCCCCGCCCTGGTTCATGACGGTCTCCGGCTATGTCTCCGGCGGCTTCGACGCCACCGCCGACCAGCTCAAGACCGAGTCGGTCGACGACTACGCCGCCTACCTGGCCGGCGCCACCCGGCGACTGGAGCAGGCGCACGGCATCAAGGTGAAGACCGTCGACCCCTTCAACGAGCCCAACACCCCCTACTGGGGAACCCGCCTCGGCACCGACGGCAAGCCGGTCGGCGGCCGCCAGGAGGGCGCCCACATGAGCCCCGCGATGCAGCGCAAGGTGCTGCAGGCGCTCGCACCGGCCCTGCGCACGGCGAAGACCAAGGCGCAGATCTCGGCGATGGACGAGACCAACCCCTCGACCTTCGCGCAGAACTGGAGCGCCTACACCGCCCAGGACCGCGCCCTCGTCGGCCAGATGAACGTCCACACCTACGGCACCGGACAGCGCACAGCCGTCCGCGACCTCGCCAAGGCCGCAGACAAGAAGCTCTGGATGAGCGAGGTCGAGGGCGACTGGGGCGACGGGCAGAGCTTCACGGACATGCGCCCCGGCCTCGGACTCGCCCAGCACATCGTCGACGACCTGCGGGAACTCCAGCCGCGCGCCTGGGTGTTCTGGCAGCCGGTCGAGGACTACGACAACATGAAGCCCGGCGGCGAGTCCGCCAAGGGCGGCAACTGGGGCGAGATCCAGATCCCCTTCAGCTGCACCTCCGCGGACACCCTCGCCACCTGCCCGGTCCGCACCAACACCAAGTTCGACACGGCACGCAACTTCACCCACTTCATCAAGCCCGGCGACCGCCTGATCAAGGTCGACGACACCTCCAGCGCGGCCGCCGTGTCCAAGGACGGCAAGGGCGCCTCGCTGGTGCACGTCAACAGCACCACGAGCGCGCGCAGCGTCACCCTCGACCTGACCAAGTTCCGCAGCATCAGCCGGGGCGCCACTGTGACACCCGTCGTCACCAGCGCCGACGGCAAGCTCGCCGTGCGGGACGCGGTGAAGGTCGAAGGCGGCCGTGCCACGGTCACCGTGCCCGCCCAGTCCGTGACCTCCTTCGTCGTCAAGGGTGTGTCCGGCGTCGCGCAGGACGCACCGCTGCTGCGCACCGGCCACACCTACACCCTCACCGGTGTGCAGAGCGGCAAGGCGGTCACCGTGGCCGGCAACGGCACCGGTCTCGTCATCGGCACGCCCAGCGGCTCGACCGCCCAGCAGTGGCGGCTGAGCCAGGTGGGCCCCGGCCGCGGCAGCGAGGCCCGGTACGTCCTCACCAGCGCCGTGGACGGCAAGCGCCTCGCGGTCCGCGACGACGTCCCGGTCGCCGAACCCGACACCCACCGGCGCGACGCTGCGGCCGAATGGATCGCCTCGACCACCGGCGACGGCACCTGGACGCTGATCAACGCCGCGAGCGGGCGGCTGCTGGAGGTCGGGGGACAGGCGACCGGCGAGGGCGCCGCGGTCACCACGTGGCCGCCCAACTCCGGCGCCAACCAGCGGTGGACGGTCAGGGACGTCACGGCGTCCGCCTCCGGCAGCTAGGGCAGGCCCTACCCCCCTGCCGCACCCGGGCTCGGCCGTCCGTGCGACGGCCGGGCCGCCCTCCCCGCGGCGCGCGGGGAGGGTGTCCTCGAACCGACCGAAAGGACTGGCATGCGCATGCCTACATCTCGTGGCCGTGTCATCGGCCGATGGGTGCCCCTGCTCGCGGCCGCCGCCCTCGTCGCCGGCGCCGGCACGGCCGCGACCGGCGCCCCCGCCGCCGCGGCCCCGCGGCAGAACACCTCCGACTTCCGCGGCGTCAACTGGGCCGACCCGCGGGACAACTTCGCCGACGACCCGATCGTCCTGTCCGGCCTGTCCGCGTCGGACGACTACGCCCGCACCTACGCCAAGGCCACCCGCGTGATCACGGCGTTCCGCGCCAACCTGGGCGCCGACACCGTACGGCTGCCGATCAACCCGTACACCGTCAACGGCGCCCCCTGGAAGGCGTACCGAGGAGTCATCGACGCCGCCACCCGGCAGGGCTTCAAGGTCATCATCTCCTACTGGGAGGGGACCGGCGCCCGCAAGGACGGGCTGATCGACGACGTCCCGGCCTACCGGACCATGTGGGACACCGTCGTCCACGCCTACGGCGGCAACCCGCGCGTCTACTTCGAGCCCATGAACGAGCCGCACGGCTACACCGACGCGGAGTGGGCCGACATCGCCGCGAACTGGCTGGCGACCTACCCCGAGATCCCCCGTGAGCGGGTCTTCGTCAGCGGCGCCGGCTACAACGACCACGTCACCACCGTGTGCGCCGACCCGCGCCTGCGCGGAACCCACCTGTCGCTGCACCACTACGGGTTCTGGAAGAGCTACGCCACCTACGACCAGTGGGTCGCCGACCTGAAGGAACGCATCGGCGACTGCGCCGGCCGGACCGTCGCCGACGAGTTCGGCGCCCCGATGACGACCGGCCTGGACTACGACAAGGCCGACCCGTCCGACAACTTCGTCAACTACGTGCAGGCGGTCACCGACACCTTCCGCGAGCTCGGCATGGGCAGCGTCTACTGGCCCGGCCTGCGCACCGGCGACACCTACACGCTGCAGCAGCTCGTCGGCGACCCCGAGCGGCCCTGGCTCGCCACCACCAACCGGTCCGGAGCCGACCGGCTCGCCTGGGGCTGGGGCCGCGGCAAGCCCGTCACGCGCTGACCGGCCCGCCCCACCACCCCCGCATGGAGCACCCGCCGCACCCGCCGCCCCGCGGCGGGACGCCGGCCACGACCCTCACCGGAAGGAACCGCCCATGCCCCACCCGTCCCCCCGCCCGCACCGGACCGCGCGGGCCGTCCCGGGCCTGCTGATGTCCCTGCTCGCCCTCTTCCTGACGGCCGCACCCGCCGCCGCCCGCACCCCCGACGGCCCGGTGGCGGCGACACGGTCCGACGAGGCCGCCGGCGACCGCGCGCAGGCGCGGGAGGCCGCCGCCGCCCTCACCGTCTGGGACGCCGACGACGTCCGCGGCAACCTCACCCTGCCCACCAGCGGCCTCAGCGGCGCCCGCGTCTCCTGGAAGTCGACCGACCCCCGGACCGTCACCGCCACGGGCGAAGTCCACCGCCCCGCCTACGGACAGCGCGCCCGCTCCGTGCGGCTGACCGCGACCGTCCGCGTCGGCGACGCCCAGGCCAAGCGCACCTTCGACCTGACCGTGCGGCCCCTGCCGAAGAAGGAGCCCTACCAGGGCTACCTCTTCGAGTACTTCACCGGCGAGGGCCGCTCGGACGGCGAGCAGATCCACTCCGCCGTCAGCCGCGGCAACGACCCCCTGCACTGGGACGAGCTGAACGGCGGCAAGCCCGTCCTCACCTCCACCCTCGGCGACAAGGGCGTGCGCGACCCGTTCGTCATCCGTTCCCCCGAGGGCGACAAGTTCTACCTCATCGCCACCGACCTGAAGATCTACGGCAACGGCAACTGGGACGCCGCCCAGCGCACCGGGAGCAAGTACCTGGAGGTGTGGGAGTCCACCGACCTCGTCCACTGGTCCGACCAGCGCCACGTCAAGGTCTCCGACGACACCGCCGGCAACACCTGGGCACCCGAGGCGTACTGGGACGACAGCCTCGGCTCCTACGTCGTCTTCTGGGCGTCCAAGCTGTACGACCCGGCCGACACCGCCCACAGCGGCAGCAGCTACAACCGCATGATGTACGCCACCACCCGCGACTTCCGCACGTTCTCCGCGCCGCGCGTGTGGAAGGACCCCGGCTACTCGGTGATCGACTCCACCGTCATCAAGGACGGCGGCACCTACTACCGGTTCACCAAGGACGAGCGGAACAACACCTCCTCCACCCCCTGCAGCAAGTTCGTCATCGAGGAGAAGTCCACCCGGCTGCTCGACACCGACTGGGGCTTCGTCTCGGAGTGCATCGGCAAGGGCGACGCCACCCACCCCGGCATCAACCAGGGCGAGGGCCCCACCGTCTTCAAGTCGAACACCGAGAACAAGTGGTATTTGTTCATCGACGAGTTCGGCGGCCGCGGCTACGTCCCCTTCGAGACCACCGACCTCGCCTCCGGCAAGTGGACCATGTCCACCGGCTACCAGCTGCCCGCCAGCCCCCGCCACGGCACGGTCCTGCCCGTCACCCAGGCCGAGATGGACCGGCTGCGCGGCATCCCGCAGCCCCTCACCGCGGACGCGCACGGGCTCGTCGCGTCGTACCGCCTCGGCGGCAGCGGCACGCGGGTCCTGGACGAGACCGGCCACGGCTACGACGCCGTCGTGCACGGGGACGTCACCCGCACCGCAGACGCCGCCGACTTCGGCGGCACCGACGGCCATGTCGCCCTGCCGGACAACCTGATGAACGGCCTGGACGCCGTCACGGTCTCCACGGAGGTGAAGATCGACCCCGGTCAGGCCACGCCCTACTGGCTGTGGGGCCTGGGCAACACCGCGGGCGGCAGCGGCAACGGCTACCTCTTCACGACCGGCGACGGCTACCGGACCTCCCTGACGGCCGGGAACTGGAGCACGGAACAGACCGCGGGCACCCGGAACCTGCCCCGCGGCAGCTGGCACACCCTCACCTACACCCTCGGCGGCTCGACGGCCCGCCTCTACCTCGACGGCACCGAGGTCGCCCGCAACGACGCCGTCACCCTCCGCCCCGGCGACATCGGCGGCGGCCGGACCACCGCCAACGACCTCGGCCGCTCCCTGTACGCGAGCGACCAGTACTTCAAGGGGTCGATGCGCTCCTTCTCGCTCTGGAACCGCGCTCTGAGCGCCGACGAGGTGCGCGAACTGCCCGGCAACCGCACCGAGATCACCTCGGTCGACCTGGCTGCGCTGAAGGTCCCCGCGGTGATCGACTCGGCCGCCTCCACGGTGCTCCTGCCGGTCAAGCCCGGCACCGACCTACGGCGCCTCGCGCCGCGGTTCGGCGTGGCCGGAACCAGCCGGGTGGAGCCGGCGAACGGCAGCGTCCACGACTTCACGTCCCCCGTGAGCTACCGGGTCCGGGCGGCCGACCACACCGTGCGCACCTGGACCGTACGCGCCGAGGTGATGGGCAGCCCGTCGCTGCCCGGCTACAACGCCGACCCGAACATCGTGCGGTTCGGTGACACCTACTACATCTACGCGACGAGCGACGGCTACCCGGGCTGGAGCGGCACCACGTTCCGGACCTGGTCCAGCAAGGACCTCGTGTACTGGACCGAGCACCCGGTCATCCTCGACCTGGGACCCGACGTCGCATGGGCGGACAGCCGGGCCTGGGCCCCCGCCGCGACCGAGAAGGACGGCAAGTACTACCTGTACTTCTGCGCCGACGCCAAGATCGGCGTGGCCGTCTCGGACAAGCCGACGGGACCCTTCACCGACTCGGGCAAGCCCCTCGTCGCCGCCAACCCCGACGGCGGCCAGGCCATCGACCCCGCCGTCTTCACCGACGACGACGGGCAGTCCTACCTCTACTGGGGCAACGGCAACGCCTACGTCGTCCCGCTCAACCCCGACATGACCTCCTACGACCCGGCGAGGATCAAGCGCCTGACGGGCCTGGACGGCTTCCGCGAGGGCCTGTTCCCGCACAAGCGCAACGGCGTCTACTACCTGAGCTGGTCCATCGACGACACCCGCAGCGAGGACTACCGCGTCGGGTACGCCACCGGCACCAGCCCGCTCATGGACGGGCTGCGCAACCACGGCGTGATCCTGTCCAAGGACCCCGCGCGCGGCATCCTGGGCACCGGCCACCATTCGGTGATCCAGGTCCCCGGCACGGACGACTGGTACATCGCCTACCACCGCTTCGCGATCCCGGGCGGCGACGGCACCCACCGGGAAGTCACCATCGACCGGCTGCGTTACACCGCGGACGGGCTCATCCAGCCGGTCGTCCCCACCCTGACCGGCATCGAGCCGGTCACGCCCGCGCTCAGTACGGCAGAGGGCGCCCGGACGGCGTGCGCAGGTCGAGCGGGGCAGGCCGGCGGGGACCGGGGTGAGACTTGCTCAGCTGCACGCGCTTCATGACCGCCACCTCCGCTCTCGCACGCGGTGGCCCGCGTGCCCGTGAGCGGTTTCTGCCCAGTAACCCCGCCCGTCACGCCCACCCGTGACGCCGGACCGCTCCCGGGCCCGCATCCCGAGGCCGGCCGACGGGTCCCGCCGCAGGGGCCGGTCGGCCCCTCGGCCGGGACCCGTCGGCCCTGGCCACCGTGCCGCTGTGCCCCGAAGCTGGACTGAGACCGCTGAAGCGCTACGGCCGTACGTGAGCCACGTGAGCGGAGAAAACCGATGACCGTGCAGCGACCCGACCAGGCCACCGTGACCGCACTGGTGAGCGCCTCCACCACGGCGCCGTCCCTGCACAACACCCAGCCGTGGCGCTTCCGTTACCTCACCGACAGCCACACCGTGGAACTGCGCGGCGACGCCGAGCGCACCGTCCCACGCCTCGACCCCGACCGACGGTCCCTGCACCTCGGCTGCGGCGCCGCCCTGTTCAACCTCCGTGTCGCCGCGGCCCACGCCGGCTGGACCACCGACGTGCGGCCTCTGCCCGACCCCGGCGATCCGCACCTCCTGGCCGCCGTGCGGCTGGGCCGCGGCGAACCGCCCGACGCCGGCCTGGCCCGGTTGTACGAGGCGATTCCCCGCCGCCACACCAGCCGGTACCCGTTCGACGACCGGCCGGTCCCCGAGGAGGTGCGGGCCGGACTCCAGCAGGCCGCCGCGCAGGAAGGCGCCGCCCTGGTCTTCCCCCACGCCTGGCACGTCGCCGCGCTGCTCGACCACGTCCGGGACGCCGAGGGCCGCGACCTGCACGATCCGCAGCGGGTGGCCGACGTGCGCCGATGGATGCGCATCGGAGCCGAGGTGGAGGGCAGCACCGACGGCATACCCGACGTCGCGTTCGGTCCGCGCAGGAGCGGCGGACGCGCGCCGGTGCGCGACTTCGCAGGACGCGAGAGCGTGCCGGACCGGCCCACGGCCGTCTTCGAGACCGTGCCCCACCTGGCACTGCTGGGCACCACCGACGACCGGCCGGCCGACTGGCTGCGCGCCGGCCAGGCGCTCGAACGGGTGCTGCTGCTGGCGACCCTGCACGGCCTCGCCACCTCGCTGACGTCCCACTCCCTCGAACGGCGCGATCTGCGCGAACTGGCCCGCGACCCCGGCTCGGCCATGGGATTCGTCCACATGGTGCTCCGTCTCGGCTACGGCCGGCCGGGCCCGGTGACGCCGCGCCGCCCCGTCGCCGAGGTGCTGGAGGTGCTCTAGGCCTTCAGCGCCGCCGGGGAGAGCAGATCTGCCTGCCCGCACGGCAGCCACTCGCCCCCCGGCCCCGCGTGGCGCGCCCTCGCCTGTGACGACGGTCCGGGCACGCCGGTCGCCGGCCCGCCTCAGCGGTCCCGTTTGCGGTGGATCCGGGCTTCCCACGGTTCCAAGGTCAGCTCGGCCGTCAGGGGCCCGGCGCCCGGGACGTTGCCGAGGACGAGGTCGGCGTTCTCCCAGTCGGCGGGGAGGACGACGGGCGCGGGGTCGCCGGTGAAGTTGCCGAGGACGAGGAGTTCCGTGTCGCCGTGCCGACGGGTGAAGGCGTACACGCGGTCGTCGTCGTGCAGGAGCGGGGTGAAGCCGCCGTGCGCGACGGCCGGTTCGGTGTGGCGCAGCGCGATCAGGCGCCGGTAGTAGTGGTAGACGGACCCGCTGTCGGCGGTCGCCTGCGCGGCGTTGATCTCCCGGTGGCCGGGGTGGACGGGGATCCAGGGCTCGCCCGTGGTGAAGCCGGCGTGCCGGCTGTCGTCCCACTGCATGGGGGTGCGGGCGTTGTCGCGGCCCATGGCCCGCAGTCCGGCCAGGACCCGTTCCGGGTCCTCCCCGGCGGCGACGGCGTGGGCGTAGTGGTTGAGCGACTCGATGTCGCGGAAGTCGTCGATCGAGGTGAACGGGGCGTTGGTCATGCCCAGTTCCTCGCCCTGGTAGATGTAGGGGGTGCCGCGGTGCAGGTGCAGGACGGTGGCCAGCATGGTCGCCGACCGCACCCGGTGGCGGGGGCTGTCGTCGCCGAAGCGGGAGACGACGCGGGGCTGGTCGTGGTTGTTCCAGTAGAGGCTGTTCCAGCCGGTGTCGCTGAGGCCGGCCTGCCAGCGGCCGAGGGAGGCCTTGAGGTCGCGCAGCCGCAGCGGCCGCACGTCGAACTTGCCGTTGCCCTGGTCCAGCCCGACGTGTTCGAACTGGAAGACCATGTCGACCTCCGCCCGGGCGGGGTCGGTGAACAGCCGGGCCTCCTCCACCGTCACCCCGGGCATCTCGCCGACGGTCAGGAGCCGGTCGCCGCGGCCGGCGAAGACCTCGCGGTGCATCTCCCGGAGGAACTCGTGGATGCGGGGGCCGCAGACGTAGAACGGCGAGCCGTCCCCGTACCGGCTGCCCTCGGGCACATGGCCGTCCGGCAGCGCGGGGTCCTTGGAGACGAGGTTGATCACGTCCATGCGGAAGCCGTCCACGCCCCGGTCGAGCCACCAGCGCATCATGGCGTACACCGCCTGACGCACCTCGGGGTTCTCCCAGTTGAGGTCGGGCTGCTTGCGGGAGAACAGGTGCAGGTAGTACTCGCCGCTGCGGGCGTCGTACTCCCAGGCCGGGCCGGAGAAGAACGAGCCCCAGTTGTTCGGTTCGGCACCGGGCGTGCCGGGTTCCATGCCGGGACGCGCGGGACGCCACCAGTACCAGTCGCGCCGGGGGCTGTCCGGGCCGCTGCGGGCCTCGGTGAACCAGGGGTGCTCGTCGGAGGTGTGGTTGACCACCAGGTCCATGATCAGCTTCATGCCGCGGTCGTGCACCGCCGCCAGCAGCTTGTCGAAGTCCTCGAAGGTGCCGAAGACCGGGTCGATGTCCTGGTAGTCGCTGATGTCGTAGCCGTTGTCGTCCTGCGGGGAGGGATAGACCGGCGACAGCCACAGGACGTCGACGCCGAGGTCGGCGAGGTAGTCCAGGCGGTCGGTGATGCCGGGCAGGTCACCGATGCCGTCCCCGTTGCTGTCGGCGAAGCTGCGGGGGTAGATCTGGTAGACGACGGCGGACGTCCACCAGGGGTGGGTGGTGGTCACTTCAGGGAACCTCGCATCACTCCGGAGATCACCCAGCGCTGGGCGAAGACGTACACGATGAGAACGGGCGCCAGGGCCATCAGATACGAGGCGAAGGCGACCGTGTAGTCGGTGTCGAACTGGCCCTGGAAGATGAACTGGGCCAGCGGCAGGGTCTGCGCGGAGGGGTCGGACAGGACGACGAGCGGGAGCAGGAAGTCGTTCCAGGCCCACAGGCAGGTGAGGATGCCGACGGTGGCGTTCATCGGGGCGAGCAGCGGGAAGATCACCCGCCAGAAGATCGTCCAGGTGCCGGCGCCGTCGGTGCGCGCCGCCTCCTCCAGCTCCTTCGGCACCGACCGCAGGAAACCGACGTAGAGGAAGATGTTGAAGGCCAGTCCGTAGACGACGTACAGCAGGATCAGGCCGGCCTGGTTGTCCAGGCCCAGCAGGGCGGTCTGCTTGACGACCGGGAGCATGATGATCGGGAACGGCACGAACAGGGCCGAGACGAAGTAGTAGTACAGGCCCTTGAAGAACCGGCGGTGCATGTTGCGGGCGATCGCATAGGCCACCAGCGAGTTGGTCAGCAAAGTGAGGACCACGGCGCCGACGGTGATCAGCGCGCTGTTCATCAGGGCCGAGGGGAAGTCCGTCAGCTTCCAGGCGTCCAAGAAGTTCGACCAGCGGATCCGGTGCGGCAGGCCCAGGCCGGAGCCGCCCAGCTGGTCGGGCGTCTTCAGGGCGGTGACGACCGTGAAGTACAGCGGGACGAGGACCGTGAGGGACAGCACGGCCATCAGAGCCGTCAGCCACCGGTTGACGCGGGGGCGGCCCGGCCGGGGGCGCGCCGGGGTCCGGGGGGCGGTACGGGGCACGGTGGCGGACATCAGATGCTCCCCTCGCGGCGCTGCAGGATCCGTAGCTGGAAGACCGAGACGGCGACGATGCACAGGAAGAACACCACGGCGTCGGCCGTCTGGTAGGCGTACTCGCCGCCGGCGAGGCCGCCGGTGTAGATGAGGTAGGCGACGGACGTGGTGGAGGTTCCCGGGCCGCCCTGCGTGAGGGCGGCGATGTGGTCGAAGACCTGCAGGAAGTTGCGCATCGACAGGACCATGTTGATGGTCACGAACGGCCCGATGAGCGGCAGGGTGACGGACCGGAAGCGTTGCCAGGCGCCGGCGCCGTCGAGGGTGGCGGCCTCGTACAGGTCCTCGGGCACGGTCTGCAGACCGGCCAGATAGATGATGACGTTGAAGGCGGCGGCCTGCCACACGGCGAGCACCACCACGCCGACCCACGCCAGGTCCGGGTCGGCGAGGATGCTGGTGCTCAGCGCCCCGATGCCCAGCTTCTGCCCGATGTAGGGCAGGGAGTTGGAGAAGAAGTAGTTGAAGACGTATCCAACGACCAGGATGGCCAGCACGTTCGGGACGAAGAACACGCCGCGCAGGGTGGTGCGGAAACGGATCCTGCCGTTGAGCCCGAGGGCGACGGCCAGCGCGAGGAGGTTCGTCGCCACGGTGGCGACGGCGGCGAAGCGGAACGTGAAGAGGTAGCTGTCCCAGACGCGGTCGTCCTGGAAGAGGTGGAGGTAGTTGTCCAGTCCGATGAAGTGGTAGCGGCCGTAGCCGGCGTAGTCGGTGAGGCTGTAGTACACGCCCTGCAGCACCGGGACGGTGTGGAACAGCAGGAACAGGGCGAGCGCCGGCAGCACCATCAGGTAGAACGCGCCGCCTGCGCCGCGCGGTCGGGACGGCCGGCGGGTGCGCCGCCGTCTGCCGGGGCGGGTGGCGGGGGAGTCGGGTGGAGCGGTCAGTGTGGTCATCGTCTTCCTCCTTCGCCGGCCGTCACGACCGGCGCTCGACGGCCTTCGTGTACTCGCGGTCGAGGGTCCGCAGGAACGCGGCCCGGTCCCCGTCGATGAGGAACTGCTGGACGATCGCCTCGAGCAGGACGGCCTTGGGGATCCGGTGGTCGACGAATCCGGTGATGCGGTTGCGGGTGACGTAGGGCAGCAGCGGCCTGAGTGCCGGGTCGGAGGGGGCGGTGCCCTCCAGCGGGGGGATGGCGCTCTGTTCCGCGGCGTACGCGGCGACCACGTCGGGCCGCATCAGGTAGTCGAGGAACTCCATCGACTCCTTGGGGTGCTTGGGGTGGCGGCCCATGGTGAGCGCCACGTCCACGCCCGACACGAGCCGGGTCGCGCCGGGGTCGTTCCCTGCGGGCAGGGGGGACAGGCCGATGTCGAACGCGGGCTGGTACGCCTTGATCGGCGGCAGGGCGTAGCTGCCCTGGACGTACATGGCCGCCCGCCCCTTGGCGAAGGCCTCGTTCGCGGCGTTGTAGTCGCGGGAGAAGGTGTCCTTCTGGGTGTAGCGGTACAGCTGCGTGAGCTTGCGGGCGGTCTCGGGGTACTGCCGGGCGAAGCTCGTGCGGCCCTGCGCGCGGGCGGTCCAGAAGTCGCCGGGCGTGAGGTTGGCGGCGAGCTGGTTGAACGGGGGCAGCGAGGTCCAGGCGTCCTTCAGGGAGCCGTAGAAGGGGGTGACGCCGGCCTTCTTGAAGGTCTCGGCGGCGGCGATCAGGTCGTTCCAGGTCGTGGGGACGGCGACGTGGTACTTCGCGAACAGGGCCTTGTTGTACAGCACTCCGCTCGCGTTGGAGGCGAAGGGCAGTCCGTTGAGTTCGCCCTTGCCGCCGCTGCCTAGGTCCCTGAGGATCTTCTTCACGCCGGGCAGGACGCGCGCCGCGGCGCGGCTGCGGGAGAAGTCGTAGAACACCCCGGCCGAGGCCAGCTCGCCGAAGGTGCTGTTGCCGTTGAGGGAGATGACGTCGGGGACGTCGTCCTTCACCAGCCGGGTGCGGATGGCGGTCTCCGGCGATGGGACGTGGTGCTGGGCGACCCGGATGCCGGGGTGTTCGGCCTCGAAGCCGGCGATGAGCCGGTCGAAGGTGCCGACGGCCTCCGGTTTGAACTGGAAGAAGTCCAAGGTCACCGTGTGCCCGCCCGTGGACGGTGGGCTGCCGCAGGCGCTGAGCAGCACGGTGGCCAGACAGACGGCGAGGACGCCTCTGCCGCGTGCGCGGATCATGGGGTGCTCCCGGGGTGGCGGTCAGATACGGCGGGCTTCGACGAGGACGGCCCGCTCCGGGTACTGGGCGGGGGCCTGCACGCCGGCGGTCGTCAGGACGTGGCCGGGCAGTTCCACCCCGTCGCCCCGCCACCAGGGGAGGGCGAAGCCGGTGGGGCCCTCGGGGCGGTCCCCGGGGGCGAGCGGGGCGAGGCGGTACAGCGCGTCCGGGTCGAGGCCGGGCAGGCGGACGCGGCCGGGCGGGGACTGCACGCTGGTCGCCGTCTGCACGAGGGCGTAGACCGCGCGGGAGCGGTCGGGCGCGACGACTCCGTGCAGCCACAGCGCCGGATCGTGGTGGTCGGCGCGCACGACGGTGCCGGTGTGCAGCAGGGGCCGCAGCCGCTTGTACGCCGCCACCCACTCCGCGAGGCGGGCGCGCTCGGCGGGCGAGGCGAGGGTGAGGTCCCACTCGATGCCGAAGTGCCCGAACAGGGCTGTCGCGGCACGGAAGTCGAGGGTGTGGGCCCGTCCGGTGGTGTGGGCGACGGGGGAGGCGACATGGGAGCCGAGCAGCTCGGGCGGCAGCAGCAGACCGGTCCAGCGCTGGATCTGCTGGCGTTCCAGCGCGTCGATGCAGTCGCTGGTCCACACCCGGTCGGTGCGCTCCAGGATGCCGAGGTCGATCCGCCCGCCCCCGGAGGAGCAGGACTCGATCTCCAACTCCGGGTGCCGAGCGCGCAGTTCGTCGATGAGGCGGTACACGGCGGCGGTCTGGGCGTGCACCCCGGCCGTGCCGCGCGGACCGTGCCCCGCCTCGACCAGGTCCCGGTTGTGGTCCCACTTGATGTAGCCGATGCCGTACTCGGTGACGAGGGAGTCCAGGCGCTGAAGGAGATACGCGTACGCCTCCGCGTGCCCGAGGTCGAGGACCTGCTGGTGGCGCGCGGCCGGCGGCGTACGGCCCCCGGTGGCCATGATCCACTCGGGGTGGGCGCGGGCGAGGTCGGAGTCCGGGTTGACCATCTCCGGCTCGAACCAGAGGCCGAACTGCATGCCGAGCGCGTGCACATGGTCCACGAGCGGATGCAGCCCGTCCGGCCACACGTCCTTGTCGACGTACCAGTCGCCGAGCCCGGCGGTGTCGTCCCTGCGCCCCTGGAACCAGCCGTCGTCCAGGACGAACCGCTCCGCGCCCACCTCGGCCGCGGCGTCGGCGAGCGCCTTCAGCTTGTCCTGGTCGTGCCGGAAGTAGACGGCCTCCCAGGTGTTGAGGGTGACCGGCCGCGGCGAGCGCGGATGGTGCGTACGGCTGCGCAGATAGCCGTGGAAGCGCCCGGCCAGCTCGTCGAGTCCGCTGCCGTACGAGCCGTAGATCCAGGGCGAGGTGTACGACCGGCCGGTGGCGAGCCGTACTTCGCCGGGCAGCAGGCTCTCGCCGCCGCCGAGCAGCCGCACGCCCGCGGGAGTGCGTTCGGCCAGGGAGCGGTGGTTGCCGCTCCAGGCCACGTGCAGTCCCCACACCTCGCCGGTGCGGAACCCGAAGCCGCTCTCGCCCGCGACGTGCACGAGCGTGGCGTCGATGCCGGTGCGGCCGCGCCAGTTCTCCCGCAGATGGGTGCCGAGCGTGAACTCGTGCCGCTGCGGCGCCCGTTCGCGAAGGTGACGGCCGGTCAGGTCGAGCAGTTCGGTGGCCTGGCCGGGCACCGGCAGGGTCAGGAGCAGGCCGTCCAGGGTGTAGGGGCGCTCGCCGGTGTTGGTGAGGGCGGCCCGCTGCCGTACCAGACCGGACCCGGTGACCTCGATCTCCAGCGTCAGCGCGAGGTCCGCCCGCTCGTCGGCGGCGTCCACGGCCAGGCGGTGCGCCACCGGGCCGTCGCCGGCTTCCGGGCGTACCGAGCGCACGGCGAACGCGGGGGAGAAGTCCTCCCCGTCCCGGTGCCCGGTCAGTCCCGGGGTACCGAGCCAGCCGGCGGACAGCTGGGGCAGCACGCTGACGGGCACCGGCTCGTCGAGCGAGCACGACATGACCTGCGCCGCGTCGGCGAGGACCAGGCAGGCCAGGGCCTCGCCGGACAGGTCGCCGAGGTCCGCGCCCCAGTGGACGACCCGGGGCAGCACCTCGCCGGTGCAGTCCAGGACCAGGCTCATGCCGGCGGCGCGGAAATGGAGGAAGTCGTCATGAAGACGCTCGGCCATACGGGATCCCTTGAGCGGAGTGGAAAGTCCCGGCCCTGACGGCAGGGCGGGGAGACGAGCCGTTCGACTCGCTGAAACTTTCGGCGCGGAAGTGTTCCGGCGTCAACCCCCCGGAAACACTCTCTTTTCCGGGAGGAAACAGCGACGATTCTCGGCTGTTTGTTTTCGTTGTGGAAGTAACGAGCGGTGTGTGGAATGCTGAGCCCCACCTGGCGAGCGTCACTACCCCGCGGAGGGCCACCCGGTGGATGCCACCACAGCACCGTCGAGCCTGATGACCGGCGCGAGCCGCGCCGTCGCCCTGGAAGTGCTGCTGCGCGGTCCCCTCTCCCGGAGCGAGATCGCCCGCCGCCTCGACCTGTCGGCCGGCAGCCTCACCCGGCTCGCCAAGCCCCTCGTCGACGACGGCCTGCTCGTGGAGGTGGACACCGGTGGCGACCCCGACTCCGGCACGGTGCGCAGGACCCGCCCCCTGGACATCAACCCCGGCGCCCACCACTTCATCGGCGCCAAGGTCACCGGCGACGACGTCCACGCCGTGCTCACCACGATGCGCGCCGGCGTCGTCGCCTCCGCGCGCAGGTCACTGCCGGGCCGTGACCCCGCCGCCGTCGTGGCCGCCCTCGGCGAGCTGACCCGCGAGCTCACCGCGTCGCGTCCGCAGGTCAGCAGGATCGGCGTCAGCCTCGGCGGCCACGTCATGGACCACACGACCGTCACGGACGCCCCGTTCCTGGGCTGGACCGGGGACGTGCCCCTCGGCGCTCTGCTCGAGGACGCGCTCGGCGTCCCCGTCACGGTCGACAACGACCTGCTGGCGCTGACCCGGGCGGAACACTGGTTCGGCACCGCCCGGGGCCACGACCGTTTCGCGGTCCTCACCATCGGCGCCGGTGTCGGCTACGGACTCGTCATGCACGACACCGTCGTCGACACCCCGGACGTCGGTGTCGGACTGCTCGGGCACTGCCCCCTCGACCCGCTGGGCCCGCTGTGCCCCAGCGGACACCGGGGCTGCGCCACGGCCATGCTGTCGGACTCCTCCATCCGCGCGGCCGTCTCCGTCGGACTGTGCCGCCCCGTCTCCTACGACGAGTGCCTCGACCTCGCCGCGGACGGCGACCCGGTCGCCACGGCCGTCGTCACCGCCTCCGGGCGCGCCCTCGGCCGCCTCCTGGCCGCGGTCGCCAACTTCACGCTGGTCCAGAAGATCGTGCTCACCGGTGAGGGCGTCCGCCTGGCCGAGGTCGCCCGCGCCGCGATGGACGAGGGCATCCGCGCGGACCGCGCCCCGCGGGCGGTCCCGCTCGACGTGGACGTCCAGCCCAGCGACTTCACCTACTGGGCCCGCGGTGCGGCGGCCACGGCGATCCAGGCGTACGTGCTGGGCGGGGCGACCGCGTAGAGGACACCGGTGCCGTCCCCGCGCGGTCACCGCACGCCGGTGCGTCCCCGGCGTCGGCCCGCGGCTCAGGCGCGCTCGCTCAGGTACGCGTCCAGCGCGGCGGCTCCGGTCAGCATCGCCCGGCCGCGGGCGGAGAGCCGGTCGTGCCAGTCGCGCAGGGTCGCCTGCAGCGGCTCCAGCCCGCCGGCCGCCCGCACCTGCTCGATCAGCGGGGCGATCTGCTCCAGCAGGTAGCCGCCGCGCCGGAGCTGGTGGGCCAGCCGGGCGTCCCGCACGTCGGCCGCGTCGTAGACGCGATACCCGGTCACCGGGTCGCGGCGCGGGCGCACCAGCCCGGCGCGCTCCCACTTGCGCAGGGTCGCGGGCCGGACGCCGAGTCCGCGTGCCAGCGGCCCGATGAACGTGCCGCCCCACTCGGTCCCGGACGCCGCGACCGCCCCCGCTTCGGCCCCGTGACCAGGCGCCGCGGCGGGCGCCAGGTCGCGCAGGGCCGTCTCCACGGCCCGCAGGGTCCGCCGGTCGTCGAGGAGCTGGGCGTGGCTCTCGTCGATGATCCGGAACGCCTCGTCCACCGCGTCCTCGTTCACGGCCCGCATGATCGAGGTCGCCGTCCGATGGCCGTGGCCGGGCACGAGCGCGAGAAACGCCCGCAGGGCCCCCGCGTGCAGCGAGGTGTAGGTGCGGTAGCCGTGGGCGGTGCGCCCGGCCGCGGGCAGGATGCCGGCCTCCTCGTAGTTGCGGACCGCCTGCGTGGACAGACCGTGCTCACGCGCCAGGTCGACCGGCCTGAGCCGCTCCCACATTTGAGGGTTTCGCCGCATGGACCCACGATATCCCGCGCCATCAAGCGGCAAAGTTTCCACCGAAAGTTCAACGATACCGTTGAAGGCATGGCGACCGACATCCTCAAGGACTCCGCCCATCCCCTCGACGCCGACAGCCTCATCAGGTTGCTTCCGGCCCGCCCCCGGCTGCTGGCCCTGGGCGAACCCACCCACGGCGAGGACACCCTGCTCCACCTGCGCAACGAGCTCTTCCGGCAACTCGTCGAGCAGGAGGGCTACCGGACGATCGCGCTCGAGACCGACTGCCTGGCGGGCCTGCTCGTCGACGAGCACGTCACCTCGGGCGCCGGCACCCTCGACGAGGTCATGAAGCACGGCTTCAGCCACGGCTGGGGCGCCTTCACAGGCAACCGCGACCTCGTGCGCTGGATGCGCGCCCACAACGAGGACCGGCCCCCGGCCGAGCGGGTCCGCTTCGCCGGCTTCGACGGCCCGCTGGAGATCACCGCCGCCGCCTCACCCCGGCAGGCGCTCACCGCCCTGCACAGCTTTCTCGCCGCCCGGGTGGACGCGGACCTGCTGCCCTGCACCGCGGAGACACTCGACCGCCTGCTCGGGACCGACGACCGCTGGACGAACCCCGACGCCATGATGGACCCGGCACAGTCGGTCGGGCGCTCGCCGAAGGCGGGGGAGTTGCGGCTCCTCGCCGACGACCTGGTGGCGCTCCTCGACGCACAGCTGCCGCACCTGCGCGCCACGACCTCCCCCGACGCATGGGACCGGGCGCGCCTGTACGGCCGTACCGCGACCGGCCTGCTGCGGTACCACGCGGCGATGGCCGACACCTCACCGGCGCGCATGACCCGGCTGTGCGCGCTACGGGATCTGATCATGGCGCAGAACCTCCTGGCCCTCGCCGAGCGCGGCCCGGTGCTCGTCCACGCCCACAACGCCCATCTCCAGCGGGAGAAGAGCACGATGCGGATGTGGCAGGGCCGGGTCGAGTGGTGGAGCGCCGGCGCGCTGGTCAGCGCCCGGCTCGGTCAGCAGTACGCCTTCGTCGCCTCCGCCCTCGGCACGATCCGCCACCAGGGAGTGGACACCCCGCCGCCGGACACCCTCGAAGGGCTCCTGTACGCCCTGCCGGAGGACCGCTGCCTGCTCGGCACCGCGGCGCTGGCCACGGCCCTGGGCGAGCCCCGGCCCGGACCCCGGGTCTCCCCGTGGTTCGGCTATGCCCCGCTGGACCCGGCGCACCTGGACACGATCGACGCGACGGTGTTCGTCAGGGACGTCACTCGGACGCCGTACCACTGACCTCCGCGCGGCCCGTGGCCGGTGAGGCGTCGACGGCGATCCCGAGCTGTCCGGCCACGGTGGTGAGCGCCGCACCCAGGGGCAGTGCGACGCGGGCGAGGGCGTGCCGGTCACCCCGGGTCGGGTCCCGGTTGACGATCAGGACGGGGGTGCCGTCCTGCGCGGCCTGACGGACGAAGCGCAGGCCGGACATCACGGTCAGCGAGGACCCCAGGACGAGCAGCGCGGCCGCACGGCGCACCAGGGCGCGGCAGTGCTCGACCCGCTGCGGCGGAACGTTCTCGCCGAAGAACACCACGTCGGGCTTGAGGACGCCCCCGCACACCGTGCAGGGCACCACCTGGAAGTCCCCGACCTGCGCGTCGGTGAGATCGGCGTCACCGTCGGGGTTGATCCCGCCGGCCACCGGGTCGAAGCCCGGATTGGCCGCCTCCAGCCGCCGGGCGAGCTCCCGGCGGGGACTGAAGGTGCCACAGGACAGGCAGACGACCCGGTCGAGACTGCCGTGGAGTTCGACGACGTCCTCGCTGCCGGCGGCCTGGTGCAGACCGTCGACGTTCTGCGTGATCACACCGGAGACCAGGCCGTGCCGCTGGAAGGCGGCCACGGCCAGGTGCCCGGCGTTGGGGCGGGCGCGGCCGAAGGTGCGCCACCCGAGGTGGCTGCGCGCCCAGTACCGGCGCCGGGCCTGGGCGCTGCCGGTGAAGTCCTGGTAGGTCATCGGGGTGTGCCGGCTCAGGCTCCCGCCCTCGCCCCGGTAGTCGGGGATGCCCGACTCCGTGGAGATACCGGCCCCGCTGAGCACGAGCACGCCGCCGGCGCCCAGCGCGTCGGCGACGGGCCGCAGGTCCGTGGTGCCGGGCGGCAGGTCCTCGGTCGGGGTCCAGCTCAGGGTCGGGCGCATGCGCATGCGGCAAGGGTACGGAAACCGGCGGCCGGACCGATGGGCGCCGGCCTGTGACGTGCGCGTCCCGGGAGGACCTGACGGCCGGCCCGGCTCGGACCCCTGCGGCGTTCTTCGCCGACTCGCCGACTCGCCGACTCGCCGACTCGCCGACTCGCCGACTCGCCGACTCGCCGGCTGCCGGACGGCCGAGGAGTCAGCCCAGGCCCGTCGCCCACTCGGCGAGTACGGCGAAGTCGCCCTCGGTCAGTCCCGACCGGGGGTCCACCCGGTGCAGGAGGGCGGGGCCGGGGTGGTGGGCCGCCACCCAGGCGCGATCGGCGTCGGTGATCTCGTCGTCCACCCAGGCGAACGCCCGCCCCTGCGCCCAGGCGACGACCTCCGGCGTCTTCCAGAACACGTCGCCGACCGGTTCGGGCCGTGGAGAGGACCAGCGGATGAACGGCAGCGGAGGCAGCCCGAGGAGGGGCCCCACGTACGCGTTGGCCTCCTCCTCCCACGTCGTGGCCCAGACCAGGTCGAAGGGCAGGGCCGCGAGCGCGGGCCCGTGCGCGGGATTCAGCCACACCCGAAGAGGCTTGGCCGGCCGGTCCGGAAGTCCCCAGACCTCCCGGCGCCGCCGCTCGGCCGCCTCCCAACGAGGCGTCAGCAACCGGTACGTCTCATACCCCTCGGGCCGCCGGTGCGGTTTCGCCGCATACGGATTCAACGGCCCGTCCACGTCCACCAGCAACACCGCCCGCACCCGCGCATCCCCCCTCATGCCTTCCCGGCACGCTACGTGCCGGGACGACGTCACGCGAGGGGCAAGGGCGATCACAGCGGCGAAACCCGGTCGACGGCGGAAGCCGTAGGAGTCGATCATGTGATCATGCCGTTGAGAGACACCCTTGCCCGCATCGACGCCGACCTGGCCGCCGGCCGGATCCCCGTCGCACGTCAGCGTCTGCGCGGACTGGTGTCGTCGTTCCCCCATGACCTGACCTTGCGCCGGCGCCTGGCCGAGGTGTACCGCCTGTACGGCGAGACCGCGCAGGCGGGCCGCTGGATGTACCTCGAAGAGGACCGGGACGCAGCGGAAACCTCCGCCTTCGAGACGAGGTACGAGACCCCCGCCCAGCGCATGCGGGCCCTCGCCTGGCAGGGCCCGGAGTCCCTCGCCGCGACCTCCTTCGCCCGGGAACAACTCGCCGCGGTACGCACCGCCTGCTCCGAGGCCGTGGGCCATCCGGTCGACTGGGACGCCGTGCCGACCGAAGCGGAACCCGAGGGCAGGGGAGGGTCCTTGACCGGATTCCTGACAGGCGCCGGATGCCTGCTGGCGGCGCTCGCGTTCCTCGCCATCTGGGTCAACGGCCTCATCGCCCTCTTCGACTGACACGGACTCGGGGCGGCCCGCTCAACGAGCCCCCGCGGAAAGGCGGGCGACACCGCTGTGGTGTCCCCCAGCGGCGGATCAGCGCAACGCCCGTCAGGGAGTGGGCGATCGGCTGGGCTCCCCGGGGTGGAGGCGGGTCGTGAGGAAGGTCAGGATCTCGTCGCGGGCCCGGATCGTCGGGTGGCCCGCCTCGTCGACGAGGTGGGCGGTGACGACGCTGTGCGGGGTGCCGACCACGTCGGCGAAGAAGGGCGGCGGGGCCGGGTTCGCCGCGCTGTCCGGGAGCACGCGGCCGTCGAAGGCGTCGCCGAGCAGCGCGCGGTACGCGGCGAAGCGCTGCCCCGTGCACCAGCGGTCGCCCTCGAAACGGTAGGCGAGGACGGTGAGCCCGTCGCGGTGGAGCCGCTCGCGTACCGCCCGCGCGTCCGCCGGGTCGAGTTCCAGGCCGCCGGGATCGTCGAGCGGCAGCGACGGATGGTTGACCACCGGGGCGATCACCGCCGGCTCCAGGGCCATGGTGAGCGCGAAGTTCCCGGTGAAGCACAGACCGATCGCGCCCACCCCCGGACCACCGCATGTGGCGTGGGCCTGCCGCGCCAGGCCGCGCAGCCAGCGCGTCACCGGGCTGGTGCCGCCCCCGGCGAAGGCACGGAACTCCGCGCTGACACAGGCCCGGCGGACCACCTCCCGGCCGCCCTCCACCGTGGGCCAGGCGCCGTCCGTACCGAACAGCGAGGGCACATGGACCGTGAAGCCCGCGTCCCGCACCCACCGCGCGAGCCGCAGGACGTCGGGGCTGATGCCCGGCATCTCGGGCAGCACCACCACCGCGGGCCCGGCCCCGGCCACGTACACCGTCTTCTCCACCCCCTCCACGGCCATCGTCCGGCGGGAGAAGTCGGTCATCGGATCGTCGTCGCTCATGGGGCCAAGCCTGAGTGCCGGGACCGGCCCCGGCAGAGGGGCGGGATCGCCGGTGTCGGGGGTAATCTCGCCACGCCGGGGGAGCGGGGGTCGAGGATGGTCGGGACGCGAGACAGTGCGGGGCCGAACGCCGCTCCCGGTGCGCTGCGGGTCGGTGTCCTGGCGTATCCGGGCTGCTTCGCGTCCGAAGTGTTCGGGGTGCCCGACCTGTTGACGATGGCCGCCCATGTCGCCGGGCCGGACGCGCCCGGCTACCGGGTGTCGGTCGTCTCGCCCCGCCGCCGGGTCACCGCCTCGGGCGGCGCGAGCCTGGACGTACGCCCCCTGTGCGAGGTCGACGTCCTCGTCGTCCCCGGCTTCGAACTCCGCCCCGACGCGGACCTCGACGCCCGTCTCGCCCGGCTCGCCCCGGAGATCGCGGCGATCCGCGCGCAGGCCGCCGGCGGCACCGCCGTCGTCTCGCTCTGCGTCGGCGCGTTCCTGCTCGCCGAGGCCGGGCTCCTCGACCGGCGCCGGGCCACCACCTCCTGGCTGCACGCCGGCGAACTGGCCAGACGCTGCCCCGGCGCCGACGTACGGCCCGAGCACCTGGTCGTCACGGACTCGGGTGTCACGACCACCGCCGCCTTCAGCGCCATGTACGACTTCGCGCTGGACCTCGTCCGCCGGCACAGCGGCACCCGGGTGGCCCGTACCACCGCCCGCCTCGCGCTCGTCGACGACGCCCGCACCTCCCAGACCCCGTACGTCGACCCGCGGCTCCTTCCCCAGCCCGGGCGGGAGTTCTCCCAGCAGGTCATGCGGCGGCTCGAACAGCGCATCGCCGAGCGCTACGACCTCGCCGCGCTCGCGGCCGCCTTCCGCGTCAGCCCCCGCACCCTGCTGCGCCGTTTCGCCGAGGAGAGCGGACGCAGCCCGCTGGCCCACCTCCAGGCCGCCCGGGTCGGCCGGGCCCGCCACCTTCTGGAGACCACCGACCGCACCGTCGCCGCCGTCGCCGCGGCCGTCGGCTACCAGGACCCCGGCACCTTCGCCGCCCTCTTCGCCCGCCACACCGGCCACCGCCCGAGCGCCTACCGGGCGGCCTTCCGCCGTACGGCCCGGCCGTCCGCCCCCGACGGCGGCGCGTAGCCGCGCTCCCGGTCACCGCGCCGCCGGCGGCAGACGGGAACCGCCGGGCAGGGCAGTGGCGTCCAGGAACGTACAAGATCGCTTGCGCGCAGAGGAGTTCGCGATGACCGGCAGGGCCACCCGCTACCTGTATCTCGTCCGGCACGGCGAGGCGCTGCCCGACGAGAGCGGGCTGACCGAGGCCGGCCGGCGGCAGGCCACGCTGCTCGGCCGGCGTCTGCGCGACACCCCTGTCACGGCTGTGCACCACGGTCCGCTGCCGCGGGCCGCACAGACCGCGCACCTGATCGGCGCCGAGCTGACAGACGTACCGGTGCACGTCTCGGATGTCGCCGGCGACTACGTGCCGTACGTCCCGCGCAGGGAGGAGCTTCCCGCCGAGTCGGCGGACCACTACCTCGGCTTCCTCGCCGCTGCCAGTGCCGAGGAACGCGAACGCGGCCCCGAGCTGGCCCGGCAGGCGCTGGACCTGTTCACCGGCCCGGTGGACGGCGACGAGGACCGGCACGAGCTCGTCGTCACCCACAACTTCCTCGTCGCCTGGCTCGTCCGGGACGCCCTGCACGCACCTAAGTGGCGCTGGCTCGGTCTCAACCACGGCAACGCGGCCCTCACCGTCATCCGCTACGCACCCGGCCGGCCGGCCTCCGTCCTCGTCGTCAACGACATGCGGCACCTGCCCGCCGAACTGCGCTGGACGGGCTTTCCGCCAGAGGAGCACGTCTGAACGGAGCGGCACACCCGGTGCCGTCAGGTGGGGTCGTGGCCGGGCAGGGTGCGGGCGTGGGCGTGCACGCTCTCCAGGGCGTCCAGGACGATCGTGAAGTGGTACCAGTCGAGCCAGGCTCCGGCCTGCCGGGCCGTCTCCTGCACCGCGTGGAGGAGCGCGGGCCCCAGGCACTGCCGGGGCAGGCGGTAGTGCGGGGAGACGATGCCCAGCAGCCGCCCGTCCGGCGCCGTGATCGGCAGGCTCTGACACGCCCGGGACCTCGATTCCAGCATCGCGGCCCGGGACGCGTCCGTGTACGCGGGGTCGGTGGCCACGTCGAGCACGGTGACCGGCTCCGCGCGGGAGGCGGCCAGGGAACAGGCCGATCCGCCGTCGCTCACGCGGTCGAAGAAGGCGAGGAACGCGCCGCTGTGCCCCCGCTGGGCCGCGATCCACAGCTCGCCGGTCCGCGGGTCCGTCAGCTGCAGCGTCCCCAGGTTCGACCGCGCGATCAGCAGCACGTGATCCAGTAGGGCGCGGACGACGTCACCCCACTGAGCCGGGGCCGCGCCGGCCGCGCCGAGGAAGGTCAGGACCGGCTCCGTCCGGCGGATCCGGTCCGGGAACCAGACGGGAGCGTCCACGCCCGGGGACGGCGCGGTGATCAAAGCGGACGCCAGACCGTGCACGGCCACGCTGTACTGCCGCGAGGCCGTCTCGAGCAGCCACAGGGCGGCGCCCGCGTCGGTGCTGTCGTACCGCGCGAGCATGATGCCGACGGCCTGGTGGATCACCACCCGGGACTGCAGGCGCCGGCGCAGGGTGCGCAGTCCTCGCCATTCGTTCTCACTCGGCACCTTGTCCCCCTGCGCGGTAGCGGCCTTCGGGACGGGTACTGAGGGCGGTCCGAACGGTGCGCCGTTCTGTCCGTGTGCACGGTGCGCTGCGGGACGTACCCCTTCCAGGGTCCCTCCACCGGCGAACCGGCGGCAAGCCTCTCCGGGCGCGGGCCCGCCGGCGCGTCCGAGAGACCGGCCGACACCCCTGTCGGTGTGGACCGGACCCCGCGTCACCGCCTCCGACGCGGCCATCGGGCCCGGAGTGGGCAACCATCGAGGGCATGGTGTACGTGTTCGGTCTGGCCGCGGCGTGCCTCCTCGGCGTCGGCTTCGTGCTGCAGCAGCACGCCGCCGAGAGAGCGCCCGCCCGTGACGTCCTGCACTTCCGCATCCTGTGGGACCTCGCCCGCAACGGGCTGTGGCTCGGCGGGATCGCCTGCATGGTCGGCGGGCAGGTGCTGGGCGCCCTCGCGCTCGCCGAGGGCGACCTGTCCCAGGTCGAGCCACTGCTCGCCACCAACCTGCTCTTCGCCTTCGCTCTGGCACGCCGCCTGAGCGGCCAGCGCATCGGCGTGTCCGGCTGGACCGGCGTGATCCTGCTGGGCGGCGGCGTGGCGGCGTTCACCCTGGCGGGCCGGCCCAGCGCCGGCCCGGCCCCCGAGGGGGCCTTGAGACAGTGGATCGTCATCGGCGCGATCGTCGGCCTGTCCCTGGTCCTGATCGCCTTCGCGCGCCATCTGCCGCTCTTCGAGGAACCACCGCTGCTGGCCACCGCGGCCGGGCTGCTCTACGGCCTGCAGGACGCCCTGACCCGCGTGTCCACCCAGATCATCGACTCCGGCGGGATCGGCGCGCTGCTCGCGCGCTGGGAGCCGTACGCCGTGGTCGCGCTGGCGGTGACCGGTCTGATGCTGGTGCAGAGTGCCTTCGAGGAAGGCCCGCTGCGCATGTCCCTGCCCGCCCTGACCGCCGCCGAACCGCTCGCCGGCATCCTCTGCGGTGTCGGCTTCCTCGGCGACCGCCTGCACACCGACGTCCTCGCCCTCACCTGGCAGGCCCTGGGACTGGCGGCGGTCGTCGCGGGCGTCTTCGTCCTGGCCCGCCATCCGGTGATGCCGGGCCACACCGACGGGGACGACACCTGACGGCGTCCTTCCCGGCCCCCTGGACGGTGGGTCCCACGCCGTCGCGGCTGCGGGACGCCCTCGGTCGGCGCCGCCCGGGGACGGCCCCGAGCGGCGCTCGGGGCCGTCCCCGGGGTGGGCGCCGGAGGCCGTCAGGCGGCCGGGAGCATGGCCTCCCGGACGGGCTCCACCGACCGCGGCGCGATCGGCCCGGGGCCGGCGGCCGCGTCGATCACCTTCCGGTACACCGCCTCGTGGCCGGCCGCCATCGTCTCCGGCTGGACGTGCGCGACGACATGCTCGCGGCAGGCCCGCGGATCGAGCGCGCCGACCGCCTCGACGGCCTCCGGCAGCTCGGTCACATCGTCACGGACCCGACCGGTCACCCCGTCCACGACGACCTCCGGCACCGACCCGCGACGCAGGGAGACGACCGGGGTGCCGCACACCACGCCTCGATCATCACCCTCCCGAACGGCTCCTCCCACTGGAGCGGGAACAGCAGGCAGCGGGCCTGCGCCGGCAGCTCCTTCCTGCGCTCGCCGGTCCACCTCGCCCAGCCGCTCCACGCCCGGCCCCAGCCGCGGCTTGATCTCCGCCTCGAAGCAGCCGTGCTCGGCGGGCTCGCTGCACTTGGCGGCCAGCTCGATCTCCCGCCCGGCAGCGACGGCCGCGTCGATCGCCAGGTGCATGCCCTTGTCGGGTGTGCAGCGGCCGAGGAAGAAGGACTCGACCCGTGTATCACTCACCCGTGCGATAGGTTGCCCGTCATGACCGGTCTCGGAGACGTCGCCTGGCCACCCGTACCGCTGACGACCGAACGGCTCGTGCTGCGCGCGTCCGAGGCCCGGGACCGGGCGGCGTTCATCGAACTGTTCGCCTCGCCCGAGGTGGGCGCGCACATCGGTGGCCCACGGCCGCGCGAGGAACTGGAGCGGGTGGTACCCGAGGTCCCTGGGCAGCGGTCCGGCCAGTTCGTGGTCGAACGCGACGGAGCGATGATCGGCACCGTCACGCTCGGCCGGCGCGACGCGGAGCGCCCGGGACACGTCCGTCCGGACGGCGGGGAGGCCGAACTCGGCTACCTGTTCCTGCCGCACGCGTGGGGACACGGTTACGCCGCCGAGGCGTGCGCGGCGATCCTGGACTGGTTCGCCGGCGTACGGCCCGGCGAACCGGTGGTGCTGTGCACCCGGACCGCCAACGACCGCGCGCTGCGCCTCGCGGGGAAGCTGGGGTTCACCGAGGTGGAGCGGTTCGAGGAGTACGGCGCCGAGCAGTGGTTCGGGGTGTGGTCCCCGGATCCCGCCCGGCCGGCGGAACGGGCACGGGCCAACGACTACGACAGCTTCGCCGAGGCGTACGCGGCGGAGACCGAGAACGGTCCCGTGAACGCCTTCTACGAGCGGCCCGCGATGCTGGCGCTCGCCGGGGACGTGACCGGCCGCCGGATCCTGGACGCCGGCTGCGGCTCGGGCCCGCTGTCCGCCGCGCTGCGCGAGCGCGGTGCGGACGTCACCGGCGTCGACGCCAGCGCGGCGATGCTGGCGCTGGCCAGACGGCGGCTCGGCGAGGACGCGGACCTGTACCTGGTCGATCTCCGGGAGCAACTGCCCTTCGACGACGGCACGTTCGACGACGTGGTGGCCTCGCTGGTGCTGCACTACCTTCAGGACTGGGGGCCGACACTGCGCGAGATCCGGCGCGTGCTGCGGCCCGGCGGGCGGCTGATCGCGTCGGTGGACCACCCCTTCGTGGCCTACACGTTCTCGGACCCCCGCCCCGACTATTTCACGACGACCAGCTATTCCTTCGAGTGGACGGTCGGCGGGCAGACGGCCCCGATGAGGTTCTGGCGCAAACCGCTGCACGCGATGTTCGACGCGTTCAGCACCGCGGGCTTCCGGATCTCCACCGTCAGCGAACCGCAGCCCGATCCGGCGGCCCGCGACCGTTTCCCCGACGCCTTCCACGCCCTGTCGACCCGCCCGACCTTCCTGTTCTTCGTGGCCGAGGTACCGCCCACGGCCCCGGAGGACCGAGGCGCGTACCGAAGTGGTTCTTCTGCCTAGGCGCCGCTTCTGTGGCGCCCGCGGCGACGGGCGCGTGACGCGGGCCGTCCCCGGTTCGTTGCTTCAGGCGCCGGGGACGGCGGCGAAGGGGCGGTGGACATGGCGAGAAGCGCGAGAAGTGTGCTGGTGGGCAGGCCGCTGGCCTCGGGCGAGGTGGCGGCGGAGTATGACGCGGTGGTGATCGGCTCCGGGGCCGGCGGGCTGACCACCGCGGTGTGCCTGGCGCGACAAGGCCGGCGGGTGGCGGTGTTCGAGCAGCACTACACGGCGGGCGGCTACACCCATGCCTACCGGCGGCGCGGCTGGGAGTGGGACGTGGGGATCCATTACGTCGGGCAGCTGGCGGCGCGTGAGCCCGTGCGGGTCGTCTCGGACTACCTGACCGACGGCGCACTGCAATGGGCGCCGTTGGGTGATCCTTACGACGAGTTCCGCTTGGCCGGGGAGGTGTATCGGGCGCCGGTCGGCATCGAGGCCCACAAGGCCGGGCTGATCGCACGCTTCCCTGCGGAACGGGCCGGGATCGAGGCGCTGTTCGCGCTGATCAGCCGATGCCGGGCGGTGCTGCCGGTGCTCGCGCTCGGGCGATTGTCCGGACCGGTGGCCCGGCGCCTGGCCCGAGCGCTGCGGGCGGCGGCCGTGCCACCGCAGGCGCTGCGGCCCGCCAGGGAGGTGGTGTGCGAGCTGATCGGCGACGAGAGGCTGCGCCAAGCGGTGCTCACCCAGAGCGCGTTGTTGCTGGCCGACTCCACGGCCCACCTGCCGTTCTTCATGGTCGCGGTGCTGTTCGAGCACTTCCGCACCGGCGCCTGGTACCCGGTGGGCGGGAGCGCGGCCATCGCACGCGCGATGCTGGAGCGGATCAGGGCCGCAGGTGGTGAGGTGTTCGTGCGGGCGCCGGTGGCACGGATCGACGAGGACGGAGCGCGGGCGTCGGGCGTGGTACTCGCGAACGGCACCCGCGTCAGGGCGCCGGTGGTGGTCAGCTCGGCGGGTGCCCAGAACACCTTCGGCACTCTCCTGCGCGGCCGCCTCGCCGAGAGCGGCCGGCTGGCCGGGATGCGGCGCGGGTTCCCGTTCGTGCTGCTCTTCCTCGGCTTCGACGGCGATCCGGCGGAACTCGGACTGCCGCGGCACAACATGATGGTGACCGACGGCGACTGCGACGGCTTCTTCGACGGCACGAAAGGACGCACCAGCGGCCTGTTCCTGTCCTTCTCGTGCGCCAAGGACCCCACCTGGATCACACGCCATCCCGGGCGGTCGACCGGCGAGATCCTCGCCTACGTGCGGCCTGGACTCTTCGAAGCCTTCCACGAGTCACGGTGGCGGGACCGCGACCCCGCCTACCTGGCGCTCAAGGCCGAGATCACGGCGGAACTGCTCGAGCAGCTGTACCGCCATCTGCCGCGCACCAGGGGCCGGGTGGCCTATCACGAGCTCGGCACTCCGCTGAGCGCCGAGCACTTCGACGGCTGGCCCGGCGGCAGCCTGTACGGGCTGGCCAAGGACGTGGCGGCCTTCGGCGACGGGCACCGCCCCGGACTCGCGGACTGGCTGCGCCCGCGGACCGGGATCGAGGGCCTCTACCTCGCGGGCCAGGACTGCCTGGCCGGCGGTTTCCTCGGCGCCGTCACCGGCGGACTGCTGGCCGCCCACGAAGCCCTTGACCGGGCCGGCCGGTTCCGCCTGTGGGCAGGGCTGCTGAGACAGGGCATGAAGCCGGCGGCGCAGCAGCAGAGAACAGATGGCCCTCCTTCGAGGTGAGGGCATGTCGCTGAGCCGCACAGCCCACGCTGGACGCCCCGTCTCACTCAAGAGGAGGCGTGAGCGGTACAACCCTGGGAGCACGGTCGCGGCAGGTCCGTGGGGACCTTCGTGCTTCCGTGGTGCCCAGGGTTGTCCGGCGTGAGAGGAATGCCGGTCAGAAGCCGGTCATCGTGATCTTGCCGATGGCCTTGCCGGACTCCAGGATGCGGTGTGCCTCCCGCAGGTGCTCGGCGTTGATCTTTCCGAGGTCCGTGGTGGCCGTGGTGGTGAGGATGCCGGCGTCCACCAGGCGGGAGATCTGGTCGAGGATCCGGCCCTGTTCCGCGAGGTCGGCGGTCCGGTGCAGCGACCGGGTGAACATGAACTCCCAGTGGAAGGAGATGCTCTTGGACTTCAGCAGACCGATCTCGACGGGGCCGAAGTCGTCGATGGCCACGATCCGCCCGAAGGGCTTGACGATCTCGGCGTAGGCGGCAAGGTTCCGGTCGGTTCCCGCGGTGCCGAAGACGAAGTCGACACCCTGCGGGGCCACTTCACGCACCTGCGGAGCGAGCGGCTCGCGGTGGTCCACGAGGTGCGCGGCACCCATGCGCCGGGCGAACTCGGCGGTCTCGGGGCGGGATGCGGTGCCGATCACCGTGAGACTGGTCAGCGCGCGGGCCAGCTGGGACACCATCGCCCCGACGCCGCCCGCCGCGGCGGTGACCAGCAGCGTGCCCGACTGCTTGAGCGCACCGGTGTGCAGACCGAGATGCTCGAACAGTCCCTCCCATGCGGTCAGTGAGGTCAGAGGGAGCGCGGCCGCCTCCGCGAAGGAGAGCGAGGTGGGCTTGTGGCCGGCGATGCGCTCGTCCACCGCGTGGAAGCGGGAGTTGGCGCCCGGCCGGTCGAGGGCGCCGGCGTAGAACACCTCGTCGCCCACCCGGAAGGACTCGACCTCCTCGCCGACGGCGACGACGGTGCCCGCCGCGTCCCAGCCGAGGACCTTGGGCTCGCCGCCCGGGTCGCTGTTCTGCCGGATCTTGTAGTCGACCGGGTTGACCGCGATCGCCTCGACCTGCACGAGCAGGTCACGCGGTCCCGGCCGGGGCACCGGCAGCGTCAGGTCCACGAGGCTCTCGGCGTCGTCCACCGGCAGGCTCTTGCGGTAGGCGACGGCGGGCATGGTCTGCGGGATCGTGCTCATGACGGCTGCTCCTGATCGTGTCCCAGCGGGCTTTCGATGTGCCCGTAACGTAGCTCCGGGGACGTAGTAACCCGCAAGGGCACCTACTTCCCTATGGGAAGTATGCTGATGGGGCAGGCGACAGGCGAGGGAGACACGATGGCGACACTCTGCGGCACACAAAAGCACGACCACCACGACGTGTACGCCGCCCAGTGCCCCTGCCGCGAGGTGCTGGACCTCCTGGCCAACAAGTGGTCGGCGCTGGCCATCGGCGCGATGGAGGAGGGGCCGCAGCGCTTCGGTGCCCTGCAGAAGCGCCTGGAGGGCGTGAGCCCCAAGGTGCTCACCGCCACGCTGCGCCGCCTGGAGGACCGGGGCTTTGTGGAACGGACCGTCTACCCCGCCGTGCCCCTGCACGTCGAGTACGAACTGACCCCGCTCGGCCGCAGCGTCGCGCAGCCCCTGGCCCAGCTGCGGACCTGGGTGGAGGACCACATGGACGAGATCCTCTGATCTGTGCGGCGTCGAAGGTCAGGCGTCCGCCCCCGGCCGTACGCAGTCGTAGATCAGGTGGGTCGCGGTCGAGGTGACGGTCACCTCGCGCTGGATCAGCGTGCGGGGCGCTCCGCCGGTGAACAGGGGTGTCCCGGCGCCCAGCACCACGGGAGCGAGGTGCAGCGAGAGCAGGTCGACCAGGCCGGCCGCGAGCGCGGAGCCGATCGTCGCGCCGCCGCCCATGAGGACGACGTCCAGGTCCTTGCCGGCCGTCGCTGAGGCCGCCTCGGCGCGCTCGCGCGCGGCGGTGACGGCGTCGGCCAGACCGGTGGTGACGAACGTCCAGTCGAGACCGGTCAGCCGCACCGATTTGGGGGGTGAAGCGGTCACGACGACGAAGGAGGGCTTGCCCACCTCGCCGGCGCCGTACCCGACCGTGTCGTCCCAGCCGTGGGGCCCGTCGACCACGTCGAAGAGCCGCCGGCCGAGGACGACGGCACCGGAGCGGGCGGTGGCCTCCCGCAGCATCCGGCGATCGTCGGGGTCGTCGGAGAAGGCCCAGGTGTGCAGGGCCTCGCCGCCGTCGCCCAGACCGTTGTCGGGGCCGGGGTCGGGCCCGGTGACGAAGCCGTCGAGGGACATCGAGATGTCGGCGATGATGCGTGTCATATCAAGACAGACTCGGGCCGTGGACGAAACTCATCGTCAGACCGTGTGGTGGTCGCCTCCGCGACGGGTCGCGCGTTCGCGTGGCGGTTGGGGTGACAGCTGCTCGCGCACCCACGCCGGGTCCGGGTTGGTGTGCGCGCGGCCCGCGACGACGACGGTCGGAACGGTCTCGTTGCCGTCGTTCGCCTCCCGTACCGCCGCGGCCCCGGCCGGGTCGCGCCAGATGTCGACCCAGTGGGCCCGGGAGGCCTTGCGGCCCAGCCGCAGCCGCAGGCGCATGCAGTACGTGCAGCCGGGCCGCCAGTACACGACCGGCCGGCCGTCGGCCGCGCTGCGGCGCCGCGCCTCCTCCGCTCCGACGGACCTGGGGAAGATCAGCGGCGAGTTCACCGCGGCCAGGAGCAGGAATGCCGACAGGGGCGCCACGGCGGATCCGGCCTCTCCTCGCAGGACGAGCACCGCTGCGAGGGCCGCGCCGCACGCCCCGTACGCCAGGGGCAGGATCCACGCACGTGTCATGGTGACGCAGGCTACCCCCAAACGTGACGCGCACATGGCGGCCGTCAGGTGTCGGGGGTGGTGAACAGACCGCGGACCAGGTCGAGGGTGAGCCGTGCCGTGACGAGGAGGTCCGTACGGCTCGCGCCCAGACGGGCCCGCACCGACATCCCGTGGACGACGGACTGGACGAGGCCGGTCAGGGCAGCCGCGTCGGTCCCGGCGGTGAGTTCCCCGTCCCGCACGGCCCGCTCGACGCGTGCGTGGAGAGCGCCCTCGTTCCAGGCGTGCAACTCGGCGTAGTGGGCGCTGGTGTCGAGCGTGCTCGTGCTGTCGGTCATCGCGGCGCTGCTCAGCAGGCAGCCCGGATGGACCTCGCTCGGCTGCGTGAACTCGTGGGCCGAGTCCACCAGGACCCGCTCGACGACGGTCCCGAGGTCCGGCTCGGCCACGGCCTGCCGGTAGATCTCCCGGTAGCGCTCGGCGTACGTCCGCACCGCCTCCTCGAACAGCCCGGCCTTGCTGCCGAAGGCCGCGTACAGGCTGGACGTCGACAGGCCCAGGGCCGTGGTGAGCGCACGCGTCGATGTGCCGGAGTAGCCGTGGCGCCAGAAGAGACGGGCGGCCTCGAGGACCGCGCGGTCACGGTCGAAGGAGCGGGGTCGTCCACGGGGTGGTCGGGTCGGCGTATGCACCCTCGCATTGTAGAGCGTTCGCTCCATAATGGCGGCATGGAACAGACGTTGCGGAAGAAGTTGCCGGTCAGTGGCGGCAGTTGGGTCACGGTCGATGTGTACGGCGAGCCGGACGCGCCGGGGCTGGTGGTCGTGCCGGGAGCGATGAGCGACGCCCGCGCGTGGCGTCATGTGGCCGCGGCCGTCCGCGCCTGGCCGTCGGTGGCGGTCGTCAACCGCCGGGGCCGCGCCCCCTCGGGGCCGCTGACCGACGCGTACGCGCTGCGGACGGAGGTCGAGGATCTCGGTGTGGTCCTCGACGAGTTCGCCGGCACCCGGGCGCTGTTCGGCTGGAGCTACGGAGGCCTGATCGCGCTGCTGCTCGCCGGCGAACGCCCACTGCGCCACGTCATCGCCTACGAGCCGGTCGTACGCCCCTTCGCCGAGCAGGCGCTGCCGGACCTGAAGGCCGCCGCGGAGGCGGAGGACTGGGACACCACGATCGAGCTGGTGAACCGGAAGATCTCCGGCTTCGACGCGGCGCACGTCGAGGCCCTGCGGGCGGACCGCCGCGCGTGGTCGGTCCTGCGGGAGGTGAGCAAGGCGGCGTACGCCGAACTCGCCGCGCTGAACGCCGCACCGCCGCCGGAGGAGATGGCCGGACGCGCGGACCGCGTCGACCTCGTCCTCGGCGAGCTGAACGAGGGGACGGGCCCCTACGGGACGTCGTTCGACGACGTACGGCGCCGCATCGCCCACGCCGACGTCCACCTGCTCCCCGGCCAGGGCCACATGGCCCACCTGCAGGCGCCGCAGCAGCTGGCCCGGTTGCTCGACGACCTGGTCACCGGCCCTGGCGCCCGGCCTTAGGCGCCGGCCGTCGCGGCGGCGGTCACACACACGGCGCGTCGAACCCCCCCACCCGGTGTGCCAGGCAGCCAGGGGCATGGCGGCCTGGCACACCCGCGGGGCTCACCCCTCCGCGCTGACGGCCCCTCAGTGGGCGGCCGTGCCGGCACTGCGCCGTACGCCCGCCACCGCGAGCAGGGCGCCGAGGACGCACAGCACGCCCGCGACCAGCACGGAGGTGTGCACGCCGTTCAGGAACGCCTGATGGCTGCCCTCGACGACGGCGGAGCGGAGCCGGACGGGCATCTCGTCGGACACGGGGGCGGCGCCCATGGCGACGGCGTCCTTGGCCTCCGCCAGGGCTGCGGCGGCCTGCGGGGGCACGCCGGCCGCGGTGAGTTCGCCGGTGAGGGTGGAGCCGACCCGGCTGCCGATGAGGGACACCAGGACGGAGGTGCCGAGCGCGCCGCCGATCTGCAGGGCGGTGGCCTGCAGACCGCCCGCCACGCCGCCGTCGCGCACCGGGGCGTTGCCCACGATGGCGTCGGAGGAGGACGACATCACCATGCCGACGCCCAAGCCGAGCGCGATGAACGGCGGCCACAGCAGGGAGTACGACGAGTCGGCGCTCCAGCCGAGCACGACGAAGCAGGCGACGGCCTGCAGTGCCATGCCGAGCGGCATGGTCAGCCGCGGCCCGAAGCGGTCCGTGAGCGCCGCGCCCAGCGGGGACGCCACGACCGAGGCGAGGCTCAGCGGAAGCGTGCGCACGCCGGCCTCGACCGGGGTGAACCCGCGTACGTTCTGCAGGTAGAGCATGACGAAGAAGATCACGCCGAGCAGGACGAAGAAGTTCAGCGCGGTGATGACGGTGCCGATGGTCAGCGCCGGATTGCGGAAGAGCCGCATGGGCAGAAGCGGCGAGGCGATCCGCGTCTCGTACCGTCCGAACGCGAGAAGGACCGCCAGACCGGCCGCGACGGCACCCAGGGTGCCGCCCGAAGTCCAGCCCCACGTCTCGCCCTTGACCACGCCGAAGACGACGGCGAGCAGCCCGAGGGCCAGCAGGACGACCCCGACGACGTCGAAGGTCTCGCCGGCCGCGGCGGTGTTCCTGCTCTGCGGCAGGACCAGCGCGCTGACGACGAGCGCGAGGACGCCGATGGGGGCGTTGATGAAGAACACGGACTCCCAGCCGACGTGCTGGACGAGCAGGCCGCCGACGATGGGCCCCAGCGCGGTGGACACCGAGGAGACCATGGCCCAGATGCCGACCGCCATGCCGAACTTCCTCGGCGGGAACACCGCCCGCAGCATGCCGAGGGTGTTGGGCATCAGAAGGGCGCCGAAGAGGCCCTGTGCGGCGCGGAAGGCGATGACGCCCTCGATGGACCCGGACAGGCCGATGGCGACGGAGGCGGCGGTGAAGCCCGCGACGCCGATCAGGTAGAAGGTGCGGCGGCCGAAGCGGTCGCCGAGCTTGCCGCCGAGGATGAGGGCGGCGGCGAGGGCCAGCAGGTAGGAGTTGGTGACCCACTGCAGACCGGCGGTGGAGGCGTGCAGATCGCGGCCGATGTCCGGGTTGGCGATCGAGACGACGGAGCCGTCGAGGCCGACCATGAACAGTCCGAAGGCGACGGCGACGAGGGTCAGCCAGGGGTTGGCGCGCAACCCGCGCGGCCCGTGCGGTGGGCCGGCGGGCGCGGCGGCGGGCGGCGCGGAGGAGGAGGCGAGGCTGTCGGTGGACATGACGGTGTCTGTCTTTCGTCGGGTCGGCGCGCAGGCGCGGACGGTGCGCGAGCTGCCGGCGGGGCTCGGCGACGGCCATCGGTCGAGGGACGTCGTACCGTGGCCGGCTACCGGGCAGGGGGAGTGAGAGAAAGGGCCGTGATCGGGGACGACGGCCCGCACCGTTCGCGACCGCGGCCCCCGGGGGAGCCGGTCGCGTGGTGATCAGCGGGCGGTGTGGCGGAGCTGCCGCTGCAGGGACGTGAGCGCGCCCAGGGCGGAGCCGAGCGCGTCCAGTTCGCCGTCGGTCAGGGCGCGCAGCGCGTGGACGACATGGGCGCCCATGAGCTGGTTGACCTCGCTGATGCGCTGCCGCGCGGTGGGGGTCAGGTGCAGATGGGCGACCCGCTTGTCGGCGGCGTCCTGCCGGCGCTCCAGCAGTCCCTGCTCGGTGAGCTGCGTGACCAGCGCGCTGACGTTGTTCGGCTTCATCAGCAGCGCGTCCGCGGCCGCGCGGACCGTGACGCCCTCGTGGGTCTCGACGTGCCGCAACAGGGCGATCTGGGCCTCGGAGGGCTTGGGGTGCGGGAAGTCCCGGTCGACCTGCCGCTCCATGGCCCGGGACAGCGCGGGCAGGCAGGCCACGAGGCCGGCGGCCAGGTGGTCGATGTCCTGCTCGGACGCGCTGTGCGGGGGCATACGGCCACTGTAGGTATGGATCGATACCTATGTCAAAGTAGGTAACCCGTCCCCAGGACGCCGAGCGGGGCGGTGGCGCACCCCCGGCGCCCTCGCCGGCGTCAGCCGTTCGCCGGGGGTGCGGTGCTCTGCCGTATCACCAGGTGGGTGGCGAGTTCGATGCGCTGGGCGGCCTTGCGGGGGTCGGGCGGCCGCAGCAGCATCCGGGCGGCCTCCTCGGCCATGCGTTGCAGCGGTTGTTGCACGGTGGTCAGCGGCGGGCTCGACCACTGCGCGAGCGACACGTCGTCGTAGCCGACCACCGACAGCTGCCCGGGCACGCTCAGGCCGAGCACCCGGGCGGCCTCCAGGACGCCGAGGGCCTGCAGGTCGCTGCCGGCGAAGACGGCGGTCGGCCGGTCCGGCCGCCGCAGCAGCTCCAGGGCATGGTCGTAGCCGCCCTGGACGTGGAAGTCGCCGAACCGCACGAGTTCCGGGTCGACGTCGAGGCCGGCCATGGTCAGCGCCGAACGGTAGCCGTCCAGGCGGGCCAGGGAGCACATCAGGTCCGGCGGCCCGGTGATGATGGCGACCCGCCGGTGGCCCTGGTCGGTGAGGTGCCGGGTGGCGGCGAGGCCGCCGGCCCAGTTGGCCGATCCGACGGAGGGCACGTCGGGGTCCGGGTCGCCCGCCGGGTCCACGATGACGAACGGGATGGCGCGGGAGCGCAGTTGCCGTTTGACGTCCTCCGGCACGGTGGAGAAGACCAGCAGCACGCCCAGGGGTCTGCGGCGCAGGACGCCGGCGATCCACTCGGGCCCCGGGGCCTGCCGGGTGCCGCTCTCGGTGAGCGCGACGGTGGCGTTGGTGCGCTTGGCCACGTTCTCCACGCCGCGGATGAGTTCCATCGCCCACACGCTCTCGAGCTCGTGGAAGACGATCTCGATGAGCGGGGACTGGGGTGCGCCCGGCGTGCGCCGGCGGTAGCCGTGGGAGTCGAGGAGCCGTTCGACCTTGGCCCGGGTCGCGGGGGAGACATCCGAACGACCGTTGAGGACCTTCGAAACTGTCGGAAGCGAAACTCCGGCCTCTCGCGCCACCGTCGCCAGGGTGACCCTGCGGTCCACCTCGTCTTCTCCAGGCATGGCGGCAGCATAGGCCATGCCCTCCGATAACGGTTTGGCCGTGTGCGTGCACGACCGTTGACCGACTCTTCCCTCGGCCCCTACTGTCCAGCCGCAGGACTTTCGGCGTTGCTGTCGAAACTTTCGGAAGGCAGATGACCATGCGTACACGGATGGCCCGGGTGCTCGCCTGCGCCGCGACCCTCGCCCTCACGGCGACCGTCGCGGCCTGCGGAAACGGGGGCGGCGGGGGCTCCTCGAACGACGGCAGGATTCACGTGCTGGTCTACGGGGACGCCAGCAACAAGGTGGAGAAGCAGATCGTCGACACCTTCAACAAGACGTCCGACGTCAAGGCCGTCCTCGACACCATCCCCGGCGCGGACTACCAGCAGAAGCTGCAGACCATCATCAACACCCCGCAGGCCCCGGACATCTTCTTCAACTGGGGCGGCGGCTCCATCCAGCCGTTCGTCAAGGCCGACCTGCTGATGCCGCTGGACGACTTCGTCAAGCAGGACCCGGGCCTGAAGGACAAGTTCCTGCCCTCGGTGTTCAACAGCGCCGTCGTCGACGGCAAGGCCTACGGCATCCCCATGCGCGGCACCCAGCCCGTCCTGCTCTTCCACAACAAGGACGTGCTCGCCAAGGCCGGTGTGCAGCCGCCCAAGACCTGGGACGAACTCCTCGCCGCCGTACGGAAGCTGAAGGCCGAGGGTGTCACGCCGATCGCCCTCGGCGGCGGCGACCAGTGGCCGACGCTGATGTGGTTCGAGTACGTCTACGACCGCGTCGCCGGACCCGGCCTGTTCGAGAAGGCCCTCGGCGGGGACAAGGACGCCTGGGCCAGCGCGGACAGCAAGAAGGCCCTCGGCATGCTCAAGGACCTCGTCGACGCCGGAGCCTTCGGCACCAACTACGACTCGGTGAAGTACACCAACGGCGCCTCCCCGGCGCTGGTCGCCTCCGGCAAGGCCGGCTTCGAGCTCATGGGCTCCTGGTACTACGCCCAGCAGCAGCAGGACGCCAAGGACTTCGCGGCCAAGGGGCTCGGCTACAGCACCTTCCCGGCGATCCCCGGCGGCAAGGGCGACCCGGGCAACGTCGTCGGCAACACCAACAACTTCTACTCGGTGCTGAAGAAGACCAAGCACCCCGAGGCCGTCGCCGCGTTCCTGAAGCTCATGTACTCCGACGAGTTCGTCAAGGCGCAGCTCGCCATCGGCAACCTGCCGACCACGACCAACACCCCGCAGTTCCTCGGCACCTCGGCCAGCCCGGAGTACTCCCGCTTCCAGTACGACCTGGTCGCCAAGGCCAAGTCCTTCCAGCTGTCCTGGGACCAGGCCTACCCGCCGTCCGCGATGACGCCGATCCACCAGGCCGTCCAGCAGTTCTTCAACGGACAGCTCGACGCGGACGGCTTCGTCAAGGCCATGCAGGCCCTTCCCAGCGAATGAACCGCTCATGACCACACAGATCACGAGCGCCCCCTCCGCCGCCGCGGCCCCCGGCAGGGCCCGGCGGCGGGCCGAGGGGTCCCACACCGCACACGGCACGCGCCCGGGGTTCCTCTGGGCGCTGCCCGCCACCGTGTTCTTCGCCCTGTTCGCCATCGCCCCGCTGATCATGGTCGCGGTGCTGTCCTTCATGAGCTGGAACGGCCTCGGTTCCCCGACGTTCGTCGGTACCGACAACTGGTCCCGCATCCTCGACGACCCGGTGATGATCAAGAGCATCTGGCTCACCCTGCTGCTCACCGCCCTCGGCGTCGCCCTCCAGACACCGCTGAGCATCGTCCTCGGCGTGTGGGCCGCCGGCCACCAGCGCAACCGGGCCGTGCTGTCCGCGATCTACTTCGTCCCGCTGCTGCTGTCCTCCACCGCCGTCTCGGTGCTGTGGCGGGCGCTGCTCGACCCGAACTTCGGCATCCCCGCGCGGATGACCTGGCTGTTCGGGGACGGCAACCTGTTCGGCAAGCAGGCCACGGCCATCGGCGTGCTGGCCTTCGTCAGCACCTGGCAGTTCACCCCGTTCCACACGCTGATCTACCAGGGCGCCGCACGCGCCGTCCCGCAGGTGCTCTACCAGGCGGCCGCGATCGACGGGGCGGGACGCTACCGGCAGTTCTTCCACATCACCCTGCCGCAGCTGCGCAACTCGGTCATCACCTCGATGATCCTCATGATCGTCGGCGGGCTCACCACCTTCGAGACCGTGCTCATCCTCACCCAGGGCGGACCGGGCACCGACACCACGATCAGCGCCTACTACATGTACCAGAAGGCCTTCAAGGGCTTCGACTTCGGCGCCGGCTCGGCCATCGCCCTCTGCCTGGTCGTCGCGGCCACGATCATCTCCCTGGTCGTCGTCCGCGTCTCCGGCTACGACAAGATGCGCAGCTCGATGGAGGGCGTGTCATGAGGCGGCGCCCCAACTACCTCGCCGGCGCCGGCTCGCTCGTCTGGCTGGTCCTGGTCGGCCTGCCGCTGTACGTGATGCTGGCGGCGACCCTGCGCACCCGGCAGGACTACGCCAAGAACGGCCCCGTGTCCTTCCCCGAGGACTTCACCCTGGACAACTACACCGGGGCCTTCGACTCGGGCTTCGGCCGGTACTTCCTCAACACCATCGTGGTGACCGTCTGCGTGGTCGCCGTGGTCCTGCTGCTCGTACCGCCGCTGGCCTACGCCATCGTCCGCAGCCGCAGCCGCGTCACCTCGCAGATCTTCCGGCTGTTCCTGCTGGGCCTCGCCATCCCCGCCCAGGCGGTCATCGTCCCGATGTTCTACCTGATCAGCGAGGCGGGCCTGTACGACAACCTGCTGGGGGTCATCCTGCCCACGGCGGCGTTCTGCCTGCCGATGTCCGCGCTCATCCTCAGCGGGGCCATGCGGGACATCTCCCCGGAGCTGTTCGAGGCCATGACGATGGACGGCGCGAGCCCGCGCCGGATGTTCTTCCAGCTCGTCGTCCCGCTCTCCCGCGGCGGCCTGTCCACCATCGTGGTGTTCTCCGCCCTGCAGGCGTGGAACGGCTTCCTCTTCCCGCTCGTCCTGACCCAGTCCGACAACACCAAGGTGATCACCCTGGGTCTGTACAACTTCCAGACCGAACACGGCGTCGACATCCCCGGCCTGCTCGGCGCGGTGACGCTGTCCATGGTGCCCGTCCTGCTCGTCTACCTGTTCGCCCGCAGGGCCCTCGTCCAGGGCCTGATGGGAGTGGGAGGAAAGTGACCGCCAACGTGGCCGTAGAGACCACCCCCGAAGTCCCCCTGTGGAACGACCCCTCCCAGGACATCCCCAGCCGTGTGTCCGCGCTGATCGAGGCCATGACCGTCGAGGAGAAGGTCGCCCAGCTGTACGGCGTCTGGGTCGGCGCCTCCGACGAAGGCGGCGAAGTCGCCCCGCACCAGCACGACATGGAGGAGGCCGTCGACCTCGACGCCCTCCTGCCGACCGGCCTGGGACAGCTCACCCGCCCCTTCGGCACCGCGCCCGTCGACCCCGCGCTCGGCGCGCTCTCCCTGCTGCGCACCCAGCGCCGGATCACGGCCGGGAACCGCTTCCGCATCCCCGCGCTGGCGCACGAGGAGTGCCTGGCCGGATTCGCGACCTGGGGCGCCACCGCCTACCCCGTCCCGCTGTCCTGGGGCGCCACCTTCGACCCGGACCTGATCCGCCGCATGGCCGCCGCCATCGGCCGCGACATGCGGGCCGTCGGCGTCCACCAGGGCCTCGCGCCCGTCCTGGACGTGGTGCGCGACGCGCGCTGGGGCCGGGTCGAGGAGACCATCGGCGAGGACCCCTACCTCGTCGGCAGCATCGGCACGGCCTATGTCCAGGGCCTGCAGTCCGCCGGTGTCGTCGCCACCCTCAAGCACTTCGCCGGGTACTCCGCCTCCCGCGCCGGCCGCAACCTCGCACCCGTCGGCATGGGGCCGCGCGAGCGGGCCGACATCGTCCTGCCGCCCTTCGAGATGGCACTGGTCGAAGGCAAGGCGCAGTCCGTCATGCACGCCTACACCGACACCGACGGCATGCCCTCGGCGGCCGACGAGGACCTCCTCACCGGCCTGCTGCGCGACACCTGGGGCTTCGACGGCACGGTCGTCGCCGACTACTTCGGCATCGCCTTCCTCCACACCCTCCACGGTGTCGCCGGGGACTGGGCGGAGGCCGCCGGCACGGCCCTGCGGGCCGGCGTGGACATCGAGCTGCCCACGGTGAAGACCTACGGCGCCCCGCTCGTCGACGCCGTCCGCGCCGGCCGCGTCCCGGAGGACCTGGTCGACCGTGCCGTACGCCGCGTCCTCACCCAGAAGGCCCGGCTCGGTCTGCTCGACGCCGACTGGAGTCCCGTCCCGGCCGTCCTCGACGGCGCCGACCCGGACGACCCGGACGCCCTGCGCGGCACCGTCGACCTGGACTCGCCCGCCAACCGCGAACTGGCCCGCACCGTCGCCGAGGAGGCCGTCGTCCTCCTCGCCAACGACGGCACCCTGCCGCTGACCGGGCCCCGCCGCATCGCGCTGATCGGCCCCAACGCCACCGAAGCCGGGGCCGTGCTGGGCTGCTACTCCTTCCCCCAGCACGTCGGCGTGCACCACCCGCAGACACCGGCCGGCATCGACCTGCCCACAATGCGCGACGCCCTCGCCCGCGAGTTCCCCGACGCCGAGCTGACCGTCGTACGCGGCACCGGGGTCGACGACGGGGACGTGTTCGGGATCCCGGAGGCCGTGCACGCCGCGCGGGAGGCCGACGTGGTGGTCGTGGCGCTCGGCGACCGCTCCGGTCTCTTCGGCCGGGGGACCAGCGGCGAGGGCTGCGACGCCGAGTCGCTGGAGCTGCCCGGTGCCCAGCAGCGGCTGCTCGACGCCCTGCTGGACACCGGCAAGCCGGTCGTCGCGGTGCTGCTCGCGGGCCGTCCCTACGCGCTCGGCCGCGCCACCGGCGAGGCGGCCGCGATCGTGCAGTCCTTCTTCCCCGGGGTGGAGGGCACCACCGCCATCGCCGGCGTCCTCAGCGGCCGGACCAACCCCTCCGGGCGGCTGCCGGTCAGCGTGCCGCGCGGCTCCGGCGGGCAGCCCGCCACCTACCTCGGCGCGCGTCTCGCCCAGGCCGGTGACGTCTCCAGCATCGACCCGACGCCGGCGTTCCCGTTCGGGCACGGCCTGTCGTACACGTCGTTCGACTGGTGCGACCTGACCGTGGAGCGGGCCGAGACGGACACCTCGGGCGAGTTCTCCCTGGCGTTCACCGTGCGCAACACCGGGGACCGGCAGGGCAGCGAGGTCGTCCAGCTGTATCTGCACGACCCGGTCGCCTCCGTCGTCCAGCCCGTGCAGCGGCTCGTCGGCTACACCCGCGTCCCGCTCGCACCCGGCCAGTCCCGGCGGGTACGGGTCGGCGTGCCGGCCGACCTCGCCTCCTTCACCGGCCGCGACGGACGGCGCATCGTCGAACCCGGCGCGCTGGAGCTCCGGCTGGCGGCCTCCAGCGCCGACACCCGCCTGACGGCGAGCGTGCGCCTGACGGGTGCGCTGCGGGAGGTCGATCACACCCGGCGCATGCACGCCCGTTTCGAGCAGGACCCGCCGGCCGGCGCGTGACATGTCGCAGCGGCCCGGCTCCGGACCTCTCGACGAGGACCGGAGCCGGGCCGCCGCGGCATCCCCGGACGCCTGTCACGCGTCCGGGTCCGCCGTCTCATCGGAACAGGCGCAGCGGGACCGCGTCGGCCAGGGCGCGGTAGCCGGCGGGGTCGAGGTGGAGGTGGTCGCCGGTGTCGTAGGCGGGCAGCAGCTGTCGTGGGGCGGCGGGGTCGCGGACGGCGGCGTCGAAGTCGATGACGGCGTCGAACACCCCGCTGGTGCGGATCCACCGGTTGACGGCCTGCCGTGCGGCCTCGTGCGCGCCGGCCGGGTCGTCGTAGGCGTTGCCGCCCAGGGGCGTGAGGGTCGCGCCGTAGACGCGGATGCCCTGGGCGTGGGCGCGGGCGACGATCTGCCGGTAGGCGCCGATGAGTTCGCGTGTGACCTGCTGTGCCGCGGCCTGCGTCGGGTCGGCGGTGCCGATGTCGTTGATGCCCTCGAACACGATGAGCCGGGTGACGCCGCTCGTGGCGAGGACGTCGCGGTCCAGCCGGGCGAGGGCGTTGGGCCCGAGGCCGTCGTGCAGGACCCGGTTGCCGCCCGCGGCCTGGTTGACGACGGCGATGTCCCGCGTGCCGGTCCTGGCGTGCAGGCGGGTTCCGAACTGGTCCGGCCAGCGGTCGTTGTGGTTGGTCGTCGACCCGCGGCCGTCGGTGAGGGAGTCGCCCAGGACGACCGCGGCCGAGCCCTCGCGCGGTGACCACGCCTCGACGCCGCCGAGGAAGTACCAGTGGTCGACGGGGGTGGCCCCCGGCAGGTCGCCGTCGTCGAGGTGGTCGCCGGTCAGCAGGTACGACGTCGTGCGCGACCCGGGGTGCGAGGTGATGTCCGTGGACGCCTGCCCCTGCGCGAGGTAGAGCGTGACGGTGAGGTTGCCGTCCGCGGGGACGGCGAAGTCGACGGGGTCGCTGACGGCCTGGGCGCCCCGGGGGATGTCGATGCCCGGGCTTCCGCCGAACGTCACCCTGCGGGTGCTGCCGGGGACCACGGCCGCGGTGCCCGCCGTACCGCCGGCCGGCCGGGCCAGGGACACGCCGGTCACCGGCAGGTCCGTGCCGCCGAACGCGTTGGACAGGCGCAGCCTCACCCGCCGCCCGCCGGTGGACAGGTGGACGGTCTGGCGGACGGTGGTGTCCGCGAGCACCCGGTCGGCGCGGGTGTACGGCGCGGGCGGCATGTTGGCCGGCTCCGTCAGCTGGGGTGTCGCCGACCAGGTGTGCACCCACTGGCCGCCCGCTGGAGCCGGGGCCGCGGTGGGGGCGGGCGGCGCGGCGGTCTCACCAAGGGCCGCGGCCACCGCCGAGGGGACGGCGCAGCAGGCGACCACGGCGGTCACCGCGACCGCGATCCGGCGCGGCGACGAGGGCCGCCTCGTGGAGGGGGTACGTCGGAGGTTCATGTCAGCCGCATGCTTTCCTCAGGGCCGAGGTAGCTGTACCTCAGGCCGCCGGTGTCGATGACGATCTTCTGGAGCACCACGGTGGGGTCGACCATCCAGACCTTCAGGACGTGGTGCCCCAGGGAGCCGATCCGGTGACGGGTCGCGGTCCGGTTGACGTTGTCGGCCGTGTTGCGGCCCCACTGCGTGTTCATGGTCAGGTCGCTGGAGCCGGTGGCGGCGACGATGTCCACGCTCTGCGGCGCCGCGTCGTCGAACGACACGGCGTAGAGCAGACCGGCGCCGCCCGGCAGCGCCGCGTTGCGCGGGGAGACATGAGCCCAGACGGTGACGGTGCCCGTGGTGAACAGGCTGACGTCGTACTCCAGTCGGGGACCGTGGCCCGGGCTCTGGCGGGGCGCGGTGACGGGGAACGGTTCCATGCCGTCGCCGGTGCGGCCGATGCCGGGCACACGCTGCCAGGAGACACCGCCGGCGGCCACGGAACGCGAGAAGTGCGCGGCCTCGACGCTGACATGACCGCCCGCCTCGACGAAGCCCTTGAGGCGGGAGCGGGGGACGGCCGGGTGGTCGATCACGGCCGTCACGGTGACCTGCGTGCCCTCCGAGCCGGTGAGCGTCACCGGGACCCGGGTGACGCCCCGCGGCGCCCGCTCCCAGTCGACGGCGAAGACGACGCGCCGCTCCCGCACGACCGTGCCGGCCGGGCGGTCCGCGGTCAGCCAGGGCACACCCGTACGGATCCGGTAACGGAACGGCGTGAGGCCGCGGTTGAAGACGTCGACCCAGGGGGCCGGCCGGGTCCCGTAGGGGCTGAACACGGGCAGTACGGCATCCTCCGCCGCGTGCGGCCACCAGGCCGCGGAACCGTCGACCGCCACGCCCATCCGCGCCGCCGTGGGCGGGTCGATCCGCCGGACGGCGGGGAAGATGTGGTCGGGGGCGGGCGGCTCCTGCCACGCCGCGTCGGCGCCGTAGCGGTCCTGGTCGCCGTAACCGATGTGGGTCTGCGTCTGGAAGCCCTTCCATCTGCCGCCGGCGACACGGTTGTTGAAGCGATCGGCCAGCGCGACGTCGTCGGCGAACCGGGCCTCAGCGCGGTCGGCCAGGTCGTTGGTGGCGGCCCTGCCCTGCGCGGCGTACAGCAGGTTGGTGAACTGTGCCTGCCGCAGCAGGTACAGGTTGGCGGTGGCCTGCACCGGGTAGCCGACCAGCTCGAACCAGGCGTCCTGGTCGCGCGCGGGCAGCCGGGTGGCGACGCGGTCGGCGCGGGCGGCCAGCTCCTGCCACTCCCCGGTGACCCGGTCCAGTTCCCCGTAGTCGGTCTGGCTGAAAGGGGTGGCCCGGTCGTCGGTGACGACGGCGGACGCGCTCGCCGGGTCCTTCGACGGGTCCAGCGTCTGCCGGCGGTTGAGCAGCTCCGGTTTGCGGCGCGCCTGCAACTGCTCGTACGTCCGCAGGACGGCGGCGATCTCCTCGGCGAGCCGCCCGTCGAAGTTCTGCCGCGCGTACCGCAGATCCCACTCGTCGAGATCGTCCCGGGTCCACCGGTCGGGCGCCCACGCGTAGTCGAGGAAGAACTGGGTGGGCCGCTCGTTGCCCTTGACGTCCCCCGAGTTGCACACCCACAGGCCGTGACCGCCGAAGGCGTGGACCTGGTGGAGCTGGTCCAGGACGTTGGGCAGGGAGTTGGTGTCGACCCACTTGTAGTTGCGGCTGGCCCCCACGTAGTCGAAGTGGTAGTAGAGGCCGTAGCCGCCGGACCGCGGGTCGCGGACGGTGTCCGGCAGCTTGCGCACGTTGCCCCAGTTGTCGTCGGTGAAGACGACGGTGACGTCGTCGGGCGCGCGCAGACCGTGGTCCCAGTAGCGCTGCACCTCCTTGTACATCGTCCACACCTGCGGCACGGTCGTGACGTCCTTGCCGGTGACCTCGGCGATGATCTGCCGCTGGGCGGCGATGATCTGCCCCATCAGCTCGATGCCGTCCCCGTCGCTCAGCGCGGTGTCGCCGTTGCCGCGCATGCCGAGGGTCACCACCCCCTCGAAGCCCTGGTCGGCCATCCGCCGGATCCCGTCGCGCCAATACGCCTTGACGGCCTCGGCGTTGTAGCGGAAGGACCATTCGCCGGTGCCGCCGTAGGGGTCGTGACCGGGGGTGACGATCGTGCCGTCCTTGTCGCGTACGGCGGGTACGGCGTGCCGGTTCCACTCCTCGATGCCGCGCATCATCGGTGCCTCGTGGGAGGTGCCCATCACCACGCCGTACGCCGTGGCGGTGGCGTGGTTGGCGGGGTCGTCCTCGGCGAACGCCCGGCCCCACACCGCCGGCCACAGGTAGTTGCCCTTCAACCGCAGCAGCAGCTCGAAGAGCTTGGCGTAGAACGCGGCGTTGAAACCGCCCGGGAAGCCGGGCGCCTTGCCCGGCCCGAAGACCGAGGGCGCCCAGGTGCCCAGGGCCGGGTTCTCGTCGTTGACGAAGAAGCCGCGGTACTTCACCGCCGGGGTGCCCTGCGTGTGCAGCCCCGGCAGCACGTAGAGGCCGTCCCGGTGGACGGGCCGGACATCCGCCCAGTAGTACCAGGGGGAGACCCCGATGCCGCGGGAGACGTCGTAGGCGGCGAAGACGGTGCCGCGCTGGTCGCTTCCCGCGATCACGAAGGCGCGGTCGACTCCGGGCATCGGCCGGTCCACCACGGTCTGCAGGGACGTCTCCCACTTGCCCCGGACGCCGCTGACATCGAGCTTCCCGGCGGCCACCAGGGCGTCGACGAGCGGGCTGCGGCCGATCGTCCCGATGATGGCGACCTCGCGCGCCGCCGGCACCCTGCCGTGCGCGAGGACCGGCCGCACCCCCGTCACCCGTTCGATGTCGTCCCGCAGATCGCCGGCCACCCGCACGACGCCGGGCCAGTCGCCGTCGTCGACCACCAGGGGCACCGCGCGGCCGTTGCGCACCAGCGGGAAGCTGCCCGCGGCAGGGGTGAAGGAGATGTACGCACCGGGGTCGGTCGGACGCGCCGACCGCTCGGCGGCGGCCGCCCCCGCGGCGAGGCCGGGCACCGCGCCGAGCGGACCGGCGAGCGCGGCCGCGCTCAGGCCCCAGCCCAGAACCGACCGCCTGCTCGGCGACCCTCTGCCGTTGTCCTGCATACGAACTCCTCCTCGGTGACGGCCAATTGGTGTCTGTGCGGGGCGGTCTTGCGTCGGACGCGGGGGTTCGGGAGGCGCTGGGGGTGCCTGCGTGGCGGCCTCTTGGGTGCCTGGTCAGGCGGTCGAAACATTCGGAGTTCTTGGCGCACTATCAGCCGCATTCAAGTGGCGCAAGAGGGGGAGGAGGCGCGGTACCGGTCCCTCAGCAGCGCGTTCATCCCTGTGAATTGCGTCCTACGCATGCGAACCGCTCGGGGAATGTAGGGCTGTGGCCTCGGCGGGGTCAAGGGTGCGTGTCCCGCCGAGCCTGCCCGCCCTGGCGCTCGAACTTTCGAGGAACTTTCGGAAACAGACGCATTGACCGGCGTTTCCGAACCGGCCCATACTCTCCAGCGTTCGAGCCTCCCCGCGACAGGCACCCCCACCGTGTGTACGAGCCGCACACGCCGTCGCCCCGGGTGCCGTCGCGCCGAAATCGCCCTCGTGGCGGGCGCGTTCGGCCGCGCCCCCACCGCACACGGCCCGCCCGGGCCGCCCTATCCCGTACGGAGGACACATGGACCTGGAGCACGCTCTCACGCATCCGATGAGCCGCAGGGGCTTCATCGGCCGGGCCGGCGCACTGGCGCTGGCGACGTCCGCCTCCGGGCTGCTGCTGCCCGGCACCGCCCACGCGGACACGACCATCACCACCAACCAGACCGGCACCAACAACGGCTTCTACTACTCGTTCTGGACGGACGGCGGCGGCTCGGTGTCGATGACCCTCGGCTCCGGCGGCAGCTACAGCACCTCGTGGCGCAACTGCGGCAACTTCGTCGCGGGCAAGGGCTGGAGCACGGGCGGCCGCAGGACCGTGAACTACGGGGGCAGCTTCGCCCCGTCCGGCAACGGATACCTGGCGCTGTACGGGTGGACCTCGAACCCGCTCGTCGAGTACTACATCGTCGACAACTGGGGCACCTACCGGCCGACGGGAACGTACAAGGGCACGGTCACCTCCGACGGCGGCACCTACGACGTCTACCAGACCACGCGCTACAACGCGCCCTCCGTGGAGGGCACCAAGACGTTCAACCAGTACTGGAGCGTGCGCCAGTCGAAGCGGACCGGCGGGACCATCACCACCGGCAACCATTTCGACGCGTGGTCCCGGTACGGGATGCGGCTCGGCACCTTCTCGTACTACATGATCCTCGCGACGGAGGGCTACCAGAGCAGCGGCAACTCCTCGCTCACGGTGAGCGGGTGACCGTCGGCGGCACCCGCCCCGGGCCGGGATCCCGGCCCGTTCACCGCACCGGAGCCGGATCCTGGCCCGGCCGCCGTCCCGGCCTCGGATCCCGGCCCGGCCACCACCCCCGCTCCGGACGCACACGCGCCCGGACCGCGCTCACACCCCCCACCCGAGGAGGACCCTCCCTCATGCGCTCCCCAGCCCGCTCCCTGGCCCTGGGGCTGGCCGTCGCCGCCACCGCGGTGGCCGCGCCCGCCACCGCCACGGCCGCCCCTGCCGCCGCCCCCGCCCACACCGTCCCGGCGCGCGCCGCCGCCTGCGCCGGATACGTCGGGCTCACCTTCGACGACGGCCCGTCCGACGCCCACACCCCGGCCCTGCTCAACGCGCTCAAGCAGTACGGCCTGCGGGCGACGATGTTCAACGAGGGCCAGTACGCCGCCGCCTATCCCGCCCAGGTCCGGGCCGAGGTCGGCGCCGGCATGTGGGTCGGCAACCACAGCTACACGCACCCGCACCTGACCCAGCTGAGCCAGGCGCAGATCGACTCCGAGATCGCCCGCACCCAGCAGGCCGTTGCGAGCGCCGGCGGCGGGACGCCCCAGCTCTTCCGGCCGCCGTACGGCGAGACCAACGCGACCGTGCAGGCCGTGGAGTCCAAGTACGGGCTGCGCCAGATCATCTGGGACGTCGACTCGCAGGACTGGAACGGCGCCGGCACGGACGCCATCGTGCAGGCCGTCGCACGGCTCACGAACGGGCAGATCATCCTGATGCACGAGTGGCCCGCCAACACCCTCGCGGCGATCCCGCGGATCGCGCAGACGCTGGCGAGCAAGGGCCTGTGCGCGGGCCGGATCTCCCCGCAGACGGGCCGCGCCGTGGCCCCCTAGCCCGCGACCGCACCGCACCGACACGGAACCCGTGGCACGGCGGCCCGGCCGCCGGCCGTGCCACGGGAACGTCCCGCCGGCCGGCTCATGCGGATCGCCGGTGGGATCGGCCTGGGGCGCCTTGGGTAGCATGTCCGGGTTCGTGTTGTTGATCTTATGGTTTCACACTCATAGAGACCATTTCGGGCAATTCGCTCGCGGTGGCCGGTGTTTGGGGCGTTGCGTGGTGTCGCGAATAGGTGGCGGGGGTGCGGGCGCCGCATCGCTGCGGTGGCGGGTGGCGGTGTGGTCCCTCGCAGGCGTCCTGGCCTGCGGGCTCCTGGTCGGGCTGGAGATCGCCGCGCGCCACTACGGCGAGCCCGGCCCGGTCACCACGCTGGTGAGCGGAGTGGTGTCCACCCCGAAACCGGGGCCGCTGTACGGCGGTCTGGCGCTGCTGATGGTGGTGCTGAGCCGGCGCGAGCGGTTCATCGCGGCGGGCGCCGCGGTGGGTGTCGACGCCGTCTTCGCGCTGCTGCGCTGGGCGGCCGGTGCCGACTCCGCCGAAGGGCAGTTCTTCGGCAGCGGCGCGCTGTGGGTGATGCTGGGCTGCGCGGTCATCGCCTGCACCCGGCGCACGGGCCCGGAGCGCGTGCTGCTGCTCAAAGGGGTCGGGCTGGGGCTGCTGCTGGTGGCGGGCCGCAAGATGGGCGACACCTGGCTGGTGATCACCGCGAAGGCCCGTCCCGAGGTGCTCGACCCCTATCTGGCGGCCGCCGACCACGCACTCGGCAATCCCTCCTGGCTCGTGGGCCGGCTGGTCCAGGCCGGCGGACCGGTCGCCGACCAGGTGCTCCACCTCGTGTACGCCCAGCTCGCCGTGGCCGCGGTCGTCGTCGCGCTGTACCAGCTGCGCCGTGTCAGAGCCGAAGGCCGCTTCCCGCGCCACCACCTGGTGCGCACGTTCCTGCTGATCGGTCTCCTCGGACCGGCCGTCTACATGATCTTCCCGGTCGTCGGCCCGGTCTTCGCCTACGGCCCCGGCGCATCCGGCACCGGCGGTGTGGAATGGGCGGTGGCCGACCTGTGGCCCCACACGCCGCCGCCGCTCACGCTTCCGCACCCGGTGACCTACGACCAGATCACCCCGCGCAACTGCATGCCCAGCCTGCACACCGCCTGGGCCACCGCCATTTTCGTCCACACCCGCAACGCCCCGCGGATCCTGCGCCACGCCGGCGCCTTCTGGCTGATCGCCACCCTCACCGCGACCCTCGGTTTCGGCTACCACTACGGCGTCGACCTCCTCGCCGGCGTCGTCTTCGCCCTCACCATCGAGGCGGCCCTGCGCGCCTACGACCGCGGCTGGGACCGGGCGGGCGTCCGGCTCGTCGGGTACGGCACCGTGGTCTTCGTGGCCCTGCTCGTGTCGTACCGCTGGCTGCCGCTCGACATGGGCCGGCACCCGGCACTGGCCGGCCCGCTCCTGGTCCTCGCTGCGGGCTCGGTCGTCTACGGCTACCTGCGGACGACCAGCCGCTGGGAACCGGCGGCCGCTCCCACCCCGCAGCCCCAGCCGCAGCCGGAACCGGAACCGGAACCGGAACCGGCGTAAGCGATCCCCCCACCGCCGCAGCGCGCACGCCCCGCGAAACGCGGTTGCGGCCGGCCCGTGACACCGGTGGGGTACTCCTGTGAAAGGCGACGGCGCAACGGGGCAGGCAGGACGGGCGAGGACCGCGGGAGCCGGTGAGAGAGCGGCGCGACCGGCTGCCTGGCAGCGGGTCGCGGTCCTCGCCGCCCTGATGCTGGCCGCCTTCACCTTCAACACCGCGGAGAACCTGCCGATCGGCCTCCTGGACCTCATCTCCGACGACCTGCGGGTGTCGCTGTCGGCGGTCGGCCTCCTGGTCACCGGCTACGGCGTGACGGTGGCCGTCGCCTCCGTGCCGCTGACCCACCTCACCCGGACCGTGCCCCGGCGTCATGTGCTCACCGGACTGCTCGTGGCACTCGCCGTGTCCAGTCTGGTCGCGGCACTGACGCCCTCGTACGGGCTGCTGCTCGCGGCGCGGCTGCTGACCGCGCTCGCCCAGGCGCTGTTCTGGGCCGTGATGGGACCGGTCGCGGTGGGCCTGTTCCCGCACGACGTCCGCGGACGTGTGGTCGCCGCGCTGTCCGTCGCCGGTTCGCTCGCCCTCGTGCTGGGCGTTCCCGCCGGGACCTGGCTGGGCCGGCTGAGTGTCTGGCGGGTGCCCGTCGCCACCCTGGCGGGGCCGGCACTCGTCTGCCTGGTGACGATCGCCGTCCTGCTGCCGACCTCGCGCCCGGAGGAGGAACCGGCCGCCTACGGGACCGGTCCCGACCTCGGGCGGTTCCGGATCGTGCTGGCCGCCGGGACCCTGTCCGCCACCGGGGCGTTCACCGGCTACACCTACCTCGTGACGTTCCTGGGAGAGGTGAGCGGCTTCTCCCCGGGCGCGGTCGGCATCCTGTTCATGGTGTTCGGCCTCGCCTGCCTGACCGGGGTGAGCCTCACCGGCGCGCTACTGGACCGCCGTCCGCGCACCGCGCTGTCCGCCGCCGTGGCCACCCAGGCCGTGGGGATGCTCGGCTTGTACGCGGCCGGCACGGACCGGGCGGCAGCGGTGCTGTTCCTGGTCCTCATGGGCGGTGCCCTCGGACCGGTGTTCATGGCCACGCAGAACGAGATGCTCCACTGCGCGCCGGGCCGCACGGACCTCGCGCTCGCGGCGAACTCCGGGGGCTACAACGCCGGAATCGCAGCGGGTGCCGCGCTCGGGGCAGTGGTGCTGCCGGCGGCCGGTGTGCGGGGCACGTTCCTCGCCGGCGGACTGATGACGGTCGCGGCCTGCGCTGTCCTGCTCACCGGGCGACTGCTGTCCGACAGGGCCGTGAGGAAGCCACCGCCGCGATAGCGGCGCCGGTACGGGCCTCGCACCCGAGAGCCGGAACGCGGGCCTCGCACCCGAGAGATCGCCGCCGTGGCGCGCCCTGGGAACAGCGCACGCCGGGTCCGCCCGGTCAGTCCGTCGGAGCGACGATGTCCTGGAGATACTGCACGGCGAGCTCTTCGGCGGTGCGGTTGCGCTCCACCGTGCCGTCGCCGGACCACTGGCGGTAGAGCTCGACGCAGGCGAGGAGCGCCCGGCCGACGTCCTGCCGGTCGTAGCCGCACAGGGTTCGCCGGAGGTCGTGGGCCGCGTCCGGTGCGACGGATTCGAGCCGGCGCACGCCGCGGGGTTCGGCACCCACCCGGTGGGCGGCGAGCGGGCCCAGCACGGTCTCGCGCAGGAAGGTGACGACACCGATGGCCTCGAACAGCTCACCGCGGCCGAGCTTCGTCGCCCCGTAGTGGATCCACACCCAGAAGCGGTCCTCGATCCACTGCGGATCGAGCGACGGCGAGGCCGGCGGACGCTCCGCGAGGGCGTCGGTCAGACGCCCGTCCCGCTCCCACAGGATCCGCGGATCCTCGACGCGCTCGGCCACGTCCGAGGCCCGCACGAACTTGAAGTCGACATGCAGCAGGGGCGGACCGACAAGCGTGACGATCAGGCGGGGCTCCCCGACGTGCTCCCCCGTGAAGCCGGCCACCAGAGGCACCCACGAACCGATGAGCGGGAGCCGTTCCGCCATGACCGAGTCGAACGCCGCGTCGTCGACCACCACGATCAGGTCCACGTCGGAGTACGTGTCAGGGGTGCCGCCGGCGATCGATCCGGCGACGGCGACACCCGTGACACGCGCGTCCTGCCGGATGCGCGGAAGCACGTCGTCGAGGAAACGGCGGTGCGGACGAGGGACGTCCATGACACTCCTTCCGACGGGATCAAAGTCCGGCAACGTAGCACGGCGGCGGCCCCGAACGCCCGGGAAATACGGCGCGCGGGCCACCGGCGCGGAAGGCGTCAGCACGCGTCCGAGTGATCCGCGTCACATCCCGTCACAGTGTCCGCGTGCGCGGTGTCTTCAGGTCACAAGCCCGGAGCGAAGGAGACACCATGACGGAGAACATCCACGTGATCGTGATCGGTGGCGGCTACGCCGGCGTCATGGCGGCCAACCGCCTGACACAGCGCGACGACGTGACGGTGACCGTGATCAACCCGCGTCCCGACTTCGTCGCCCGGCTCCGCCTGCACCAGCGCGTGGCCGGCACCCACGACGCGGTCGTCGGCTACCAGGACGTCCTGGCCGAGGGCGTCGGGCTGGTCGTCGACAGCGTGACACGGATCGACGCCGCCGAGCGCACCGTGACCCTGTCGGCCGGCGGCGCCCTCGGCTACGACTACCTCGTCTACGCGGTGGGCAGCGGCAGCGCCGAGACGCGGGTGCCCGGCGCGGCCGCCCACGCGTACCCGATCGCGACGCTGGAGGAGGCGCAGCGGCTGCGGCCGGTCCTCGACGCGGCGCCCGCCGCGGCCGCGGTGACCGTGGTCGGAGGCGGCCCGAGCGGCATCGAGACCGCCGCCGAACTCGCGGAGCAGGGGCGCCGGGTGACCCTGGTCTGCGGCGGTCTCCTCGGCCCGTACCTGCACCCCCGGGCACGGCGCACGGTCGCCAGGCGGCTCGCCAGGCTCGGCGTGACCGTGCTCGACGGGCCGGGCACCAAGGTGACGGAAGTGACCCGCGACGTCGTGCGGCTCGCCGACGGCCGTGAGCAGGCGAGCGACATCACCGTCTGGACCGTCGGCTTCGGCGTCCCGGACCTGGCCGCGCGCAGCGGGCTGAGCACCGACGCGCTCGGCCGCCTGCTCACGGACGAGACGCTCACCAGCGTCGACGACGAGCGCATCGTCGCCGCCGGGGACGCGTCGGCGCCGTCGGACCTGCCGTTCCGGATGAGCGCGTACGGCGCCGGCTGCCTCGGCGCCCACGCCGCCGACACGATCCTCGGCCGGCTCGCGCAGGAGCCGCCCGCCCCCATCAGCCTGTCGTACCCCGCCATGTGCATCAGCCTGGGCCGCCGCGCGGGTGTCTTCCAGTTCGCCGACAAGGACGACAACGCGGTACGCGCCTACGTGGGCGGCCTGCCCGGCGCCAAACTCAAGGAGATGTCCTGCGCCTTCAGCGTCAAGCACCTGGCGGTCGAGGCGCGCAAGCCCGGCGCGCACCACTGGCCGAAGGGCGACAAGCGCCGGCAACTGCTGCAGGCCCGGCGCGCCCAGGCACCGGCCACGGCCGAACAGACGGCCTGAGGCGACCGCACAGGAGAGGATCAAGCCATGAGCACCCCCTCGACCGACCCGGCGACCGACGCCTTCGTCGCCCACCGCAACCTGCTCTTCACCGTCGCCTACGAGATGCTCGGATCGGCGGCCGACGCCGAGGACGTACTCCAGGAGACCTGGCTGCGCTGGGCCGACGTCGACGTGGCGCAGGTGAGCGACCAGCGGGCGTACCTGGTCCGGATCACCACCCGGCAGGCCCTCAACCGGCTGCGCACCCTCGCGCGCCGCAAGGAGGCGTACGTCGGCTCCTGGCTGCCCGAGCCGATGCTCACCGCGCCGGACGTCGCGGAGGACGTCGAACTCGCCGAGAGCGTGTCGATGGCGCTCATGCTCGTCCTCGAAACCCTGTCGCCGACCGAGCGCGCCGTCTTCGTCCTGCGCGAGGTCTTCGGCGTCGACTACGACGAGATCGCGGCCTCCGTCGACAAGAGCCCCGCGGCCGTCCGCCAGATCGCCCACCGCGCCCGCCGGCACGTCGATGCCCGCCGGCCCCGCAAGACGGTCTCCCTCAAGCAGACCCGGGCCGCCCTGGAGTCGTTCCGGCGGGCGCTCGACAACGGGGACCTGCAGGGCGTCCTCGACGTGCTCGCCCCCGAGATCGTCTTCGTGGCCGACGGCGGCGGGATCAAGCAGGCCGCGCTGCGGCCGATCACCGGCTCCGGCAAGGTGGCCCGCTACATCATCGGCGGCACCGGCAAGCGCGGCGGCCGGATCTCCACCGAGCCCGCCGTGGTCAACGGCAACCCGGCGCTCGTCGTACGCCTGGACGGCGAGATCGACGGCGTGATGGCGGTCCGTGTCGAGGACGCCCGCATCGTCGGCCTCTACTACGTCCGCAACCCCGAGAAGCTGACCCGCGTCGGCTCCGAGACCCCGCTCACCCTGCGCTGACGCCGACGCCTCACGTCGAGCGGGGCCCGCCGGACTCCCCGGGCCCGCTCGACGTGAGACGTGCTGCGGACGGCGGCGTTGTCAGTGCCGTGTGCCACCATCCGGCCATGAGTGGTGAGTCATTCGACTGGCGGGACTTTCTGGAGCGTTGGCAGCGCGAGTGGGTTCCGCGCGCGGGCGAGGACGCCGAGGGGGAGGGCGGTGGCACGCCCGTCGCGCCCCTGGGCAGACCAGGGGCGAGCGAGGCCGAGATCGCGGCGGCCGAGGAGCGGCTCGGGTGCCGGCTGCCGCCCTCGTACCGGCAGTTCCTGGCCGTGAGCGACGGCTGGCACGTGCAGCAGTCGGCCGGGATCTACCACCTCGGCGGCGCCGCCGACATCGACTGGTTCCAGGACCCGTACGACCTGACACCGCTGTACGAGGAGAACCTGGGCGACCACCCCCGCGAAGAGGACGTCCTGCTGGCCGGGATGTGGCGGCGCGCGCTGCGCCTGGAGACGGACTCCGACATGTCGCACGCCCTGCTCGACCCGGGCGACCGCGACGAGGACGGCGAGTGGGCGCTGTACGTCCACAAGGGCTGGAGCGGTGAACTGCCGGACCGGTACCCGTCCTTCCGCGCCTACATGGAAGCCATGTACCGCGGCTTCCACGCCGACCGCGCGAGCAGAGCCGATTTCGTCAACGCGACCACGCGTACCCAGGACGCCAAGGTGACGGAGGGCCGCCGGCTGGCCCTGTGCGGACGGTACGAGGAGGCCCTGCCGCTGCTCGAGGAGGCGCTGTCCTTCGGACGGCCCGGCAGTGCCGTGCTCGTCCACCAGCTCCGGCACCTGGCGGCCCCGTACAGCTCCCAGGGATACGGCGCCCTTGTCGCCGACCCGCGCTACCTGCCCGAGATCCTTCCCGTGGAGGCCATGGCGCCGGCGCAGGGCACATGGCGGCTGGGCGGGGACGACCACTGGCTCCGGATGATGGCCGCGCGCGGCGCCGCCCGGGAGAGCGCCGAGGCCGTGCTGAACGCGATGCGCGCGGGTACCTATCGTTACGCGCCGTCCGGCCTCTGGGGCAGGGCCGTCGCCGAGGCCCATGACGCCGCCCTCCAGGGCCTGACCGACGACGCCTGGCGCATCCTGCGGGAGGCGCTGCCGCGGTGGGAGGCGCCCGGTCCCGCGCTGATCGTCCCGATCGGCCTGCTCGCCGATCCGGTCCTGGGGCCGGTGGTCACCCCGGAACGCGGACGGGAACTCCTCGCCACGCCGAGGTCCGGTCATCCCGGAACCTCCCCCGAGCCGGTGCCCGACCTCGATCCGCCGGGCCTGACCTGGCTGGCGCACCCCACGGCCGACGGTCAGTCGCGCGACGGGTACCGAGGGGTCTGGGTCGAGGGGACCGACCCCGCCCGCCTGCCCGCGCTCATCGGCGAGGAGGGTGCCGAACTGAGCGCTCCTCTCGACCCGTACACCGCGCGCCGCCGGACACCTCCGTCGCGCGACGGGGGGAACGCGGAGCCGTGGGAGGACCGGGCGCTGGTCGCCGTCGGCCGCACCCGCGAGGGCTGGGCCTTCGCGTTCGAAGGCCACTCCTTCCATCGGCTGGGCAAACTGTTCCAGTCGCCGGCCGCGGCCGCCTCCGCTTCCGGCCGCGCGGTGGTGGTCTGGCGCGACCCCGCGAGCTCGTTCGCACGCCACCCGGCCGCGTTCCACCTCTCGGTGGCCGAAGAGGGCGAGGAACGGTACGCGTTCACCGTGCGGGGCTCGGACATCGAGCGCTCGGGCGCGATACCCCCGGCCCTGGACCCGGCAGCCCATTTCCGCCCCGGCGAGACCGAACTGGACGGCGAGGACAGCATGCTGGAGGCCCTCCACACCGAACTCGGGCTCTCGCTGCCCCGGTTTGCGCTGACCCGGGGCAGACTCCGCACCTTCACCACCCGGTCCTGGACCAGGGCGCCCCGCGAGGGAGAGGGGTACGCCACCCTCGGCTTCATACGGCACCGCACCTGAGACCACCGGTCACGACGCCTCCCGGCGTCACGCCCGCGCACCCCCTCAGAGACTGCGGGCGGTGATGTCGCCGCTGGTGGTGGTGGCGTGGATGTCGAGGATGGAAACGCCGTCGTTCTTGAGGGTGTTGGCGATACGGCCGTGGCTGGTGCCGGCGTCGAGGGTGGCGGAGACGCCGGCGGCGGCGGTGACGGTGATGTCG
>NZ_JBIBXG010000016.1:0-232963 GCF_043082085.1 Streptomyces sp. NPDC014801 | reverse complement strand
GGAGGCGTTGGCGGGCAGGATCTCGACGACGGTGTCGGTGCGCTCCGCGGCGATGAACTGGATCCGCCCGGCGGGGACGTCGAGGACGGCGGAGACCGGGGCGGGGGTGTCGAAGGTGTGCATCATGCTCTCCCTGAGGCTTGTGACTTGTCGTTGCCGAACAATGGAAAAGCTACGTTGCATTCCATGGGTGGGCAACGACCTTGTGACCCCAAAAAGGCATTGCTGCAGGCCGGATGACGTATTTCGTTGCAGTGGTCTCGCGTTTAACGCAACGTCGGCAAGCTCGATCGTTGCAACGGCTGAGGGTGAACGCTACGTGGAGCCGGACGCACGGGGATGGCGCCGGAGAACCCGGCGCCATCCCGAGGTGCGTCGTGCGTGCCGCCGGCTCAGCTGGGCCAGTAGATCCAGCTGGAACAGCCGACGTGGTCCTCGCAGACGCGGAACTGCTTGATCTGCGAGGAGTAGGTGGCCCAGGGGCCCCAGTCGCCGTGGGCGCCGTTGCCGTCCCACTGGGAGACGTGCGCCCCGTTGGCGAGGTAGGCGTCCGCGTAGACGCCGTTGCCGTCCGACTCGCCGTCGTAGGCACGCATGGAGTACTGCGTGGCCTGGGCGCGGTCGGAACCGTGGGTGGCGGTGGTCGTCGCCGACGCCGACGTGGCCGTGGCCACGGCCAGCAGCGCGGCGCCGCCGAGGACCGTCGTGCTCCTCAGCACCATTGTCCATGACAGCTTCATGGTTCCCCCTGCTGCTTGATCACGGAGTGCTTGCGGTCGGGCACCAGGCTAGGAGGGCTTGCTTTGCTCCCGCCATTCCGATTCCGCCAACTCTGCGGCTTCGCAGCCGTATTGGGGGTATATCGGCCATCCGGTGCGCTGTACCCGACCGGGACGGCTCTCGCCTGCGGGTACTCAGCCGGCGGCGTCGGGAGCCTCCGCGGTGCGTGCACTGATGTGGTGGTCGAAGCCCATGGTCCCCGGGTCGAGTGCGGTCGTGCCGCCGTCGACGGTGAGGACCGCGCCGTTGACGTAGGAAGCGGCGGGGGACAGCAGCCAGTCGATCGTCTGCGCCACCTCGCGCGGCTCGCCCGGCCGCCCCATCGGCAGGAAGGAGGTCGCTTCCCGGTAGCCGGCCTCGACACCGCCGGGCAGGCCGGCCTCCTCGGCGAAGCGCGCCATGCGCCGGTCGGCCATCTCGGTCCGTACCCAGCCCGGGCACACGATGTTGGCGCGGATGCCGCGGCGGCCGTAGTCGACGGCGACGGAGCGGCAGAGCTGGAGCAGCGCCGCCTTGGAGGTGGCGTAGGGCGCGTTGCTCGTGCCGTTGCGCAGGGCGGAGACCGAGGCGACCGCGACCACCGCCCCGCGGGACTCCAGCAGCCGCGGAAGGGCCGCGCGCAGCAGCAACAGCGGGCCGGTGACGTTGGTGCGCATCACCTCGTCCCAGTCCTGCAGCGTGAGGTCCCCGACGGAACCCCCGCGCCCGATGCCCGCGTTGAGCACGACCCCGTCGAGCCGTCCGTACGCGGTGACGGCTGCCTGCACCAGGTCTTCGGCTGCCGCCGGTTCGCCGACGTCGGAGGGGAACGCCAGCGCACCGGTCTCCTTCGCCAGGCGCCGCAGCGGCTCGGGCCGGCGTCCGGAGACGACCACCTTGTGGCCCTGCTCGCGCAGCAGCCGGGCCGTCGCCTCACCGATGCCCGTCCCGCCGCCGGTCACCACGACCACCCGCTCGTCCGCCACCGCAGCCGCCCCCTCGCACCGAGATCATCGACGTGACGGTCCGACTCTAGATCCGCCGGCCGGCGGCGCCGACGACTTCCGGCCGCAGTGCTCGCGTCGCCGGAGCCGACGACGGTGCCAGGTTTTCCGCTGGTCGCGGGTGTTGCGCCGGCTGTCCCGGCCGGCCGGTGCGGGCCGGCCGGGACGTGCGGCTCAGGCGAGATCGAACCGGTCGAGGTTCATCACCTTGTTCCAGGCGGCCACGAAGTCACGGACGAACTTCTCGCCCCCGTCCTGGGCGGCGTAGACCTCCGAGATGGCCCGGAGCTGGGCGTGCGCGCCGAAGACGAGGTCGACCGCGGTGGCGGTCCACTTGAGCTCGCCCGTGGCCCGGTCCCGGCCCTCGTACACGTTCTCGTCCGTGGCCGACGTCTTCCACTCCGTGCCCATGTCGAGCACGTTGACGAAGAAGTCGTTGGTCAGGACGCCGGGCCGGTCGGTGAAGACGCCGTGTGCGCAGCCCTGGTAGCCCGTGTTCAACGCCCGCATGCCGCCGATCAGCACCGTCATCTCGGGGGCCGTCAGCGTCAGCATGTTGGCGCGGTCCAGCATCAGGGTCTCCGGCGACAGCTTCTCGCCCGTCGGGAGGTAGTTGCGGAACGCGTCCGCCTTGGGTTCCAGCACCGCGAACGACTCGGTGTCGGTCTGCTCCTGCGAGGCGTCCGTGCGCCCCGGCGCGAAGGGAACCGTGACGGCGTACCCGGCGTCCTTCGCGGCCTGCTCGACGGCGGCGCACCCGCCGAGGACGATCAGGTCGGCGAGGGAGATCCGCGTCCCGCCGGTCTGCGAGCCGTTGAACTCCTGCTGGATCCCCTCCAGCGTCCGCAGCGTCTCGGTCACCTCGGGGACGGCGTTGAGCTCCCAGTCCTTCTGCGGCGCGAGCCGGATGCGTGCCCCGTTCGCGCCGCCGCGCTTGTCGGTGCCGCGGAAGCTCGCCGCCGATGCCCACGCGGTGGTGACGAGCTGCGCGGGGGGAAGGCCGGAGGCGAGGACCCTGGCCTTCAGGTCGGCGATGTCCGCCTCCCCGACCAGTTCGTGGTCCACGTCCGGGACCGGGTCCTGCCACAGCTGCGGCTCCGGGATCCACGGGCCGAGGTAGCGCGAGACGGGACCCATGTCGCGGTGCAGCAGCTTGTACCACGCCTTGGCGAACGCCACCGCCAGCTCGTCCGGGTGCTCGTGGAACCGCTTCGTGATCGGCCCGTAGATCGGGTCCACCTTCAGCGCGAGGTCCGTCGTCAGCATCATGGGCGCGTGCCGCTTCGACGGATCATGGGCGTCGGGCACGGTGGTCCGGGCCGCGGGATCCGTGGGGGTCCACTGGTGGGCGCCGGCGGGGCTGCGGGTCAGTTCCCACTCGTACCCGTACAGGTTGTCCAGGTAGCCGTTGTCCCACTTGGTCGGCTCGTTGGTCCAGGCGCCCTCCAGCCCGCTGGTGAGCGCGTGCGGGCCCTTGCCGCTGCCGTAGGTGTTCCGCCAGCCGAGGCCCTGCTGCTCGATGGGGGCGGCCTCGGGCTCCGGGCCGATGTAGCTGGGATCGACCGCGCCGTGGCACTTGCCGAAGGTGTGGCCGCCGACGATGAGCGCGACCGTCTCCTCGTCGTTCATCGCCATGCGCCCGAACGTCTCGCGAATGTCCCGGGCCGCGGCCATCGGATCGGGGTTGCCGTTCGGCCCCTCAGGATTGACGTAGATCAGGCCCATCTGTACGGCGGCGAAGGGGCCGGTGAGTTCCCGGTCGCCGCTGTAGCGCTCGTCGCCGAGCCAGGTGTCCTCCGGCCCCCAGAAGATTTCCTCGGGCTCCCAGATGTCCTGCCGTCCGAAACCGAACCCGAACGTCTTGAATCCCATGGATTCCATGGCGCAGTTTCCGGCGAACACCAGGAGATCGGCCCAGGAGATTTTGCGGCCGTACTTCTGCTTGACCGGCCAGAGCAGCCGGCGGGCCTTGTCCAGGCTCGCGTTGTCCGGCCAGCTGTTGAGGGGAGCGAAACGCTGGGCGCCGCTGCCGCCGCCGCCCCGGCCGTCGGCGATACGGTACGTTCCCGCCGCGTGCCAGCTCATCCGGATGAAGAGCGGCCCGTAGTGGCCGTAGTCGGCGGGCCACCAGTCCTGGGACGTCGTCATCACCTCGAAGACGTCACGCTTCAGCGCTTCGACATCGAGGGTCGCGAACTCCTTCGCGTAGTCGAAGTCCTCGTCCATCGGATCGGCGTGGGGCGAGTGCTGGTGAAGAACCTGAAGGTCCAGCTGGTTCGGCCACCAGTCCCGGTTCGTCCTGGGCCGTCGGGTCGGCGTGGGCGTCGGGGAAGGGATTGCGGGGTTCTCGCTTTCGCTGCCGGACATGCCCGTCCTTCTTCCTGTCTCGATGTTCCTTCTGCTGATCGCTGCTCGTGACGTCATTCTTTTGGCCGGTATCGAGCACGTCGACCGCACACTCGGCGCGGCATGACGCCCACCGGCGGAATGTGCGCCGTGCCGCGTCCGTATGGTCGCGCACCGCTGACCACACCGCCATGAAACACGCAGAGCACCCCCGCATGGCAGAGGCGGGAAGAAAAGGAATGGGCCGCGCTGAACCGCCCGGCTATTCACCGGGGAGAAATGGTGGCGGCAGACCGGAAGGCACCATCGCAGGCGGCCGGAAAAGAAGAGACCAGGTGGCCGAACGGCCCCGGAAGATCACCCGGGGGGTCGACGGCAGCGGGGTGGCGGTCCCGGGACCGCCACCCCGCTGCCGCGCGACCGGTCAGTAGCGGCCGGTGGTGTACATGTCCGACCGGTAGCCGTTGGACAGCGAGGCGGAGCCCTGCGCGTAGGACTCGACGCCCGCGTCGTTCAGCATGTTCGTGTAGCACGAGTACGCGCCCAGGGAGGAGCTGTACGACAGGGTGTCGCAGTGGTCCCACTCCCAGTCCGACGTACGGGTGACGGAGGCGTCGCCGTAGGGCCCCGTGGACGTGACCCGGGCCCAGACGGTCCGGCACCCGGTGCTGTAGCGCAGTTCGATCGTGCCCACACGGGTGCTGCCGACGTAGACGGCGGTCGACCTCGCCGTCGTGGCCGTGTTCGCGCAGCCGGAGGAGATCGGGTCCTGGTAGTCGTAGGCGGCGGCGTTCGCGCTGCCGGTGAGCCCGACGACCAGGGCTGCGGAAGCGGCGCCCACGGAGAGGATCTTGGCGGCGGTGGAGGACATTCTCATGAGCGGGTTCTCCTGTGTCGGTGGTGGGGGAGGAAGACGGGGTGCGGTCAGTCCGTGGTGCGGGAGACCAGGGACTCCCAGGTGCGCGGGCCGACCACGCCGTCGGCGTCCAGTCCGCTCTGGCTCTGGAAGCGGCGCACGTACTTCTCGGTGACCGGCCCCCACTGGCCGTCGACGAAGGCGCCGTTGTTCCAGTCGGCCGGGTCGATGCCGATCGTCGAGGCGATGTCGAACTGGATCTCCTTCACGCACGTGCCCGACGACCCGTACGAGAAGTTCTTCGCCGGGATGAGCCACCCGTTCGGCGAGTAGCGCGACCCGACGGCGCCGATGCAGGGGCTCAGGTACTCCCCGGCCTGCGCAGGGGTGGCGGTGAGCAGGGTGCCGGCGGCGACCAGCGCCACGGTGAGGGCGCTGAGGCCTTTGACGGTACGGGACATGGACGGGCTCCTCGGAGGGGGACGGCTCGGCGTTGCCCGGCCATCGTGGCCCGGCCCGGCGCGTCCCAGGAGCGTCAGAGATGTCCCGGAGACGGCCGCCGGAAGTCCGCTCCCGTGATCCGGCGGCGACCGGAGGGCTCCGGGGACCGTCCCTGGGACGTCCCGGAGACGCCCGGGACGTCCCAGGCCCTGGTGAGGGGCACTGCGCCCGCTACATGACACGCCGTCCGAGGAAGGTGAGGGGACGCCCTCCGGCTCGCTTAGGATGCGCCACGGCGAGCAGGAGGCTGCCGCGCGCAGGGGGATACGGGGGGTTCGTCACGTGGCGGAACAGGCAAGAGCCGAGGACGCGAGAGAACGGCTGACCGAGGAGCTGAGACGCCTCAAGGCGGCGTCGCGCCTCAGCTTCGAGCGACTGGCCGACCGCACCCACTACAGCCGCTCCTCCTGGGAACGCTTCCTCAACGGCAAGCAGCTGCCCACCAGGGCCGCCGTCGAGCAACTCGCCGCCGTCGCGGGGGAGGACGCGGCCCCGCTGCTCGCGCTGTTGGACGGTGCCACCGCCACCGAGAGCCCCGCGGTCCCCGCCCCGCCCACCGACGGCACGCCGGTCGCGGTGAGGGCCGCCGAGGCCGGGCCGGAGCCGATGACGACCCCGTCCGAGGCGGCGCGGGGTGTCACGGACGGCCGGCGGCGCGGGTTCGCGGTCGCCGGATACATCGCCGCCGGAGCCCTGATGGGTTCCCTGGCGACCGGTCTCCTCTTCACGATCTCCCTGCCCGAGGCCGGGCCCGGCGCCGCCACCACGACCGAGCAGGCGGCACCCGGCGACGGCGTGGGGACCGCGTCGGCGGCCGAGAAGGTCACCGCGGGCTGCCGGAGCGACACCTGCATCGGGCGCGACCCCCAGGCGATGGACTGCCAGTGGGACGCCGTCACGGCCCGCCAGACGTGGCTGCGCGGCATGCACATCGAGCTCCGCTACAGCGCGGCCTGCCAGTCGGTGTGGGGGCGCATCGAGAACGGCGCGGTCGGCGACACCGTCACGATCAAGGACCGGACCGAGCTGGAGCAGACGGCGACGATCCGCATCGACCAGGACACGTACACCAAGATGCTCGCCGTGTCCGCCGAGACGCCGGCCGAGACGGTGACGGTCTGCGGCGCGATCCCCAGCCAGAAGCAGATGGAGTGCTCACCGGACGGCGCCGTCCAGCCCTGAGCCCGGGCGCGGCGGGGCCTCTGCCGGCGCAGTCCACCGTGCGTGCCGCGCACGTCGGCGGAAGGCTGGGGGCATGACGACTGCGCGGCCCATCGTGATCTACCCGCCCGCTGCCGACGGCGGCCGGCGGGTGCGGGTGAACGACCGGTTCGTGGGCATGGCGTACGGGGTGCTGGACATCGTCGAGTTCCTGCGCCTGGCGGGCATGGACGACGTGGACGACGTGTGGGTACGGCAGTCGGATCTGATCGAGTGGCGCTCGGGCGGTCCCGGCGTCTGGGCTCACTGACCGGCGTCCGGACTCGCCTTCGGCCGGCGCACCCTGCCGGGGAGCGCCGGGGGACTGGACACCAAGTTGATCTCGGGGCGACCATGACATGCGCAAGGCGGCGCCATGCGGGGGCCCACCGCTTGTCGGCGCAGGTTCACTGCCCGGGCCGTCACGTCCCCGACATCCGACGGAAGGGCCGATCGCCGTGAGTTCTGGCGTCCCGTACCACCCCTACGCCCGCAGCAGCCTCCGGGACAGCCCGCCGACGGTCACCCGCACCAGGCTCCGCAAGGCGTGCCGCAGCAGTACGGGCAGCCGCCGCGGTACGGCTCCCCACAGCAGCCGTACGGCGGCCACCCGGCGGCGCCCGGTGTGCCGGGCCTCGGCATGCCGCAACTCGCGCACTGGGGCCGACGCGTCGGCGCCTACCTGCTGGACGTCGTGATCACCGTGAGCCCGATGTACGTCCTCGGGCCTGGTCGACCTCACCACCGGCGACAACCCGGACGAGCCCGGCGTCCTCTTCGTCTGCGGTGTTGTCCTCGCCCTCGGCATGGGCCTGTTCCAGATCTACAAGGAGGGCACGACCGGCCAGTCCTTCGGCAAGAAGGTGCTCGGCATCAGCGTGCAGCGGGAGGCCGACGGCCGACACCTCGGCTTCGGCATGGCGCTCGTCCGGAAGATCGCTCACGGCCTGGACTCCCTGGCGTGCCAGGTCGGATGGCTGTGGCCGTTGTGGGACGAGAAGAACCAGACCTTCGCCGACAAGGTGTGCGGCACCGTCGTCGTCGAGGTGCCGCGGGGCTGACGCCGCCCCCTCGCCGCCCGTCCCGGATCCGGCCCGGTCCCGCCGCCGTACCCCCGTATGGTGGACGCGTTCACGTCCCGTCTCTCGCGCCGGAGGACTCAGTGACCGCCGCTCGTCTCCTCGCCACCGTCGCCGCCCCGCTGGACCCGGGGTCCGCGGACGCCCCCGAGGTCCTGGCCCGGGCCGGGCGCCGGCTGATCGTGCAGCGCGCCGACGCCGCACTCGCCGTGCTCGACCCGGACTCGGGCGACACGGTGTCCTTCCCCGCCCCCTGGCCGCGTGGCTTCGGCACCGTGACGGTCTCCCCGGACGGCGGCACGGCCGTGTTCGCCGGTGTGCACGCGGTGCGCTGCGTGGACGCCTCCGGTGCCACCCTGTGGGAGCTGCGGCACGGCTGCTGGGGCGGTGAATGCCCCGAGCTGCACCGCGAGTTCGCCGACTACGCCGACGACGAGGACGAGCACGGGTGTCCCGACAGCGGGTCCACCGCGTTCTCCACCGACGGCAAGCTGGTCTGGGCGCATGTGCGCGGCCCGCTCGCCGGCGACGGCGAGGACGCGGAGGACGACGAGCTGTGGGTCGTCCTGGACGCCGCCGACGGCCGGGTACTGGGCCGCGCGTCCACCGGGACGGTCGCCTCGGGTTCCTTCCACACGCCGCACCCCGATCCGGCGCAGATGGGGCTGAGCGTCGGCGAGGGCGAGGAGGGCTCCCCGGCGCTGTGGGGCCGCTGGGACGGACGCCGGCTGACCGTTGCGAAGATCGACGACGAGACCGTCCTGCTGGACGTCAGCCCGTCGGGCCGGCACCTGCTCGCCACCGACGTACAGCAGGACGCGCTCTACCTCCACGCGACCGGGGACGGCGCGATCCTGCGCGACCTGGACGCGGACGGCACCGTGCCCGGACACGCCGGCGGGGGACGGGTGTACTGGGACATGGCGGCCGCCTTCGTCGACGAGGACACCGTCGTCGCCGGCACCTCGGGCAGCGACGCGGGACACGGCCCGGCCCGCCACTGGCTGGTGGACACCGCCGGCATGACCCTGCGCGGCGAGATCTCCTACCCGCAGCCGGTCGCCGGACCGGCCCGGCCGGCGGGCGACGGCAGCTGGTACACGGTCTCCGAGGACCGCGCCTTCCTCCACCTCTGGAACCTGACGGACGAGGGCTGACGCGGCGCGGCCCGCCGGTTGCCACCGGCGGGCCGCTCTGTGACGTGCGTCAGCGGGTGACTAGTACCGCGTGGTGAGCCAGAACATCCGGAACCGCGTCTTGTCGGACGCGCCCCGGAAGGTCTTCCCGCCCAGGTTCAGGGTCTTCTGCACCAGGGGAGCGCAGACGCCCTTGCAGACGTTCCTGGACGTGCCGCCGTAGACCACCTCGTAGTCCGGGTTCTTCTTCACCCAGTTGAACACGGCCTCCTCGGCGTGCTCGTAGGCCTGCTTGCCCTTCGGCGTCAGCCGGCCGGGCACGGCCTGGCCCTGGACGAAGTCCTCGCCCTTCTTGAGGACGTTCTGACCGACCTCCGTGATGTTCTTGCCGCCGGCCAGCGACACCTTCTCGGTGATCTCGCCGGTGACCTTGTGCCGGACACCGACCACGGCGACCGTCGAGTAGTCGTGGCCCTTGCCCCACTGCTTCTTGAGGTCGTCGGCACGCTTCTGCGCGGCGATCGCCTCGTTCTCGTAGCCACAGTTGTGGACCAGGACGGCGGTGTGGCCCTGGCCCACGTAGTAGGTGTGGACACCCTCGACCGACAGGTTGTAGACGCGCGCCGAGCGGTGCGCGGTGTCGACCGCGGTGATCTGGACCCAGGTGCCGGCCGCGGTCTGCAGCCACATGCCCGACTTCAGGTCGCCGGCCTCGGCCCAGCGGCCGTAGTCCGGCAGCCAGTACAGGTGCGCGGCCGTCGACGTCAGCTTCAGCGCCTTGGCCTTGCCGTCCTTGCCGTCGGGGTCGATGGTCAGGGTGACGAGGTCCTTCTCGCCCTGGTGGCTGCGGGCGTCGGTGACGTACCGCGCCTCGGTGTCCCCGGTCTCCGGGTCCGTGGCCACGACCTGGTCGCCGACCTTCAGCTTCTCGATGGCGGTGGTGCTGCCGTCCGCGAGGACGACCTGGGTGCCGGGCAGGAAGCTGTTGGTCTTGCAGGTCTTCGCGTCGGGCTTGTCCGGCGACTTGGTCGTCGGCGCGTCCACCTTGCGGGCGTCGTTCGCCGCGTCGACGGCGTCCTCGGTGCGGTTGGCCGCCTTGCGGACGTCGTTGGCCGTGTCGGCGGCCTCCAGGCCCTTCTTGGCGTACTTGCCGGCCTTGACCGCCGTCGCCCCGTAGCCCACCAGCGGGATCGCCGAGGTGAGCGAGAGAGCGGCGTCGACGTAGTTGCCCTCGGCCGCGTACCAGATGCCGTTGGCGACGTCCGCGACCTCGCCGACGACCGGCACCATGCCGACCACGTCGAGCGCGGCGTGCCCGATGTCCGACAGGGAGAGCCCGAACAGGTGCCCGTCGAGCTCGACGAAGCTGATCGGGTTGCCGCCGCCGAAGGCGTACCGGTTGCCGGTGAACGGGTCGGTGGCCAGGGACATGTCGGCGAGGGCACCGCTGTAGGCGTCCCGGGTCAGGAAGCGGTTCAGCCCCGGGTCGTAGTTGCGGAAGCCCATGTCGTACGTGCCCGAGGAGCCGTCCCAGCGCGAGGAGTTGAACCGGAACGCGTTGTACGCGTCCTTGTCCTCGGTGCCGGTGCCCGGCTTGTCCTCACCGGTCATCTGCGACGTGTCGTCGCTGCCGTAGGCCGTGTAGCCGTACGTGGCGCGGGTCTTGCCGTCCTCCTTGGTGATCGCCTCGACGTCGCCCCGGGGACTGGTGACGTACTGCGAGTACTCCTCGCTGCCGTCCTTGTGCTTGATCTGCGTGGCCCGCTGCCCGCCGGCGAGGTACTGGTAGTCCTTGTCGGCCTTGCCGTCGACCGTCTCGCGCAGCAGCGTGGTGTCGAGCCCGAGGTAGGTGAAGGCGGTGGTCTTCCCCTCGGTGCCGGAGGTGGTCTGGGAGACCGTCCGGTCGAAGGGGTCGAAGACGTACGACGTCGTCTTCGCGGCCGCGCCGGTGCCGGCCCGCACCTTCACCGTGCGGTCGAAGCCGTCGTAGTAGTACTTCTCGGCGGTCTGGCCGCCGGTGCTGACCGTGTCGAGCCGGCCCAGCGGGTCGTAGTTGTAGGTGGACGTGACACCCTGCGACGTCGCCGACAGCAGCCGGTTGCGGTCGTAGTGCTGGGTGGTGGTGACGTCGTCGACCGTCTGCTCGACGATGTTGCTGTTGCGGTCGTAGGTGTAGGACTCGCCGGACGGGTCGTCACCGGCCTTGGTGACCTTGGCGATCCGGTCCTGCGGGTCGTAGTCGAAGGTGTAGGTGTTGTTGATGTACGCCGAGTTGTCGTCGGCGTTCATCAGCTTGAGCACGTCCTTGGAGCGGTGCCCGTTGGGCGAGTACTCCAGGTCGTGCTGCGCGACCACCGTCCCGCCGGACGTCTTCTCGGTGGAGTTTTTGACCGAGCCGTCCAGGTAGTAGGTCAGGTCGAGCGTGTTGCCGTTGGGCTTGGTCTGCTTCAGCAGCTGACCGCGCCCCGTGTAGGTCATCGTGGTGATCTGCTGGTTGCCCGCCGTCGGCGAGTCGGCGTTGGTCACCTTCCGGACCAGGTCGCGCTCGTCGTAGTCGATCTTCGACCAGGTCAGGTCGTGCTGCGAGGTGACGGGGTTGCCGTTCTCGTCGTAGGTCAGCGCGGTGGTGTTCTTCACCGTGCCGCCGGCGAGTTCCTCGACCTTGCTGATCTGGTTGAGACCGTCGTAGGCGATCCGGTACGTGTCGATCTTCGCGCCCGGCGAGTGGTCCTGGACCTCGACCATGTTGCCGTTGGCGTTGTACTTGTAGGTGAAGTCCTTCCTCTCGTCGTCCGTGTCACCGGAGTTGGAGCGCACCAGCTTCACCGTGTCGGCGAGGACCGTGCCGTCGGCCGCGTCGGTCAGGGTGACCTTCTGCGGGCCGTCCTCGACGAACGCGTACGAACCCAGCGAGATCCACTCACCGGCGCGCTGCGTCTGGTCGACGGTCTTCGTCGCGCTGCCGCCGTCGTGGTCGATGGTGAACTTCGCGTCGGTGGCCGCGCCGGTCATCCGCGGGTGGCGGACGAAGACCTCGTAGGTGCCGTCCTGCGGGATGGTGAGCTGCCAGGACAGCGAGGCCGCGCCGGTGCCGGCGGGGTGCGAGTAGGTGTCGTAGCCGTACTGCTGCTCGGCCTGGGTGTGCGACCAGGTGCCCTGGATCGCGGTGTTGTTGAAGTCCGAGCTGTCGACCAGGACGACCTGCCGGCCGACGGGGATGCCGTCGTCGGCGCGGGCCTTCTGGTTGCCCGACAGGTAGTAGTCCCAGGTCATCGTGCGCTGCTGGGAACCGCCCGCCGAGGTCAGCGTGTTCTTCGTCTGCTGGCCGAGCTTGTTGTACTCGTAGGACGTGGTGATGTCCCACGGGTCCGTGGACGTCCGGGTCCAGCCGTTGTCGTAGTACGTGTACCGGGTGACGTTGCGGACCGTCTGGCCGTCCGACGGCGGCGCGGACACCGACTCGAGGTTGCCGACCGAGTCGTAGGAGTAGTACGTCGCGTCCGGGGAGGAGTAGCGGGCGTCGTCCTTGTCGAACGGCGAGCGCTCCTCCTTGACCCGGTTCAGCTCGTCGTAGACGGTCTCCGAGGCGAAGTCCGTGGTGTCGTCGGTGGTGGCGACGCCACGCGGGGTGATCGTCCTCGTCCGGTTGCCGACCTGGTCGTACTCGTAGCGGGTGGTGCGGTAGGTGATGTTCCCGGAGCCGTTCTCGCTCACCGGGACCCTGGACTCCACCAGGTCGCCGCGCTCGTCGTACGTGGCGAGCGTCTCGTTGCCCTCGGCGTCGGTCTGCCCGATCTGCAGGCCGTCCTTGTCGTAGCGGACCGAGGTGGCCCGCTGGAGGGCGTCGATGGTGCGCTTCACCCGGTGGTTGAGGTCGTACTCGTAGCGGGTGGTGTAGTCGTCGGGGTCGGCGGTGGCGTTCTTGCGCGGGTCCACGACCTTGGTGACGTTGCCGACGGAGTCGTACTCCACGGTGGCCTTGTGGCCCTCGGCGTCCGTCATCTCGACCGGCTGGTACACCGCGTCGTAGCGCGTGGTGGCGGTGAAGTCACCGGCCTCGGGCGTCAGGTTGCCCTGCGGGCCGGTGACCGTGAGGACGTTGCCGACCTTGTCGTAGGTGGTCGTCGTCTTGCGGCCCGGGTCGGTCGCCTCGTCACCGGGGTCGACGCTCTCCACGACCTGGTCGGCCTTGTCGTACACCGACGTGGACACCGCTCCGTTGGGCGCGGTCACCCGGGTGATGTTGTCGTTGGCGTCGTAGACCGGGGCGGGCGTGAGAAGGAAGTCGTTCGCCGCCTGCCTGACGGGCTCCTTCTTCTCCAGTGGCCGGCCGAAGGCGTCATAGGCCTGGGTGACCTCGGCGCCCTTGGCGTTGATCACCTTCGTGACGTTGCCGCGCACGTCGTAGGCGAAGTGCGAGTCGTTCGACAGCGCGTCGGTGATGGTCTCGGGGAAGCCGACCGGGTCGTAGTCGCCGTAGCGGGTGGCGTGCCCGTTGGCGTCGGTCTCCTGGGTGACCTGGCCGTAGGAGTCGTACGCGGTGCGGGAGGTGTAGTCGCCCTCCGCGGCCGTGGCGACACCCTTGGGGTCGGTGACCGAGGTCAGGTTGCCGAGGGTGTCGTAGCCGAAGCGGTAGGTGCGTCCCTCCGGGGACTTCTTCTCGAAGAGGTCGGCGACATAGCCGTCCAGACCCGTGCTGTAGGTGAAGGTCTGGCCCGGCGTGCCGTTCTTGTTGGCCTCGGGGTCCTTCTGCTCCAGCGGGTAGCCGGTCCTGGGGTCGAACGCGAAGGTGGTGACGGCCCCGTTGGCCTCCTCCAGCCGCGTGACGTTGTTGTCGGTGTCCCACGCCAGCTTCGTCGTCTCCGACTTGGCGTTGGTGATCTCGGTGGGACGTCCGTAGCCGTCGAGGGTCTGGACGGTTCGGTGGTTCTCGGCGTCCGTCACCGTCGTCTCGATCACCGAGCCCGCGGTGCCGTCCGGGTCGGCGTAGGCGTAGCCGGTGGTGCCGCCGAGCCGGTCGGTGAGGGACTGGGTGTTCCAGTGGAACTTCGGGTCGTCGCCCTCGCTCGGGTAGTAGTAGTCGAGCGAGGTCGCGTTCCCCCGCGGGTCGGTGACCGTGACCAGCTTGACGTTCTTGTTGCCCTGGGTGGCGTCGTAGGTGAAGCGGAACACCTTGGGCTGGCTGCTGCCCGCACCGTCGGTGAGGGTGGTCAGCAGACCCTTGTCGGAGTAGTCGAACGTCAGGGTGCGGCCGGAGATGTCACTCATCGACCGGACATGGTCGATGATCTTCGGGTTGTTGGTGTCGGCCTTCGTCCAGTACGTGACGGTGAGCGACTGCCGGCGGGCCGGGTCCTCGATGTAGGTGAGGAACTTGACCGGCTTGTTGTTCGACTTGCGCTCGGCGTACGTGTACGTCTGCGTGTTGCCGTTCTTGTCGACGACCGACGTCAGATAGCCGTCGCAGTCGAAGAAGAACTGGGTGCGGTCCGGCCGGGTGAGCGACCAGGCGCGCGGGTCGCCGTCCTTGTTCGGCACGCAGTCCACGCCGGCGCCCTGCCGCAGCAGGTAGTGCACGCCCGCCGGGGCCCGCCAGGTGCCGTCGTCCTGCTTGCGGAAGACGTGCGCGGTGCCGTCGCCGTCGGGCAGCGTCACCTCGGTCGGGCGGGGGTTGGGGTGGAAGTCCAGCGCCGCGCCCAGCCGCAGCGGCATCGCGGCCTGCGCCGACCAGCCCGCGCCGAGCACCGTGTCGGAGGTGTCCTGCGAGTTGTACGCGAACCGTGCGAACGTGGCCAGGCCCCGCCCGGGGTTGTTGAACGCGTTGTACTGCCAGACGGTGTTGCCCGCGTACAGGTTCGTCATCAGCGACGAGCCGGCGCCCGTGTTCTTGCCGGCGTAGGAGTAGAAGTCCTCCATGCCGAGCTGGTCGGACGTCGGGTCCTCGGTGCGGACGTTCTGTGCGAGCGGCGCGATGCCGTCGGTGGCGGACAGCCACGTGCCGTTGGCGGTGTTCTTCAGGTCCCACTTCAGGACGTACTCGAGGCGCTTGTTGCCCGAGTCGGAGTTGATGGGAGCCTTCAGCTTCGCCGGCACGGTGATCGCGTCACCGGGCAGCACGTCGGCGGCCAGCGGCGTCGACAGCTGGTTGCCGCCGGTGGTGGCGTCGGTGCCGTCGGGCAGCGACCAGGTGTACGACAGCTCCCGCTCGCCCTTGCGCCAGATGCCCGTGGTGGTGTTGGTGAGCGTGACGTCGACCGTGTACTCGTCGCCCGGGATCATCCGCGCGGGGGTGTAGGGCGCGAAGTACGTGGTCTCCGTCGACTTGTCGAGATACGTGACGACCAGTTGCGGCCGCAGCTGCGGCTCCTCGGCCTCCGAGGAGAGGAACAGCGTCCGCTCCTGCGGGCCGGCCGACGACTCGTCCCGCAGCTTGAGCGCCACGCCGTGGTTGCTCGCCGGGTCGGCCACCCAGCTCTGCGCGAGCGAGGTCAGCGACCAGCTCTGCCGCGCCGGGTCGTTGGTGACCGTGCCGACGGTGTCGGACACGGCGGCGTCCAGGTCACCGCCGGGCGCGGTCCACGCGGTGGTCGCGTCCGCCTTGGTCCAGGACGCGGTGGCCTCGTCGAAGTCCCGGGTCAGCCCGTGCGCCTCGTAGACCGCGCCGGCGGTTCCGGTCGTGGTCGTGAAGCCCCACAGGTCCAGCTGCGCGTCCAGGACGCGAGCGCCGGCCGGGATGTCGCGCACGCCCGGGAAGTTCAGCAGCGCGCGGGTGGTGCCGTAGGTGGCGGAGTTGTTGCCCACCGACAGCCAGGAGCGGGCGATGCCCGACTCGTTGAGGGCGTCGTGCCCGGTGGCCGGTTCGGTGGAGGACAGGGTGGTGTCGTTCTGCCCGCTCTGCAGCACGACCGTCGTGCGGCCCGCCTTGGGCAGCCGCACCAGCTGCGTCGCGGAGGGCAGGACCTGTCCGTCGCGGGTCTTGACCGCGACCATGTAGTAGTAGGCGTTGCCGAGCGGGTCGGCGGAGTCCGCCGGGGTCGGTGTCGCCGTGGTGTCGGTGTAGGACCGCGTGTCCTTGGCGACCGGCGAGACCAGCGTCTGCGAGGACGGCGTGAAGTGCTGGAACACGCTGCGGTGGACCTGGTACTCGACGATGTCGTCGTCCGGCGCGGCCGACGGGTCGGTGTACGCCGGCCAGCTCAGCTCGGCGCCCGTGGCGTGGACGACGCGAGGGGAGTCGACCTCGACGCCCTGCCGGCCCCAGGTCAGCACCAGCTTCGGGTAGTTGGCGACTTCGCCCTTGTAGGCGTACTCGGAGGCCTCGTACCGCGGTCCGCCCTTGGGGCCGCCCGCGGACTCGTCGGCCGCCTTCACCACGAAGCCGTTGTTGGCGTAGGTGCCGTCGAGCCACTGCTGCACGGTCTTCGTCACGGCGAAGCTGTGCCAGGTGTTGGACTCGTCGGCCTTCTTGGTGACCACGCCGCCCTTGGTGAAGCGGACCGCGTCGGCGAGGACGGCGGTGGACGTCGAGGCGGGCCCGTCGCCGAGGACGACCTTGCCGGTCGTGCCCGCCTTGAACGGGTGGCTGCCCAGCGTCTTCCACACACCGCCGCTGCCGGCCTGCTGGTTGACCGTGTAGGTCTTGCTGCCGCCGTCGTAGGAGACCGTGTACGGGGCGCTGGTCGCGCGGTCGGAGGCCGGGACGTAGTGCACGTCGACCTGGTAGGAGCCGTCCTCGGGGAGGCCCGGCTGCCAGGTGTAGGTGTCACCGGCGGTGGCGTCCTTGTTGTACCGGTAGTCCTGGCCCACCGCGTACTGGGTGTACGCCGTGTTGGCCGACGCCGGCCAGGCGCCCTTGGCGGCGGTGGTGCCCGCGTCGCCGTCGTCGACCTGGACGGAGGTGCCGGACAGCTCACCGGTCAGCCCCTGGGCGTTGTTCCAGGTGGCCTGGGACTCGCTCCAGGCGCCGGTGGCCCGGTGCGCCTCCAGCTGGACCTCGTCGGCGCCGGTGGTGTGCGTCTGGTCGTAGTAGAGCTTCAGCTCGGCGGAGTCCAGCCGGGTGCCGGCGGGGATGCCGGACAGGCCGAAGCGCAGCAGCGCGCGCGTGGTGCCGGTGCTGGTGTTGCCGACGGACAGACGCCAGCTGCCGTCGTGGTTCGCGGCCGGGTCGTCCGAGGAGATCATGACGTCCTCGGACTGGGACGGGGTAGGTGCGATGGCGATGGTCGGGTCGACCACGACCGGGTAGCGGCGCTCGGGAGCGGCCAGCCACGCGGCGTCCGGCCGCAGGCTCACCGCGTAGGAGCCGTCCTTCCCCGTCAGCACCTGGCGCACGGCGTCGGTGCCGGCCGTGCCGTACGGGGACTCGGCGTCGGGCCGGGCGTCCGTCATGTACGGGGCCGGGATGACCAGGTCGGGGCGGTCGGGTCCGGCGTTCTCGCCGTGGAGCGAGATGCCGCCGTTCTTCTCCGCCGTGGCCTTCAGGCCGTGTGTGGTGAGCGTGAAGTCGAACGAGGGGGCGCCCCGCGGCCGGTCGCGCAGGACGATGCCTTCCTTCACCGTGCCGTTGCCCACCGTGTAGGTGAGGTCGACGCCCTTGGCGAAGGCGTCCCGGTAGGTGACGGTCGAGCCGTCGACCCGCGGGGTCAGCTTCTTGGCGGTTGTGCCCTTCAGACCCAGGGAGACCCAGTGGCCCGCGTCGAGTTCGAAGCGGACCAGCTCGCCGGGGCGGCTGCCGAAGTAGGTGCGGGCGAGATTGGTGGTGTTGGCCTTCTCGAAGCCCTCGCGGTCGGTGCCGGTGACCGCGGTGTCGATGGCCTTCCACGTGCGGTCCTTGCCCGTGCCGGCCGGGTAGGCGGTCGGGGCGGCGGAGACCTCGGCCTGGACGCGGCCGTCGGCCAGCTGCCAGTAGCGGGCGTGGGGTGTTCTGCGGTCGGTGAGCTCCCTGACCCGCTGCGGCTTGGCGGCGGCCCTGCTCTTGGCGAGGTGGTCGTTGCCGGGGACGTCGGTGTCGGGGAGCTTCGGCGGCTTCGCCTTCTCACCGCCCTCGTCGCCGCCGAAGAGACCGCTGAGTCCGTCGGCGAGCCGTCCGATGTCGGGTGGCGCGGCGAACGCGGGTGTCGTGGGCGCGACGGTGGCGACGACCGCCAGTGCCACGCTCATGGCCAGGAGCCTCGCGGCTCTCGGTCTGTGCATCGGTTTCCCTTCGCAGGAACCAGAGCCGTCCGCCGGACGGCGGACGGGCGGCGCGAAGTTGTACCCGAGCGGGTCCTCAACCTGTCAACCAAGTGGATGAATTGCTCAATTACCCGGAGAACAGGCAGCGTTGGGCTGTGACCTGGACTTTGCCGGCGTCCTCGGCAGACCGTTGCCGAGTCCTCGGCGGACGCTTTCCGGCCATGCTCATGACCAACCCGGGGTGCGTGGCGGCGGCTCTCCCGGGAAGCGGCCCCGGACCGGCCGACGGCGGCAGCGCACCGGGCAGCGTCTTTCGGTCAAAGTCAAAGGGAGCGTAAAGTCCGACCGTGGTGGGCGGATGCGTCCGGGAGTTCCCGCTTGCCCGAAAGGCTCTCTCGCTCGCCACGCGCCGCCACCGTCGTGTATAACCGCCCGGCAGTCAGACGCTGAGGCTCTGTCACGGCTGGGGGAACCACATGGGTGATGTCACGGAACCGGACACCGGCGCTGTTCGAGAGCCCGGCGAGAAGCACCTCACCGGCGGAAAGGTCATGCCACGGCGGGGCGTTCGGCCCCTGCGGGCGGCTCTGTGGACGGCCGCCGTGGCGCTCGCGGCGTGCGGGGCCCTGCTCCTGTACGGCGTGCTCTCGCCGCAGGACGCCGACCCGGGGAAGCGGCCCGCCGTGGCGAGCGTGGAGGTGACGTACGAGGTGACCGGCACCGGCACGGCCGACATCACCTACCAGGCCCACGGTGAGGGGGGAAAGGCCGCCGTGGTCACGGCGGCGGCCCTGCCGTGGCGCACGACGGTGCGGGTGCCGCTGGGCAGGACACCGGTGGTCGGCGTCGTGCTCGGCGCCGAGGGGGGCCGGGCGCGCTGCGCGGTCGCCGTCGGCGGGCGCCATGTGCAGAGCGCCACCGCCACCGGGGGCTTCGGCCGTGCCACGTGTGCGGGGTCGGTCCCGGCAACGGGACGGGGATGAGGCAGGCCGGCAGGCTCCCGGCGGGCCGGCGGGCCGGCGGGAGCCGCGGACGGCACCGTCCCGGTACGGCCGGACAGCCGCTCCTTCGCGGGCCGGCCGTACGGACGAGTGGGAGTCCCGGTCCCTCAGTCCTCCGTGACGCGGATGATCGTGCGGCCGTTCACGCGCCGGCGAGCCGCGAAGACGGTGGCTGCCTCGTCCAGCGTGTGGACGGCTCCGACGCGGACCTCGAGACGGCTGTCGCGCAGTCGCCGGGCGAGGTCGGCCAGGCGGACGCGGTCGGGTTCCACGACGAAGAAGACGGCGTGCCCGTCGGCGGGGCGCACGGTGGGCGGGTGGGCGATGGTGACGAGGGTTCCGCCGGGGCGGACGAGCGCGGCCGAACGGTCGAGGATCTCGCCGCCGATGACGTCGAAGACCACGTCGACCTGGCCGGAGTCCTGCCACCGGTCCGTCTCCAGGTCGAGGAACGCGTGCGCGCCGAGGCCCAGCACGACGTCCCGGTCGGCGGTGCGGCCGGTGCCGACCACATGGGCTCCCGCCTCGCGGGCCAGCTGGACGGCGAGCGAGCCGACTCCGCCGGCAGCGCCGTGGACGAGGACGCTCTGACCGGTGGTGAGCCGGGCGTGGTCGAACAGGCCCTGCCAGGCGGTCAGCCCGGAGATCGGCAGGGCGGCGGCCACCGTGTGGTCGATGTCGGCGGGCAGCGGGGCGAGGTTGCGGGCCTCCACGGCGACGTACTCGGCGAGCGAGCCGTCGCGGGTCCAGTCGGTCGGTCCGAAGACGCGCTGCCCGACGGTGAGGCCGGTGGTGCCGTACCCGAGTTCCGTGACGACGCCCGACACCTCGTGCCCGGGCACGCTCGGGGTGCGGTCGCGGCCGGCGCGGTCGGTCCAGGTCGCGGGCCAGTCGAGCTCGCCCCGGGTGAAGCCCGCGGCATGCACCCGGACGACGACGTCGTTCTCGGAGGCGTGCGGGTGGGGGAGGTCTTCCAGGGTCAGCCCGTCGATTCCGGCTTCGCGGTCCCGGACAGTGATGGCTCGCACGATGTTTCCTTCCGTGAATGTGATGACAGAGATGGGTGCCGCGGGATCACTGCGGCCAGGGGGAGTGCAGGACCCGCTCGACCATGGAGGGGCGGCGGAATCCGGGGACGAAATGCTCCAGGACATCCGCGTTGACCGTCCCGTACGTCGTGTCCGGACGGTCCTTGAGGCCGTCGACGAACGCTCGCAGGAATTCCCGCTTGAATTCCCCGCGCGGATGAGCGGCGACGACCTCGTCCACCCGGTCGCCGTCCAGCCGGTCCAGTCCCCAGCCGATCGCGTCGGTCAGCACGCCCAGGTTCGTCGCGGCGATCTCCGGACCCATCCGGCCCGGAATGCCGGGCGTGGTGTGCAGGGCGATCGCCGACCAGACCACCTCGGCGGCGCTCTCGGGGAATCCGCGCTCCAGCAGGAACCTCCGCGCGTGATCGGCGCCGTCCAGCTCGAAGCGCTGTTCGGTGTCGGAGTACGGGACGACCAGTCCCGCGTCGTGGAACATCGCCGAGACGTACAGCAGCTCCGGATCGGGCCGCAGCCCCTGCTCGCGCGCGTGCAGGGAACCGAAGAGGAACACCCGCCGGGAATGGTGGAAGAGCAGGGGCGAGGTCTTTTCCCGCAGGAAGCTCGTGGCCTGCGCCACGGCCGCGGTGTCGGGGATTTCCACCCCTGCGATGATGTCGGTCATGCTGTCCGCGCTTTCCGATGTGATGTGCTGGGAGTGGACGCGGTGTCCGTGGTCCACGGTGCCGACCACGGGGTCTTCCGCGCCGCATCGGTCCGGCCGTGAACCCCTCGAATTCAGCCATTGCAGGATGGAACTGTGAGCAGCGACACGCATCAGGTGGTGATCGTCGTCTACGACGGGGTGAAACTGCTGGACGTCGCCGGCCCCGCGGATGCCTTTGCGGAAGCGAACAAGCTGGGGGCCGGCTACCGGATCAGCCTCGTCTCGGCGACCGGCGCCGACGTCGCCGCCTCGATCGGGATACGGACCGCCGTCGACGGGAGCGCCGCGTCGCAGGCGGACCCCGACACCTTCCTCGTGCCCGGGGGAGACCTCTATCCGCGCACCCCGGTCACCGGGGACCTGGTCGAATCGGTCCGGGACCTTGCGGCCCGCTCGGGCCGGGTCGCCTCCGTGTGCTCCGGCGCGTTCGTCCTCGCCGCCGCCGGCCTGCTGGACGGCAAACGGGCGACCACCCACTGGAAGATCGCCGGCGAACTCGCCGCCCGGTATCCGAAGACCCGCGTCGAACCCGACGCCATCTACGTGCGCGACGGCACGACGTACACCTCGGCGGGCGTCACCGCCGGCATCGACCTGGCGCTGGCGCTCATCGAGGAGGACCACGGTCCCGAGGTGAGCCGGGAGGTGGCCCGCTCGCTGGTGGTCTATCTGCAACGGGCGGGCGGCCAGTCGCAGTTCTCCGCACCCCTGCAGGGCCCGCCGCCCAGGTCCCCCGCCCTGCGCAAGATCACCGACCTGGTCACGGCGGACCCGGCCGGCCGCCACACCCTGCCCGAACTCGCCCGTCGGCTCCACATCAGCCCCCGGCACCTCACCCGGCTGTTCCGCGAGGAGCTGGACACCTCACCGGCCCGCTACGTCGAGTCGATCCGCTTCGACATCGCGAAGTCGCTGCTCGACCAGGGCTACACCGCGACCCAGGCGGCGGCCCTGGCCGGCTTCCCGGGCTACGAGAGCCTGCGCCGGGTCTTCGCCCGGGAACTGTCCCTCAGCCCCACCGCCTACCAGCGCCGCTTCTCCACCGCCCGCCGCGGCCAGGCGGGGTGACGGCCGCAGCGCGAGGCGTTCCGCCGGTGGAACGCCGCGGTCGCCCTGGCGGGCATCGCCGGTGGCGGCGGCCGCGGTGGCCCTGGCGGCCATCGCCGGTGCGTGGCGGGCATCGCCGGTGCGTGGCGGGCCCGTCGTATGTCCGGATCCGTGGGAGGTATGGCCCGACGAGCATGGCGGGCCGCTCGGTCGCCGAAGAAGACTCGGGAGCGCGGAACACGCAGCGGACACCACCCGACATCGAAAGGCGAGCTGAGGAGCCATGGCGACTGAGACGGTCCTTCCCGCCGGCATCCCGGTACCCGACACCGAACTGGCCCGTGAGGCGACGGAGCTGGTCCGGGACAGCACGAGCGAGCTGATCTACCACCACTCGCGCCGCGTGTACTTCTTCGGCAGCCTCCAGGGCCGCAACCGGGACCTGAGCTTCGACCCGGAACTGCTGTACATCGGCGCGATGTTCCACGACCTCGGACTGAACGAGGAGTTCCGCGGCAGCGGCCGGCGTTTCGAGGTGGACAGCGCGGACGAGGCGCGGCGCTTCCTGCGGGCGCACGGTGTCCCGGAGGACGGCGTGCGGCGGGTGTGGACGGCGATCGCCCTGCACACCACGCCCGGCATCCCCGCGTTCATGGAGCCCGAGGTGGCGCTGGTGACGGCGGGCGTGGAGTACGACGTCCTCGGCATCGGCTACGCGGACGTCCCCGACGCGGACCGGCAGGAGATCGTCGGCCTGCACCCCCGGCCCGACTTCAAGCGGCGCATCCTCGCGGCGTTCACCGACGGCGTCAGCCCCCGCCCTCAGACCACCTTCGGCAATGTCAAGGCGGACGTACTCGCCCACTGCGTACCCGGCTTCCGCCGCGGGGACTTCGTACGCACGATCCTGGACTCGCCGTGGCCCGAGTAGGGGACCGGAGGTGAGCCCGCCGGTGTGAGCGGGACGTGGTCATGTGATCCGGCGGCGGGCCTGCCTCACCTCGCGGTCGACCGCCCAGGCGTCGGCGACCGGTCCGAGGTGGCCGAGCTTGTCGGGGTTGATCACCGAGCGCACGGTGGAAATGCGCCCGTCGAGCACGTCGAGCGCCAGGACGTGCAGCACCCGTCCGTCGCGGTCGCGGAAGATCGCGCCGGGCTGGCCGTTGATCTCACGCGGCTCGAACGTCACGTCGACGCGGGCCATCAGGGGGTACACGGAGGCGAGCAGCCGGGCCACGTTCCCGGCGCCGGCGACGGCCTGGGCGAGCTGCGGGGCCTTGCCGCCGCCGTCCCCGACCAGCTGCACGTCGGCGGCCAGCAGATTCTGCAGCGCGCCCACGTCGCCGTCCTTCAGCGCCTCGAAGAAGCGTGCCGCCAGCTCCTGCCGCTCCCGGCGGTCCGCCGCGAACCGCGGCCGTTCGGCCCGTATGTGCTGCCGTGCCCGCACCAGCAGCTGCCGGCACGCCGCCTCGGACCGTCCCACCGCCGCGGCGACCTCGTCGAACCCGAAGCCGAACACCTCCCGCAGGACGAACACCGACCGCTCCAGCGGGCTGAGCCGCTCCAGCAGGAGCAGCGCCGCCATCGACACCGAATCGGCCAGCTCCGCCGACCGCGCCGGGTCCTGGTACGGATCGCTGAGCAGGGGCTCGGGGAACCAGGGGCCCACGTACTCCTCGCGCCGCATCCGCGCCGAGCGCAGCACGTCGATCGAGACGCGGGTCACCGTGGCCGACAAGTACGCCTTGGCCGACGCGACCCGGCTCGCCGAGCCGTCGAAGCGCAGCCATGTCTCCTGCACCGCGTCCTCGGCCTCGCTCACGCTGCCGAGCATCCGGTAGGCGATGGAGAACAGCAAGGGCCGCAGTTCCTCGAACACCTCGGCCTTGTCCACGACGAACTCCCCCTGTGCGTCCCGTCGTACGGCCGCGCTCCCCGGCGCGGTCGTCCCTGTGATCATCCGGACCCCGCTGGATCAGGTCAACGGCGACCGGGCCCGGGTCCCGCGGGGAACCCGGGGCCGGCCGGTCGCCGCCGGCCGCTCAGTGGAACTGCCCGGGCTCGTAGTTCCCGGCCGGCTGCCGCGTGATGATGTTCAGCCGGTTCACCGCGTTCAGGAAGGAGACCAGGAACACCAGGGCGGTGAGCTGCTCCTCGTCGTAGTGCTTGGCGGCGTACTCCCAGACCGCGTCACTGACGCCCTGCGAGGCATCCGCGACCCGGGTCCCCTCCTCCGCCAGCTCCAGCGCGGCGCGCTCGGCCTCGGTGAAGACCGTGGCCTCCCGCCACGCCGCGACCAGGTTCAGCCGCACCGCGCTCTCACCGGCCGCTGCGGCCTCCTTGGTGTGCATGTCGAGGCAGGCGGCGCAGCCGTTGATCTGGCTCACGCGCAGCGCGACCAGTTCCTGGGTCGCGGCCGGCAGCGGCGAGTCCTTCAGCGCCCTGCCCGCCGACATGAAGTGCTTCAGGGCCTTGCCGACGGCCGGGGCGGCGAGGTAGTTCAGTCGCGCGTCCATGGTGGGTGCTCCTCAGGGGTCGTGTGTCGTACACCCCTGAGACGAGACAGCCCGAGGCCCTGTGACATGGACGCGTGTGACCCGCGTCACCGGCGCCGCGGCCGGTCCGTCAGGCGGGCCGGGGCCCCGCGGCGCGGCGGAGCCGGTTGGCGATAGCGAGACCCAGCCCCTCCTCGACGGGCAGGGAGGCGAAGATCAGGTCGGACCCCTGTTCGTCGAGCTCGCGCAGGAAGCCGTACAGCCCGCGTGCGTACGCGGCCGCCGACCCGGGGAGCCGCACCACTGCATGCGCCTTCACCGGCGCGTCGCCGAAGGAGGAAGGCAGCAGGACGCCCACCCGGTGCCCCAGCTCCTGCGCCTGCTCCGCCTCGACGACGACCTTCTCCGGCTCGACGAGGACGACCCGCGCACGCGGCGCGTAGTGGGACGGGTGCTGGCCCGGCACGCGGACGCTGCTCGTGGCGGGGACCGCGAGCGGGTGGCCCAGGACCTCTTCGAGAGCCTCGCGCGTCACGCCGCCGGGTCGGAGGATGCTCGGAGTGCCGCCCGACACGTCGACGATCGTCGACTCGACGCCGACGTCACAAGGGCCGCCGTCCAGCACGAAGTCGACGGCGTCGCCGAGCTCGGTCCGGACGTGCTGCGCCGTGGTGGGGCTGACCGAGCCGAAGCGGTTGGCGGACGGCGCGGTGACACCGCCGCCGAAGGCCGAGAGCAGCGCGAGGGCGACGGGGTGGTCGGGGACCCGGACCGCCACCGTCTCCAGACCGCCGGTGGCCTCCAGGGGCACCCGGCGGCCGCGCCGCAGGACCAGCGTGAGCGGCCCGGGCCAGAAGCGCCGGGCGAGCAGACGCGCCGTCGCGGGGACGTCCTCGACCCAGTCGTCGAGCTGCTCCGCCCGGCCGAGGTGGACGATCAGCGGGTGGTTCGGCGGGCGTCCCTTCACCTGGAAGATGCGCGAGACGGCGACGGGGTCCTCGGCGTTGGCGCCCAGACCGTAGACCGTTTCGGTCGGGAGGGCCACCAGGCCTCCGTCGCGCAGCACACCGGCCGCCTTCTCGATGTCACTGGTTGTTGCCGTCACGCCGTCATCTTCTCACTGTCCTGCCACGCGCCGGCCCAGGGCCCCGGCGCCGGCCCGCGGGGCTCATGCGTGAGGGCCGTGCCGATCGAGGCGGGGCTTGCGCGGAAACAGGGTGTAACTGAACGACCAGACGAAGTCGATCGCCAGGACGACGCCCCAGGCGCCGACGAGGCCGACCAGGGGGCCCATGCGCCGGCTGTCCTGGACGATCGCGGCATCCAGCAGGATCAGGGCGCTGCCGATGGTCCAGGCGAGCAGGTGACGCAGCCACGTGCGACGTTCATGGGCGGCGTGCTCCGGTCCGGTGCGCGGGGGACGGTTCGGCGGCGGCCCGCCGAAGCGGTGGGCGAGCCGGCTGTCCGCCCATGCCACCAGGTGCGTCCCGAATGCGATCGACACGCCCAGGTAGACCGCCGCCAGCCCGTGTGCGGACGTCGGCGCCGCACCCCGGACGAGGTCGACGGTGGACGCGGTGAAGAGCAGCAGGTCCACGGCGGGCACCATCAGCAGCAGGGCGGCACTCGCCCGGCGCCGGCCCAGCGCGTAGCGGCACAGCAGACCGGCGAGCAACAGCACCCAGAAGGCGACCTCGCACCCGACGATCAGCAGATACAGCACGGGTCCCCCTTGGATTTAGTACGGTCGTGTTACATCAAAGTAGCACGGTCGTGCTAAAAAGGCCGGGTGCCGAAAGTCGTTGATCCCCAGGCGCGGCGGGCCGCCGTCGCGGAAGCCGTGTGGCGTCTGATCCTCAGCCGGGGGCTGGAAGGCGTCTCCGTACGCACCGTCGCCAAGGAAGCCGGCCTCTCCACAGGGGCCCTGCGTCACTACTTCGCCGGCCAGTCGGACGTCCTCACCTTCGCCATGCAGCTGGTCATCGACCGGGTCCGCGCCCGCGTCCAGGCGCTGGAGCCGCAACCGGACGCGGGCGCGACGGTCCTCAGAGCGGTCGAGGAACTGCTCCCCCTGGACGCCGAGCGCCGGGCGGAGGCGGAAGTCTGGCTGGCCTTCACCGTGCGGGCCCAGACGGACCCGGCGCTGCGGGCGCTGCGCGACACCAGTTACGAACTGCTGCAGGACCTCTGCCACCGCCTGGTCGAGGCCCTCCGGCAGGACGATCCGGGAACGGATCCCGACCTCAGGGTCGAGGGGGAGCGGCTGTACGCGCTCATCGACGGGCTGGTGGTGCACTGCGTGATCCGCCCGGACCGCGCCACGCCGTCGCTCATGCGCGACGTGATCGCACGCCACCTGTCCGAACTGACGCGCTCCGGCCGGCGCTGAGGTCCGCCCGGCCGGCGTGCGGAAGAAGGGCAGCCGACGCCGAGCGGGGGTCCGCTCCCCCGGCTCACGAGCCGCACGCTCGTGTCGGATTCCTGCCAGCCGTCGCGCCCGTACGGCTGGTTGAGTGGTCCGCATGACGCCGAACCCCGCACTCCGTGACCAGGCCCTCGCCTTCCGTTCCCTCCACGTCCCCGGACGCCCGCTCGTCCTGCCGAACGCCTGGGACACGACCAGCGCCCGCATCGTCGAGGACGCGGGTGCCGCCGCGGTGGCGACCACCAGCGCCGGGCTGGCCTGGGCCCTCGGAGCAGCCGACGGCGACCGGCTGGACCGCGACCGGGCGCTGGACGCCGTCGCCCGCGTCACCGGCGCGGTCCGGGTCCCGGTGACCGCCGACGTCGAGAGCGGCTACGCGGCCGACGCGGCCGGCGTCGGTGACACGATCCGCCGGGTGATCGCGGCCGGTGCGGTCGGCGTGAACATCGAGGACGCCCTCTACGGGAGCGGCGAGGATGCGTTGCGGCCGGTCGCCGAGCAGGCCGAGCGCCTCACCGCCGCCCGTGAGGCCGCGGACGCGATAGGGGTGCCGCTGTTCGTCAACGCCCGGATCGACACCTTCCTGCGCGGCGCCGGGGGAGTGGACCTCACCCTGGAACGGGCGGCGGCCTTCCTCGCCGCGGGCGCCGACGGGATCTTCGTGCCCGGTGTGGTCGACCCCGTCGCCGTGAAGGCGCTCGCCGAGGGCATCGACGCCCCGCTGAACGTCATGGCGGGCCCGGGGGCACCGTCGGTCGCCGAGCTGGCCGCGCTCGGCGTCGCCCGCGTGAGCATCGGGTCGGGCATCGCCCAGGCCGCGCACGCCGTCGTCCGCCGCGCCGCGCGGGAACTGCTGGGCGAGGGGACGTACGGGGCGCTGGCCGGGGGCCTCGACTACGGCGAGCTCAACGCGTTGCTGGGCGCACCCGCCGCGGGAACCGAGGGCGTGTGAAGGAAGCGCGCCGGGCCGGTGCGGTCGCCCCGGGTGGGGGACCGCACCGGCCCGGACCGGCGGTCGTCAGCGGGAGGCGAGGAGTTCCAGCGTGTCGATGACGCGGTTCGAGAAGCCCCACTCGTTGTCGTACCAGGCGACGACCTTGATGTGGCGGCCGTCGACGCGGGTGAGGGCCGAGTCGAAGATCGACGAGGCGGGGTTGCCGGTGATGTCGGAGGACACGAGCGGGTCCTCCGAGTACTCGAGGATGCCGGCCAGCGGCCCCTCCGCCGCGGCCCGGTAGGCCTCCAGCACCTCCTCGCGCGTCACGTCGCGGGCGACCGTCGTGTTGAGTTCGACGATCGAGCCCACCGGCACGGGGACGCGGATCGAGTCACCCGACAGCTTGCCGTCGAGGTTCGGCAGCACCAGGCCGATCGCCTTGGCGGCGCCGGTCGTCGTCGGCACGATGTTGACGCCGGCCGCGCGGGCGCGACGGGGGTCGCGGTGCGGGCCGTCCTGCAGGTTCTGCTCCTGCGTGTAGGCGTGCACCGTCGTCATGAACCCGTGCTCGATACCGGCCAGTTCGTCGAGGACCGCGGCGAGCGGCGCGAGCGCGTTGGTGGTGCAGGAGGCGTTGGAGACGATCGTGTGCAGATCGGCGTCGTAGGCATCGGTGTTGACGCCGAACGCGAGCGTGACGTCGGCGCCGTCCGACGGCGCGCTGACGAGCACCTTCTTCGCGCCCGCGTCGAGGTGGGCGCGGGCCGCCTTGGCGGAGGTGAAACGGCCGGTGGCCTCCAGCACGATGTCCACACCGAGTTCGGCCCACGGCAGCTGCGCCGGCTCACGCTCGGCCAGCACCGTGATCCGGCGGCCGTCGACGACGAGGGTGTTCCCGTCGACGGTCACCGGGCGCCCGAGCCGGCCGGCCGTGCTGTCGTAGGCGAGCAGCCGGGCGAGAGCGGCGGGCTCCGTCAGGTCGTTGACGGCGACGACCTCCAGGGCGCTGTCGCGCTCCAGCAGCGCGCGCAGCACGTTGCGTCCGATGCGGCCGAATCCGTTGATGGCGATACGCGTCATGAGTGGTGTCCCTTCCCTTCGCCACCAGGCTCGCTCGCGGCGCGCCCCGTCGACAGTGGCGCGATCGCCATGGTTCACAAGGATCTCGCCACACGATCCCTGCGGTGGGCGGCGGCCTTGCGCGGGGGCCCCGGGCGGGTCACTCGCCCCGGGTGAAGGTGCGCCGGTACTCGCTCGGCGTGGTGCCGAGGATGCGCTGGAAGTGCAGGCGCAGGTTCGACCCGGTGCCGAGCCCGACGTCCGCCGCGATCTGCTCGACGCTGCGCTCCGAGCGTTCCAGCAGTTCGCGGGCCAGGTCGATGCGGGCGCGCATCACCCACTGCATCGGCGTGTAGCCGGTCTCCTCGACGAACCGCCGGGAGAACGTGCGCGGCGAGACCCCCGCCTGCCGCGCCAGGATGTCCAGGGTGAGTGGCTCACCGAGCCGGTGCAGCGCCCACTCGCGGGTCACGGCGAACCGCTCGCCGAGCGGCTCGGGCACGCTGCGCGGCACGTACTGCGCCTGCCCGCCGCTGCGGTAGGGGGCCGCGACCAGACGCCGGGCCGCGTGGTTGGACGCGGCCACGCCGAGGTCGCCGCGCACGATGTGCAGGCACAGGTCGATGCCGGAGGCGGCGCCGGCCGAGGTGAGCACGCTGCCCTCGTCGACGAACAGCACGTTCTCGTCGACCTGGACGAGCGGATGCCGGGCCGCGAGCGCCCGCGTGTAGTGCCAGTGCGTCGTGGCGCGCCGGCCGTCGAGCAGGCCCGTGGCGGCGAGCGCGAAGGCGCCCGTCGAGATGGCGGCGAGCCGCGCGCCCCGGTCGTGGGCGGCGATCAGCGCCTCGACGACGGCCGGCGGCGGGTCGTCGCGGTCCGGGTGCCGGTAGCCGGGGACGAAGACGATGTCGGCCCACTCCAGCGCGCCGAGCCCGTGCGTGACGTGGTACGCCAGGCCGTCGCCGCCGGTCACGAGGCCGGGCGCAGCCCCGCACACCCGCACTTCGTACGGCATGCTCGCGCGGGTCGTGAAGACCTGCGCGGGGATCCCGACGTCGAGCGGTTTCGCACCGTCGAGCACGAGGACGGCGACGCGATGGAGGCGGGGTGAGGTCACGGCGAGAGGGTACGCGGACCACCGCCCGGACGACGGTGCGGACCACCGCCCGGAGGTCGGCGTGGAGCCTCGCCGGTAGTCGGCGTGAACCGCCGCCTGGCAGTAAGCGTGGACCGCCGCGCACAAGACAGCGGGGACCGCCACGAAGCGCACCGCACCCCCCGTCCGGAAAACCCGGTGACCGCCCACGGCGGCCCCTGCTATCTTTCCGGAGGCCGTGCGAGAGACCAGGAGGTGGTACCCGTGAACGCAGTTTCGACATGGGTGCTCCCCTCCGGGGTCACGGTCGGGCGATAGGTCGTCCGGGAGCGCCGTAACCGCGCACTCCCGAAAGGCACGACCGTGCACTTCACCTCCGAACAGCGCCTCGACGACGGTGTCCTCGAACGCGCCTTCACCCTCGGCGAGATCCCCGGCACCCTGTGGACGCCCGAGTCCGCCGCCCCCGTCCCGCTGGTCCTGATGGCCCACAACAACGGCCTGCCGATGGCGGACCCCCGGCTGGTGGCCCGGGCCCGGTTCACGGCGGCACGCGGGTACGCGGTGGCCACCATCGACGCCGCCGGGTGCGGTGACCGTCCCCGTTCCGCCGCCGACGAGCAGGCCCGTGCCGACCTGCGGCGGGCGATGCGGGCCGGCGAGCCGGTCGACGACATCCTGGAGTCCTTCGTCGGCCCGCTGGTCGCCCGCGCGGTCCCGGAGTGGCAGGCCACCCTCGACGCCGTCCTCGCCCTGCCCGGGATCGGCGGCCCCGTCGGATACTCCGGCGGGTGGGCCGCCCTCGGCATCCGGCTGGCGGTGGTCGAGCCGCGCATCGTGGCCGCGGGCCTGTTCGCCGGGGGTTACGTGCCCCGAGCCCAGCGCGAGGAGGCCCGGCAGGTCACCGTTCCGCTGCTGTTCCTGCTGCAGTGGGACGACGAGGGCAATCCGCGGCAGCGGGCCCTGGACCTGTTCGACGCCTTCGGCAGCAAGGAGAAGACGCTCCACGCCAACCTGGGAGGACACACCGGCACCCCCTCGTTCGAGCTGGAGGACGGGTGCCGGTTCCTGGACCGCCACCTGAAGTGAGGTCCTGCCCCCGGACGGACAGGGGACGGTAAGCGGTAAGCGGTGCCGGCTCGGAAGGGCCGGCACCGCCCTACTTGCCGGTCCCGCCGAGGTGGGCCGCCCACGGGTAGTAGACGTAGTCGAACGCCGCCGGCGCCCCGGTGATCCTGTTGCCGAGCCACACGTCGTTCGTCAGCTCGATCCCGGCGAACATCGGGTCCGTCTCGTCGTGCAGCTTCCGTTCCATCTGCAGCACCAGCTGCGAGCGGGTCCGGGCGTCCTTCGTGCCGATCGCCCGGGCGTAGAGCGCGTCGATGCCGCGGTAGCCGGACTGGTTGAAGGTGCCGCCGGTCACCGCCGTCAGACCCAGCCAGTCGAGCGGGTTGGGGATGTTGGGCCAGAACTGCGTGTACAGCAGGTCGGTGCCGCCCCGCGTCGCCGGGTCGTACAGGTAGTTCGAGTAGCCCGTCGCGGGCACCACGTCGAGCTTGAAGCGCAGGCCGATCCTGTCGGCCGCGGCCTTGACCGCGAGGCCCAGTTGCTGGGTCTCCGCCTGCTGCGGCACGACCAGGCTGATCTGCTGCGCCTTCACCTCGGCCGGGACCCGGGCCAGCAGCCTCTTCGCCTCCTCGATCCGCGCGGAGCCGTCGGCCTTGACCGACCCGGCGTACGCGGCCAGTTCGTCCTTGGCGAAGCCGTACACCGCCGGCACGGTCTGCAGCGCGGCCGGGGTTCCCTCACCGCCGTACACCTGGTTGCCGATGCCCTTCCAGTCGATGGCCATGCGCAGGGCTCTGCGCACGTCGGCGTTGCCCATCGCGCCCTTGTGGTTCGCGACCACGAGCGTCACGGCCAGGGGCGCGGGACCCGAGTACAACTTGCCCTCCGAGGACGCCCTCAGCTGGGCCAGCCCGGCCATCGGCGGGCCGTACGTGCCGTCGATCTGGCCGGAGAGGAGGCCGGAGGTGATGGCGGAGTCGTCGGTGAGGAACGTGAAGTCGATGTTCTTCACCTTCCGCGGCAGCGCCTTGTTCCAGTAGCCGTCGTAGCGGCTCACGCTGATCGACTGGCCTCGCGCCCACTTCCCGAACCGGTAGGGGCCGGTGCACATCACCCCGACGCCCGGCGTCCCGGCCTTGTCACCGTGCCGCTCGTGGAACTTCTTCTCGACGACGACACCGGCGAAGCTCGCCAGCTCGTCGTTGAAGAGGTAGTCGGGCCGCTTCAGCCTGACCGTCACCTCGGCGGCGCCCGTCTTCGCGATCGAGGCCACGTTCGCGTACAGGTAGCCGTAGAAGCTCGACTTGTCGGTCAGGTTGTGCCGCATGCTCCACACGACGTCGTCGGCCGTCATCGGCGAGCCGTCCCAGAACGTGACGTCGCCGCGCAGCTTGTAGACCCAGGTCGTCGGGTCCGGGTTCGAGAAGGACGCCGCCAGGTTGGGCTTGATCCGGAAGTCGGGCGTCTGGACGAGCAGCGTCTCGCACAGGTTCGAATTGATCATGTTCGGCGTGTAGTCGGCCGACTGGAAGGGGTCGATGGTCTGCGGCTCGCCCTGGAAGACGTTCCAGGTGATCGAGTCGACCGCGCCCGGACCCGAGGGCGTGAACGTCGTCAGCGAGCGGGCGGATCCGTTCGCCTGGGAGCCGGGAGCGCCGGAGGAGCAGCCGGCCAGGGCGAGCGCGGTGGCGGCGGCGACGGCCAGAGCCGTGGTCCGTCTGCGCGGGTGGGATGAGGACATGGCGCATCTCCTGGTCAGGGTCGGGCGGTGAGGGTCTCGGGGTCCCACCCGCTGCGCGGGACGCTGTCGCGCAGCAAGCGGGTGTAGGGGTGCTGAGGGTGGTCCAGGACGTCGGCGGTGGGCCCCTGCTCGACGACGGCGCCGTGCCGCATGACGATCGCGTCGTCGGTGACCTGCCGGACGACGGCGAGATCGTGGCTGATGAACAGGTAGCTCACGCCGCGCTCGCGCCGGATGTCCGTCAGCAGGTTGAGGATCTGCGCCTGGATGGAGACGTCCAGGGCGGACACGGCCTCGTCGAGGATGAGGACGGCCGGGTCGGCGGCGAGCGCACGGGCGATGGCCACGCGCTGGCGCTGCCCGCCGGACAGGGACCTCGGCAGCGCCGCCAGCTGGCGGTCGTCGAGCCCGACCAGCTCGGCGAGTTCGCCCACCCGCTTCCGGGTCGCCTCGCGGCCCAGCCGGGCGTGCACGCCGACGACCTCCGCGAGGCAGTCGCCGATGCGCTGACGGCGGTCGAGCGAGGTGTAGGGGTCCTGGAAGACGATCTGGATGTCCCGGCCGCGCTCACGGCGGCTGCGCGCGGAACGCGCCGGACGGGTGCGGTCCTCGCCACGGAAGAGGACGCGCCCGCCGGTGGGACGCTCCAGGCCGATGATCATCCGGGCCGTGGTGGTCTTCCCGGAGCCGGACTCGCCGACGATGCCGAGGGCACCGCCCGGGGCCAGGGTGAAGCTGACGTCGGCGACCGCGGTCGCCTCGGTGCGTCCCCGGCCGAACGTCTTGGTCAGGTGCTCGACCACGAGCAGCGGTTCGGTCATGGCTGGATCTCCTCGTTCGACGCGGGGCCGGCATACTCCCGCGGCCCCGTCCGGCCGCGCAGCCCGGGCATCCGCACGCACCGGGTCTCCGAGGAGCCGATCCGCAGCAACGCAGGCACGCTCTCCCGGCATTCGGGCTGCGCGACGTGGCAGCGCGGCGCGAACGCACAGCCGTCCGGCGCCTCGTAGGCGGTGGTCGGATGACCGGCGATCGCGGGCAGCCGTTCCACCCGCCGGCCGATCTCGGGCCGCGCCTGGACCAGCGCGGCCGTATAGGGGTGCAGCGGGTCCTCGTGCAGCCGCGCCGATGCCTGACGCTCCATCACCTGGCCCGCGTACAGCACGATCGTCTCGTCGCACACGGCACCGGCGAGCTCCAGGTCGTGCGTGATGAAGAGCATCGCCATGCCGTACTCGCGCCGCATGCGCCCGAGGATCGCCATCACCTCGGCCTGGGTGGTGACGTCGAGCGCGGTCGTCGGCTCGTCGGCGAGGACGAGCCGGGGCCGCGCGGCGACCGCGGCGGCGATCATCACGCGTTGCAGCAGGCCGCCGGACAGCTCGTGCGGGAACTGCCGCAGCCGGCGCTCCGGGTCCGCGATCCCGACCTCGGCGAGCAGGTCCCCCGCGCGCCGGAGCGCGGCGGGCTTCGGCATCCGGTCGTTGGTGCGCAGCGCCTCGGTGAGGAAGTCGCCGATCGTGCGGACGGGGTTGGTGTGGGCCCGCGCGTCCTGGAAGATCATCGCGACGTCCTTCGCCCGGTACGCGCGCAGGGCGTCGCCGCGCAGCGCGAACACCTCGGCGCCGTCGAAGCGGACGCCGCCGCGGACATCGGCCCCCTCGGGGAGCAGGCGCGCGATCGTGCGGACCGTCATCGACTTGCCCGACCCGGATTCGCCGACCAGGCCGAGCGCGCTTCCCCGGTCGAGAGCGAACGAGACGTCGCGCAGCACCGTGCGCAACTCGCCCCCGACGGGAAGCCGGACGGACAGAGCGTCGACTTCGAGGAGTGGGTTCACGAGCGTGCCTCCCAGCGTTCCGTGAGCCGGTCGCCGAGCAGGTTCACGGCACCGACGGTGATGACGACGAGCGCACTGGCGAAGAGGGCCTCCTGCGGGCGCTGCTGCAGCACACCGGACATCCCGGTGCCGACCATCGCGCCCCAGTCGGACGTCGGCGGCTGCACTCCGAGGCCGATGAAGGACAGGCCGGCCAGGTCCATCAGCGCGAACCCGAAGGCGAGGGTGGCGTTGGCGACGATCAGCCCGCCCACGTTGGGCAGGATGTGGCGCACCGCGATCCGCACCCCGTGCACCCCCTGCACCTGCAGGGCCGCGACGTACGGCAGCGAGCGCTCGCGCAGGGCCGCACTGCGCACGATGCGCGCGATGTACGGCACGTACGCGACGGACAGCGCGACGACGGCGGCGTTCAGGCCCGAGCCGAACAGGGCGGTCGCCAGGATCGCCAGCAGCAGCCCGGGGAAGGCGAACACGGCGTCGACGACACGCACCACCAGCTGGTCGAACCAGCCGCCGAACCACACGGCCGCGAGCGCGAGCAGCGTCCCGAGGAGCGTGGAGACCACCACCACGAGGAACGGCCCGACCAGCGCCGTCCGGGCGCCGTGGACGAGGCGCGAGAGCAGGTCCCGCCCGCTCGCGTCGGTCCCCAGCAGATGGGTGCCGCTCGAACCCTGGTAGGCGCCGGAGAGGTCGACGGCGTCCGGATCGTGCGGTGCGAGCAGGGGAGCCAGCAGGGCGCAGCACACGAGGAGTCCGAGGACGGTGAGCGCCACCCAGCCGGACACGCCGATGGATCCGGTACGCCGCGCCGCCCGCGCCCCGGCCCCTCGGACCCGGAAGCGCCGTACCGCTGTCGTCGTGCTCATGCGTCCTTCTTCCCGACCGACACCCGCGGGTCGAGCAGGGTGTAGGCGATGTCGATGAGGGTGTTCAGCACGATGAAGGCTGCGACGTACAGCAGGCAGATCGCCTGGACGACGGGGAAGTCCTTCTGCTGCACGGCGTTCACGAGGAACTGACCGAGCCCGCCGAGCTGGAAGACCTGCTCCACGACGACGCTTCCCGCGATCAGCCCGGCGATCGTGAGACCCGCGACGGTGAGCACGGGCATCGCCGCGTTGCGCAGCACGTGCCGGCGCACCACGGCCCCGCGCGGCAGCCCGCGGCTGATCGCCGTCTGCACGTGGTCGGCCGTCAACTCCTGCCGGACCGCGGTCTGGGTGAGCCGCGCGACGAACGCCACGGAGGCGAGCGCGAGCGCCAGCGCCGGCAGCACCAGGTGGTGGAGCATGTCGAGACCCGCACGGCCGGCCCCGAACACCGGGAACCACTCCAGGTCGACGGCGAACACGATGATCAGTACGACCGCGCCGACGAAGGTCGGCACCGCCATGACGCCCGTCGCGCCGGCCATCGCGGACCGCGACAGCCAGCCGGGCCTGAGACCCGCGAGCGTGCCGATGGCCAACCCGAGCATCAGGACGATCGCGGCGGCCATGAGGACGAGCAGCGCGGTGGTCACCGCCCGGCTCGCGACCAGCGACGACACCGGCTGGTGGTAGATGACCGACGTGCCGAAGTCACCGCGCACGACGCCGGACAGCCACCGCAGGTACTGCTGCCCGACGGAGTCGTCCAGGTGGTACTCGGCCCTGATCGCGGCGATCGCGTCGGGGCTCATGGTGCGCCCGTGCGTGAGATAGGTGAGCGGGCTGCCCGGCGCGGCGTAGAGCGCGCCGAAGACGACCAGACTCGCGATGAACAAGGTCACCACCAGCCCCACCACGCGAGCGGCGACGAACCGCAGCATCGCCCCGGCGGGCCGCCGCCTCCCCTTCACCCGTGCCGACGGCACCGCCGCCGGCACGGTGGCCTGGCTCATCGGTGCACCCCCGGCTGTGCGCGGTGCACCACACGGCCGCCCACGACGGTCCGCAGCACCCGGGTGTCGAGCAGTTCCTCCAGCGGCCGGGCGAAGATGTCCCGGTCGAGCACGACGAAGTCGGCGTACAGCCCCTCGGCGAGACGGCCGTGCAGGTGCTCGGAGCGGCTCGCCCAGGCGGCGTCACGGGTGGCGTGCACGATCGCCTCGGCCAACGGCAGGGCGTAGTGGGGGATGTTGGCGGGCAGCGACGGATCCAGGGCCGAACGCCGGGTCGCCGCGACGAACATGTTGGGCAGCGGCGCGTGCGGCGAGGTGGGGGAGTCGGTGCCGAGGACGAGCGTGGCCCCGGCGTCGGTCATCTCGGGCCACGGGAAGCCGCGGTCGACGCGCTCGTCGCCGAGGACGCGGCGCCAGTTCTCCTGGATGGCGGGGTCGGCGTGCACGGGCTGCATGCTCGCCGTGATGCCGAGGGCCGCCAGGCGGTCGATGTCCGCGGGGTCGACGACTTCGAGGTGCTCGATGCGGTGGCGGCGCTCCCGGGGGCCGTTGACGGCGACGGCGTGCTCCACGGCGCCGATCGCGACGCGGATCGCCTCGTCGCCGATGGCGTGCAGGGCCACCTGGAGGCCGGCCGCGTCCGCGGCGGCCACCACCGGCGCCAGCTCGGCGAGACTCCAGACGAGATCGGCGGTCGTGCCGTCCACGTAGGGCTTGGCGAGCGCCGCGGTGCACCCGTCGACGGTGCCGTCGACCATGACCTTGATGCCGGTCACGCGCAGGAACGGCGTCGACCGGTGGGCGGCGAGCTCCGCCGCGCGCTCGACCTGGGCGAGGTTCGCGGCCTCGTCCCCGGTGGGCTGGATGCGCCAGAACGCCGCGATGCGCGCGGTCAGGCCGCCCCGCTCGTCGGCGCGACGCATCGCCGCGTAGTCGCTCTCGCCGAGCGCCATCTCGGTCGACCCGACGACACCGGACTCCGCGTACGCCGCCAGGGCGGCCGCCAGCGCCGCGTCACGGTCGGAGTCGGTGACGAAGCCTTCGAGCACCGGCCACACCAGGTGGTGCATCGCGGTCTCGTCGACCAGGCCGGTGGCCGCGCCCCGCTCGTCCCGGTGGACCGTCCCGCCCGGTGGTGACGCCGTGGTGTCGTCGATCCCGGCTTCGGCGAGGGCGGCCGAGTTCAGCCAGATGGAGTGGAAGTCGTAGGCCTGCGCGTAGACGGGCCGGTCGGCGACGACGGCGTCGAGCATGCCCCGGTCGGGCAGGCCGCCCGGGATGTCACCGTGCTTCCAGCCGGTGGCGAGCACGCGCGGCGCGCCGGGGTTCGCCCGCGCCCAGGTCCGGATGCGGCGCTGGATCTCCTCCACCGTGCCGGCGCCCCAGAGGTCGACCTGGGACGCCGCCTCGCCGGTGCCGACCACGTGCGCGTGGCCGTCGACGAACCCGGGCAGCACGGTCGCGCCGTCGAGGTCGTGGATCAGGGCGTCCGGCCCGGCCACCCGGGCCGCCGTGTCGCCGTCGCCGACGTAGGCGAGCCGGTCGCCGGCCACCACGAGGGCCTCGGCCCAGGGGCGTTGGCCGGAGGTGAAGATCCGGGCGTTGCGATAGAGATGTGCGGGCATGGTCTTGTCCTTGTCCATCGGGTTCCTGGGGGGTTCCTAGAACCGGTCGAGGCCCTCGCGGGCCGCCGCGGCGGGGTCGGCCGCCCGGTACTCGAGGGCGAAGCCGGGCAGGTCGAGAGCAGCCGTGAGCAACGTGCTCCAGCGCTCGTGGTCCGGCTCGCAGGCGTCGGCGTGGACGCACACCACGGCGTCGGTGCCGTCATCGCCGCAGAAGGCGGCCGCGCGCCGAGGTGTGGAGCGGCCGGCCATGGCGGTGCGCACGGTCCGTGCGTGCCGGTGCCGCTCGGCCGACAGGGAAGCCGGGAGGCCGGCGTCGCCCTCGGCGAGGCGGGGGTCGAGGAAGTGGTTGGTGTGGATGATCCAGCCGTCGCTGCCGGGCGGCACGACGGCGCAGCCGGCGGGCGACATCTCGAGGGACGCCGCCGCCGCGTGACCGTCACGGTAGGTGGCCACGGTCAGCACGGTGGACGCGCTCACCCTCGCGGAGGCGACGATGCCGTGGGCCTCCGCGACCGTGGCGGCCTCCTCGAGGACACGGCGCGCGACGGCGTGGACGGGGACGCCGCCGGTGGCCCGGTCGGAGCGGTGGTGGAGGATGTTGAAGTGCAGGCCGAGGCCGGCGTCGTTCACCCCGATCTTGGCGGCCGTGCCGAACTCGGTGAAGAGCTTCACCCGGCGCCCGGTGGCGGTCACGAGGGACAGCAGCAGGCCGTCCGGTGTGAGGGCGTCGTGCCAGTCCCACGTCTGGATCGTCTCGGGCGGACCGCCGCGCGGCGGTGCGAGCACCGCGGTCGTGCACTCGCCCTTGCCGGGCGCGGCGGCGAGGATCTCGGTCCGTGCGCCGACCGCCGCCACCTGCCACGGTTCGAGTCCCGATGCCTCGGCCACGGCGTCGGACTCCTCGACGAGGGCCGGGTACCAGGCGTGCAGGGCGTCGCGGCTGCGGGCGACGATGTCACGGACGGTCGCGTCCGGGATGCCCAGCACCTCGAAATGGGCGAGGTAGCGGGCGCTGACCTCACGGACCTGGTCCGCGTGGCGCGTTCCGATCTCGCGTCCACGGGCGCGGGAGTCGGTGGTGGTCGTGCGCAGGGTGTGCAACTTCATGGTGGTGCTGTCCGACCTTTGCTGTGAGGCCCGTCACGGCGAGGGGCGGGCGCCACGCTAGGTAGGTAAAACGTTTAATACAATGGTCTGGCCGACGTCGCTCTCCGTAGTCGCTGCCGCCCGGTCCGTGTCGGCACCACGGTCCGGCGGCGTGAGGCGCACCGGCGGGCGGTACGCACCAGGGAGGTCCCCCATGGCTCGTTCGAAAGGCGTCACGATTCGCGACGTCGCCCAGCGCGCGGGTGTGTCCGTCGCGGCGGTCTCGATGGCGCTCAACGGCACCGGGACGCTGAGCGCGGCCACACGGCTGCGTGTGCGGGCCGTGGCCGAGGAGATGGAGTACCAGGCCGACGCCCTCGCGCGCGGTCTGCGGCGTTCGTCGGTCGGGGCGATCGGGCTCGTCGTGCGATCGCTGGACGCGGCAGGGGAGTACGCGCTGACGGGCGTCGACGTGTTCACCCGCTACATCGGCGCGGCATCGGCGCAGGCGATGGACCGCGGACTGAGCATGATGCTCGTGCCCGACCCCACCAAACGGCCGGCGCCACCCCTCGCGCTGTCGCTCGACGGCTACATCGTGATGATGCCGCATGTGGACGATCCCGTGATTGCCCTCCTCGAACGGCGCGGGATCCCCTACGTGACGCTCGGACGCGACCCCAGCCGCCCCGAGTTCACCGACTGGGCCACCGAGGACGACGCCTCGAGCTTCCGGCGCGTCTACGACCACTTCGCCGCATCCGGCGCCCGGTCGATCGCGCTGCTGCGCGGAACCGACCCCAACGCGTGGAACATCGACAGCGAGGCGACGTACCGCGCCTGGTGCGAGAGGGCGGGGATCACCCCGCGCGTCTACGCGTCGTCCGAACGCGCCGGAGAGCAGGGCGGCGAGACGGTCGCGCACACCATCGTGGACGACGGGATCCCCGACGCGATCCTGTGCCACACCGGCCGTCAGGCGGCCGGCGTGCTCGCGGGACTCACCTCTCGCGGCGTGGCCGTGCCCGAGCGGACCCTGCTCGCCGCCGCGTCCGACTCCGAGCACACCCGGCACAGCCGGCCCGCCATCTCGGCAGTGGAACTCCACGCCGCGGAAACGACGTTGGCGCTGCTCGACCTCCTCCAGGCACGCATCGCGGGGGAGCCCAGCGCGGGCCCGATCCTGACGACGGCCCGCTTCCGGATCCGCGCGTCCTCGCGGCGTACGGAACCGCATCCGTGACGTCGGCCGTGCGGGGCGGGCAGGTCTGCGCGAGGTTCGCCGTCGGCGCGGGGCAGGTGACTGTGGCGTTCGCCGTACGGCATGGGCCCGCGTCGCTTGCCGCGCCGGCGTTCCCGCACCCGCGCGGACGCCGGCGTGGCACGGATAGCCTGCCCGCATGAAGCGGATGCAGCGTGTCGCCGGGGCGGTCGTCGGCTCGGCGGTGGGGGACGCCCTGGGCGGCCCCTTCGAGTTCGGCCCTCCGGGAGCGTTCTCCGCGCGGTTTCCGGCGCCCGGTGGCGGCGGCGAGATGTGCGGAGGCGGTGGCTGGGACCCCGGCGAGGCCACCGACGACACCCAGATGGCCGTCCTCGTCGCGGAGTCGCTGCTGGAACGGGGCCGGCTGGACCTGCCGGACATCTTCGCCCGCTTCCAGCGGTGGGTGGCGTCGGAACCCAAGGACATCGGCCTGCAGACCGAGGACGTCCTGACCAACGGCATGCCCTGGAACCGCGCCGCCGCGACGCACTTCCGGGTGAACCGGCGAGCCGCGGGAAACGGCGCCCTGATGCGGGCGACGACCTCCGCCGTGCACTTCGCCGCCGCCGGCCGCGAAGCCACCCTGGACGCGGCCCGCCACATCGCCGCCCTGACTCACGGGGACCCCGCGGCCTGGGAAGGCACCGCGATCTTCCACGAACTCGTCCGCCTCACCCTCCAGGACGCCGACCCCCTCACCGCGATCCCGGACGTCCTGGCCGTCGTCCACCCCGATCACCGCGACCGCTACGCCACCGTCCTCGCCCCCGACTGGCACCCCGACCGGGCCACCGAGTTCAACGGCGCCGTCTGGCCCTGCCTCGGCTCCGCCGTGTGGGCCCTGCGCACCACCGGCGGCTTCGAGGACGCGCTGCGCGCGGCGGTCGACCTCGGCGGTGACACGGACACCGTCGCCGCGGTGACCGGAGGGCTGGCCGGGGCGTACTACGGCCTGGACGCGATCCCCGCCCACTGGACCCGGCCGCTCCACGTGCCGCTCCCGGGCTTCGACGGACGGGTGCTGCGCCTGCCGGACCTGCTCGCCCTCGCACACCGCCTCGGAGGCGGCCCGTGACCGGCTGCGAACTCCCTCCGACTTGAGGCCCGTCGACAAGGAGTCACGGCATGACCGTCCCGAAGACCTTCCCCCTGGAGCCCACCCCGATCCATGTGCCCGACGAGGTGCTCGATGATCTGCGCACCCGTCTCGCGCTGACCCGGCCGCCGGTCGACGAGGGGAACGAGGACTGGTCCTACGGCGTCCCCGACAGCTATGTGCGTGAGCTGATCGCCTACTGGCGAACCGGCTACGACTGGCGCAAGGCCGAGTCCGCCCTCAACCGCTACGAGCACTACGAGGTGAGCGTCGCGGGCGTCCCGGTGCACTTCCTGCGCAAGCCGGGCCGGGGGCCCCGCCCGATTCCGCTGATCCTCACCCACGGCTGGCCGTGGACATTCTGGCACTGGTCCAAAGTGATCGACCCGCTCGCCGACCCGGCCGCCTTCGGCGGCGACCCCGCCGACGCGTTCGACGTCATCGTGCCGTCGCTGCCCGGCTTCGGCTTCCCCGGCCCGCTCACCGGCTTCCCGGACGTCAACTTCTGGAAGGTCGCCGACCTCTGGCACCTCCTGATGACCCGGACCCTCGGCTACGACAAGTACGCCGCCGGGGGCTGCGACATCGGCGGGCTGGTCTCCAGCCAGCTCGGCCACAAGTACGCCGACGAGCTGTACGGCATCCACATCGGCTCCGGGCTTCCGCTGGACTTCTTCAACGGGCCCCGCGCCTGGGACTTCGCCCGCAACCGGCCCCTCACCGACGACCAGCGCCCGGACGTCCGTGCCCGCACCGTCGAGCTCGACCGCCGCTTCGCGTCCCACGTCGCCGTGCACATGCTCGACGGCGCCACCCTGGCCCACGCCCTGAGCGACTCACCCGCCGGACTGCTCGCCTGGCTGCTGGAGCGGTGGAACGCCTGGAGCGACAACGGCGGCGACCTCGCATCGGTCTTCTCCAAGGACGACCTGCTCACCCACGCCACGATCTACTGGGTGAACAACTCCATCGCCACGTCGATGCGGTACTACGCCAACGCCAACCGCCACCCGTGGACACCGGCCCACGACCGCACCCCCGTCGTCCAGGCCCCGGTCGGCGTCACCCTCATGACGTACGAGAACCCGCCCGGCATCCACACCGCCGACGAGCGGATCGAGGCGTTCAAGAGGGGCCCGCAGTCGACCTGGTTCCACCACGTCAACGTCAACGCCCATGACCACGGGGGCCACTTCATTCCGTGGGAGAACCCGGAAGCCTGGGTGAACGACCTGCGCCGCACGTTCCACGACCGCCGGCAGGCATCCGCCCCGCGGACCACGTGAACGACTAGGACGCTGCCTCGCGGGTCATCACATGTCGTTGATCTGGAAGGTGATGACGTCGACTTCGTCGGTGTCCGTCAGATCCGGGTAGTGGCCCTTGAGGACTTCACGGAGTTCGGATGCGGTCGACAGCCCCTCGGCTTGGGCGTCCTGGTCGGTGAGATCGCTGACCAGGCAGTGCCTGATGCCGGTCACCTCTGCCGGCAGGACGACTTCGGGGTCGCTCTCGAACACCAGCCGTGCCGGCCCCGGCTGGGCCGGGTCCCGGAAGCGGGTGGTCCTGGTCTTGGCACCGGAGCGGACGTCTTCGAGATAGCGAGGGTGGAACCGGATGATCGGCGGGCCGGACGTCTCGGGGTCCTGGTAGAGCGACGGGTCGAGACCGTTCATGCCTCCTTCCGGGGTCCATCGCTGAGTCAGCGGCATCAGGTCGGCGGCGAGAACGGACCTGGGCCCCTCGGGTGTGGGCACGATGACGCGCATGGTGGGGTAGTAGTCCACGAAGACCTGCCGATCGCGCCCGCACGGGCCGACGACCCCGCGCCCGTGATTCCCCACGGCGACGATGCAGCGCATCTGGCGGGCACCCTGGGCCCGTGCGGCGCCCAGGGCCACGAGCTCGGCGCAGGGCCCGCCGGTGAAGTGATAGAGGTTCACGCCGGCGAACATCCGGTAGTCGGCGGCCATGACCGCGGCCCCCATCGTGTGGATCCCGTCTTCGTCGGGCCCGGCGTCGGTGTGCGCGTCTATGGTGCGGCGGGCCAGCTCCACGAGCTCACGCTCGTCATCGTCGAGAGCTCGTGCGGATGACGGTACGTACACGTTTCCAGCCTTCCCTTCCGTCGGCAGTCGCCGAAGAGCATTCCACGCCACGCACATGGCCTCCACGGGATTTCGGATCATCTCGACCGGGCCCCATGGGGTGGTGACCAGCGTCTCGGATTGAGCCGGCGCCGTCAGCGGTACCCGTAAGCACCCCAGTTGTCCCGCACCCGCTGCCGCAGCTCCCGCGGGTAGGAGGTCGCGAACGAGGCGGTCGTGCCGCGGACTTCTCCGCTGAACTCCTCCGGGCGCAGGCAGCTGAGCACCGACTTGCCGCCCCGGCCCGTGCGGATCTGTTCCGGGGTGAGGTAGGGGACCATGGGGATGCCGGGGGCGTCGGGGAAGGTGTACTCGGTGCCGGGGCGGTAGCGGGTCGCCAGGGCCCAGGCGACCTGGCCGATGTCGGTGACGTCGATGTCGGAGCCGACCAGGATCACCTTGGGCACCAGCCACCCGGCGTGCGAGTCGAACAGTACCCTCGCCACGTCCTGGACCAGTTCCGCCTCCGTGGTGGCGCGGGCGGCCAGCTCGTGCCGGTCGACGGAGACCACCATCCAGCAGGTCGCCGCCTCGTACGAGCACCACGCCAGGTCGACCGGCAGCCCGGCCGAGCGCAGCAGGTCCGTGGCCTCCGCGGCGATCATCGTGCCCCAGATCGTGTGGTTCTCCTCCGGCGGTAGACCCGCCACGCACACCGGCAGGATGGCCTGATCGCGGAAGGTCATCGCCTCCACGTGGAACACCGGCTGCGGCTTGCTGCCGGAGAACGCGTAGCCGTGGTACTCGCCCATCGGCCCCTCGGGCAGGGTCTCGTCGGCGCTGATGTACCCCTCCAGCACGATCTCCGCGTTGGCCGGCACATACAGGCCGTTCGTCTCCGTCCGTACGACCTCGACGCCGGTGCCGGTCAGCGCGCCCACGTAACCGTCCTCGTTCACCCGGGCCGGCAGCGGCATGCCCGCGGCCGCCAGCGCCGCCGGCGGAGCGCCCAGGACCATCGCCCAAGGCGTGGGCTCGCCCTGCGCGCGCCACATGTCGCGGATCATGCCGACGTGCTGCTGGGCCATGGCCGGACCGACCAGCGTCCTGCGGTCGTGCAGCATGGTGCGGGCCACGGACCAGCTCGTCCACGTGCCGTCGGGGCTTTGCACCACATGGAAGCCGTACGTGCCCAGGTACCGGCCCCCGTCCTCCTGGTGCAGCAGCGGCACGGGCAGCCGTTCCAGGTCGACGTCCTCGCCGAGCAGGATGTTCTGCTTGCACGGCCCGGTCGGCACGATCCGCGGCGGCACCGGGTCGGCGTGCATCGCGGCCACCAGCTTCTCCACGATGTCCCGCGGGGTGCTGTGGCCGGGCAGGCCGAAGTGCGCGGCGAGCCTGCCGTAGGCGCTGCTCAGCCCCGCCGGAGCGCCGAGGATCCGCATCCCGGCGGCGCCCGCGGACAGCGCGGTGAACAAGGGCGCGGGGGCGTGCGTCTCGTAGACCCGGCGGGTCACCGCGCCGACCTCCAGGTGCGGGTCCACGGTCCTGTCGATCCGTACGGCGTCCTCGCGGCGCAGCAGTTCGTCGACGAAGTCCCGGAAATTCAGTGCCGGGCCGTGCTGGGGCATGAGCTCTCTCCTGGTGATGACGGACGTACGGAAAACGGTGAGCGGCAGCGCGACGCCGGCGCGGTCAGGCCGCCGGGGCCCGGCGGCGGGCCTCGCGCATGCCCTCCCAGCGGCGGGCCCGCGGGACGGGCAGGTCGAACTGGTCGAGGACGCGGCAGACGAGGTGGTCGACGATGTCGTCGACGGAGGCCGGGTGGTTGTAGAAGGCGGGCATCGGCGGCACGATGCGCACGCCCATCCGGGCCAGGGCGAGCATGTTCTCCAGATGGATCTCGCTGAGCGGGGTCTCACGCGGCACGAGGACCAGGGGCCTGCGTTCCTTGAGCACCACGTCGGCCGCCCGGCCCACGAGGCCCTCGGCGTAACCGGCGCGCACACCGGCGAGGGTCTTCATGCTGCACGGCACGATGACCATGCCGTCGGTGCGGAAGGAACCCGAGGAGATCGCCGCGCCCTGATCGGAGGGGTTGTGGACCACGTCGGCGAGATCCGACACCTCCCGCACCGAACGGCCGGTCTCCAGCTCGATGGTGGTGCGGGCCCAGCGGCTGAGCACCAGATGTGTCTCCACGTCCGCCAGGCCCCGCAGGACCTCCAGCAGCCGGACCCCCAGGACAGCGCCGGTCGCGCCGGTCATCCCCACGATCAGCCGCATCGGGCCACCTCGTCTCTCACTCGCTCGCGTCGGCCCAGGTCGCTGGCAGGACAAGTTCGGCCATGCGTCCGTCCGTGTGGACCGCATGCCCGATTGGCTTCTGACCTGGGACTTCTTAGACTCTAGGCGTCGGATCCGGTCGATCCGGGCAGAAAAGTCGCCACGTGATGTGCAAAAGGAGACGTGCAGCCCTCCATGGCAGGGATCCCGCAGCTGGCCTTCCCCCACCGGCCGGGAAGCCTCCCCGGTGTGCAGGTGGTCGACCTGCCGGAGCTCCTGGAGCGTGCGGCGCGCCCCGCGGACGGCCGGTTCGATCCGGTACGGCCCGCCTTCCATCTGCTGTTCACCGTGCACGCCGGGCACCTGGTGTGCGCCGTCGACGACACCGAATGCCTGGTGACCAGCGGCAGTTGGCTGTGGGTGCGCCCCGGTCAGGTGCTCCAGCTCGGCGCGGGCAGCCCGGAGATCCAGGGGACGGCAGTGCTGTTCATGGCCCACGCGCTGGGGGCGGACGCGGTCACGGCCATCGGACTCGACCAGCGGGCGTGGCGGCTGCCGGTCACCCTGACGGCCGACGCGGACGCCTCGGTACGCCAGACCCTGGCCATGCTCACCGACGAGTACCGGCAGCTCGGTCTGCTGCCCCTGGAAGCGCATGCCGAGGTGGTCCGCCATCTGCTCGCGGTCCTCCTGCTGCGGCTGACCCATCTGCCGGCCACGCCGCGGGCGCCGGCGGCGGGCAGCGAAGCCTTCCACCGCTTCCACCAGGCCGTCGAGGACCACTTCACCCGCACCCACCGCGTGGAGGACTACGCGGCCCGGCTCGGCTACAGCGTCCGCAACCTCAGCCGCGTCACCCAGGCGGCCGTCGGACTCGGCGCCAAGCGCATCATCGACGACCGGGTCCTGCTGGAGGCGCGCCGCATGCTGCTGCACACGGATCTCCCCGCTGCCTCCATCGCCGAACGACTCGGCTTCCCCAGCGCGACGGCCTTCGCCAGGTTCTTCCGCCGGCGCACGGGCGAAACCCCCACCGGCTTCCGGGCCCGTCCCCGACGCGCGCAGCCCTCACCGCCGCCCTCCGGCCGGGGACGCCCGAGCGGCGCGCCGACGACGTAGGAACGCGCGGGCCCGGAGGGCGTCCGGGCCCGCGCGCGGGGCAGTCCTGGCGAGCCGAAACGGTGTCAGCCGCCCTCGGTTTCGAACGCGCGCAGCAGGTCGGCGGCGACGCTGACCGCGATCGTCGCGGGTTCCTTGCCGGTGATGTCGGCCAGCCCGATCGGGGTCTTGATGCGGTCGATGGTGGCCTCGTCGTGGCCGCCTTCGGTCGCCAGACGCTTGCGGAACCGCGCCCACTTGGCCGCCGACCCGATCAGCCCGATGGAGCCGAGGTGGGGGAGGCGCAGCGCGGCGTCGCACAGGGCGGCGTCCTCGGCGTGGTCATGCGTCATGATCAAAACGTGCGTGCCGTGCGGCAGTTCGGCCAGCACCTCCTCGGGCAGCAGGGGCGTGTGGTGCACGTGCACCTGTGCCACCGCGTCGGCCAGTACCGCCAGCCGCTCCTTGCCGAGGAGGTCGGAGCGGCTGTCGATCAGATGCAGGTCGAGATCCTGGCGGGCCAGGATCCGCGCCAGCTCCATCCCGACGTGACCGACGCCGAAGACGGCCACCGCCCGCACCACCGGCAGCGGTTCGAGCAGCACCGAGACACTGCCGCCGCAGCACTGCACGCCGTGCTGATTGACCACCTTGTCGTTCAGGGCGAAGTCGATCAGCTCCGGCTCCGGCTTGGGCGCGGCGATCATCTCCCGCGCCCGGTCGATGGCGACGGCCTCGACGTTGCCGCCGCCGATCGAGCCCCAGGTCCCGGTCGCTCCCACGACGAGTTTCGCACCGGCGTCGCGCGGGGCGTGGCCGCGCACGGTCGCGACGGTCACCAGCACCCCTGGCTCCCGGCGTGCCCGCAACCGTGCGACCGCTGCGACCCACGTCATGTCAGGCACCGCTCAGCGCTTCTGCCGCCTCGGCGTGAGGACGGCTGCCTTGCCGGTCATCTCCCCGGCGAGCGGCCTGGATCGCCCAGTACACCGCCTCCGGCGTCGCGGGCGAGGCCAGCTCCACGCTCACCCCGTCCGGCCCGAACGCCGCCGCGGCCTGCCGCAGCGCCTCGCGCACCGAGAACGCCAGCATCAGCGGAGGTTCGCCCACCGCCTTCGACCCGTAGACCGCGCCCTCCTCGGTGGCGTTCTGCAGGAGCGTGACGTGGAACTCCTCGGGCATCTCCGAGAAGCTGGGCAGCTTGTAGGTGCTCGCGGCCTGGGTCTGCAGCCGGCCGCGGTGCGGCCCGTCACCGGTGTCCCAGCGCAGGTCCTCCAGCGTCAGCCAGCCCGCGCCCTGCACGAACCCGCCCTCGACCTGACCGATGTCGATCATCGGGGACAGGCTGTCGCCCACGTCGTGCACGATGTCCACCCGGCGGATGCGGTAGGCGCCGGTGAAGCCGTCGACCTCCACCTCGGTCGCCGCGGCACCGTAGGCGAAGTACTTGAACGGCGAGCCCCGGAACGCCTTCGCGTCCCAGTGCAGCCCCTCCGTCCGGTAGAAACCGGCCGCCGACAACTGCACCCGCTGGAAGTACGCCGTGCGCACCAGGTCGTCCCAGGCCAGCTCCCGGTCGCTGCCCAGCGCACGCGCGACACCCTCGACGATGCGCACGTCCGCCGCGCTCGTGCCCAGCTGCGTGGCGGCCACCTGCAGCAGCCGCTCGCGCAGCTGCTCGCACGCGTTCTTCACCGCCCCGCCGTTCAGGTCCGCGCCCGAACTGGCGGCGGTGGCCGAGGTGTTGGGCACCTTGTCGGTGCGCGTGGGCGCCAGCCGCACCTTGTGCAGCGGGATGCCCAGCGTGGTCGCGGCCACCTGCAGCATCTTGGTGTGCAGACCCTGGCCCATCTCGGTGCCGCCGTGGTTGATCAGGACGGAGCCGTCCTTGTAGATCAGCACCAGCGCGCCGCCCTGGTTGAAGGCGGTCAGGTTGAAGGAGATGCCGAACTTGATGCCAGTGAGCGCGAGCGCCCGCTTGGTGTGCGGGTGCGCCGCGTTGAACGCGGCGATCTCGCGCCGCCGGTCGGCGAGGCCGGCGTTCTCCTTCACCTGCTCCCAGACGGTGGAGATCCGCTCGGACTGCGTGACCGGCTGCCCGTACGGCGTCGTCTGGCCCTGGCCCGGCCGGTAGAAGTTGCGCTCCCGCAACTCCATGGGGTCCAGGCCCAGTCGAGGGGCGCAGCGGCCCAGGATGTCCTCGATCACCAGCATGCCCTGCGGTCCGCCGAAGCCGCGGAAGGCGGTGTTGGAGACCGTGTGGGTCTTGGCGATACGACCGGCGACGCGCGCGTGGGGGATCCAGTACGTGTTGTCGATGTGGCACAGCGCCCGGGCCAGCACCGGCTCGGACAGGTCCAGGCTCCAGCCGCCGTCCGCGGTCAGCGTGGCGTCCAGGGCCTGGATGCGTCCCTCCGCGTCGAAGCCGATCTTCCACGTGGCGTGGAATCCGTGGCGCTTGCCGGACATGGTCAGGTCCTGGGTCCGGTTGAGCCGGAACCGCACGGGACGGCCGGTCAGCTTGGCGCCGAGCGCGGCGATGGCCGCGAACCCGTGCGGCTGCATCTCCTTGCCGCCGAAGCCGCCCCCCATCCGCAGGCACTGCACGGTCACCTCGTGGGCGGGCACGCCGAGCACGTGCGAGACGATCTCCTGGGTCTCCGAGGGGTGCTGGGTGCTGCTCTGGACGAACACCTGCCCGTTCTCGTCGACCTGGGCCAGCGCCGCGTGCGTCTCCAGATAGAAGTGCTCCTGGCCGGCGAACTGGAACTCGCCGGTGAACACGTGCGCGGACTCGGCGAAGCCGGCGTCCACGTCGCCGTGCGTCATCACGGGCCGGGCGCCGTGGAAGCTCCCGGCCGCGATCGCGTCCTGCAGCGTGACCAGCGAGGGCAGTTCGTCGAGTTCCACCTCCACGGCCGCCGCGCCCAGCCGGGCCGCCTCCAGGGTCTCGCCGAGAACCCAGGCGACCGCATGGCCGTAGAACATGACCTCGTCGGGGAACAGCGGTTCGTCGTGCTTCATGCCGGCGTCGTTGACGCCCGGCACATCGGCTCCGGTCAGCACGCGGACCACGCCGGGCACGGCGAGCGCGGGCTCGGTGCGCAGCGCGGTGATCCGGCCGTGGGCCTTCATCACCTGGACCGGGTACGCGTGCAGCACGTCCTTGGTGCGGTGGACCAGGTCGTCGGTGTAGAGCGCGGTGCCGGTGACGTGCTGGAAGGCGCTCTCGTGCGGCATCGACACACCGACGACGGGCTTGTCGGGTCGCTCGGACAGATGGCTCATGACGACACCGCCTCGGTGGTCTGTGCGTACAGCTTCAGCAGGCTCTGGCCGAGCATCGCCGAGCGATACAGGGAGCTGGCACGGTGATCGTCCATCGGCGTGCCGTCGCCCCGCAGCACCCGCGCCGCGGCCTCGACGGTCGGCGCCGACCAGGGCTCGCCCTCCAGGGCCGCCTCGGTGGCGTACGCGCGGATCGGGGTGGCGGCCACACCGCCCAGGCCGATGCGCGCCTTGCGGACGACCCCCTGCTCGATGTCGAGCGCGAAGGCCACGGCCACGCTGGAGATGTCGTCGAAGCGCCGCTTGGCGATCTTGTGGAAGGCCGTGACCGGCGACAGCGGCAGCGGCACGCGCACCGCGCGGATCAGCTCACCGGGCCGGCGCACGCTTCGCCGGTAGCCGGTGAAGTACTCGGCCAGCGGGACCGTGCGCTCCCCGTCGGCGCCGGCGAGGACGATCGAGGCCTCCAGCGCCAGCAGCACGGGCGGGCTGTCGCCGATGGGCGAGCCGGTTCCCAGGTTGCCGCCGAGGGTTGCGCTGTTGCGGATGAGCCGGGACGCGAACTGCGGGAACAGCTCCGCCAGCAGCGGTACTTCGCCGTCGAGGCGCCGCTCGATCTCGGTGAGCGTCAGCGCCGCGCCGATCTCGACGTGATCGGCTTCGACGCGCAGTTCCCGCAGTTCGGGCAGCCGGTCGACGGCGACCACGCAATCGGCCCGGCGGGAGCGGATGTTGACCTCCACACCCCAGTCGGTGGAGCCGGCGACCACGACCGCGTCCGGACGCTCACGCAGCAACCGCAGCGTCTCGGCAAGGCTGTTCTTCCGCACGAACACACCGCCGCCTTGCGCGTATTCGGTGGCGACCGGCGCGGGCGGGGCCTGGTCGCGGCGCTGCGCCAGCGGGTCGTCTTCGGTGGGCGCGCCGACGGCGAACGCGGCGTCGCGGATCGGGCGGTACCCGGTGCAGCGGCACAGGTTCCCGCTCAGGGCGTGCAGGTCGAAGCCGTTCGGACCGTGCTCCGCGTCGGCGCTGCCAGCCGACTCCTGTGCAGAGGCCGGGTCCGCGTGCGCGCACCGGTCCGGCCGGTAGTACTCCGCGGCCATGCTGCAGACGAACCCGGGCGTGCAGTAACCGCACTGCGAGCCGCCGCGGACCGCCATCTCCTCCTGCACCGGGTGCAGGGTGGGCGGCGTGCCGGGCTCCCCGGGGACGGCGAGGCCCTCGGCGGTGACGACCTCCTGGCCGTCGAGCGCCGCGACCGGCACCAGGCAGGCGTTGACGGCCACCCAGTCGGTGGGCTTGTTCACCCCGGGACGGGCCACCAGCACCGAACAGGCGCCGCACTCACCCTCGGCGCAGCCCTCCTTGGTCCCGGTGAGGCCGCGCTCGCGCAGGAAGTCCAGCACCGTGGTGTGGGGCGCGGCCGGTGAAATGGGTGCTTCTTTCCCGTTGACCGTGATGCGCGCCCCTACCATGTCGGGCCTTCGTTTCGGTGCGCGATCGGTTCGTTCATCATGTACGCCAATGTCAGGCATTCTTTCTGTGATCGGGCGCGCCACGGGGGAGGAACCGGCGCTCAACGGCACGTGACGGCTACGTGCCGGGAAAAGAAATGGTGACGGGGGAACCCGGAAGGTGCCACGAACGGGCACGGCGGAACGGCGCGCGAATTCAGCAGCCGTGCGCGATGCGACCCGGAACCCACACCGTACGGCGGGCGAGACGACCGAGATCAGAGCTGGCGTGCATCAGCCGGTCGCCTCCTTCTCGGTCCTCATGGGTCGGCTTTCCAGCGCAAAGTAACGGCAGGGCGCCACGGAGGTCAAGAGCCCGACCTCCGCCTTGCGGTACGGCACGGCACCGCCGGCGCCGGCGACCGTGGCGGGGCGCCTGGACGGGGCTGCTGTCTGGCATCCCGGGCGCAGAAGCGGTTCCGCTCCAAGCCCGCCGGCCGGGGCACCGATCGGCCCGCGGGTCCCCGGACACCCCTTAGCGCACGACGCGGTGGCGCAGGTAGACGATCTGCGAGGGGAACGTGCGCGTCTCGACGAGTTCGAGATTCACCCGGCGTTCGTCCCGGGGAAAGTACGGGATGCCGCCGCCGACCAGCACCGGGTGGACCATGATCCGGTACTCGTCGATCAGGCCCGCCGCGGCAGCCTCGGCGGCGAGCGTCGCGCCGCCGATCGCGATCTCGCCTTCTCCCGGCTCGGCCCGCAGCCGCTCGATCTCCTCGGCCACCGTGCCTGAGGCCAGACGGGCATGGCCCTGTACCTCCGACAGCGTGGTCGAGAACACGACCTTCGGGAGCGGCTTCCAGAGCGCGGTCCACTCCCGGTTCGCGTCGTCGAGCGAGGGGTCCTCGTCGGCGGTCTCCCAGTACAGCATCGTCTCGTACAGACGGCGTCCCAGCAGATGGACGTCTACGTTCCGGATGTCGTCGATCCAGAAGCGGAAGATCTCCTCGTCGGGCTCCGACCAGTCGAAGCCGCCGTCCGGCCCGACGATGTAGCCGTCGAGTGAGACGCTCATCGAATAGGTCACGCTGCGCATGGGGCGCCCTCCTCGGTACCGGGTTCGACAGTACGACCCCGGGACGCGGCAGAACTCATCGCGGCGCGCGCGAATCGTTGCGTGTCGTCCGCGAGCTGCCTGACGAATCTCCCGGCGGCGTTCCGTGACCGGCATGGCCTGGTGGACGCGAGGGGCGGCGAGGCGGGTGGGTGAACGCCGGGGCCGGGCGTCATTACTCCGGAGGTAATGGCACCCGGCGTCCGCGGCGGCGAGGATGTCGATCACGCGTCAGACCGGCGCGCACGTCGGATCGGAGTGATGAGTCATGTCCCCAGCCGCAGCCGCGACCACCCGGAGTGTCGTGGACGAGCTGTTGCGACGGATCGGTGAGGGCGATCCCGAAGGCGTCGCGGAGCTGTACGCCGAGCGGTGCGACTGGAGGCTGGACTGGCCGGAGGCGGAGCACGGCCGTACCGCCACCCCCTGGATCCGTCACCGGTCCACCCGCGCCGACGCCGCCGCACACTTCCGCGAGCTCGCCGAGCACCACGTGCCCGGGCAGGCGGCGACCGAGATCGAGCGCATCCTCGTCCACGGCCCCGACGCCGTCGTGCTCGGCGAGATCCGTCAGACGGCCCGCTCCACCGGACGCCCCTACCGTGCCCGGTTCGCCCTGCACCTGACCGTCGAGGACGGCCTGGTCACCCGGCACCACGTCTACGAGGACAGCCTCGCCGTGGCCCAGGCGTTCGCCACGAAGTGAGCGTGCAGGCCCCGCGCCGCATGCGCCCCACACGACACCCACCGTCGCCCCCGTCGGCTGCCGGCCGGTTCGCGGACGCCGGGGGACCGGCCGGCTCGTGCGGCACGCGCTACCGGAGGGTGGTCCGCCGGGTCACGCCGCCCGCCACAGGGCCGGTACCGCCGGAGGCTCCCAGCCCGGCTGGGCCGTGTGCGGCTGGAGGCAGACGTAGCCGCGGCCGGCGTACGTCACCCGGTCCCCCGACCGGTACGTGACACCCACGGCCCACGTCCCGCCCGGCGGGGTGGGGCCGGGTCCGGGCCCGGGGTTCTGCGGGACGTCGAGGACGAAGTCGAAGGCCGCCTCGCGGCCGCCGCCCCCGTCGCGCACGGACATCACCAGCCGCGGATCGAAGATCGTGTCGGTGGTGTTGCGCGGCTCGTTCGGGAAGTAGAGCTGCGTGGTCAGCACCGGGCGGCCGGGCGCCTGCAGTTTGACGTGCAGGTGTCGCGTGCGCCCCGGGTACAGGCCCGGCACGATGGTGGTGAGCGCGAAGGAGCCGCGGGAGTCGGTGAACTGGTGCCCGCGCAGCCGGAATCCCGTGTTGTCGTAGGCGCCGCTCGCGTCGGCCTGCCAGAAGTCCAGCAGGACACCGGCCAGCGGGAGGCAGGCGCGGCCGAAGACGAATCCGGTCACGGTGAGCGGGGTGCCGGGCAGACCGGGTTCCAGGAGGCTGGTGCGCTGCGGTGAGTTCGGTTTGAAGTAGGGACCCTCCATCTGCTCGGGCGTCGGGTCGTCGCCGTCGTCGCAGGACGGGGTGAGGTCCGGTGCCGTGCCGCTCGCCGCCGAGGTGCGGGCGAGGGCCGGGCCGCCGGCCAGGGCCACAGGTATGGCCGCGGTGGCCGCGAGCGCCGCGCGCAGCACCGTCTTGCGGCGGACGAGCCGGGGAGGGCCCGGTTCGCGCTCGGATCCCGTGCCGGACCTATCCACGTCGTGCGTGCCTGCTCCGTCCATGTCTCCTCCTTGTGGGGGGCGGTGGGCATGAAACTAGGCGGGCGCCGACGGGGCTTCGAGGGACTGATGGTGGCGGCTGTGGTGTTTTCGGAAGGCTCCGGGGCTGCTGCCGGTCTCGCGCCGGAAGAACCGGCCGAAGTAGGCCGGGTCGGCGAATCCGGTGCGGGCGGCGACCTGCCGTATCGGCAACTGCGTGTGCACGAGCAGCTGTTGGGCCAGGTACACCCGCGCTTCGATGAGCAGCCGCCCGGGGGTGCGGCCAGTGGCGGACCGCACCGCCTGGGTGAGGTATCCGGGCGTGACGCCCAACCGGTCGGCGCACTCCCGCACGGTCCACCCTGCCGTCTCGGACCGGGCGATCAGCCCCGAGAACGCCTCGGCGACGGCGGCCGTACGTCCCTGGGCGCGCGGCTCGGCGGCATGGTCCCTACGCCGTGGGAGCCGGGCGGCGCGCACGACGAGCACGTGGAGCAGGGACCGCAGCACGCTCTCGTGCCCCGGGGCACGCCCCCGGTGCTCCGCGACCAGCTCGGCGATCAGGCACCGGATCGAGCGGTCGTGCTCGGGGTCCAGCCCGAGCCGGCACCGCGCCCCGAGGTCCCGCAGCAGCCGACGGTCGCCGGGGTGGTCCACCAGGAAGTCGTCGGTGAACAGCACGAGCGACCCCTCGGGGCCCCGGCCGCCCTCCCAGTGGTGCACCTGACCGGGCAGGATCACGGCCAGCTGGGGCGGGCGCACCGGCCACCGCGCGAGATCGACGACGTGGGTGCCGGAACCGGCACGGACATGGACGATCTCGTAGAAGGTGTGCCGGTGCGGCTGGTCCCACCGGGACAGCGGACCCACCTCCTCGAAGGAACCCGCCGCGAAGGGCGGGGCGCCGGGTCCCGGCACCTCCAGCCGGTGCAACGGCACGTCCCCCGTGCCGGCGGGCAGACCGGGAGCTCCCGGTAAGACGGTGGTGCTGCGCATCGGTCGCACTCCTCTCCACGACAGGTGACGGTCGGGCACATCCGTTCCCGTCCTGGTCTGCACCAACCCCTTGCCCCTCGCCCCTGGGCACCGCAAGCTCGGCTCATGGAGCTGGAGTTGCGGCATCTGAAGACCATCCGGGCCATCGCGGACGCGGGCAGCCTGACCAGGGCGGCGACGGCGCTCGGGCTCGCCCAGCCCGCACTGAGCGCACAGCTCAGACGCATCGAACGGGCGCTGGGCGGAGCGCTGTTCGAGCGGGGCCGGCACGGGGTGCGGACCACCGCCCTCGGAGAACTGGTCCTGGAACGCACCCGGATCGTGCTGCCCGCGGTGAGCGAACTCCAGCGGGAGGCGGCCCGCTTCGCCCGGAGGCGGCGGGACGGGGAGCGGCTGCGGTTCGGCGGCACCCACGGACCGCTGCTGGGCGCGCTGGTGGACCGGCTGGCCGACGCCGCACCCGGCACCGACGTGACCACCTGCGCCACCTGGTCGGAGCGGGAACTCGCCGAGCAACTGGCCCAGGGACGGCTGGACTTCGTACTGACCGGCACCTGTGGCTCCGCTCCGCCGCCGGACGGACCGCACCTCCTCTGGGAGGAGATCGCCGTCGACCCGGTCCTCGTGATGCTCGCCGACGGTCACCGGCTGGCCCGCCGGCCGGAGATCGACCTGGCCGCGCTCGCCGACGAGGAGTGGGCGTGCGTGCCCGGCGACGGCTGTTTCGCGGACTGCTTCACCGCGGCCTGCGCCCGGGCCGGCTTCACGCCCCGGCGCATGTACGAGACCGACACCGCGTCCTGCGTGCACCTGGTGCAAGTGGGCCGCGCGGTAGGCCTGTGCCGGGCCACCTTCCCACCGACACCCGGGCTCACCATCCGGCCTCTGACCGGCACTCCCCTGACGTGGCGGCACCTGCTGGGCCGGCACCCGGCCGGACCACGGCCGGACACCGCGGCCACGGTGCTGGCCGAGGCCCGCGCGGCGCACGCGGACGCGCTGGCCCAGGCGGGCGCGGCGCACGCCTCGGTGATCGGGGGCGCGCGGTGATCGGGGGCGCGCGGTGATCGGGGGCGCGCGGTGTCCGGGACCGCCGGCTCCCCGCACCCGCTCGCACAGCGCCACGCGTATGCCGTGTCCCACCCGGCGTATGCGATGCCTCCCGGCGCGGGTTCCATAACGCGGGGGCAGGGGGTCGGGTGACGTCTTACGCACCGCTGCGGGTGCTCCCTACGGTTTCGGCACTCCCACCGAATCCGAGGAGACCTCCCCATGCTCCCACGACACCTCAGGGCCGCGTGTGCCGCCGTGACGGCGGCGGGTGCCCTGCTCGCGGCCGGGCTCAGCGGCTCCGCGAGCGCCCAGCCGTCGTCCCCCTCGACCGCCCCGCCGACGGCGGCCGAGAGCCTGCGCACCACCGCGGCACCGCCCGGCCTCCTCGCCGCGCTCCAACGGGATCTCGGCCTCAACCGGCAGCAGGCGGACCGCCGCCTGGCCAACGAGGCCGAGGCCGGCGCCACCGCGGGCCGGCTGCGCGCCGCCGTCGGCGCGCACTTCGCGGGCGCCTGGGTGAGCGGCACCCTGTCGGACACGCTCACCGTGGCCACGACGGACCCGGCCTACGCTCCCGTCATCCGCTCCCGGGGAGCCGACGCGGTCGTCGTGGACCACTCCCTGGCCGCACTGGACGCGGCCAAGGCACGCCTGGACCGGGCCGCCGCGCACCACGCCACCACCGGCACACCGGTCTGGTACGTCGACGTACGCACCAACAGGCTGGTGCTGGAGGCGATACGGCCGGACGCCGCCCGTTCACTGCTCGCCACGGCCGGCGTCGACGCCTCCCTCACCCGGATCGAGAAGACCGCCGAACACCCCCGCCCGCTCTACGACCTGCGCGGCGGTGACGCCTACTACATCGACAACAGCAGCCGCTGCTCGGTCGGCTTCCCGGTCACCCGGGGCACCCAGCAGGGATTCGCCACAGCCGGCCACTGCGGACGCGCCGGCAGCAGCACCACCGGCTCCAACCGGGTCGCGCAGGGCACCTTCCAGGCGTCGATCTTCCCCGGCAACGACATGGCCTGGGTGGCCACGAACGCCAACTGGACGGCGACACCGTACGTCAACGGCTCCAGCGCCCAGGTCGCGGGATCCGCGCAGGCCACAGTGGGCGCCTCCGTGTGCCGCTCCGGCTCCACGACGGGCTGGCACTGCGGCACGGTGCAGCAGCTCAACTCCAGCGTGACGTACCAGGAGGGCACCGTCTCGGGCGTCACCCGCACCTCGGTGTGCGCCGAACCGGGCGACTCGGGCGGCTCGTTCATCTCCGGCAGCCAGGCCCAGGGCGTCACCTCGGGCGGCTCGGGCAACTGCACGAGCGGCGGCACGACGTACTTCCAGCCGATCAACCCCATCCTGCAGAACTACGGCCTCACGCTGAAGACCACCACGTCCGGCCCTGGCGACCCTGGAGACCCGGGCGATCCCGGAGACCCGGGCGGCACCTGGTCGGCGGGCGCCGTCTACCAGGCGGGGGACACGGTGACGTACGGCGGTGCCACCTACCGCTGCCTGCAGGGCCACCAGGCCCAGCCGGGCTGGGAGCCGCCGAACACGCCGGCCCTGTGGCAGCGGGTGTGATCGGCGAGGAACGGCTGCCGGCCCGACGCCGACGGTGACGCCCGGGCGAGTTGAATCTCCCCTGACGGGAGAACCTACCGTCCGGGCTGGTCACAGAACCGAGTGAAGGAGCCGACCATGGCGACGTTTCTGCTGGTGCCCGGATTGTGGATGGGTGGCTGGGCCTGGGATGCCGTGTCCGCGGGGCTGTCCGCGCGGGGGCACCGGGCGACAGCGGTGACGCTGCCCGGCCTGGGGGAGGCCGACGAGGACGCCGCCGGGATCGGGCTGGCCGACCACGTGGACGCCCTGACCGGGCTGCTCCGGGCGCAGGAACAGGACGTCGTGCTGGTGGCGCACAGCTACGCCGCCTTCCCGGCGGTCGGTGCCGCCGACCGTGTGCCCGAGAAGGTCGCACGGCTGGTGTTCGTGGACACGGGGGCTCCCGAGTCCGGTGAGGCGGTGGTCACCCAGATGCCGCACCTGCTGGACCTGGCCGACGGCGGGGTCCTCCCGGTGCCGGGCGGGATCGACGCGACGCACGGCGTGCCGGACACCGAGGGGGAGCGTTACCGACACCTGGCGAAGCCGCATCCCCTGCGTACCGTCACCGACCCGATCACGCTGACGGGCGCGTGGCTGAAGGTGCCGACCACGGGCGTCCTCTGCCTGGCGGGCGGCCGCCTGAGCCTGGAGGTCGTCCGTGCCCTGTACGGCACGGGCGACCCCAGGTTCGCCAAGCTGGCCGAGCCCGGGGTGACCTTCTTCGAACTGGCCACCGGCCACTGGCCGATGCTCTCCACCCCGACCAAACTGACCGACGTACTGGTGCGTGCGGCCGCGGGCGAGGGCGAGAGCCTCCTCCAAGAGGGCTTGGGCCGCTAGGGCGAGGCAACCTTTCGGGGTCCGGCGAGGTCATCTGGGCATGATCCGACGCTCTGCCCTCGCCGGTGCGCTGCTCGCCATCGCATCCCTCCTGCTGACCGCCTGCTCCGGCACGGAGGACACGGCCGCCCCTGCTGCCGCCACGCACCCCGTCTTCGACCAGAAGCTGGACCGGCAGGTCTTCCTGGCGCTGCGCCGGACACAACAGGAACGGAACGTCGCCTTCACCCAGACGATCACCTTCGTCTCGAAGAAGGGCCGGGCGGTGCAGACCGTGAGCGGACGGATGAACTTCGCCGAGGGAACGGGCGCGGCGACGACGAAGTGGGAGCTGTCCAAGGGGCTTCCGGAGGACATACGGGACACGGTTCTCGGCCTCACACCGGGCAAGGGCAACGCGGCCGCCTCCGGGAACCTCCTCGTCGACCGGCAGGCCATCCGCTACCGCGCCGGGACGGCGGCGTACTGGCTGGAGTACCGGAGCGGTGACGCCGGCCCCTACTTCGGCGACAACTCCATCGATTCTCTGCGCGGAGCGGAGGCGCCGATCGGCGGCACGCTCGTCGAAGGGCTCGGAGCGACGGAGGCCGAGTCCGGCCGCCCGGCCGGCTCAGGGCGGGTCTACCAGGCGCAGATGCCGAGTTCCACGGCGTGGGACGTGTTTCCCACGGATCTGAGGGATCACCTCCGGATCGAAACGGACGGCCCGGGTGCCTACCGATCGAGCGACCCGTTGCCGGCGCGGGTCACTGTCGACGGAGAGGGACGCATCACGCAGGTGCACGCCGACTTCTCCCAGGCGCTGCACCGGCAGGACGGTGTCTTCAAGGACATGACGTCCCTGACGATCGACCTCCGGCTGACCGGACACGGCACCGCGCAGCCCGCCATGAAGCCCGACGGGCCCGTCCGCGCGGCTCGCAAGGCGGTCCTCGGCATCACGTCCGTCAAGCGGGGCCAGTGCATCGATTTCAACACGGGCCAGCGTCACCTGGCCACGGTCGTGGACGTGCCGTGCACGGGGCCGCACGACGGCAGGGTCTTCGCTCAGAAGAAGCTCGGCACGGGCACCTACCCCGGCTACCAGGCCGCCAAGGACAAAGCCATGAGCGCCTGCCGCACGGCGTACGGCACGGCCTCGCGCACCTGGACCTCCGAGGCCGCGGAACCCGGTGTCTTCTGGGTCATGCGCTCGTCCGAGGGGGAGTGGAACGAGGACGGGGGCCACGCCACCTGCTACGTGATCACCAACAAGGGAACGGCCGACAAGTCGTGAGGCCGGTGCCTGACCGTCGCCGCCCAGGTCTCGGTCGAGACACCCCCTAGGCTCACGCGCATGGCCGAGCCCTCCTTTCTGACCGCCGTCCGCGAGTCGTACGACACGGTCGCCGCCGATTACGTCGAACGCGTCCCGCCTCCCGCGGCGTTGGACCCCCTGTCACGTGCGATGCTGGCAGGCTTCGCCGAACTCGTGCGGACGGCAGGTCTGGGGCCGGTCGCGGACCTGGGCTGCGGCCCCGGTCGTGTGACGGCGCATCTGGCCGGGCTGGGGGTGTCCGCCTTCGGCGTCGATCTGTCACCGAGGATGATCGGGCTGGCTCGGCAGGCCTATCCGGACCTGCGGTTCACCGAGGGATCGATGACTGCGCTGGAGACGCAGGACGGCGCGCTCGGCGGCATCCTGGCCTGGTACTCCACCCATCACACGCCCCCGCAGTGGCTGCCGGCGGTGTTCGCCGAGTTCCACCGCACGCTGGCGCCCGGCGGCTTCCTGCTCTGGGGGGACTACGTCGGCGACGAGCGGCTGCGGCCGGCCCAGGGCTATGGCCGTCCGGTGTCGTACGAGTCGTATCTCCTGCCCCTGGACCGCGTGGCCGGCCTGTTGCGGCAGGCCGGCCTCGTCGTCACCGCGAGGCTGGAGCAGGAGCCCGGCGGACGGGTGAACAGACCACACGCCTGCCTGCTGGCCCGCAAGCCCGAGGACACCTGACGGGTCCCGCTTCCGGGGCGCTCAGCCGTCCTGGCCGACCCCAGGCCTTCAGGGGATCGGACCGCGTCGCCCTCGTTTGGTCTTGGCACGCATCCGTTCGCGAAGGGCGGCCTGGTAAAGGGCGGCTTTGTCGCCCCCCAGTTCGAAGAACTCACAGATGTCGGCGACCGTTTCGGCGTCTTCCGCAGTGCCCGTGAGCCCGAGGTGGAGGAGCCTCCAGAAACCCTCCTGAGCGCGGGCACGGCAGGCGTCACCCAGACCGGCGCCTTCGCTCTCCGGCTCGTGGTCACCGGAGCCTGCGGCCACGAACGACAGCGTCTGCAGCAGCACGCCCCGCGCCAGGGCCGAGAGGTCGCCCGCCAGCGCGGCCATGATGACGCCGACCGCGGGCGGCGTGCACTCGAAGATGATCGTGCTTTCCTCGACGTGACCCTCGAGGGTGTATCCGATCATGTCCTTCGGCGTCTCGGCAGTGATGATCGCCTCGAACATGAGGGGCACGTGCTCCGCGGAATCGCCGCAGCCGCACCTCAGCGAGGCCCAGTCGACCCGTCGCAGCTCCGCGCGCACCAGCTCGCTCACGACCATCGCGGCCCCCCTTGAGCCCACCGGCAGGGGCTCACCGCAGCAGTGACCGTTCGGTGGGGGCCAGCCGGAGCTGCTGCGGGGGAGTGGCCCACCGCTGTGTGAGCATCGGGAGCAGTTCGTCGCGCCAGCGTGCCGACTGCCGGAGGCGCTTCAAGTGATGGTCGATGCCGTCCGCATCGGTGAAGCGTGCCAGCCATACGAAGACTTCCTCGTCCGTGCGTACCGGCAGCGCCGGGAAGGTGTTCGGGGAGTGCTCCGACTGCAGATACGCGATGGGCTCGGCGCCCGTCTCGGCCAGTACGGGGCGCACGCGCTGCTCGAAGAACTCGACGAACGACGCGTCGAACGGGCGGTTGCCGTACCAGATCGTGGCGAGGACGAGCGACGGCGGCGCGGGCGCCGGCTCACCGGGGACCGGCCGGACGTCCACCGGAAGCGGGAAGCCACCGCCCGCCGAGGCCGGCCGCAGCAGCAGTACGTCGTCGGAGTCGACCATCGTCGCGTTCGCCGCGTCGCGATGGGCCTGCCACACCGGACCGCCGTAGAAGCTCTCCAGCGCCCTGGCGCGGCGCGGCATGTCGGCGAAGCCGCGGAGCCAGACGAACCGGTCGGGGTCGTCGAGGTCGCGGAACTGCCCCAGGACGGTCGCCCCCACTTCCTCCTGGGACTCGACGAACTCACGGTCGAACAGGTCGATCAGGACGTCCCGCTGTCCTGGATGGAGCGTGTACTGCCGCAGTTCGACGACGGGGCACAGCAGGGCTGTCACCGGTCTTGCTCCTCGCTCGGTTGTCGGAACAGGTTTTGTCACAACAAGGGGCAGGGTGGGCGCCTGACCGGCTGACGGCCTGTCGGCTCATTTCACCAGCGTCTCGCGCAGCACGTCGGCGATCGACGTGTCCGCCAGTTCCCGGCGCATGGCCTGCTCGACCCGGTCGTACACGCCCCCCAGGGCGGGCCGGATGCCCCGGCCGACCGGACACTCCAGGTTGGGTTCGGTGCGGTGCAGGCCGAACGGTGGCTGCGCGTCGACGGCGTCGTACACCTCGAGCAGGGTGATCTCCTCGGGTTCCCGGGCCAGACTCCAGCCCGCACCGGCGCCGTGGCGGACCTCCACCAGGCCGGCTCGCCGCAGATCGCCGAGGCTGCGCCGGATGATCACGGGGTTGGTGTTGACGCTGGCGGCGACCTGCTCGGACGTGAGCACGTCCTGGCCGCGGCGCTGCGCCAGCGCCATCCAGGCCAGCGCGTGCGTCGCGATGGTCAACCGGCTGTTCGCCGCCATCATCACCCCCTCTTTGCTGTAACAGCTTCTATTACACACTCCCTCGGAGTCAAGCCGCGCCGAGGTCTCGGCGTATGCCGCCGTGGCCGAGTTGGGTGAGCGCCACGTCGAGCATGTCGGTGAAGAAGTCCGCCGCTTCGGTGTCGATGCACAGGGGCGGCTTGATCTTGAGGATGTTGAGGTGGTCGCCGGTGGGCTGGACGACGACGCCGAGGTCGAGCATCCGGTCGCACAGCTCGGCGGTCTCCTCCGTGGCCGGCTCCAGGGTCACGCGGTCCCGGACGAGTTCGAGTCCGAGGTAGAGCCCCGACCCGTGGACGGCGCCGACGATGCCGTGACGGCCGGCCAGCGCTTCCAGCCGGCGCTTCAGATGGCCGCCGACCCGTACCGCGTTGCCCTGGAGATCCTCGTCGCGCAGGGTGTCCAGGACGGTGAGGCCCACGACGCTGGAGACCGGACTGCCCCCGGTGGAGGAGAAGAAGTAGCCCTGGTCGCGGTAGCGCTCCGCGACCGCCTTCGACGTGATGACGGCGCCGAGGGGATGCCCGTTGCCCATGGCCTTGGCGACACAGACGATGTCCGGGACGACCCGCTGCTGCTCGAAACCCCAGAACCAGTTCCCCAGGCGGCCGTACCCGACCTGCACCTCGTCGGCGACGGCCAGGCCGCCGTGACGTCGTACCGCGGCGTAGACCTCGGCGAGATAGCCGTCCGGAAGGGCGACTCCTCCCGCGTTGCCGTAATAGGCCTCGCCGATGAACGCTCCTGCCGGGCGCCCGGAAGCGGCCAGTTCGTCAATCAGCGCCGCGGCTTCCGGCCCGTAGCGCACGGCGTCGGCCCCACGGTGGCGGCCGCGGTAGGAGTTCGGAGAGTCCACGGTGTGCACCCAGCTCGGGCGGGTGGCGAGGGCGTTGGGGTTGTCCTGCAGCGACGTGGACACCGCGTCGGAGGCGTAGGTCCAGCCGTGGTACGCCTCGCGCAACGCGACGACGTCGTGCTGACCGGACGCCCCGATGGCCAGGCGGAGGCCCAGGTCCACCGCCTCGGAACCGGAGTTGACCAGGAACACGGTGTCCAGCGGATCGGGAAGCAGCCCGGCGAGACGTTCGGTGAACTCCACCACCGAGGCGTAGTGGAACCGGGAGTTGGTGTTGAGCCGCCGCAGTTGCCGGGAGACCGCCTGCTCGACTCGCGGGTGCGCGTGGCCCAGCGGGGTGACGTTGTTGACGATGTCGAGGTACGAGCGGCCGTCGGTGGACACGAGATGGTGGCGCCAGCCTCGTTCGATACGCGGAGGGTCGGCGTAGTAGTGCCCCTGCACGGTGGCGAACGCGGCGGCGCGCCGCTCCAGCAGGTCGTTCGCGCGCGTACGGCCGGAGCCGGCCGGGAGGCCGAGAAGCGGGGCCGGGTCCGCGGTGAGCGGGAGCCAGCCGGCCGCGTACTCGGGCCGGACCAGGCGCGGGGCGGGCGGGCCGTCGGCGGCGCGCAGCGCGACATGGACCGGGGTGCCGGAGTCGAGGTGGACGAGGTCCTCACCCGCCCGCACCGACGCCCCGGTGCCGACCACGGGCTTGACGGAGAGAGGGAAGGACAGCGTCAACGTCCCTGCACCGTAGGTGAGTTCCACGCGGCCCGGCTCCGCCGCGAGCACCCTGCCCGCGGCGGGCGCCTGCACCACGGCGTCGCGGCCGAGCCAGAGGTCGATGCCGGTGGGCACTGTCGCGGGGGACACCGCCGACAGCGCGGGCGTACGGCTGAGCCGGGCATGGGCGTACCGGGTGGCCACCGCGGCCGCTCCGTCCGCGAGCGCGGAGGCCGCCAGCCGGTCCTCGACACCGGCTTCCAGCCAGGCCCCGCCGTCCATGGCGTCGTCGTCGGCGGACAGGTCGAGGAGCGCGATGTCACCGGCGGCGAGGTCCCGCACGAGGGGGCGTACGGGTGCCTCGGCGGCCGCGGGCGCGTCGGCCAGGCCGGTCGCGTCCCGCAGCAGGTGGGTCATCACCGGCAGGGGCAGCGAGGTGGCCTGTTCGAAGATGCGCCATTCGCGGTCGAGGGCGGCCGTGGCGTAGGCGTTGTCCTCGTCGACGGCGGCCTGCTGCCGCCCGCTCACCACCAGGACGGCGGCGCGCAGGACCACCAGCGGCCACAGCGCCTCCACCTCCTCGGGGGAGAGCGGCCGTATCGCATGGAAGGCGCGGACGGCCGGCAGCACGTGGTGCGGCTCGATGCCGTCGTGGTGCAGCATCGAGGACAGGGACACGGCCAGTTCGGCGACCGCCCAGCTCGTGGTCACGTCCCCGAAGTCGATGACCCCGTCCGGCAACGGCGGACGGGTGCCGGGCCGGCAGATCATGTTGTCGTCGGTGAGATCCAGGTGCACGGCCTGCAGCGGCAGCGCGGCGGCGACCTGCTGGACCCGCCTCCAGGCCTCGTCCGTCGCGGCCTGGACGGCGCTGCGCCGGTCGGGCTCGGCGACGTGCTCCGCGAGCTTGGCGACGACGCGATCGGCGTGCTGGGGGTCCCACTGGAGCACCCGGTCGAGGCCCGGGTGCCGGAAGTCCCGCAGGGCGATGCTGACGTCTCCGACGAGGGTGCCCATGGCCGCCACCGTGCCGGGGGAGAGGTGCCGTGGGCCCGAGAGCGTACCGCCGGGCAGATGGCGCAGCAGGCGGGCGACGGCCGGACCGTTCCCGGTGTCCACCACCGCGCGACGCGGGGAACCGTCGGGGCGGCGCAGGACGGTGGCGACGCGCAGGTCGGGGCGGGCCGAGGCGATCAGGTCGGCCGCGGCGTCCTGGGCTTCGACCTCGACCGTGCCGAAGGCCGGGTTGGCGACCTTCAGGATCGCCGTGGGCGTCCCGTCGTCGGCAGTCAGCAGGAAGTTGGCGTCCTGCTGGCTGCCGAGCGACTGCGCGCGGGCGGCGACGTGGAGGTGGCCGGCAGCGATGACCTCCGCCTCGGCCGGTGTCACACGGGGCGCGGGAAGGGCTTCCTCGGCGAAGAAGTCGAGGGTGCGGTACTCGTCGGGCAGCATGCGGGTTCCTAAGGATCTGTGAGCGAGGGAGCTGTGAGGTTCGGATGCCTCAGTCGACGTGCCACAGGAAGCGGTGCGTGTGGATCCCGAAGTAGGGGAAGCTCTCCACGGACGCGACACCCTCGATCGGCCGCACGACGTCGTTGATGAAGTCCAGAAGCTCCCGGGGCCGGGCGCACACCACTTCCGTGAAGAGGTCGAAGCCGCCGGCCGTCAGGACGGTGTACACGACCTCGTCGTGACGGGACAGCTCTTCGGCGACCGCCCGGGGGTCCCCGTCGATGCGCAGGCCCAGAAGTGCCATCGACTGCTGGCCCATGGTCATCGGGTCGGTCACGCCGACGACCTGGACCGCCTTGCTGTCGATCAGCCGCTGCAGCCGGAGCCTGGCGGCCGAGGGCGACAATCCCACCTTCGGGCCCAGCTCGGCGTACGGGATCCGGCCGTCGACCTGTAGTTCCCGCAGGATCGCCCGGTCGGTGTCGTCCATGCAGCGCCTCTCTCTCCTCCGCGAACAGCAGAGTCCACACGTGTTTCCAGCACAATGCCGGACTGGGACGATCGAATCAAGCGCCAGAGCGATCGAATCAAGCGTCGGGATGATCGAATCGCGAAGGTGCTGGAAGTGGATCGGTGGCGAGAGGTGACAAGAACGGGGAGGCCCGCCGGGTGGCGTTCCCGGCGGGCCGGTCGCACCGGGCGGTCACTCACCCGGTGCCAGGGTGCGCGCCAGCAGACGGGCGGCTTCCTCGATCAGGTGGTTGTCGACAGGGGCGTCGGCCGCGGGCTTCGAGGTCAGCACCGCGAGCACGAGGGGCGTGCCCTTCGTCGTCCAGGCGACGCCGACGTCGTGCGCGCTCGCGTAGGCGCCCGTGCCGGTCTTGTCCGCGACCGTCCAGCCGCCCGGCAGCCCCGCGCGGAAGCGTTCGCCGCTCGTGGTGTTGCCCTTCAGCCACGTCACCAGCTGGTGGCGTCCCGCGTCGGACAGCCCGTCGGCCAGCATCAGACGGGCATAGCTGCGGCCGAGCGCGGCCGGAGTGGTGGTGTCGCGCGGGTCGCCGGGCACGGCCGAGTTCAGGTCGGTCTCCCAGCGGTCGAGCCGGCTCACCCGGTCCCCGATCGACCGCAGGAACGCGGTGAGCCCCGCCGGACCGCCGATCTGACGCAACAGCAGATTCCCCGCCGTGTTGTCGCTGTACTGGATCGCCGCCGCGCACAGCTCGCCGACCGTCATCCCGGTCCGCACGTGCTGCTCGGTCCACGGGGAGTTCGGCAGCAGATCGGCAGCGGGATAGGCGATCACCCGGTCCAGCGGCGCACAGTGGCCGTGGTCGCGCAACACCGCCGCGGCGGCGAGCGTCTTGAACGTGGAGCACATCGCGAACGGCTCGTCGGCGCGGTGGGCGACGAACCGGCCGGTGCGGGTGTTGGCGGCGTACACACCGAGCCGGGCGCCGTAGCGCTCCTCCAGATCGCTCAGCCGGCCCTCGGCGTCGCGCAGCCGGGCCGGTCGCGCCTGGGCACCGCCCGCGGTCACCAGCGGGGCGAGCGCGGCGGCCGAGACGACGGCACCGGCCTTGAGCAGGCGGCGCCGCGGCGGAGTGAGGTGGCTGGTCATGGCAGGAATCTCCCGTGGTCCGTCGGATGCGTGCAGGTGGTGCCCGATCGGCCGGCCGGCTCGACGGGGACAGCGAAACAGCTGGAGACCTGCCATGTCCAAGAGGAAACCTTGCACGTCTCATAACGCATTGATATGAAACGGCGGTGGACCTGCTGGCACATCTGGAGGCGTACGTCGCCGCCGTCGAGGAGGAGAGCTTCTCCCGCGCGGCCGACCGGCTCGGCATCGCCCAGCCCCTGCTGAGCCGCCGGATCAAGACCCTGGAGGAACACTTCGGCGGGCGGCTCTTCGACCGCTCGCGCCGGCAGGTGACGACCACCGGTCTCGGCCTGCACCTGCTGCCGTACGCCCAGGACGTCCTGGAGGGCGCCCAGCGGCTGCGGCGCGCGGCGCGTGCCTCCCGGCGGTCCGCGGTGCGCCGGCTCGGCGTGCCCGCGGACTGCGACCCGGCGGCGCTCGCCCGCGTCCTGCGCGCGGGCGCCGAGCACGGCACCCCTCTCGCCGTACACGAGCTGCCGCCCGAGGCGCGGACGGCGGGCCTGGCCGACGGGTCGCTGGAGTACGCGCTGCTGCGGACGCCTCCCGAGGGGGCCGCCCTGCGGGTACCGCTCGGCCTCGCGACCACCCCGGAAACGGACGGCGTGCCGTACCCGGGCCGTCCGAAGGAGCGCCCGGTGCACCGGGACGAGCCGCCTGTCTGCCCGGACGAGTCACCTGCCCGCCGGGACGAGCCATCCGTCCACGCGATGGCGCGGCCCTTCCACCTGGAGGACCTGCGACCCCGGCGGGGACGCGGTGCGCCCCGTCCCGCGCCGCCCCTGCTGGTGCTGACGGAGGATCAGGCGCCCGAGCCGCTGGACCGGCTGGAGCGCGCGGTGGCCCGGGCCGGGCTGCCCGAGACCCTCGTACGGCCCGCCGCGTCGACGGCTGCCGCGCTCGCCGAGGCTCTCGCGGGGACGGCCGTCCTGCTGTGCGCCGCACCCTTCGCGCGTCGGCACGGCGCCGCCTGGGCACCCCTCGCCGACACCTCGCTGCACCGGGGCTACGACCTGCGCGCGGCGCGGCGCAGTCGGCGCCCGGGGCACGTACCGGACTGGCTGGCCGCCGCGCTGGCCGGTTCGGTCGGAGCCGCGCCGACCGCACCGGCCCAGGCCGGGGAAGCGGGCGAAGACGCACGGATCCGGCTGGCGGCCCGCGGATGAGCACACGCGACACCCACCGGCCGGCCCATGTCCTCGGCGGCGGCGCCCTGCGCGAGGTGGCCGAGACGATCGCCTCGGACTGGGCGGAGGCCGGGATCCGCGGGTCGTTCCTCGCCCGCTGCCTCGACACCGGCGACCAGCTCGGCTTCGACGCCGACGAGCCCGTACCGCTCGCCTCGGTGGCCAAGGTGCCGCTCGCCCTGGTCGTACTGGACCGGATCGCCACCGGCCGGCTGGACGCGGCGCGGCCCGTGCGCGTCGACCCGGACACCGGCAGCGTCGGGCCGACCGGGCTGTCCGCGTTCCGCCACCCGGCCACGGTGGCCGTGGGCGACCTGCTCCTGCTGATGCTCTCCGTGAGCGACAACGCGGCCGCCGACGCCCTCTTCGACCTCGTCCCGCCCGACGAGGTCGACGCCCGCCTGCGGGCATGGGACTGCGGCGACATCCGCATACGGCACCGCGTCCAGCGCATGTACGAGTGCGCGGCCGGCGTCTCCGGCAACGACTTCACCCTGGCCCTCGAACTGGCCGTGCGCGACGAGCGGTCCGGCCGCCACACCATCGAGACGCTGGACCCGGCACACGCCAACGCCGGCACCGCCGCAGCCCTGGTCGACCTGCTCGGCCGGGTGTGGCGGGACACGATCGCGCACCCCGAGGCGACCGCCGAACTGCGCCGGCTGCTCGGACTCCAGCTGTTCACGCAGCGCATCGCCGGAGACCTGCGCACGGACACCATCCGGGTCAGCGGGAAGACGGGCACGTTCCTGCACCTGCGGCACGACATCGGCGTGGTGGAGGCCGAGTCCGGGCACCGGGTGGCCATGGCCGCACTCACCCGCTCCCGGCGCCGCGCCCGGCAGGCCCCGGACGTCGACCTCGCCATCGCGACCGCGGCACGCAGGGCCTTCGAGACACTGCGCGGCTGAAACCGGGCCCCGTCACGCCGTCCGCACCGGCCGCCGCCAGGTGAACGGGGCCCGCTGAGCCGGACCCTCCACCTGCCGCCGCCCGGTGAACGGGCGGAATCCGCGGGCCCGTTCACCGGCACCGGCGTGGACGGGCCGACCTCCCGGGCCGGTGCACGGCAACCAACCGCCCTCATTCATCCTCTCTACATACAGTCGGGCCGATCTTCCCGACAGAAATCACGTGCGGCACGAGCGGCACGACAGCACGGCAGTTGTAGGGAGACCGGCACGGTGAAGCGGTACGACAAGCGGGGCAGGCGCTGCGCGGCGCTGGCGGGTGCGGTGGTGGCGGCCCTGGCCGTGGGCGGGTGCGACGCGGGCGGGGACACCGGAGCCCGCTCGTCCGCCGCGCCCGTGCAGCCCACCGCCACCGCCGGCACGACCGCCGCCGCGCGCGCCGCCGAAGCCACGCTCTGGCGCAAGTGGGGTCTGACCCCGTTGCCCTCGGCCCCGCAGCCCCCCGCCGACAAACCCGTGAAGCTCTCCGCCTCCGGCCCGGTTCCGGTCCTCACCCACATACCGACGCCGCAGCGGGTCGTCTTCATCACCATCGACGACGGGCAGGAGAAGGACCCCCGGTTCGTCGAGATGATGCGGGACCTGAAGGTCCCCTTCACGATGTTCCTGACGAACGACGCCATCAAGTCCGACTACGGGTACTTCAAGCAGCTGCAGGCGCTCGGCAACCACGTCCAGAACCACACGCTGCACCACCCGCAGATGAACGCGGTCCCGCAGGCCCGCCAGAAGGAGGAGGTCTGCGGCAACCAGAAGATCCTCACCCGGGAGTACGGCACGGCACCGCTGCTGTTCCGGCCGCCGTACGGCGCGTACAACACCGGCACCAAGACGGCCGTGGCGGAGTGCGGGCCCAAGGCGATCGTCTGGTGGCGGGAGTCCATGCAGATCCACAACATGACCTACCAGGACCCGGGCAAGAAGCTGCGCCCCGGGGACATCATCCTGGCCCACTTCCGCGGTCCCTCGGAGCTCAAGGGCGCCACGATGACGCAGATGTTCGCCGACCTGCTCAAGCACATACAGGAGCAGGGCTTCGCCGTGGCCCGTCTGGAAGACTACATCCAGCCCCCGACGGAGCACTGACCCGCCGGCAGGGCCGACGGGCCTGTGCTCCCTGCGCGCCGGTCACTGCGTCTGGTGGCGGTGCAGCCGTCCGTGGTTGCGCCACCAGGCGACCTTCCCGTCGGGTCCGCGCACGAAGTCGGAGCGGGTGCCGACCGGTCGGCCGTCGGGGTCGAGGTCCAGCGCGAACCCGGGCCGGTAGAAGGCGACTTGGACCTCGCTGGTCTGGTCCTGGACGGAGTCCTCCTCCTCGGAGGAGGCCCCCGGCACGTCGGCCGGTCCCTTGACCGTCTGGGTGCCGCGCAGCCGTCCGTCGTGCCGGGCCAGTTCGATGACGGCGTCCTCGACGGCGCCCTTGTCGTTGATCCGCTGGGCCAGGTAACGGCCCTCGTAGGGGGCCAGCTCCTGGCCGCTCAACGCCTCTTCCGTGGCCGGCAGGTTGGTCACGCCCGCGTACCGGCTCAGGGCCCAGTCGTCGGTGAACAGCTCGTCCCTCAGCCGCGTCCCGCCTTCCGAGTTGGTCAGCAGGGTCAGGGCGAAGCCCCGGCTGGGAACCATCAGGAAGCCCGAGATCTGGCCCGGCCAGGTCCCGCCGTGCTGCACGATCCGTCGCCCTTGGGCCGTCGGGCGCAGCATCCAGGTGACGCCCATGCCGTCGAGTTCCACGACCAGCGTGCCGCCGGGGCCGGGCCTGGAGCGCATCTGCTCCAGCGACGCCCTGCTCAGCAGGCGGGAGCCGTCGGGCGCCGTACCGTCTCCGAGGTGGAAGCGGGCCCAGCTCAGCTGGTCGCGCACGCTGGAGATCAGGCCGCCGGTCGGCGCGAGGCTGCGTGGCTGGGGCCAGAAGGACGGCTCCAGTACGGCCTTGCCGTCGACGACGCTGTGCGAGGCCGCGACGTTGAAGCCCACGATCTCGTCACTGGAGAAGCGGCTGTGGTCGAGCCCCAGCGGATCGATGACGAGGTCGCGCACCGCCGCCTCGTAGGTCGTGCCCGTCACCACCTCGATGATCCGGCCGGCCACGCACAGGGCCGCGTTGTTGTAGGCGAACACCTCGCCCGGGGGCGTGAGTTGGGGAAGGCGGGCCATGGACGCCACGAAACGCGCCAGCGCGTCGTCGCCGGGGCCGAAGTCCTCGTAGTCGTCGCCCAGCCACCCGGCGCTGTGGTTGAGCAGCTGCCGCACGGTCACCTGCGCCGACGCGGAGGGGTCGGCCACCGAGAAGCCGGGGAGGTAGCGGCGCACCGGGGCGTCCAGCTCGACGTCGCCCCGCTCGACCAGCCGCATCATGGCCGTACCGGTGAAGGTCTTGGTGGTCGAGCCGACCCGGAAGACGGTGTCGCCGTCGACGGGGACCGGATGGTCGACGTTGGTGACCCCGTACCCCTTGACGTACTCCTGGCCGTTCAGCAGCACGCCCACCGCCGCCCCGGGAATCGCGTACGCCCGCATGCCCTCCTGGATCTTGGCGTCGAGGGCGCTGAACAGCGAGTTCCCGGTGTCGCCGGTGCCGCCGCCGTGGACGGCGGAGGCCGGGGACGCGGCCGCGCCCGGCGCCTGGCCCAGCGAGACGGCCGCGCAGCCGACGGCCGCCGACGCGCTCAGGAATCCGCGGCGGGACCACCGCGTGCGACCGGGCAGTCCGGGAGGCGCGTGGAGGTCGGTGGCGGAGCCGGCCGCCGGCAGGTCCTCATTCACCGTTACCGGCTCCCTCACTGCCGACCACGAACGGCACCGGCTTGACGGAGCTCACGCACGCCGTGTCGGGGTTGTCCGGATGGTCGAAGAAGGAGGTGATCACCTTGGCCCCGCACGGCTGGTCGAACGTCCCGTGGGCGACACCGGCCAGGGTCACCACGGTGGAACGGGAGAGCGTGCGGGCCACGTACTGCCCCCACTGCTCGCCGGTCTGGGCGTCGAAACTCCCGGAGATGGCAAGGGTGGGAATGCTGCTCCGCGTGACCGCCCGCACCGAGTCTGGTGCCTTCGGGACGTTCCAGGCCTGGCAGGCCTGCCGCAGGAACGGCAGCTGGGGCGCCTGGGCCAGGACCGAGCGGGGGAGCTCGGGGAAGGCCTGCTGCCCCTTGGCGAGCTGCTCCTCGGGGGTCTCGAACGGCACCCATTCGCTGCACCACACGCTCAGCGACAACCCGTGGGCGAACATGCCCTGCGAGCCGGGGAGCCAGGCGGCCGCCCACTGCTCGGCGATGCGCTCGGGGTGGCCGTGGGCCAGCTCGTCCACGGCCTGCGGGAAGGTCGCGGGGGCGTGACTGGCACGGACCATCCAGTTCAGCAGCGCCCCGCCGTCGAGGACCACCTTCACCTTCCCGACCTGCTCGACCGTCACCTGCGTGGTGACCGGATGGGCCTCCAGTCGGCGCACCATGCGCAGGTAGGTGGCGCCGATGTCGGGGTAGCGCTGCCGGCAGGACGCCTGGGCCGCGCAGGCGTTCACGATGTTGTCGAACGCCTCCCGCATGCTGCTCCACGTCCACCCGGGTGTCGCCACGGACGGCGGTACGACGCCGTCGACGGTCACGGAGCGGACGCCTTCGGGGAACAGGCGCATGTAGGTCAGCGCGAGTTGCGTGCCGTAGGAATGCGAGAGGGCGTTCCACTCCCGGATGCCCAGGGCCTTGCGCAGATCCGCCACGTCGGCTGCGTTCTCGCTGGTGTTGTAGGCGGCCGGGTCGATTCCCCGGGCCGTCAGGCGCTCATGGCAGCGTGCCGCCGCCTGGGCGTACAGGTCTCCGGTGGAGGGGGCGTCGTAGAGGAGGTGGACGCGTTCCCCGTAGAACCGGTCGATCTCGGGGCAGGTCAGCGGCTGCTGGGAGGAGAACGTGCCGCGCTGGGAGAGGACGATCAGATCACGGTCGCGGTTCAGTCCGGCCTCGGTGAGCTCCGCTATGTTCCCCAGGGCGTCCGCGCCGGGCCCGCCGGCGAAGAACACGATCGGATCGGGGTGCGGCCTCGGCGACGACGAGCGGACGAGCGCGACGGCCAGCCGAAGGGTCCGCGATGACGGGTGGGCCCGGTTCTCCGGTACGACGAGGTAGCCGCAGCGGGTGTTCTTCAGTTCCCCGTAAGTGGTCGGGCACGGGGCGGGCTCGAACCGCGACGGCGTCCGCGTCTGCGCCGTCGAAGGCTGGGGCAGGGCGAGCACGGTCCCCGGGAAGATCCAGTGCCCCCGGTCGCTGGAGGCGTATCCGTGCCGGCGGGCCGCGTCCTCGATGGTCTTCTCGTTGAGGGCGTAGACGCTGTCCCACCGCAGAGCGCTGCCGAGGGTCTGCCGGGCGATGTCCCACAGCGTGTTCCCGCCGGCGACGGTGTGCGCGGCGGTCTGCGAACGGGCGGGCACGGCCGTCCGCACCGGCGACGGGACGGGCTGTGAGCGGCCGAGCCGCGGGGAGTCGCCCTCCCTCGCCGCGGGCTTCTGACGGGTGGTGGCCACACCGGACGTGCCGTGGGCCGGGGCCGCGCTCAGCACCGTCAGGCCGGCCAGGAACATGGCGGCGGCGGCAGCCGTGCCGCGGTTGCGTATGGGCATGTCGTCCTTCCGAACCGGTACCGGGGGCAACGCACCGGCACCGATCGCACTCGTCACCGAATGACGGGGGTCGTCAGACGCCATGCTGCGAAGACCGCTCGTGCCCCGCACTCCAGCAGGACCAATGGGGTCACGCACGCGCCCGCGGGCAGCGACGGGTGCCCTCGGCGAGCGGGTCCGCGAAGCCCGTCGCCCGCCGGTGGAAGGTCAGCTCCCGTGCCGAGGCGGTGGCGGGGTCCCCGTGGACGGCAGGGCACGGGCGAGTTGGGTACGGGAGCGGATGCCGAGCTTGCGGTAGATGCGGCTGAGCATCGCCTCCACCGTCTTGACGGAGAGGAAGAGCCGGGCCGCCGCCTCCCGGTTCGACGCGCCTTCCGCGACGAGGTCGGCCAGGCGCCGCTCGGTCTCGGTGAGCTCGCCGACGGCCGCGGCGGTGCCGGCGGCGGTGTCGCGGGCGGCGCCGTGCAACCGGTTCAGCAGGTCCTCGACGAGGTGGAGCCAGGGGCGGGCCTGGGCGTCGTGGAAGAGGGTGCGGGCCTCCTGCCAGGCGGAGCGGGCGGCGGCCGGGCGGCGGCGGCGCCGTTCGAGGCGGCCGAGCGAGACGAGGGTGCGGCCGTGGTCCAGCACCAGGCCGAGCGCGGCGAAGTGGGCGGCGGCCTCGCCGAGGAGGGCGACGGCGGTGTCCGTCTCACCGCGATGTGCGGCGCACAGGGCGCGCGCCCGCGTGGCCGCCGCACCCAGGCCACCGGAGAGCATCTGCGGGTCGTGGCACTTTTCGAGCAGTTCGTCGAGGACACGTGTGCCGTCGTCCGGCGCGCCGTCGGCGGCCAGGGCCTCGGCGAGTTCGGGCTGCCAGGGCAGGACGCGCGGGTCGCCGACCTGCCGGCCGGTCTCCAGACGGCCGAGTTCGCGCAGGCTCTCGACGGCGGCGCGGGGGTCGCCCCCGATCCGCTGGGCCACCCCGAGGGCGAAGAGGTTGCGCGAGACGAAGAGCGCGTCCTGCTCGTCGCGGGAGGTCGCGAGGCCCTGGCGTGCGTAGGCGCGGGCCTGGCGGAAGCTGCCGCCCGCGGCCTGGGCGACGGACGCGCTGAACCAGGCGGGCCCCAGGGAGAGCCCGGCCGCCGTACACAGGGAGATGACGCGCTCGCTCCACTCGACGGCCTTGGCGGCCGGGCCGGAGCGGGCCGACACCTCGGCGAGCGTGCGCAGGATCTGCTCCAGGTCCTCGGTGTCGCCGCTGTGCTCGGCGACGGCCAGCAACTCGACGAGCCGTTCCCGCGCCTCCTGCAGACGGTCGTCGTGCACGGCGAACCAGGCGGCCAGGTACTCGGGGGAGGCCCGGACACCGATGTCCTCGACGGGTACGCCCAACGCGAGGGCGCGACCGAGGGTGTCGGTGGCCGCGGGATCGCCGGCGATGCGCTGCGTGCGGGCGAGCTGGGTCAGCGCGGTGGCTCTCATCCGCCGGTCGCCCGCCTGCTCGGCGAACTCGACCGCCGCCGTCGCGGCGTCCCGGGCGGTCGCCGCGCCCAGGCCGCAGATATTGGCCCTGATCGCCGCCCTCAGCTCCACCTGGGCCTGGAGCGCCGGATCCCCCTGGGCCGCCTGGCGGGCGCGCGCCAGGACGTCGTCGAGCTCGCCGAGGGCCTGCCCGCCGACGTCGAGGACGGCGAGCAGGGCGGCGACGCGTTCCCCGGTTCCGGGGCGGGCGGCGGTGATCGCGTGGTGGACGCGGTGGGCGACCCCCGCACGCCCGCCGGCGACGGCGTCGGTGGCGGCGACCGCCAGCCGGCGCAGCCGCTCGGCGCGGTGGCGGGCGGGGGTGTGCTCGGCCGCCAGGAGCAACAGCTCCGCCGCCAGGTCGCGCTCGCCGTTCGACCGGGCCAGGGCGCCGGCCTGCTCCGCCTCCGCGGCGGCGGTCTCGTCGGGTGCGTCGAGGGCGAGGACGCGGTGCCGGGCGGCCTGAACGGGGTCGTCGAGGGCTGCGGCGAGTGTCTCGTGGAGGCGTCGCAGGTCGTCGTGGGCGCAGTCGGCGAGGGCGGCTTCGCGCAGCAGACCGGCGGTGAACACGGGGGCTCCGTCCGCGGCCCTGGTCAGGATGCCCGCGTTCTCGGCCTGGACGAGATGGTCGTCGACGTCCGGGTCGCCGGAGCAGCGCCGCAGCAGAGCGGGGGCGGGCGTGTCGGCGAGCGCCGCGAGGCGCAGCGCCCGGACCGCCGGGGCGGTGACCTCCTGGAACCAATGGGTGGCCGCGCGGGTGGCGAGAGGGTGGACGGCGAGACCGTCCGGGCGGCCGGCGAGATCGGTCAGCAACGCCTGGGTGAGCGCCGGGTTGCCGCCGGTGAGCTGGTGGACGTGCGGGGCGGACCGTACCGGAAGGGAGTGGGCGTCGAGGAGGCCGGCCGTCTGGTCGACGCTCAGGCCGGTGAGCGGCAGCACGGGCGCGTGGTGGCCGCACACGCGCCAGGCGGTGCGGGGGGCCGTGGCCGAGCGTTCGGCGGCGACGAGGTGCAGCGACTGAGGGCCCAGGACGTGGGCCTGGTGGGACAGGGCGTCGACGCTGGCGGGGTCCAGCCACTGGAGGTCGTCGATCAGCAGCAGGACGCTCCCCGTGCGGACGAGGCCGGCGAACAGGGCGGTCAGGGCCGTCCCCACCGCGGCCGGGTCGAGGGGCCGCTCGGGCGCGTTCCACGGCAGCAGACGCTCCAGGTGGATGCGCGGCTGCTCGGCGACGCCGTCCAGCGTGCCGGGCTCCAGCAGGGCGAGCAGGTGGCCGAGGCCGCTGAAGGACCGGCCCGCCCAGTCCCGGTGCGTGTTCAGGAACAGGGTCCGCTGCCCGCGGTCGGCGGCCGCGCGGGCGAGCTTTCGGAGCACGGTGGACTTGCCGCCTCCCCACGGACCGAGGACCACGGCCCGGCCGGACTCGCCCAGGGCCTGGTGCAGCTGATCGCCCGCTTCGGTGAGGGTGGGGGCCTCGATCCTCACCGGGATGCCCGGGCCCGTTCTGTGATCAGGGTCCACCCGACCGACAGTAAGCGGCCACCCGGCCGCGCACAATGCTCGGTACCTGGTCACCGCGGTCCCCGCGAGGGGCTTCGGCGACGACGAGGGTTTCCCCCGATGCCCCTGCGGGCGGCCGCTGATGAGCATGGGCGCATGACGATCAGCCGATGCCAGGCACCACAGGAGTCGACGTGATCACCACCGAGCACCCCACTCCCGTCGCCGCCGACCGCGTCCAGCACGGTGACGCCTCCCCGGCAGCCACCCGAGCGGCGGCGCTGTGCGCCCTGCCGGTGACGCCTCGCAGCGTCCCGGCCGTCCGGCGCTTCGTGCGCGGCGCCGTCCGGTCGTGGGCGGTACCGGCCGATACGGAGGACACGTTGCTCCTGGTCGTCAGCGAGCTGGTCACCAACGTGGTGCTGCACAGCACCAGTGCCGAGGTGACGGTGCTGGTGTCGTTCGACGGGGTTGTCCTGACCGCCGAGGTCAAGGACCAGGGCCGCTGGCTGACCCGTCGTACGCCCCGGCGGGTGGCCGAGGACGACGACGCCGCCTTCGGCCGGGGCCTGGCGCTGGTCACCGCCTGCACGAGCTGGTGGGCCACGGACGTCACGGCCGACGGCACCCGGGTCGTCGCCCACTGCCCCGTCGCGGGGGCGGCACCTGAGAATCCGACTCCTGAAGTCTTCGCACGAGCACGGGCGTTCGTCGACGCCCGTGCTTCGACGTCTCTCCGCGCTCCGTCCACGCGACGCGACGAGTGATCACCCGCGGAGCACGTTCCGCGACCGGCGACGGCGCGGGCTCGCAACACCCCAGCTGCGACTCGCCCGTCGATGCCCCACGCCCCCTTCGGACACCTCTGGTCCGTCACGCAGAACACCGCCCGGCCTCCAGTGAGTTGCTCCCCCAAGGATGGATGATCTTGCCCGGATCCACTGAAGAGAAGCTCTCCGTCTCCGCCCCGCGCCGTGCGGGGACGGTGGCGTCCGCTCACCGTCCGCACGCCGGAGGCCCCATGCCGACGCGAGCCGTGTCCGCAGCGGCGGCGGCAGCCCGGCAGTGGGCGTCGCTCGAAACCCTGCGGGCACAGGCACTGTCGACGGTGGCGAGCGCCCTGGAGACCGCCCGGGCGGAACTCATCGCGATCGCCGCAGCCGAGACCCGTGTCGCCAGACCGCAACTGGAGCGCGAACTGACGCGCACGACACTCCACCTGTCGCTCCACGCGAACCAGATCCTGTCCGGTGGGCGCGTCGACGGCCCGGTCGGCACACAGCAAGAGCACCAGCCGACCGCGGAGGGGCCGGTCCTGGTCTTCGCCTCGGACGAGGTTCCGTTCGCCTTCGGCGTGGCAGGCGCGCACACGGCCTCGGCCTGGGCGGCCGGCTGTCCCGTGGTGGCCGTGGCGCACCCCTCCCACCCCCGTCTGTCCCGTCGCACCGCACAGGTCGTCGCGCGGGCACTGGAGACAGCAGGTGCACCCGAGGGCGCGTTCGCGCTCGTCGAGAACAGGGCGCAGGGAAGGGAGATGCTGCGCCACCCCGCGTTCCGGGCCGCCGCGTTCACCGGCTCGACGGTGGAGACCAAGGCGCTGGCCCGGGTCGCCGCCGAAGGCCTCGGACCCCGGGTGGTGCACGGCGAACTGGGCAGCGTGGACGCGACCGTGGTCACTCCGGCCGAGGCGGAAACCCGTGTCTGGGAGGTCGCCGAGAATTTCGCGGCGTCGCTCAGCCGCGGCGTGGGGCGCTACAGCGCCGACCCCAGCCTGGTGTGCGTTCCGGCACGTCACCGCATCGTCTACGAGATCGCCTGGCGGGTACGCAGCCTGCCCCCGGCCCAGGGGCTGGACGCTGCGACGGCCCAGGGGTTCCTGCGGGAAGTCACGGAACTCGCCAGGCGCACCGGCGCGCTCAGGCTTCTGTGGTCTCCCGACGTCACGCCCCTGGCGCCCCGGCTGCTCGTCCTCCACGGGGCCAAGCTCACCTCGAGCCTGTCCCGGATGGCGAGGGAGGCCTTCGGGCCCCTGGGGCTGGTCGTGCTCTACGAGAGGTGGGAGGACGTGAAGGAGATGGTGCCCGACCTGCCGGACCTCACCACGGGGCTGTACGCGCAACCGTGCCGATCGCGGTGAGCCCGGCTGTCGTGACGTGCCAGGCAGACAAGCGGCTCGCCGAGGACGGGCCGCCGCCTACAGGGCACGAGCCCCGAGAGGAAGCCTGTTCGAGGCGCATTCACTCGTTCATGTGAATCGGCCGAACGCGTGACCGTGGGACCTTCTGCCCTGGGTAACGTGCCGGCTCGACCGGCCAGGGCGCGCCGGACCGGACCAGGACAGGGGGATACGGGGATGACGGGGAGTCCTTCGGACCACAACGGCGGGCTGTCGCGACGCAGGCTGCTCGCGTCGTCGGCGGCCGCGGGCGGCGCGGTCTGGTTGCTGCGCGGGCTGGTCCGCCCGGGAAGCGCCTACGCGGCCTCGGCACCGCCGCCCGGTTTCCCGGCCGGGATCGACCTCCATCAGCGCGCCTACGAGAACTGGGCCGGCGAGATCCGTACCGACCAGCTGTGGACCTGCGTGCCGCGTGATCCGCAGGAGGTGCTGGCCGTCGTCAACTGGGCCTACGGCGCGGGCTGGACGGTCCGCGCGCAAGGGCACCGGCACGGCTGGGCTCCCCTCACGGTGGCCGACGGCACCCCCGCCGCGGCCAAGGTCGTCCTGCTGGACACCACCGCACACCTCACCGCGATGTCGCTGGAGCAGCAGGCCGCCGACGGGTCGGCCGCGATCCGGGCGCAGGCCGGTGCCTCGCTGGAGACGCTGCTCGCGTTCGCCGGCGCGGCCGGATACGGAGTCGCCTCCGCGCCCGCGCCCGGCGATCTCACGGTCGGCGGCGCGCTCGCCGTCGGCGCGCACGGCACGGCCGTCCCCGCCGTCGGCGAGAGCCTTACGCCGGGCCACGGCCACGGCTCACTGAGCAACCTGGTCACCGAACTGACCGCGGTCGTCTGGGACGAGACCGCCGGCCGCTACGCCCTGCGCACGTTCGGCCGGGCCGAGCCCGACTGCGCCGCGCTGCTCACCCACCTCGGCCGCTCACTGGTCACCGAGGCCGTCGTGCGGGTGGGCAGCGACCAGAACCTGCGCTGCCAGTCCTTCCTGGACATCCCCGCCACCGAGCTGTTCGCCGCACCCGGTGCCCCGGCCGGCACGCGGACCCTCGCCGGCTATGTGGACCGCACCGGCCGGGTGGAGGCGATCTGGTTCGCCTTCACCGACCGCCCCTGGCTGAAGGTCTGGAGCGTCGCCCCGCAGCGGCCGCTCGCCGCCCGCGCCGTCGACGAGCCGTACAACTACCCGTTCTCCGACTCCCTCCCGGAACCCGTGGCACGACTGGCCGGGGACCTGGTCTCCGGGGCGTGGGCGAGCGCGCCGCTCTTCGGGCGGGTCCAGTACCTGCTGGCCAAGGTCGCGCTGACGGGCGACATCACCGACGTCCTGCTCTCGGGGAGCGCCGTGCGGGACGTGCTGACCGGCGACGTCCTCACCCACCTGCTGGCGGGCGGCCTGCGCTCGGACCTGTGGGGCGCCTCCCGCAACCTGCTGCAGTACGTACGGCCCACCACACTGCGCGAGACCGCCAACGGCTACGCCGTCCTCACCCGCCGGGCCGATCTGCAGTGGGTGGTCAGCCGGTTCACGGACTTCTACCGCACGCTGCTCGCGCAGTACGCGGCGCGCGGCGAGTACCCGGTCAACGGCCAGGTGGAGATCCGCGTGACGGGACTGGAGGACCCGTCCGTGTGCGGGGTCCCCGGCGCCCGGCCCCCGCTGCTGTCCGCTCTGCGGCCACGGCCCGACCGGCCGGACGTCGACACCGCGGTCTGGATCGACGTTCTCTCCCTGCCGTCCACCCCCGCCCTGCACCGCTTCTACCGCGACCTCGAGCAGTTCCTGCTGTCGCTGGACGGTGACCGCGCGACGGTGCGCGTGGAGTGGTCCAAGGGCTGGGCCTACAGCGACACCGCCGCATGGTCCGACTCCGACGTCCTCACCCGCGCCGTCCCCGCGAGCCACCGCGCCGGCGGCGGCCCCGGCTGGGACGAGGCGGTCACCACGCTCGACCGCCTGGACCCCCACCACGTACTGTCCAGCCCGTTCCTCGACGCGTTGCTGCGCTGAGCGAGGCAGGGGGCTCGACGCCCCGTCAGGCTTTGCGGCCCCCGTCCACCGGTGAACGTGGTCGACGGCTCAGATGCGGTACCCGAGGTGGATGTGGTCGTGATGGGTGGCGTCCGTGAAGTACTGACCCAGGGCTCCGCCGCTCAGCTGGACGGGGCCGCCGACGTTGTAGGAGCCTCCGGCCGCCGCGTCCCGCATGAAGGAGGCGAGCAGGCTGCGGGGCGTGGAGGGGTCGACCACGGCGCGGCCGTCGATCTGCCAGACGTCGAAGGCCCGGCCTTTGGGGTGGTCGCTGGGGCGGGAGGTGCCGAAGACGTCCAGCGGATGGCCGGAACGGATCACGCTCACATACATCCGGTACTTCTCCGCCAGGTGCAGCATCGCCTCGAGGACACCGACGTGGATGTGCCCACTGCGCACGTCGGCCCGCGCGGCAGGCGGGAGCTGAATGCGGGCGTCGTCCAGCACTCTTCGCGCGGCTACGGGCAGGGAGGACGTCGCGGCGCCCGGGCGGGCGGGGTGTAGGGCGGTGACCGTCCACCGCGGCCGTGCGCGGCTGAGCCGTACGTCCACCGTGGTACCGCCCGCCGTGACGACGCCTTCCCGGCGTGTCCACTGCCGGCAGACGACCAGAACGCTCGCGGTGTCCGCCAGGATGCCGCCGTACTGCGCGTCCACCACCTGCACCGTGGCCTCGTCGGCAGGAGCCAGCAGCGGCCCCGCCTGGCCGGCGAGGTCCGGCGGCAGTCCGAGGGCCGACACCCGGCGCCGTGCCGCGCTGATGCCCTGCTGCCCGGGGCGCCAGCTGCCGAGAGCCTCGACGAGTTGTACGGCACGCAGCTTGACCTGGGGCTCCACGTCCCCCTGGCTGGGCCGCCAGGCCGTCGTGCGGGGGAGGGGGCGGGGGCTTCCGGGCGAGGCACCGATCGCCGGCACCGGCGGCGATCCCGGCGTCCGTGTGCTGGAGACAGCCGAGGGCGTGCCGCGAGTACGAGCACCGGAGCATCCCACGACGCCGGCCGCCAGTCCACCCGCGGCCAGCAGTACCGCCCTGCGATCCACCGAGGGCGACGGCTGCGGGTCGTGTGCCATCCGCTGTTTCCCTGATCCGAAGACGTCCCGCGACGCGGTCACCGTCACCCTACGTCCCGTCGGCCTCCGCCGCAGGTGCAGACGCAGGGGCCGGGCCCGTGACGTCGGGCCCGGCCCCTGCGCTCGGCCTGCTCAGGAATTCACGATGCGCCGGACGTTGTCGAGTGAGCCGCAGCCGGCCTTCAGCTGACGCTCGCGCTCCGCAAGGAATGCCGCTCCCAGTTCCTCGCGCCGCTCCATGGCCACGTTCTCGCGCGCGCCGTTGAGAATGGTGCGCTCCTCCTCGTCGGCGTGGTGGGTGACGGCCTTCACCAGCTCCTCCAGCTTGGAGTCCCACTCCTCGGAGCCGACCTCCTCGACCTCCAGGAGGTCCAGCAGAGCCTGGTTGCCCTCGTCGTGCTCGTCCTCGCCGTGCTCGACCTCTTCGTCGTCGATGTTCTTGTACCTCTTGAGGGCCGGATAGACCTTGGCCTCCTCGGCCAGCGCGTGGGCGATCAGCAGGTCCGCGAACTCCTGGAGCGCGGCCGCCCGGTCGGCTTCGACGCTGCGCATCTGGTGGAACAGCTCCTCCATGCGCCGGTGGTCCTGGAGGATGAGCTCGACGACGTCCTGGGTCTCGGCCATTGTGGGGCACCACTTTCGTGCGAATTGATCGGATGCCTCTACCGCATACCCTGACGGCCCGCATTGATGACTTCTTTGTTTTCCGGCGTGGCCTGGCAAACAAAGGAACTGCCGACGAATGCATGTCGCATTGCAGGGCAGACGGAGGTCAGGAGGTTGATAACTATGGTTCCGCTTTTGCTTGTCCTGCTTCTTGCGCTCATCCTTTTCGGCGCCGGCTTCGCCGTGAAGATTCTCTGGTGGGTGGCCCTGATCGTCCTCGCGGTGTGGCTGCTCGGCTTCGTCATGCGCTCCACCAACGCCGGCGGCGGCCGTGGCCGCTGGTACCGATGGTGACCTGACGAACGCACCCCTTCCTCGAGGCCCGGCCGTGACCACGGCCGGGCCTCGAACTGCGCTCCGCCAGACACCGCGAAAGCAGCCGGGACACATGCATCTGCGAGACGCCGACCGACGCGGCGATCAGCTGCTGGGTCTGGTCGTGGAAGAAGCGCAGCACCACGATCCGGCGCTCCCGCTCGGGGAACTGCTTCAACGCGTCGATCAGCGCGACGCGCTCGGCGGCGGTCTCGATCCCGTGATCCCGCCCTCCCATCCCATCGCAGAGCGCGGGCACCGGACGCCTGTTCCAGAGCTTGTCGAGCGGGGTCATGCGGACCTCTGCAAGGGCCAGCTTCCTGGGGCGTCAGAGCATGGGTCCCCCATTCGTTTAGCCTATGCAAACTTCACCCCCTCGCCACATTTCGCCGTCGTACGGATGCGCCCGATGGCGCACCGCTCCCGCAGGTGTGCGCTACGCCGATGTTTACGCCGAGGTCATGGGGGCTATCCCGTTGTGCGTTCGTCACCGAGGCCGACGCGTCGGCGCACCTGGAGGGCGCTCATGTCGAAGTCGCATCCGACCGTGGGGCAGGAGGAGGGCGAGGAGGGCGCCGTCCATGGCCGGCCGCGGGTGAGCGTGGGGGAGAGGATCCGGGACTACCTGACCACGACCGACCACAAGAAGATCGGCAACCTCTACCTGGTCACGTCCTTCGGTTTCTTCCTCGTCGCCGGCCTGATGGCGATGCTGATGCGTGCCGAACTCGCCCGGCCGGGTCTGCAGATCGTCAGCGAGCAGCAGTACAACGAACTGTTCACCATCCACGGCACGATCATGATGCTGCTGTTCGCGACACCCACCTTCACCGGCTTCGCCAACGCCGTCATGCCGTTGCAGATCGGCGCCCCCGACGTCGCCTTCCCCCGGCTCAACGCGCTGACCTACTGGCTGTTCCTCTTCGGCGGACTCACCGTCCTGTCCGGCTTCCTGGTGAGCTCGGGACCCGCGCCCTTCGGCTGGTTCGCCTACTCCCCCCTGAACGACTCGGTGCACAGCCCGGGCCAGGGCGGTGACCTGTGGGCCATGGGGCTGGTCCTGTCCGGGGTCAGCACGACGCTCGGGGCCGTCAACTTCATCGCGACGATCGTCTGCCTGCGCTGCCCGGGCATGACGATGTTCCGGATGCCGATCTTCACCTGGAACGTGCTGTTCACGTCCATCCTGGTGCTGCTGGCTTTCCCCGTCCTGACGGCTGCCCTGCTGGCCCTGGTCGCCGACCGCCGTTACGGCGCGCACATCTTCGACTCGGCCACCGGCGGGGCACTGCTGTGGCAGCACCTGTTCTGGTGGTTCGGCCATCCCGAGGTCTACATCGTCGCGCTGCCGTTCTTCGGTGTCGTCACCGAGATCATCCCGGTCTTCAGCCGCAAACCGGTCTTCGGCTACGTGGGCATGGTCGGCGCCACCATCGCGATCACCATGCTGTCCGCCACCGTGTGGGCCCACCACATGTTCGCCACAGGCGCGGTGCTGCTGCCGTTCTTCTCCCTCATGTCCTTCCTGATCGCGGTGCCCACGGGCGTGAAGTTCTTCAACTGGATCGGCACCATGTGGCACGGCAGCCTCTCCTTCGAGACCCCCATGCTGTGGTCGCTCGGATTCATGGTCACCTTCCTGCTGGGCGGGCTCAGCGGTGTCCTGATCGCGTCCCCCGCGCTGGACTTCCATCTGACCGACAGCTACTTCATCGTCGCCCACCTGCACTACGTGCTCTTCGGGACGGTCGTCTTCGCCATGTTCGGCGGCTTCTACTTCTGGTGGCCCAAACTGACCGGCCGCCTGCTCGACGAACGCCTCGGAAAGATCCACTTCTGGACCCTGTTCGTCGGCTTCCAGACCACGTTCCTCGTCCAGCACTGGCTGGGGGAGAGCGGGATGCCGCGCCGTTACGCGGACTACCTGCCGGCCGACGGGTTCACCGCCCTGAACACGGTGTCCTCGATCGGTGCCTTCCTGCTGGGGCTGTCCACGCTGCCGTTCCTCTACAACATCTGGAAGACCGCCCGGTACGCGCCGAAAGTCGAGGTGGACGACCCGTGGGGGTACGGCCGCTCCCTGGAGTGGGCCACCTCCTGCCCGCCGCCCCGGCACAACTTCACGGCACTGCCCCGGGTCCGTTCCGACTCACCCGCCTTCGACCTGCACCACCCGGAGCTCCGCAAGGAACTGGCCCCGCAGGCCCACGGAACCGTCGAACCGACCCCCGACACGCTAGGGACGCAGAGCGAATGAAGCACGAGGCCTATCTCTTCGCCGGTGTGGCCGGCTTCTTCCTGGTCACCGACATCGCCTACGCCTGGGCCGCGCGTGAGCCCGCCGGCATCGCGGCGCTCACCGTGTCCTTCCTGATGGCGTCGGTGATCGCCTTCTTCTCCTTCATCAACTACCGCCGCAAGGGCATGCGCCCCGAGGACCGCCCGAAGGCGCACATCCAGGAGCGCAGCGGGCGCGTGGACTTCTTCCCGCCGCACAGCCGGCACCCCGTGGTGACCGCCGTCGGCGCCACCGTCGTCGCCAACGGCCTCGTCTACGGCGTATGGCTGATCCTCATGGGCCTGGGCATTCTCGGGCTCGGCGTGTTCGGCATGGTCTTCCAGTACAACGGCCGGGAGAGCGGCTGAGGGCCGAGCCCCGCCGCGTGCCGAGAGAGCCACCGACGACCGAGGCCCGCCCCGCCGGACGGGCCTCACGCATCCCTTGGCCGACCGTCTCGGGCTCCCGTCGGCGTCAGTCGGACTCCTCGTCGTGGCCGATGCCGCCCGACACCGGGTCGGCGGTCCGGCCGGTGGCCTGCAGGCGCTCCTCCGCCGTCGCCGGCATGTCCACGCGATCGCGGTAGTACCAGGAGCTGAGCGCGGCCTGCATCCGGCTGCGCAGCGGCGCCCCGGCACCCGGGTGCTCGAGCGGCCGCGGGACGTCGCGCACCAGCGCCTTGTATCGCTGCTCCCGGTCGACGGGCCGGTGGGACTCGCTCATGCCGCCCGCGAGGTCCTGGAACACCTCCCCGGTCTCCTCACCCTCCGTCAGCAGCTGGCGTCCGTGGCGCTGCAGGGCGAGACACACCCGCTTGGTCACCAGATGGGACACCACCGGCAGGACGAACAACGAGACGCGGAAGATCCAGGTCAGCGTGTTGACGGAGACGTTGAACCATACGGTCATGACGTCGTTGCCCCCCGCCATGAGCAGCACCGCATAGGCGGCGACCGCGGCCACCCCGAGCCCCGTGCGCGTCGGCTTGTCGCGGGGACGGTCGCACAGGTGGTGTTCCACCATGTCCCCGGTGACCCAGCGCTCGAAGAAGGGATACGCGTACAGGATCGTGAACACCAGGGCCGGCAGGACCACGGCGGGCAGGAAGACGTTCCACATGAAGGTGTGCCCGGCGACGTTCCACTCGACGCCGGGCATCAGCCGCAGCGCTCCCTCCAGGAACCCCACGTACCAGTCCGGCTGGGCGTCGGTGGAGACCTGGTCGGGCCGGTAGGGGCCGAAGAGCCAGACCGGGTTGATCTGCGCGACCGCCCCGAGCACCGCGGTGACGCCGGAGACCATCAGCGCCAGTCCCGTCGACTTGGCGACGAACGTGGGGAACATCGGCTGGCCGACGACGTTGCGGTTGGTCTTCCCAAGGCCCGCCCACTGGGTGTGCTTGAGGTAGACCACCAAGATCAGGTGCACGGTGATCAGGGCGATCAGCACGCCCGGGACGAACAGCACGTGCAGGATGTACAACCGGCGCACGATCGCCGTACCGGGGAAGGAACCGCCCCAGAACAGGAAGCTCAGATAGGTGCCGACGACGGGGATCGACAGCACGATCGAGTTGGCGGTGCGCATGCCCGTCCCGGACAGCAGGTCGTCCGGCAGGGAGTAGCCGCAGAAGCCCTCCAGCAGCGCCAGCAGGAACAGGGTCACCCCGATCACCCAGTTCAGTTCCCGGGGCCTGCGGAAGGCGCCCGTGAAGAACACCCTGAGCATGTGGACGCCGATGGCCACCACGAAGATGAGCGCCGCCCAGTGGTGCATCTGGCGGATCAGCAGACCGCCGCGCACGTCGAAGCTGAGCTGCAGCGTCGTGTCGTACGCCTTCGACACCAGCAGGCCCTGCAACGGCTCGTAGGAACCCGTGTAGGGGGCCTCGGCGAGACTCGGGTCGAAGTACAGGGTCAGAAACGACCCGGTGAGCACCAGGACGAGGAAGCTGTAGAGCGCGATCTCCCCGAGGAGGAACGACCAGTGGTCCGGGAACGCCTTGCGCAGCAACTGGGCGGCGAGCTCCGAGACCGGCGAGCGCCGGTCGACCGCGACGTACGCCCGGAAGGCCACCTGCCGTTCCCTTGCCTTCACCCTCTGCCTGCGTCGCCGTAGCAGCACGCCGCACCACGCTCCTCGGTCGGGCCTTCGTCCGCGCCGCACGGCCCGCGGGTCGTAGCTCAATCCGAGCTCGCACGGCGGGCGCACGAATACCCCACCCCCGCGTTTCTCAACCGGGGGCGTCCGGCGGGCACGGGCCACCAGGGGGAATGAAACGGCCGGCTGCCGGGAACCAGTGCCGGGCGCCGGCTGTCCTCGGCGCGAGTGCGGCCGCTGCCCGGGCACCAGCCGGCCGCCGGAACGCACGGACGCCTTCGAGGAGCCTTGAGTGGTCAGCGACAGCGGCATCATCGGCGAGCTCGCGAGGGACCACCACCGGATCCAGGGCCTGCTGGACCGGACACGGTCCGCGCCGCCCGGGAGCGAGGAGCGCACCTCGCTCGTCGAGGAGGCCGGCAAGCGCCTGGTGCGCCATCTGGTGGTCGAGAAGGAGTATCTGCATCCGCTGCTGCGCCGCCACGTGCTGGACGGCGAGGAGTGGGAAGGGAATCTGCTCGCCGTCGACCGCAGCATCGAGGAGACGCTGAAGTCCCTCGAACAGGTGCCGCCGTCCGGTGAACGCCATACGGAGCTGCTGCTGACGCTGATGGCGGACGTCACCCGGCACGTCGTGGAGCAGGAGCAGCGGGTGTTCCCGCGGCTGCAGGCCTTGAGCCCGGCGGCCGAGCTGCGGGACGCGGGCAGCGAGGCGCGCGAGGCCGAGGCGGTCGCGCCCACCCGGCCGCGGCCCGAGGCACCCGACTCACCGGCCCTGACCCGGCTCACCTCGTCCGTCTGGGGGCCGTGGGACCGACTGCGCGACCGGCTGAGCCGCCGCGGCCTGCTGTGACGAAGCCCAATTCGTCGGCCCGGGCCCCGGACAGGCCGACTACGCCGAGGCCCGGCGCAGTACGCCGTGGCCCGGGTGGAAGGGTCGTATGGCGCACCTTGATCCCCCGCTCGACGACACGCCGCCGGCCGACGTCTGAGGGTGTCAGGTGCCCGGTTGGGCGCCCGGTGTGCGGGAGCCGATGGCGCCCGGTGTTCGGGAACCGGTGGCGCCCGGCTTCGCCGGCGCCCATGGCGGCCTGGCCGAGGCGTCGGCGGGGTCGGGCTCGGCGAGCGTCAGCCCCCAGACGTCGTCCTCGCCGATACGGGCCTCGATCTCCTTGATCTGCCCGGTCCTGTCGAAGTACAGCACGACGACCTGCCGTACGGAGCCCTCGTCGTAGAAGTCGGCCGTCACCTCGCCCTTGGCCGCCGTGCCGAACGACTTGACCCAGTTGCGGGCCGTGACGTCGGCGTCCTTGCCGTCGACGCCCAGCGCGGCCAGCCCTTCGGCGTCCCCGTCCGCGAGCCGCCACACGGCCTTCTGCACGGTCTCCAGACTTCCCGCGGAGGGGTAGCCGACGACGTGCAGAGGCTGGTGGTTGGCGTAATCGCTCCGATAGTCGTGGGACTCGTCCGCCGCGCAGCCCGCGAGAAGCCCGCCCAGAACGGCCGTCGCGGCGATGCCGACAGGTCTCGCCTTGCGCACCCATACGCGGACGGGGCTGGCGCCGACTTGGTCGGCACCGCCGACCGGCGGAAGCGGCCCAGTGGGCGACATGGCTGCGCAGGACCAGGGGGACGACGTCATGGGCTCACCTTAAGGACAGACCTGGTGAAGAGCCGCCGCCCGCCGCCGTCACCGGTGCCCTGGCAGCGCTGCGCAGCTGACAACCGTGCAGGCGGGGTCGACGTCGGCGGCGCGCTGGCCCTCACTTGTGGGTGAACACGCACGCGATCCGGGTGTCCGGGTTGCTGCTCAAGCCCACGATCGCGCCGCCGTCCGCCCGGTTCACGCGGGCGTGTGCCCCCGCGAAGCCGCGCGAGGTGAGGAAGACGCCCAGGGCCGCGATGCACTCCTCGACCTTGCCGGTCGCCGGATCGAGGACCGGCTCGGTGCGCGGGGTCACCCGCTCCTGCACCAGGTAACCGCGCTCGGCGGCCGTCTTCAGTGCCTCCCGCCAGGCGGCGTCGGAGCACTCCCAGCCGGCGATGGTGTCCAGGCCTCCGTGGCCCGCGCCCGGTTTGAGGATCAGCTCCTCGCGGCGCTCCTGGCACTCCGTCAGGAGAGCCGCCGGGGTCGCCGGGCCCAGCGTGCGGCTCCACGGCAGCACCCGTTCCACCAACTGGCGCTCCGCGTCGGTGAACACGTGCGCCGAGCGCGGGTCGGACAACATGGCGAGGGCGTTCTTGTGCGCGTACAAGCCGCTCTCCAGCGTGGTGAACAGCACCGTCCGCCCCGCGTCGTGCGCGCGGAACAACTGCTCGGCGACCTCCGGGCCCGCCGGGTCGTCGAGCAGCTGGCTCGCGCCGAAGTTGCGCAGCACCAGGTCGAGGGGCGCGCCGTGCAGGGTCAGCTTTCCGTCGGAACGGGTGCGCAGTTCGCCCACCTCGCCGATCCGCAGGTCGAGGCCCTGCATCGCCATCGCCTCCCGCATCGACCGCATCAGCGGCCCGTACGCGGCGACGCCCCCGTGCCCCTCGATCAAGCCGATCACCGGCTCACCCGCACCGCCCGACAGCACCGGCCTGGCCCGCTCACGCAGATCCTCCGCGAGCCGCGCGGCCGTGTCGACATACTCCAGGCCGTGCGCGGCGGCGAAGGCGGAGAACTCCGGGACGCCGAGCAGCGCGGCATTGCACACGGCCATGTCCAGGCCGCCGATCTCGCTGCCGATGTTGAACTCCAGGAGCCGGTAGCCCCGTCCGTCGTGGTACGCGTCGGCGCGGGCCAGCTGCGCCGGGCGTCCGTCCGCCGAGCGGCGCAGCAGGGCCGCGTGCCGGGGCGGGAGCCCGAGGGCGGCCGTGTACCGCTTCAGGTCCCCGTCGAACAGGCGGACCGGCAGCGAGACGAGGAGCGCGAACAGGCTCTCCAAGTCGCGCGCGAACGCGGCGGTTTCCTCCGCCTCCACGAACCACGGCTGGTGCAGCAGATGCCTGCCCCAGGCGCCGCCGTACACGGGCGGCAGCACGGCCCGCGCGACCACGTCCCGCAGCCCCTGGTTCCCGTTCCGGCACTCGTCCACGTATATGCGGCTCAGCTGAGTCATGGGATCAGTCGATCACGGACCACCGCCCGAGCGGGAGGCCCACGGAACGGGGCGAAGCCCGGAGGGGGAGACAACACCTTGCCTCCCCCTGCCGGCCCCGGGCCGAAGTGGACCTCCCGGCGACGCGTCCGGCGGTAAAGGAACGGCGAGCCGCTCGTCGCGGCTCGCCGTGGGACGGGGTCAAGGACGGCGACCGGTCACGGGAACTGGACCACCTTGGACGGGACGGTGTTCGTGCCCGAGGTGGGCGCGCCGGTGTCGTTGACGACGTGGGCGTACTGGCCCATGCCGCCGAGGGAGATCACCAGCAGGTCGTGCAGCTTGATCCCGCTTTTGACCGGCACCTGGAAGCCGTGGGCCTGCACGATCGAGGGGTCGGCCGTGTAGTTGCAGTAGCTGCCGAGGCCCCATGCCTCGTGGGTGTTGACGGTGTCGGCGACCTTGTAGGCCGCGTAGCCGACGATGCCGTCGTGGGTGATGGCGGCGGCGTTCGGGGCGTCGTAGGCCTTCTCGTTCTGGAAGAAGATCGTGCGGCCGCGCTCTCCGCTCCAGTAGACGTCGTACTTGTTGAAGTGCTCGACGAAGAGCCCGGTGGCGAGGACGTCGTTGCCGTTGACGCGCAGGCCGTAGTCGGCACGGTTGGTGTCCCAGCCGACGCCGCTGCCGTGGTCGGCCCGCCAGATCCAGGTGTGGTCGATCACGGTGTTGTTGCTGTTGACCACCACGGAGTTGGTGGCGAGGCCGGGGCCGGCGCCGCCGATGCGGATGAACACGTCCTGCATGGTGGTCGGGTTGGCGGAGTGGTCGGCGGTGGAGCCGGGGGTGCCGATGCGCAGCAGCGTGTCGGAGTTGACCGGGCCCGCGTCGATGAGGAACCCAGCGAGCTTCACGCCGTCGACGTCGGCCACGTGCAGGGCGTCGATGCCGTTGTCCGGGACGAGGGTGGCGAGCCCGAGACCGAGGACGACGGTGTTCGCGCGGGTGACGTCGATGGTCTGGTCGAGGTGGTAGACGCCGGGGGTGAACAGGAGGTTGAGGCCTTGCGCGAGGGCCGCGTTGATGGTCGCCGCGGTCGCGCCCGGCTTGACGACGTAGAACTGGTCCAGCGGGAGCGAGGTCCCCGCGTTCGCCGGCCAGGAGACCCCGCGGGCGTTGGTGCGCTTGGCCGGGACGAACACCTTGTAGGCGGAGCCGTCCAGGTAGAGGAAGGGCTTCTCGCGCGAGACCGGCGTGGTGTCCAGGGTGGTGTACGGGCCGCTGTCGAAGTTGGTGGCCGGGGCGCCCTGGACGCCGGTGAAGGTCATGTTCCACACGCCGTTGGTCCAGCCGCCGACCGAGCTGTCCCGGGTGTACCACTGCTGCTGGGAGTACGGGCCGACCGTGCCGTCGATCTTCGAGTCGGCGATGTAACCGCCGGAGGCCCAGCCGTAGCCGTTCGGCGCCAGGTTGAGACCGCCCTTGACGTGGATGCGGCGGAACGGGGCGGCCTGCGCCACGGCCCAGCGGTCGGTGCCGTTGGACGGTGTGATGGCGAGGTTCTCCGCCGAGCGCCAGAAGTTCTGGGTGGCGTTGCCGTTGAACCAGCCGGCGTCGACGGTCACGTCACCGTTGATCTGCGTGTCGTCGGGGTTGAGGCCGAGGCCGGAGATGGAGGTGTAGAAGCCGATCTGGGCGTTGATGCCGTTGTAGGTGCCCGGCTTGAGCAGGAACTGGTAGCGGCCGGTGCCGAACTGGTTCGACTCCTGCTTGGCGAAGACGTCGTCGAACTTCTGCTGCAGGTCGGGCGTCGAGGGATCGACGACGATGACGTTCGGGCCGAGGTCGCCGCCGCCCTGGACGGGCGGGACGCCGGTGGTGCCGGTGTGCACCGCGACCTCCCACAGGGAGTATCCGTAGCCGGTGCCGCGTGCGGTGCCGAGGATCCGTACGTACCGGCCGGAGCCGCTGACGTCGTAGGACGCCGTGCCGCCGCTCGCGCCGGTGACACTCTTGAGCGTGTTCCAGCTCTGTCCGTCGGCGGAGGCCTGGATCTGGAAGTCCTTGCCGTAGGCGGCTTCCCAGTTCAGGTCCACCTTGCACAGGTCCTGCACCGAGCCGAGATCGACCTGGAGCCACTGCGGGTCGGCCGGCTGGCTGGACCAGCGGGTGGAGGTGCTGCCGTCGAAGGCGGCCGAGGCGGGGGTCCCGGCATTCTCGGTGGAGGACGCCGAAGCAGGCTTGCCCTGGGCCGCGTTGGCCGTGCCGCAACCCGGCTGCGTGCCGTTCGGGGAGCCGAACACCTGGAACTCCCACAGGGAGTAGCCGTACGGGGTCGCGCGGTGCACGCCGAGCATGCGCACATAACGGCCCTGGCCGGACACGGCCAGCGTGTCGAGGCCTCCGTCCCCTCCGGTGACGGATTTCAGGTCGGTCCAGGTGCCGCCGTCCTGGGAGATCTGGACCTTGTAGTCCTTGCCGTAGGCCGCCTCCCAGTTGAGTACGACCTGGGTGACCGAGGCCGTGGCGCCGAGGTCGACCTGGAGCCACTGGTCGTCGGTGGCGGCCGAGGACCAGCGCGTCGCCGTGTTGCCGTCGACCGCGTAGGCGGCGGGCGTGCCGCCGTTCTCCTGGGACGACGCGGTGACCGTCTTCCCTTGGGACAGGGGCGTCTCGGCGGCGGAGGCCGCGGTGGAGGCGGCGAGGGGCAGGGCGCACAGCGAAGCCGTGGTGGCGAGCGCGACGCCCAGGGATCTGAGTCTCATACGGGTCCCTGCGGGGTGGGGGTGGACGGGGACGGCGACGGGGGCGGTGCCCGCGTGCGCCGAGGCACGCGAACACTGCGGCGAGGCCCGCCGCGTGCTTAGTTCAAGACTTGAGTTAACTAGTGATTTCCGTCGGGTGACAAGCCCCTGTCACGTAAAGGCCGTTGACCTCGCGGACTTGGTCCCGCTGTGCGCGGCACCCGACGGTGCGTCACCTCGGCTGATGCAGGCGGTCGGTTCAGGACTTGAATCAAGACGGAAGAAAAATGGCACGGGCTTCTTGACCGCCCCCTGCCCGCGCGGCATGGTTCGGAGAGCGCTCTCCCACGCCGTCTCCCCGTGCCCCGGCAGCCGTTGCCGGCCGCCCGACGGGGTTCCACCGCGACCGGGACCACCGGAGCCGGCGAAACACACGCCCCCCGCAGCCGCCGTAGTTCCTCCGGCGAACACACCGTCAGGAGCACCCGTGCCCAGACAGTCCGTCACCGCGCCACCACCCGGCCGACGCGCCGGTGGAGCCCTGCTCGCCCTCGGAGCCCTCCTCGCCTCGTCCCTGGCCACCCTCGCGCTCGCCCCGAACGCCCACGCCGCCGACACCCTGCTGTCCCAGGGCCGGCCCGCCACCGCCTCCTCCCAGGAAGGCGACGGCTACGCGGCCGCCGCGGCGGTGGACGGAAACCTCACCACCACCCGCTGGGCCAGCCAATGGAGCGACCAGCAGTGGATCCAGGTCGACCTGGGCCAACAGGCCGCTGTCAGCCGTGTGGTGCTGACCTGGGAGGCCGCCTACGGCAAGGACTACGCGATCCAGACGTCCGACAACGGCACCGACTGGCGCACCCTGAAGACGGTCACCGGCAGCGACGGCGGAACCGACGACCTCTCCGTGTCCGGGACCGGCCGCTACGTGCGCATGCAGGGCATCACCCGGTCCGGCGGATACGGCTACTCGCTCTGGGAGTTCCAGGTGTACGGCTCCACCGGCGACACCACCCCACCGCCGCCCGGCGGTCCCGTCAAGGTCGAGGGCGCCCGGGGCGACTGGCGGCTCACCGTGGGTGGGCAGCCGTACACCGTCAAGGGCGTGACCTGGGGCCCGGCCGCCTCCGCAGGGCCGACCTACCTGCCGGACGTGAAGGCCATGGGCGCCAACACGATCCGCACCTGGGGCACCGACGCCTCCACCAAGCCGCTGCTGGACAGCGCCGCCGCCAACGGCATCCGCGTCATCAACGGCTTCTGGCTCCAACCGGGCGGCGGGCCCGGTGCCGGTGGCTGCGTCGACTACGTCACCGACTCCACGTACAAGACCAACGCGCTCAATGAGTTCGCCAAGTGGGTGGACACCTACAAGAGTCACCCGGCGACGCTGATGTGGAACGTCGGCAACGAGTCCGTGCTCGGACTCCAGAACTGTTACGGCGGCGCCCAGTTGGAGGCGGAGCGCAACGCCTACACGAGCTTCGTCAACGACGTCGCCAAGAAGATCCACAGCATCGACCCCGACCACCCGGTGACCTCCACCGACGCGTGGACCGGCGCCTGGCCCTACTACCAGCGCAACGCGCCCGACCTGGACCTGTACGCCGTGAACTCGTACAGCAACGTCTGCAAGGTCCGCCAGGACTGGATCGACGGCGGCTACACCAAGCCGTACATCATCACCGAGACGGGCCCGGCGGGGGAGTGGGAGGTCCCGAACGACGTCAACGGCGTCCCCGACGAGCCGACCGACGTGCAGAAGGCCGACGGCTACACCAAGGCGTGGAACTGCGTCACCGCGCACCAGGGTGTGGCCCTGGGCGCCACCCTCTTCCACTACGGCACCGAACACGACTTCGGCGGCGTCTGGTTCAACCTCCTGCCCGACGGGCTGAAACGGCTGTCGTACTACGCGGTCAAGCGGGCCTACACCGGCTCGGCCGCCGTCGGCAACACGCCCCCGGTGCTCAGCAACATGACCGTCAGTCCCGCCTCCTCGGCCCCGGCGGGCGGCGAGTTCACCGTGCACGCCGACGTACGCGACCCCGACGGCGACCCGGTGACGTACAAGGTCTTCCTCAGCGGCAACTACGCGAGCGGCGACAAGGCGCTCGTACCCGTGCAGTGGCGCTCCACCGGCACCGGTACCTTCGCCGTCACCGCCCCGCAGAAGCTCGGCGTGTGGAAGGTGTACGTCCAGGCCGAGGACGGGCACGGCAACGCCGGCATCGAGACCAAGTCGGTCAGGGTGGTCGCCCCGCCGGTGAACGGCGCGAACCTGGCGCTGAACCGCCCCGTCACCGCCTCCTCCTTCCAGCCGTCCTACGGCGACTGCCCCTGCACCCCCGAACTGGCCGTCGACGGCCGCACCGACACCCGCTGGGCCAGCGACTGGAGCGACCCCCAGTGGATCCAGGTCGACCTCGGCGCGGCCAAGGCGCTGCGCACCCTGCAGCTGGTCTGGGACCCGGCGTACGGCAAGGCGTACACGGTGCAGGTCTCCGACGACGGCGCCACCTGGCGCTCGGTGTACTCCACCACGACCGGTGACGGAGACGTGGACACCATCGGGCTTGCGGCCACGGCCCGTTACGTCCGTCTGCAGCTCACGGCGCGCGGCACCGGCTGGGGCTACTCGCTGCACGAGATCGGCCTCTACGGCTGACGGGCGGCGTCCGGTGGCGGCGATCCCCGTATCCGGCCTCGGCGCCACCGGACCCGGTCCGTCCCCGCCGCGCGGCGCCCGGGAACGCCACGCGGCCCCCACCCCCTCCCACCCCTCCTCACGGACAGGAGATCCCATGAGATCGAGTCCACGCCGGCTTCCCGCACTCCTCCTCGGCACCGCACTCGTCGCCACGGTCCTCGGCGCCGGCACCATCGCCTCGGCCACCACCGCGCAGTCCGGCCGGGATGCCACCGCGGCCGCGTCCGCCGCTCACACGGGGCACACCATGGCGGTGTCCACCCAGGCGTCCGGCGACGACCCGGACGGCGACGGCTACATCCCGGCGGTCCCCCAGGTCACCGGCGTCACGCCGTCCACGGCCACACCGCCCTCGCGGTACTTCCACGAGTTCCAGGCCAACTGCTCGGTCACCCACACCGCACCCGACGACCCGATCGTCTACCCCGGCCAGCCCGGCAAGTCCCACGACCACACCTTCATGGGCAACACCTCGACCGACGCCAACAGCACCACCGCGTCCCTCACCGGCGGCGCCACCACCTGCAAGGCGCCCGCCGACGCCTCGGGCTACTGGATGCCGTCGCTGTACAACGGCGACCGCAAGATCCTGCCGATAGGTCCCCAGACGATCTACTACAAGGCCGGCGTCACCGACTACACCAGCGTGCGCCCCTTCCCCAAGGGTCTGCGGTTCGTGGTGGGCAACCCGATGCAGAGCGCCGACGAGTTCCGCCACCACCGCGGCTTCGTCGAGGGCTGGGAGTGCGGCGACAGCTACTTCAACGTCGACTTCCCCGCCACCTGCCCGAACCGCCCCGACGTCCAGCTCAACATCCGGTTCCAGGCGCCCAGTTGCTGGGACGGGAAGTACCTCGACACGCCGGACCACAAGAGCCACATGGCGTACCCGGTGGTCAAGCCCGGCACCAACGACAACATGTGCCCGGCCGACCATCCGGTCGCGGTGCCGATGATCGAGTTCAAGATGGCGTTCCCGGTCAACGGCGACATGTCCCAGGTGCGCCTGGCCAGCGGCCGCGGCTACTCCTTCCACTACGACTTCTTCAACGCCTGGGAGGACCGCACGCTCAAGGCCCTGGTCGACCACTGCATCGTGGGCGGCCTGCAGTGCGACGCCCGCGGCTACGACCAGACCCATCCGGAGGCCGGCGCCGCTCTGAACAGCGACTACCGGCTGCCCTGAGCGTGGGCGCGCCCGCTGGAGGGACCCGGCCCTTCCCTGGGAACAGGCGGGGGCCGGGTCCCGTCGAAGCCGCCGGCGCGACGCAGGCTGCCGTGGCGACACGTCACACCGTGCGGACCCTCAGGCCGAGTTCCGTGTGACGAGCTCGGGGGCGAAGACGACGGACGCGGGCTCGATGCGCTCACCACGGATGTGCTCGTCCAGGAGACGGGCCATCTCCTCGGCCATCCGCTCCACCGGCTGCCGGACCGAGGTCAGCGGCGGCTCGCAGGTCACGGCGGCCCCGCTGTCGTCGAAGCCGACCACGGCGACGTCCTCGGGAACCCGCTTCCCCCGCTGCCGGAGCAGCCGGCAGGCGCCCTCAGCCATGAGGTCGTTGGCGGCGAAGACACCGTCGACGTCGGGGTGCCGAGCCAGGAGCGCGGCCATGGCCTCGGCGCCGCTGGTGAGGGTGAAGCATCCTTCGGCGAGAAGCACGTCCGTCACGCCCGCCTCGGCCAGAGCCTCACGGAAACCAGCGAGTCGTTCACGGCTCGCGGGAACGGCCAGCGGCCCGGTGATCGTGGCCGGCCTGCGGCAACCGCGGGTCAGCAGACGCCGGGCCGCGAGCCGCCCACCGGCCCGGTGATCGAGATCGACATGGCTCAGCGGAACCGGCCGTCCCGGACGGGCGAACAACACGGCGGGCAGCTCGGCCTCGGCCAGAAGAGCGGGCAGCGGATCGTCGGGATGCGTGGAGACGACCAGCGCACCATCGGCCCGGCCCTGCCGCAGGTAGCTCAGCACCTCCTGCCGGTCCTGTGCCGACTCGGCGAACATCAGCACCGGATGCATCGAGCGCGGCCGCAGGAAGCCCACGACCCCGCCGACCACCCGGCCGAAGAAGGGGTCGGTGAAGACCCGGGCGGCGAAGTCGTTCCGGGCGTCGTCGTCCGTCGCGTCTCCCACCCCCGAGATCACCAGGGCGACCGTCTCGGCCCGCCGGATCACCAGCGATCGGGCCGCCCGGTTGGGGGCGTATCCGGTCAGTTCGATCGCCCGGTGCACGACCTCCCGAAGTGCAGGGTCGACATTGCGCACGCCGTTGACGACGCGGGAAACCGTCGCTCGCGACACCCCCGCCGCACGGGCGACGTCCTCCAGCGTCGGCGTCTGCCTGCTCATGCCCGCACCCTAACCGCCCCTGAAATCACCGCCTAGAGTGCGTGGAACCCGTCCCCCGGCACACGCCGGTGCGCCCGACGGCCCTGGGAGACGGCACACGTCAACGGTGATCAGGCGGTCCCCGCCGACCGGGTCGTGCCCTGGTCGGCACTGCCTGCCCGAAAGGCCTGGAAGGCTGTCCAGCCCGCCCGGGAATCGTCCGCGAGCAGCTCGCCGGTCGAGCAGTCGAACGGGCGGCAGCCGAGGACTCGGGACATGCGGAAGATCACGGGAAGCACGTCGTCCCCGCCGCCCCGGACGTGAAGCATGACCGACTCGACGGGGTCGTCCTCGCCGATGCCGAGTTCGATCACCCAGGTCGGACCAAGCACTTCGCCCCAAGTGGGATCGGTCAGGTCGATCTCACTCACGGCTGACCTGAGTGCCTCGTGGACGCTGGACCGGCTTCCGATGGGAGGCGGCTCATGCCCTGCGGGAAGGTCGTCGATCGACACGATGTCCGCAGGCAGCGGCAGCAGAAGTACGTCCCAGCTCATGGCACTCCAACCCGAGATTCGCGACAAGGCTATCCGCCAGCACTGACGGTCCCTCCACGGCGAGTTGCCGGTCATCAGGTGTCACTACGCTGCGCGGTGGCCGCGGTCGGCTTGTCTACTGCCGCCCTCGGCCACCGCAGCTGGAGCCGTCGTGGTCGCCCTCGCAGCGGGGTCAAGCCATCGACGACGGGCGGATGTTCTGGTTGAGGCGGAACAGGTTCGTCGGGTCGTAGGCGTCCTTGACCCGCACGAGCCGTTCGTGCACCGCCCCGGGGTACGACGCCCGCACCCGGTCCTCGGACGCGTCCCCGGTGAAGTTGACGTACATCGCTCCCTGGCCGTGGGCGGCGATCTCGTCGCGGGTCTGGCGGGCCCAGGCGACGTGGGCGTCGAAGTCCGCGGCGGCGGGGGAGCGCGCGATCACGTTGACCAGCACGCTCGCGTCACGCTGGCTGAACGCCGAGGCGTCCGCGGGCACACGGGCGAACGCCCCGCCCAACTGGTGCATGTGCAGTTCACTGAACGGCGTGGGAGTCGTCATGTGGCGTCGCAGCACGGCGTCGAGCGTCGCGTCGGTCGGCTCGACGAAGGCCGACGTGAAGTAGTTGTGGGCGCCGGCCGTCCACAGCGGGTCGAGCAGGGACTGCATGCCGATGTACGGCATCGGTCCCATGAGGTCGGCGATGGGCGCGCCCAGCGTCCGCAGCCGCGTGACGGCCGCCTCGCCACTCGCCGGCTCGCCCGCGTACATGCCGGCCAGCACCACGACACGGGTGCCGTGGACCTCCGGCGGCAGGAACGGCAGCGGTGGCGCCGTGGTCAGATTGATCAGCGTCGTCAGTTCGTCCGGCGCGTCCGCGAGGAGCTCACGCCAGCCGGTGATCACCTGCCGGGCCTGTGCCAGGGGGTAGACGATCAGACCGGCCAGGACCTGCGGCCCGACCGGGTGCAGCTGGTATTCGAGCGAGGTCACCACGCCGAAGTTCCCGCCGCCGCCCCGCAGGGCCCAGAACAGCTCGGAGTGCTCCTGCGCGTCCGCGCGCACCACCCGCCCGTCCGCGGTGACGACCTCCGCCGCCACGAGGTTGTCGGAGGCCAGGCCGTGACGGCGCAGCAGCCAGCCCACGCCGCCGCCGAGGGTGAATCCGGAGATCCCGGTGGAGGACACCAGCCCCCCGGTGGTGGCGAGGCCGAAGGCCTGCGTCTCGTGGTCGAGGTCCCCCCAGGTCATGCCGGCCTGGGCGACCACCCGCCGCTGCCGGGGACGGACCACGGCACCCTTCATCGCGGACAGGTCGATGACGATGCCGTCGTCGCAGGTCGAGAACCCGGCGATGCTGTGCGCGCCGCCGCGCACGGCGACCAGCAGGTCCTGGCTGCGGGCGAACTCGACCGCGCGCAGCACATCGGCGGTCCCGGCGCACCGCACGACGAGCGCCGGGTGCTTGTCGTGCGCGCCGTTCCAGACGGCGCGGGCCTGGTCGTAGTCCGGGTCGCCGGGGCGGACCACCGTGCCGCGCAGACCGGCCTGAAGTTCGGCGACGGTGGCGTCCCCCAGGATTCCCCTTGCCGTGTCGATCGACATGATCGGCTCCCTTGGTGTGAGTGTGCACCGACGCTCAGGACGCTAGAAGCCGGCTCTTAGCACTCACTCAGCAGCCGCTTTGCGGCCCGCCGCCGGCACCCGGCACCGCACGCCGCAGTGCGCTCGGCCCGCGGGCATCGCCGAGCCGGGTGAAGAGGGCATCGGCCGAAGCCGCCTCCCTCCTCGCCGCCTCCGTCTCACCGGCGCTCGACAGCGCGTGCGCCAGCATGAGGGCGACCCATCCGGCGGCGGGCGGCGACCCGGGGACGTGCTCCAGCTGCCGGGCCCGTACGAGCAGGTCACGCGCTCGGTCCGCGCGTCCGCCGGCCCGTGCGACGAGGGCGAGGTGCAGCAGGCTGTTGGCCATGCCCGGGATGTCGTCGGTCTCCTCGAAACCGGCCAGCACGCGGGCGATCGTCGCCTGCGCGCCGTCGAGGTCGCCCTCGGCCAGCTGGAGCAGGCCCAGGCAGCCCAGGGTGATGCCCTCCTCCCGGTGGTCGCCGAGCCGCCGCCTGATCGACAGCGCCGCGTCCAGAAACTTGCGTGCGCGGGCGTGATCGCCCCGGCCGCGGTGGACGTTGCCGAGGACGTTCAGCGCCAGCGACTCGCCGTAGGGATCGTCCAGGGTGCGGAAGCAGTCGACACTTTGCTCGGCGGCGTCCACCGCGGCGGAGGCGGCGTGCGGGTCGCCGTCGGCGCGCAGCGCCCAGGCCAGGTTGGCCAGCGCGTAGCCGCGGGCCCGGGACCCGCCGACGGTACGGCCCGCCAGCACCGTCTCCTCGAAGAACAGCGACACCGTGCCCGCGCCGTCCTCCTCCAGCGTGTATCCCGGCGTCATGACCGGGAGGAACGGTGCGCTCCGCGCGGGGACGTCGTCCAGCAGGCGCAGGCACCGACGGCACGCCGCACGCGCCACGGCACCCTCTCCCCGGCAGACGGCCCAGACGCCCTCCAGGTACGCCGCGACGGCCAGGACCCTGGGTTCGCCTGCCTCCCGAGCCAGGGAAGCCGCCCGGTCGAGAGCCGTGCGGGCGCGGTCCCCGACACCCCGCATCCACAGCAGGACCGCCTCCTGGCAGTGGGCGAACGCCGCCGCTGCCGCGTCCGGCGGCCGACGCTCGTGGATCCGGACGATCTGCTCCGCGATGTCCTCCAGCTCGGAGCCGTCCCCGAGGCGGATCGCCAGCACCGCCCGCCCCATCAGCGCCCGGGCGCGTTCCGGGGTGGGATCCGGCGCCGCGGCCAGCGCGGCGTCCAGCCACCGCCGGCCCTCGGCGAGACGGCCCCGCTCGGGCCAGAACGACCGCAGCGCCACGGCCAGCCGCAGCGCCTTGTCCGGCTCGTGCCGCAGCAGGGAACGCAGGGCGGCACGGAGGTTGCCGTAGTCGGCCTCCAGCACCGAGGAGGCCGCCCCGGAGACGCCGGTGGACGGCTCCTGGTCCTGCGCCTCGGCGAGCGCGAGGTAGACGTGCCGGTGCCTGGCCTCGGTCACCTCCGCCTCGCCCGCGGCACGCAACCGGTCCAGGGCGTACTGGCGGATCGTCTCGAGCAGCCGGTAGCGCACCTCGTCCTGGTGCGGTTCGACGCTCACCAGGGACTTGTCGGCCAGCCGGCCGAGGAGGTCCAGGACCGGGGAGGCGCCCAGGTCCGGGACGGGGGAGGTACGGACATCCGGCACCGGGGAGGTAGGCGGATCCGGCGAGGGCGAGCGATGGGAGGGGCGGGGGCCGTCCCCGCACACCTCCTCGGCCGCGGCCAGGGAGAAGCTGCCCAGGAACACCGCCAGCCGGCGCAGCAGACGCCGCTCGTCGGCGTCGAGGAGCCGGTGGCTCCATTCCAGGGTGGCCAGCAGGGTCTCCTGGCGGGTCGCCCCGCGTCTGCCGCCCTGGCCGAGGAGGGCCAGCGCGTCGTCGAGGCGCTCGGCGATCTGCTGCGGAGCCAGCACCCGCACGCGTGCCGCGGCCAGCTCCAGCGCCAGCGGCATCCCGTCGAGCCGGAAGCAGATCTGCGCGACGGCGGCCGCGTTCCCGTCGGAGAGCCGGAAGCCGGGCGCGGCGTCGGCGGCCCGTTCCACGAACAGCCGCACAGAGGCGAACCGGCCCAGTTCTGCCACGGGCGGCAACCGGTGCGGATCCGGCAGGCTCAGCGACGGCACCCGGAAGGTGCGCTCCCCGTACGAGCGCAGCGCCTCCCGGCTGGTCGCGAGGACGAGGACGCCCGGGCACCGGGCGATGATCTGCGAGGCCAGGGCGGCGCACGCGTCGATCAGGTGCTCGCAGTTGTCCAGGACCAGCAGCATCTCCCGCTCGCCGAGCTGGGCGATCAGGGCGTCCCGGCCGCCGCCGTACGGCGGAAGCTGGATGTCCAGCGCCGTCGCGACCGCCTCCGGCACAAGATCCGGCTCCGCCAGACCGGCGAGGTCCACGAAGTACGCCCCGTCCCGGAAGTCGTCACCCCGGCGTGCCGCGACGGCCAGCGCCAGCCGCGTCTTGCCGCAGCCTCCGGCCCCGGTGAGCGTGAACAGACCACTGCGCCCGAGCATCTGCTCCACCTCGGCCGTCTCGCGCTCCCTGCCGATGAGCGGCGTGGCCGGCGCCGGCAGACGGCCCCGCGACGAGCCCGCGTGCCGACGCCCCGGCGACCGGGCCTGCGGTTCCGGAACCTCGACCGAATCGGCCAGCAGCACCCGGTACAGGCGGCGCGTCTGCGGATCGGGATCGGAGCCGGTCTCCTCGCGGAACACGTTCCGCAGACCTTCGTAGACAGCCAGTGCCTCCCCGCGTCGTCCGGCCTCGGCCAGGACCCGCATCAGCGCCCGGTACGCGGGCTCATGCAGCGGGTCGTCGCCGATCAGGGCTCGCAGCACCTCGACGGCCTCGCTCGCGCGACCCTCCCGCTCCAGCGCCTCGCCCCACCCCAGCCGCAGCGTCGTACGCCGGGCCGGCAGCGCCTCGGCCGCCTCGCTCGCCCACGCCTCGTAACGGTCCTCCGGCAGCAGATCCTTCTCACCCAGCGCGAGCGCGGTGCGGTAGTCGGCCGCTTTCCCGCTGTCGTACGCCCGCCGGGCCGCCGTCTCGAAGTCGTCGAGATCGATCCGGACACCGCCGCCGGGAGCGAGCAGGACCAGGTCGTCACGGAGCACGACGGTGTCGCCGGGCGCACCGGCCGCGCCCAGCGCTCGCCGCAGGGCGTACAGCGCCTGGTGCAGGTTGTTGGCCGCCGCCGTCCGGTCGAGGTCGGGCCACAGCAGGTCGTAGAGCTGGTCGCGGTGCAGCCGGTGCCCCGGCGCCAGGCAGAGCAGCTTCAGCAGCGTACGGGCCTTGCGCAACCGCCACGCCCCGGCCGGCACCGGGCGGTCGCCCACCGCCACGCTGAAACCACCGAGGAGCCGGATGCGCACCTGGTCCGTCATGACTGCCTCACAGAGCAGGCTACCGCCGCCGGCGCAACCGGGCCCTGCCTGCCTCGGCTCCGCCGGCCCGTGGCAGCGTCCTGCGCACGCCGTGCCCGGCACGTCCCTGCCGGGACGACAAGCCGGTGTCACCCGGTCGTTCGGGTGGCCATTGCTTCGCCCATGGTCGCGCTGATCACTCCGTACAACGCAGTCCACGACTCCTCGACCTGCGGTGTCCACGCCTCGCCCGCGAAGTGCTGCAGGGTGGCGAGCAGACTGGCCCCGACCGCCGGGAAGTGCTCGGGCAACGCGCCGTAGCCGACGTGCCGTGCGCCGAGGCCGCGCAGGATGCGGGTGACCGTCTCGGTGTCGTGGAGGTTGGCCACGAGGCCGCCGAGGGCCGTCCAGAGCCGGTCCTCCTGCTCTTCCATGTGTGAGGCGAACAGGTGCCTCACCCCTGGGTTGTTGGCGAAGAGATGCTCGTAGAAGTACTTCGTGACGCGGGCACCGTTGGGTTCGACGACGGCGAAGCTGCTCTCGATGAGGGCGGGGTCCAAAGTCATGCCGTGACCGTAGGCACGCTCTGTTTCGGCTGCGTGCCCTGACGATGGTTCGCGCTGGTCCGTTTGCTCTTCCGGCTTCCATGATCGGTGAGAGCCGGATGTATCACGCGTTGACGCACAGGAAACGGTGTCGTGACGAGGACAGGACCACCATCCCGCAGCCCGGGTTGACCCTCGACCTTGTGCAGGGCCCAGAGTGTCGGTGTGGAGAACGACATGCGCAGCATCGGCGAGTTGGCCGCCGACAGCGGTCTGGGGGTGAGCACCCTGCGGTTCTACGACCGTGCCGGGGTGCTGGTCCCGGCCTGGGTGGATCCGGTGAGCGGATACCGCTGGTACGCCCCGGAGCAGCTGGAAGAGGCCCGTGTCCTGGCCCGCTTGCGCCGGGCCGGGATGCCGTTGCCGGACATCCGGCTGATGCTGGCCGGCTGGTCCGGCCCGGACACCGATCTGGTCCGCACACTGCTCACGACCCACCTGAGCCGCCTCGAAAAGGGACTGTCCGACGCCCGCAGCGAGTTCTCCGCGCTCCGAGCCCTACTCGATCACCGGGAGAACGGCATGACGTCCCTCCGCCTCACCACCGCTCAGTTGTCCACCCCGGCCACCGAGTTGGCCGCCGCTCTGGACACGGTCCGTTTCGCGGTGAGCACCGACCCCGAGCTGCCGATGCTCGGCGGGATCCTGTTCGACATCGAGGGCGAGATCCTCCGCTTCGCGGCCACCGACCGGTACCGCATGGCTGTCGCACAGGTCCGTGCCGCCGGGCAGGACGTGAGCCCGGTGCGGGTCATCGTGCCCACCCCGCTCGCCGACGCGATGCGGGCGCTGCTGGAGGGCGAGGGACCCGTGCGGCTCTCCGTGGACGGTGACCGCGTCACCCTGGACGCCGGGGACAGGCAAGCCGCCGGTCAGTGCCTCGACCACGAATTTCCCGACTATCGCCGTCTCCTCCCGCAGGCCACAGGGCGCCGCGCCGTCGTCGACGTGGCGGCCTTCCGCAGGGCCCTGGAAGCCGGTCCGGTGCGTACCACGGAGGCCGGAGCGCCCCGGCTCAGCGTGCTCAGGGTGGACGACGAGGGCACGGTGGTCGTCTGCGCCGACGGCGACGAGGACCCGAACCGGGTCGCCGTCAACCGTGAGTTCCTGCTGGACGCCCTGGCCGCCGGCGCCCGGGACGAGCTGATCCTGGAACTCGGCGCCCCCACAGCGCCGATCGGGATCCGCCGACCCGACGACGAGGACACCTTCTCCATCCTGATGCCCGTCCGTCTGGAAGACTGAGGCCGCCCCGGTTCGTCCGGCGGGCCGTGTGCCGATCCAGGGCGGCACGGGGGCGAGGGCCGGCCGGTGCCCTAATCCTGTTGACCGTTCCCGGCCGGGAATGCTGGAGTCGGCGCGTGGACAGCATCCCCGCCAACCGGCGGCTCTGGAACCAGATCAGCAGCGCCTACCAGCGCGAACACGACCCGCAGATCGGGGCCGCACCCCGGCTGTGGGGCATGTACTCCATTCCCGACGCGCACCTGAACGCCCTGGGCGACGTCACCGGCAAACGCGTCCTCGAACTGGGCTGCGGCGCGGGCCAGTGGTCCAGGGCGCTCGCCGCGGAGGGCGCCACCGTGGTCGGGCTGGACCTGTCCGAAGCCCAACTCACCGCAGCGGCCCGCGCGATGGGCGCGGCCCGCTTTCCGCTGGTGCAGGGCGCCGCGGAACGGCTGCCCTTCGCCTCCGACAGCTTCGACCTGGTGTTCTGCGACTTCGGTGGGCTCAGCTGGGCGCCCCCGCACCTGGCCGTCCCGCAGGCCGCGCGCGTCCTGCGCCCAGGCGGGCGGCTGGTGTTCAACATCGCCAGCCCATGGTTCGAAGTCTGCTACGACGAAGCCGCCGGCCGCGCGACGACGACGCTGCAGAAGGACTACTTCGGGCTGGACACCATCGCCGAAGGCGGCGACGCGACCAGCTACCAGCTCACCTACGGCGACTGGGTCAGGGTCCTGCGCGGCGCGGGTCTCGTCATCGACGACCTCATCGAGCCGCGTCCCGAACCCGGAACACCCAACGGCTACAACGAGACCGACCCACCCGACTGGGGACACCGCTGGCCGGCGGAACTGCTCTGGGTGACCCACAAACCGTAAGCCTTCCGCACGCTGATGCGATCACACCGGAGCTGCGTCGACGCTACGCGGTCATGGAGACGTGGAGCCGAGCAGTGTGCCGACGAGGCGGCGTGCGTAGGAGGCGCCGAGTTCCTGGGGGCGGAAGAGGATGCGGTACATGAGGGGGGCGACGACGCGATCGACGACGGTCTCGGTGTCGGGAGTCTCCTCCCCGCGTTCCCGGGCGCGAGTGAGGACGAGATCGATCTGCTGGGCGGCGTAGGCGGAGCACTGGCCGGCATTGCTGCCGTCGGGGTCACCGAGTAGGGCGTCGCGGATGTAGGCGCGGCCGGCGGGGGAGGACATCTCGTCGAGGAACTGTTCGGCCCAGGCCGTGAGATCGGCCGACAGACTGCCGTGGTCCGCGGGCGCCGTCTCGGGACGCAGGTGCTCGACCGCTACGTCGGAGAGCAGTTCCTGCAGGTCTCCCCAGCGGCGGTAGACGGTCGACGGTGTGACGCCCGCGCGCTGCGCGATCATCGGTACGGTCAGGGCGTCGCGGCCCACTTCCGAGGCGAGTTCGCGTACGGCGGCGTGGACCGACGCCTGGACGCGGGCGCTCCGTCCGCCGGGTCGTACCATCTGCCTGCTCATGGGGACCCATCTTAAAGCGAATGGTTTGCCTCTGGCGGTTGTGTGGCCGGCGCTGCCCGCCCGGCTCGACCGGCCGGCGAGGGCCCGTCGTCGGGGGCTCCCGCCGGCGGATCACGCGGCTGGTGCGAGGGCGGAGACGGGCCGGGTCAGCTCGTAGGCGTGGCCGACCCGGAGGAGCACCTCCTCTTCGAGTGGCCGTCCCAGCAGCTGCATGCCGATCGGCAGTCCTGCGCTGTCGTGCCCCACGGGCAGGGACAGGGACGGCGTTCCGGTGATGTTGGCGGGGGCGGAGAGGCGTACGTACGCGTCGGAGACGCTTTCGACGGTGCCGTCGGCCCAGGTGATCGTCTCCTGCCCGGCTCTGACGGCGGTGGTCGGCACGCTGGGAGCGGCGATGAGGTCGACCTCCTTGAGCAGCCGGGCCCATTCCTGCCGCATGAGGGTGCGGGAGCGCTGGGCCCGCAGGTAGTCACCGGCGGTCATCAGTGCGCCGGCTTCGAGGAGGACGCGGACGTCGGCCTGGTAGAGGTCGGGGACCGTGCGGAGGGTGTTCTCGTGGTAGGCGGTGGCCTCGGGCACCATCAGGCCCCACTGGGTGGCCTGGATGTAGCGCGTCATGGGGATCTCCACCTCGACGAGGCGGGCGCCGAGGTCCCGGAGCTGTTCGATGGCGCGGCGGACGGCGTCTTCGGTCTCGGGGTGGACACGGTCGAAGTAGTAGGTGCGCGGTACGCCGACGCGCAGCCCGGTCAGGTCCGTGTCCGCCCGCGGCCGGTAGTCCTTGGCCGGTGCGGACAGGGAGGCGGGATCGCGCGGGTCGTGCCCGGCCAGGGCATTGAGGACGAGGGCCGCGTCCTCGACGGTGCGTGTGAGGGGGCCGACGTGGTCCAGCGACCAGGACAGCGATGTCACGCCGTGGCGGGGGAGGAGGCCGTACGTCGGTTTGAGGCCGACCACGCCGTTGAGCGCGGCGGGCACTCTGATGGATCCGCCGGTGTCGGTGCCCAGGGCGAAGGTGGCCATGCCGGCGGCGACGGCGACGGCGGATCCGCCGCTGGACCCGCCGGCGACCCGGCCCGTGTCCCAGGCGTTGTGGGTCTGCGGGGTGATGAGGCCGTAGGCGAACTCGTGCGTGTGGGTCTTGCCCAGCAGGACCGCGCCGGCCTGTGCCAGTCGGGCGGCGACCGTGCTGTCGGTGCGCGCCCGGTGGTCGGCGCGGACACGGGAGCCTGCCGCCGTGACCCAACCCGCGACGTCGATCAGGTCTTTGAGGCCCACGGGGATGCCGTGCAGCGGGCCTTGGCGACGGCCGGCCGCGAGGGCGCGTTCGGCGTCCCGCGCGGCGCTGCGTGCGTGCTCGGCGGCGACGGTCACATAGGCCTGAAGGTCCGGTTCTCTCTGCGCGATGCGCTCCAGGACGGAGTCGGTCAGCTCGACGGGGGACAGACGCCGGGTGCGGATCGCGTCGGCGGCCGCGGTCAGCGTGAGTTCATACGGCTGCATCGTGCGTCTCCTCTCCCGCTCGGTAGGCGGAGGCGGGCGGGGTGTCGCCGAAGTCCAGCTCGCGCAGGACGGCGACGACGGCGTGAATGTGATCGGCGGTGGCCGCGACCGCTGCGTGGCGGTCTGCCGGCAGCGTGAGCCCGCCACGGGCGGCCCAGACAGCCGCTTCGGACGGTGTGAGGTGTGCGGGGGGCATGAACTTCCTTCTGTGCGGGCTGCCCGTTTCCTGGGCTTCAGCGGGCTTCCCACTGCGGGGTGGGGATGCTCGACCGGGCGGCCGGAGGGCACGCCCCGGCTGTTAAAGCTAAGCGTTTGCGTTAGCCCACTGTAGGGGTCTACGGTCTCTTAAAGCAAACAAATAGCTTTTACGAGCCGAAGGACAGCACGATGGCGAGCGCCGCACCCGCCCCCCACCCGAACGCCGCCCCCTCCTGGACCGTGGGCGAGGTCACCGTCCATCGCATCGACGAGATCGCCCTGCCGCCCGCCACCGGCCGCTGGCTCCTGCCCGGCGCCACGGCCGACCTCGTCGCCGCGCAGGACTGGCTCCGCCCTCACTTCGCCGACGCCCGCGGCACCCTCCGCCTGGACAGCCACAGCTTCGCCTTCACCCTCGGCGGCCGGCGGATCCTGGTCGACACCGGCATCGGCAACGGCAAGCGGCGCGCCAACCCCGCCTGGCACGACCTGAACACCGGCTACCTCCACAACCTCGCGGCTGCCGGATTCCCCCCGGACTCGATCGACCTGGTGATCCTCACCCATCTGCACGCCGACCACGTCGGCTGGAACACCCGGCAGGCGGGCGGTGACTGGGTGCCGACCTTCCCTCGCGCCCGCTACCTGACCGCCCGCACCGAGCGGGAGTTCTGGGCCGGCTACGACATGGACGAGGCCCGCGCGCAGATGTTCCGGGACTCGGTTCTCCCCGTGGAGAAGGCAGGGCTCCTCGACCTGGTCGATGTCCCCGCCGACGGCGCCGACATCGTTCCCGGGTTGCGTCTGCTTCCCACGCCCGGCCACACCCCGGGACATGTCGCCGTCCAACTGACCAGTCACGGCCGGACCGCGGTGATCACGGGCGACTGCATCCACCACCCCGTCCAGCTCGCCCACCCCGCCATCGGCGCGTGCGTCGACATCGACCCCCAGCAGTCCGAGGCCTCGCGCCGTGCCCTGCTCGCTTCCCTCGCCGGCACGGACACGCTCGTCCTGGGCACCCACTTCGCCCCGCCCACGGCCGGTCACATCGTTCGTCACGGAGACGGCCACCGCCTGTCGCCCTTCACACGGCGGTGAAATCCGCCGACTCACCACGAGGGGGCGGCACTTCAGCGTCGTGGGTACCCCGCCCGTTCCAGCGCCTTCCGGGCAGCGAGGTGGCCTGCGACCTTGAACGCCAGTTCATGAGAGCCGAACGTGTCGGCGCGGGCGCGCCGCAGCACCACCCGAGTGGCGATCACGACCCCGTGTTCGGGCGAGCTCAGCTGCTCCTCGATCCCCACGGCGGTGGCCGCGAAGAAGCGGGACAGGGCCTCGGCGGGTTCGAAGTCCACGGTCAGCCCCTGCGCCACCTCGAAGACGAAGCCCTCGGCCGCGGGCTCGAAATCCACCTCGATCTCCGCGAAATGCGGCGCGCAGTTCTGCCGCTGATGCAGTACCCGTACGCCACGGATCGGATACGGCGGGAACCGGGACGGCGCTGACGTCATGCCGGAACGCTACCGCGCAGCTCTGCCGTCGGCTTCGGACTGCTCCTTTCCCCACCCCCACGGGGGCAGGGAAAGGAGCGCTGAACTGTCTGCGTCCGACCTACACGAAAGGCCAGGGTTCGGACAGCAGCCACGTCGCGGCGGCCGCACCACCGATACCGGCTGTCGCCCAGGCCGCCCAGGGCCGTCCCATCAGGCTCCCGGCCGCGAGCGCGGCTTCCGCGGTGAGGATCACCCCGCAGACGAGCGCCAGACACAGCTCGCCGTAGTCGAAGCCCGGCCTGCCGACTGCGAGCCAGCCGATCGCGCAGGCCCCCAGTCCCACCGCCATGTACGGCCACGGTGAGGGTTTCTCAGGCCCTGAGGGCTTCCGTACGCGCTGCGTCAGGATCATCGCGATCTCCGCGAGGGCCACCGCCAGGGCGATCATTGTTCCCTCCGCATCAGAAGTTGCATGCCTTCTTCAGAGCAGGGATGCCGAGCAGAGCGGCCACCGCCTTGCGATGGGCCGAGGTCATCTTGCGCCGCTTGGCGTAGGTCTGGATCAGCTTCGCGGTCTTCTTCACGCCGATCTTCTTCACCAGCTTCACGGCGGTCAGGACACGCTTGGAGCTGCCGGCAGGAGTGAACGTGAAGATGAAGCCGGCGATCGCCACAGCGCATTTGGCGATCTTCTTCGTGGTCGACCACCAGGAGGGATCGATCACGATCGGGAACGCGCTGTTCGCGTCGAACTCGACGTGCTGCACCAGCTTGTTGCCCACGACCTGGTAGCTGGTCGGTACGTCGTTGCCGTTGGCGTCCTTGGCCCACGGGGCGTCGAAGAAGCCGGCGGCGTCCGTGGCAGGGGCCTGCTCGGCGTTGTCGTCTCCCTCCGCGTAGAGCGAGACCGAGCCGTCGTCATGGGTCACGGCCTTCATGCCGGCCGGAATGGTGAACCCGGTCTCGTAGTCGTGCGGTGCCGTGCTGTTCTTGAGGATGTTCAGCGTGCGGGAACCGCCGTCCACGGTCGGCTGCACCACGGTGTCGACCGCACCGTCCGAGGTGTAGACGACGTTGCCTCCCACCTGAGTGCCCCTGGTGCCGGCCTCGGGGATGCTCAGCTTGTTGGGCATGAGGACGTTCTGGACGTCGATGGCGTTGTTCTTGCCGTCCCAGGGGACGGCCACGACGTTCTCCTCCGTCACCGCGATGGAGGCGTAGGAGGCATCCGAGGACGTGGCGGCGGTGACGTCCGCGGCGTCGGAGTAGGTGTTCGCCAGACCGAGGGCGGTCTCGGCCGCCGTCGGCTTCCACGAGGTGTCGACGGTGAACCGGATCGGATCGGACCAGCCGTTGGCGTAGTGAGTGCCGTCGTACGTGGTGGTGCGGAAGCTGTACGTCCTGCCCGAGACGAGTTTGCCCGCCGGCACCTTCACCTGCGAGGTGCTGTTGGCCGGGACCGGTGACGCGTTGACCGTGGTGACCACGGCGCCGGTCGTCGTGTCGGTGATCTCGTACGTGCCGATCACCTCGTCCTCGCCGTTGGCGTCCACGGTGGAGAACCTGAGGATCGGCGTCGTGGTGGCGACCTTGAAGATGCCGCCCGAGGAGAGGAAGGGGGGACCGGCCTGCAGGTTCACCCCGTTGTAGGGACGGTAGTTGTAGGTGACTTCCAGCGTCGGGATCTGATCCCCGTTGACGGCGTTGGCGGAGTAGAAGCGCTTCCAGCCGAAGGTGTCGGACTCGTCGGCCGCCTTGAGAGCGAGGGAACCGCTCTCTGCCTGCGCGGACGCCCAGGTCTGGGCGAGCTTGGTGATGTCGGCCGTGACCCAGCCCTCGTTGCCGCAGCCGGCCGACTTCGTCTCGGAGGAAGTGGCGATCTTCTCCCTCATCGCCGGCTGCTTGGTCCAGCGTGTGCTCGTGTCGGCGGCATCCGCGGCCCACACTTCCCAGCCGCGGCTCTCGCAGGACCACGAGTGGTAGTTCCACAGCTTCAGCGTCGCCTTCGAGACCAGTGCGTCGGCGAAGTTCGCGGTGCGGAACGTCATGAAGGAACGCGCGACGCGCTTCGTGGTCCCCTCGTAGTCACCGGGCCAGCCCACCTTCAGGTCGGTGCTGGCGGACTGGTCCGTGGTGTCACCGCCTTGGACGAAGGTGTCGAAGAGGACGTCGAGAGCGTCCGTCGCAGGGTCGATCATCACCGGGTACTTCGTGCCGGCGTCGCCCAGCCACGCCGCGTCCGGACGCAGGGTGAGTTCCATGGTGGTGCCGGACTGGGTCACCGACATGGCGACTCTCTTGCTGTTGACATGCTCGCCGGACCGGGGGTCGACCTGGCTGTCCCACATGGTCGGCGCGGGCATGGTGGCGACGGTTTCCCCGGAACCATCCGTGAAGTCGACGCCCCCATGCGCGCCGGCCTTCGCGGTCATCCCCTCGGGCAGCACGACCGGAAGGACGAGCGGGGCGTCGCCCTGGGGCTTCTCCCGCAACTTGAGGTACTGTTCGAATCCGGTACGGGTGGCCTCGACGACCAGATCCCCGCCGGGCACCGCCCCTTCGTACGTGGCCACGTTCGCCGACAGCCGAGGGGCGGGCAAGCCACCCTTCCACTGGACGGCGATCTCCTTGTCGCCGTCCCCCAGGGCGACCAGGTCGCGCGCCTTCTGGCGAGGCGCCGCCGCCGCGCTGCGCAGTGAGGCGGCCGGGGTGCCACCCCCGCCTGCCAGTCTCAGTCCCACGGGGTGGGCCTTGGAGACGACGTCGCCGTCCGCTTCACGCTGGAAGGTGACATCGATGTCCGACCAGCGTCCGTCCTTGAGCATCCTGACGGGGGCCGCGGCGGTTTCGCGGGTGAGCGTGCCGTCGGGGTTGGCGAAGACGGTGTCGGTCTCCGTACGCATCTGCAGGACTTCGACCCTGCGATCCTGCACCTTGGCCGCGGTCAGGGCGGCCTCCACGCTCTCGGCCTCCTTGATCGGATGGCGCTCGAGCTCGTCGACCGCCTTCAGCAGCCCGGAGACTGCTTGCTCGACCTCGGTATCCGCCGCCGGGCCGGCCGAGGCTGTCGCAACGGCCACGTTCGGTGTGGACAGGAGGAGTGCCCCAGTGGTCACCAGGGCTATGCCACCGGCGCGCCAGGTGGGTCTCATGTGTGCTCCCTACGGTCGCGGTCCGCAGCCCACCGAAGACTCGGGCGGCAGGACCGCTCATGATCATTTAGCGGCGCACATGGAACCACGCATTGCCACGAATTGGCCACCTCTTGACCTTCCAGAGGGTTGCTTTCTCGCCACCGATGGCGCAGTCGCCCTCGTTACGCAGTCGGACATCGCACCGTGCACGCTCGATCGCGGCCCGGATTCATTGCACCTGCTCCCGGGCGGCACCCCCCCCGTCCTCGACGCGCCGGCGTCGCGCATGTTCACCGAGGACAGGGGCACACGGGAACGGAACAGGTGTGCGGCCGCCGCACGGCCGCGTCGGGGAGGGGCTTGGCTGTGCGTATATGGCAGGAGAGCACCGAGGTGGGTCCGCGACCGGGCCACATGTCGCCGTTGGGTGCCACCTTCGACGGCGCGGGGACGAACTTCGCCGTCTTCTCCGAAGTGGCGGACCGGGTCGAGCTGTGTCTCTTCGACGAGGGCGGCACCGAGGAGCGCGTCGAGCTCAAGGAGGTGGACGGCTTCGTCCACCACATCTACCTGCCGGACGTCGGCCCGGGCCGACGCTACGGATTCAGGGTGCACGGCCCCTACCGGCCGGAGCGCGGCGAGCGCTGCAACCCGAGCAAGCTGCTGCTCGACCCCTACGCCAAGGCGATCGAGGGCGACGTGCGGTGGGACGAGGCGCTGTTCCCGTACCACTTCGGCGACACCGGCCGGCGCAACGACCTGGACTCCGCGCCGTACGTCCCGAAGTCGGTGGTGGTGAACCCGTACTTCGACTGGGGCAGCGACCATCCGCCACGGACGCCGTACCACGAGACCGTCGTCTACGAAGCCCACGTGAAGGGCATGACCAGGACGCACCCGGCGATACCGGAGGCGATGCGTGGCACATACGCCGCGCTGGCGCACCCGGCGATGGTCGACTACTTCGTCAAGCTCGGTGTCACCGCGGTGGAGCTGATGCCGGTCCACCAGTTCGTCCAGGACCACGCACTGGTCGAGAAGGGCCTGTCGAACTACTGGGGGTACAACACCCTCGGCTTCTTCGCGCCGCACAACGCCTACTGCTCCTCCGGTCAGCGGGGCGAGCAGGTGCAGGAGTTCCGCGCGATGGTCAAGACGCTGCACGAGGCCGGCATCGAGGTCATCCTCGACGTCGTCTACAACCACACCGCCGAGGGGAACCACCTCGGGCCCGTGCTGTCGCTGCGGGGCCTGGACAACGCGGCCTACTACCGCCTCTCCGAGCAGGACCCGCGGTACTACTGGGACACCACCGGCACCGGCAACAGCCTGCGCATGAACCATCCGCACACACTCCAGCTGATCATGGACTCGCTGCGGTACTGGGTCACCGAGATGCATGTCGACGGCTTCCGCTTCGACCTCGCCGCCACACTCGCCCGGCAGTTCCACGAGGTGGACCGGCTGTCGTCGTTCTTCGACCTCGTCCAGCAGGACCCGGTCATCTCGCAGGTGAAGCTCATCGCCGAACCGTGGGACGTGGGTGACGGCGGCTACCAGGTCGGCAACTTCCCGCCGCTGTGGACCGAATGGAACGGCATGTACCGTGACACGGTCCGCGACTTCTGGCGGGGCGAGGGCGGCACCCTGGGCGAGTTCGCCTCCCGCCTGACGGGCTCCTCCGACCTGTACCAGAGCGACGGCCGCCGGCCCTACGCCTCGGTCAACTTCGTCACCGCCCATGACGGCTTCACCCTGCGCGACCTCGTGTCGTACAACGACAAGCACAACGAGGCCAACGGGGAGGACAACCGCGACGGAGAGAGCCACAACCGCTCCTGGAACTGCGGTGCGGAAGGCCCCACCCGCGACCGGGGCGTCCTCGCCCTGCGCGCCCGTCAGCAGCGCAACCTGCTGGCCACCCTGCTGCTCTCCCAGGGCGTGCCCATGCTGCTGCACGGTGACGAGCTCGGCCGCAGCCAGCACGGCAACAACAATGCCTACTGCCAGGACAACGAACTGACCTGGATCGACTGGGCGGAGGCCGCCGAGGGAGGCGAACTGCTCGACTTCACCCGCCGGCTGATCACCCTGCGCCGCGAGCACCCCGTCTTCCGCCGTCGCCGGTTCTTCAAGGGACGGGTTCCGCAGGGAACGCGGACGGGGGAGAAGGACATCTCCTGGTTCACCCCCGCCGGGCAGGAGATGACCGACCGGGACTGGGAGACCGGGTTCGCCCGGTCCTTGATGGTCCACCTCAACGGCAAGGCCATCACCGAACCCGACCTGCGCGGGCTGCGGGTGGAGGACGACTCGTTCCTGCTGCTGTTCAACGCCCACAGCCAGCCCCTCACCTTCGTCGTGCCGGAAGAGCTCGGCCCCTGGTGGGCGGTGGAGGTGGACACGGCCATCCCCTACGTCGAGTACCGGCCGCTGATCAAAGGCGGCAGCGAGGTCGAGGTCGAGGCCCGCGCGATGTTCGTCCTCCGCGGCCACCAAGGGTGACCCTCGCCCGTCAGCTGTGAGACACGTCCGCGGGTCCTGAGGGAGACCCGCGGCACGCTCAAGGGGACCCACCCACCTGCGATCATCGAAAAAGACTCCGGCCCGTCGCCGGGGGAGAAGGCGACGGGCCGGGCAGGGAGAGGGCGAGGGGTCAGGCGGCCAGAACCTGCGGCGTGCCGGTGACCGTTTCCCGGGCTGCTCGCAGGCGTTCCAGCAGGGCGTCGGCAGCGACGAGCGCCTCGTCCACCGTCCGCGTGCCGGTCATCACGCACAGCGTGTACACCGTGTCCTCCAGTTCCCGGCTGGAGCGGCCGGTGGGCTGCAGATCATGACGGAATCGGGCCTCGGCGAACCGGGCCAGCACCGCACGGAGCTCCTTCTCGGCAGGCAGCAACACAGCGACACCCTCTCTGCACAGGCGATTTGTTGCGGGACCTCGCGACGCAAGAGCGCACACCCCGCCGCAGTCACTGCAGTTGAGGGAGGCACACGCCGGATCCGCTGAACCGTGTGCCCCGCTTGCCTCACCCTACGCATCCTGTCTTGCACGCTTCGCAGGCTGTGCCTGGCGCGCCTGGAGTGTGGTTACCGGCCAAACTGCTGCTGAGCCCGACGGCGAAGTGCTTGCAGGCTCACGTCCCGAGGGGTCAGCCGTCGGCGCGTGCAACCTCGTAGGACCGGTATGGGGCGGCCCGGAGCCACTGAAATGGTTGAAGCCTCATCTCTCGCGCCCCGCATTGTGGGCACGCTTGCACTGGTGCTGCGCTCGGGCGCTTGCAAGCGCACGGCTGGCCGAATGTGCGCGCCTTCTCTGTACGCCACCCCTTCACGTATGGAAGCTTCACGTCTTGAACGCGTGAGTGACCATCAGGTGCTCGTGTTTACATACCTATTCGGCTGAGCGAGGAGTTTAACGGTGTATTTTCGAATAAAAGGGATCGCGGTGTCTGCGTCAGTCTTCACAGCCTTGATGTGGCCTCTGGCTGTCGCATCGCCGGCCGCCGCCCAGAGCGATGCATCCGAGCCCGCCCCGGCCTGCGTGGCGATGTACGAGAGCTGGCGCTACACCACCGCCGCCAACAACTGCGCGGACACCGTGAGCGTTTCCGTGGCCTACCAGGACGGGGCAACCGGCCCCTGCGCCACTCTTCCCCCAGGCGCCGTCACCACCGTCGGAGAGGGCTACCTCGGCGAGCACGGCCACCCCGACCACCTGGCACTCTGCCCGTCCTCGTAAAGAGGGACCTCCAGGCGTTCCAGGACCTGTGCCATGCGATCCGGATGGAGGAAGACACCCGGCCGGTGCCGGCGAAACGCCGACGCGGTTCTTCACGGCGCACCCAAGAAGGACGAGCATGCCCTGTCATGGACATCTTGCTCGTCGCGAGCGCGTTCAACAGCCTCTCCCAGCGCCTGTACGCCGAACTGTCGGACCACGGGCACCAGGTGGACGTCGTCCTGGCCGCGCACGGCCCCGACCCGGTCCGGGCGGCCGTGCGCGAGGTGCGCCCGGACCTGATCGTCGCGCCGATGCTCAAGACGGCGCTGCCCGAGGACGTGTGGCGGGAACACACCTGCCTGATCGTCCACCCCGGCCCGCCGGGCGACCGCGGACCCTCCTCGCTGGACCGGGCCGTCTCCGGCCGGGCGGAGCGGTGGGGCGTGACCGTGCTCCAGGCCGAGGCGGTCATGGACGCGGGCCCGATCTGGGCGGCCGAGCCGTTCCCCGTCCCGCCCGTCGGCAAGAGCGACCTGTACCGCAACGAGGCGTCCGACGCCGCCGTCACCGCCGTCATGACCGCCGTAAGGCGCTACGCCGAAGGCGCCCACAAGCCGCTGGCGCAGACCGACGAGTCGGTCACCGTCGTCCGGCGCGACGTCGTCCGGCAGCAACAGCGGCGGATCGACTGGGAACAGGACGACACCGAGACGGTCCTGAGCAAGCTGCGCGGCGCCGACTCCCAGCCCGGCGTCCTGGACGAACTCCTCGGCCACGAGGTGTTCCTGCACGGCGGCCACCCCGAAGACCGGTGGCGCGGCCGTCCCGGCGCCCTGCTCGCCCAGCGCGTCGGCGCCGTCTGCCGCGCCACCCGCGACGGCGCCGTCTGGATCCCGGAACTGCGCCCCCGCAAGAACTCCGGCGACCCCGCACCCTTCCGCCGGCCGGCCGCCTGCGTACTCGCCTCCTGGCACCCCGGTCACGGGCTCCCCGAGGACCCCGCCCCGCTGGAACTGCCGCCCGACCGGCGCACCTGGACCGACATCCGCTACCGGCAGCAGGGCGACGTCGGCTTCCTCTCCTTCTCCTTCCCGGGCGGCGCGATGAGCACCGGCCAGTGCCGCCGACTGCTCGCCGCCTACCAGGAGGCGCTCAGCCGGCCCACCCGCGTCCTCGTCCTCGGCGGGCCGCGGGACTTCTTCTCCAACGGCATCCACCTCAACGTCATCGAGGCGGCCCCCGACCCGGCCCAGGAGTCCTGGGCCAACCTCAACGCGATGGACGACCTGGTCGAGGCCGTGCTGCGCACCACCGACCGGCTGGTGGTGGCCGCGCTCGCCGGCAACGCCGCGGCCGGCGGCGCCATGCTCGCCCTCGCCGCCGACCAGGTGTGGTGCCGCACCGGCGTCGTCCTCAATCCGCACTACCGCCGGATGGGCCTGTACGGCTCGGAGTTCTGGACCTACACCCTGCCGCGCCGCGTCGGCACGGAGCGGGCCGGCCGGCTGACCGCCGAGGCGCTGCCGGCCAGCGCGGCGACCGCCCGGCGGATCGGGCTCGTGGACCGGCTGGTGCCCGCCACACCCCAGGACTTCGCGGCCGAGGCCGGCCGGCTGGCCACCGACCTCGCCGCCACCGCCGGGCTGGACCGCCTGATCGCCGAAAAGGCCGCCGCCCGCACGGCCGACGAACGGCACCGGCCCCTCGCCCGCTACCGGGAGGACGAACTGGCCCGTATGCACACCCTCTTCTTCGACCCCGAGGCCCCCTACCACGTCCTGCGCTCCGCCTTCGTCCGCAAGACGCCGGGCGGCTCCCACCGGCCCCTCGCCCCAGTCGGCGGAGACCTCCGGTGACGCCGCGGCTGCTGGTGGCCGGCGTCGGCAACATCTTCCTCGCCGACGACGCCTTCGGCCCCGAAGTGATCCGCGCCCTCGAAGACCGCCCCCTGCCGCCCGGGGTACGGGTCCGCGACTACGGCATCCGCGGCATGGACCTCGCCTACGACCTGCTGTCCGGCTACGCGACCGCCGTCCTGGTCGACGCGGCCCCGCGCGGTCACCGCCCCGGCACGCTCTCCCTGATCGAGGCCGAACCCCCCGACGGCACCGTCCCGCCCGAGGCCCACGGCATGGACCCGGTGAAGGTGCTGGCCCTGGCCACCCACCTGGGCGACGAGCCACTGCCCAGAGTCCTCGTCCTGGCCTGCGAACCCGCCGTCCTGCCGAGCGACGACGACCTGCTGCCGGGACTCAGCGCGACGGTGCGCGAAGCGGTCGGCCGGGCCGTGGACGCGCTGCACGTGCTGCTGCCCGCCCTGCTGGAGGATCCCGCCGCACCGCTGCCCCCGTTGGGCCACCCGATGGAATCCGGGACCCCGCGCTCGGCTGCGCTGCCCGGCACCGCACCCGGCGGCGCCGAAGATCGGTGAGACCCCGGGCCGTACGGAAGGCGACCCGGCTCCGTCACACATCCGAGGAGCGGTGCCCATGTGCGGGTCCGACGTCAGACAGGCCGTCCTGGCGAAGAACGACGGCCTGGCCGCGACCCTGCGCGGCGAGCTGGCCGCGCAGGGCGTGACCGTGGTCAACCTCCTGTCCAGTCCCGGCAGCGGCAAGACCGAACTGCTCGGCCGGGTCCTGGCCCGCGCGATGGAACAGGGCGTCCCGGTGGCCGCCCTCACCGCCGACCTCGCCACCGAGAACGACGCCACCCGGCTGGCCCGCTCCGGCGCCCCCGTCCGGCAACTGCTCACCGACGGCCTGTGCCACCTGGAGGCCCGCCAGGTGCGGGCCAGGCTCGAGGACTGGCTGCCGCAGGAGACCTCCGTCCTGTTCGTGGAGAACGTCGGCAACCTGGTCTGCCCGGCCTCCTACGACCTCGGGGAGACCCTGCGGATCGTACTGATGGCCGTCACCGAGGGCGAGGACAAGCCGCTGAAGTACCCCACCGCGTTCGGCTCCGCCCATCTCGTCGTCGTCACCAAGACCGACCTCGCCGTGCCGGCCGGATTCGACGAGAGCCTGTTCCGGGAGAACGTGCACCGGGTCAACCCGGGCGTGGAGATCGTCCGTTCCTGCGCCCGCACCGGCGCCGGCGTCGGCACCCTGCTGGAGCGTTGCCTCGCCGCCCGCGACGGCGCCCCCGCGCACCGGCCGCCCCTCGCCCCGCACCCGCACGGTCACCACCACGACGCCCCGGCGGCACCCGTAGCATGACCGCCCCCGCAACCGGCCTGGTCCGCCGTCGGCTCACCGTGCGCGGGACCGTCCAGGGCGTCGGCTTCCGCCCGTACGTGCACCGCCTCGCCGCCGCGATCGGCCTGAGCGGATTCGTCGGCAACACCGGCGACGGCGTGCTCATCGAGATCGAGGGCCCGGCGGACGAGGTGGACCGCTTCTGCGCGGAGCTGGCCGCTTCGCCGCCGCCCCTGGCCACCGTCACCGCCGTCGAGGGCGTCCCTCTGCCCGCCACCGGCGACAGCGGCCCGTTCACCATCCGCTCCACCGAGCGGGCCGCGGGGCGCACCCAGCTCCCGCCCGACACCGCGACCTGCGCCGACTGCCTAAGCGAGGTGGCCTCCCCCGGCGACCGCCGCCACCGTCACCCCTTCGCCACCTGCACCCACTGCGGCCCGCGCTTCACCATCGCCACCGGCATGCCCTACGACCGGGCGGCCACCACCATGGCCGGCTTCCCCCTGTGCCCCGCCTGCGCCCACGAGTACGGCGACCCGGCCGACCGGCGCTTCCACGCCCAGCCCGTCGCCTGCCCCGACTGCGGCCCGCGCCTCGCCCTCACCCCGGCAGAAGGCCTCGGGATCCGCCCGGCCCGGGACGCGGAGGCCCTCGCCACGGCGCGGGCACTGCTCGCCGCCGGGCGGATCGTCGCCGTCAAGGGCGTCGGCGGCTACCACCTGGCCTGCGATGCCACCGATCCCAGGGCGGTGGGCGCGCTGCGCGAGCGCAAGGAGCGGGGTGGCAAGGCGTTCGCGGTGATGTGCGCCGACCTGGCCACAGCCGAGCGGATCGCCCTCCTCTCCGACACGGAACGCGCCGCCCTCACCTCCGCCCGCCGCCCCATCGTCCTCCTGCGCCGCCGCACACCCCCGGACGGCCTCCGCCTCGCCGACCAGGTCTGTCCCGGCAGCCCGTACATCGGCCTGCTGCTGCCCTACACCCCGCTGCACACCCTGCTGTTCGGACTCCCCGGTGATCCCCCCGGCCCCCGGACACTGGTCATGACCAGCGGCAACCGCTCCGGTGAGCCCATCGTCACCGACGACGCCGAGGCACTGACCCGGCTGGCCGGGCTCGCCGACGCCTGGCTCGGCCACGACCGGCCCATCGCCGCCTTCTGCGACGACTCCCTGCTCCGGATCCGCCCCGACGGCACCGAACAGGTGCTGCGCCGCTCCCGCGGATACGTCCCCCGCCCCCTGCGCCTGCCGCGCCCGGTGCGCCCCACGCTCGCCGTCGGCGGAGACCTCAAGAACGTGTTCTGCCTGGGCGAGGGCGAGCACGCCTGGCTCGGCCCGCACATCGGCGACATGGGCCAACTCGCCACGCTGAAGGCCGCCGAGCGGGCCGAACGGCACCTGGCCCGCCTCACCGGCGTCACCCCGCGACAGGTGGCGGCCGACCGGCACCCCGGCTACCACTCGGCACGGCGCGCCCGCGCCCGGGCCACCGGACTGGGGCTGCGCGCACCGGTGCTCGTCCAGCACCACCACGCCCACATCGCCTCGGCGATGGCCGAACACGGCCTCGACGGCACCACCCCCGTGATCGGCGTCGCCTTCGACGGCACCGGCCACGGCGACGACGGCACGGTGTGGGGCGGGGAGGTCCTGCTCGCCGACTACGCCCGGTACCGGCGCTTCGCCCACCTGGTCCCCGCCCCGCTGCCGGGCGGCGACGCCGGCGTGGCCAACCCCTGCCGGCTGGCGCTCGCCCGGCTGTGGGCTGCGGGGCTGCCCTGGACGCCGGGGCTGCCGAGCGTCACCGCCTGCTCGGACACCGAACGCGCGGTCCTGCGGCGGCAGCTGGAACGCCACGTGGCCTGTGTGCCGACCTCCAGCATGGGCCGGCTCTTCGACGCGGTGTCCTCACTCGTGGGCGTGTGCCACCGGGCGGGCTACGAGGCGCAGGCCGCGGCGGAACTGGAGGCGGCCGCGCTGGAAGCCGGCGGCTCGGACACCGGGGCGTACCCCTTCGGCCTCCGCGGCGGGGACAGCCTCGGCTGCGACCCCGCGCCGATGCTGACCGCCCTCCTGCACGACCAGGCCCGCGGCACTCCCGTCCCGGTCCTCGCGGCCCGCTTCCACCGCGGAGTCGCACGGGCCGTCACGGAGATCTGCCGCCGCGCCCGCACCGCGACCGGCCTGGCCACCGTCGCCCTCACCGGAGGCGTCTTCGCCAACGCCCTGCTGGAGCAGGAGTGCGCCGCCCTGCTCACCCGGGACGGCTTCACGGTCCTGCGGCACGGCGAGGTCCCCCCGAACGACGGGGGACTGGCACTCGGCCAGCTGATGGTCGCAGGAACAGCCCACCACCACGAGACGGAGTGACCCATGTGTCTGGCAGTGCCCGGCAAGGTCGTGTCCATCGACCAGAGCGCCGACCCCCTCACCGGGCTGATCGACTTCGGCGGAGTGCAGAAACAGGCATGCCTGGAGTACCTGCCCGACGTGCAGGTGGGGGAGTACGTCATCGTCCACGTCGGATTCGCGCTGCAGCGCCTCGACGAGGAATCGGCCCGGGCGTCCCTGGAACTGTTCGAGCAACTGGGGCTGCTCGAGGAAGAGTTCGGCGACGCCTGGGAACAGGCCGCCCGGCAGGAGAACGGAAGTGACGTCCGATGAAGTACATCGACGAGTTCAACGACCCCGCACTGGCCCGCCGGCTGCTGGACGAGATCAGCGCCACCGTCACCCGGCCCTGGGCGCTGATGGAGGTCTGCGGCGGCCAGACGCACTCCATCATCCGCCACGGCATCGACCAACTCCTGCCGGAACAGGTGGAGTTGATCCACGGTCCCGGCTGCCCGGTGTGCGTGACCCCGCTGGAGGTCATCGACAAGGCCCTGGAGATCGCCGCCCGCCCCGACGTGATCTTCTGCTCCTTCGGTGACATGCTGCGCGTGCCGGGCACCGACCGCGACCTGTTCCGCGTCAAGGGCGAGGGCGGCGACGTCCGCGTGGTGTACTCACCGCTCGACGCACTCGACCTCGCCCGCAAGAACCCCGGCCGCCAGGTCGTGTTCTTCGCGATCGGCTTCGAGACGACCGCGCCCGCCAACGCCATGGCCGTGCACCAGGCCCGCCGTCTCGGCCTGGACAACTTCAGCCTGCTGGTGTCCCACGTCCGCGTCCCCCCGGCGATCGAGGCCATCATGACGGCCCCCCGCTGCCGGGTGCAGGGCTTCCTCGCCGCCGGCCACGTGTGCAGCGTGATGGGCACCGCCGAGTACCCGGACCTGGCCGCGAAGCACCGCGTGCCGATCGTGGTGACGGGCTTCGAACCGCTCGACATCCTGGAGGGCATCCGCCGCGCCGTCCACCAGCTGGAACGCGGCGAGCACCGGGTGGAGAACGCCTACCCCAGGGCCGTACGCGACCAGGGCAACCCGGCGGCCCTGCGCATGCTGGAGGAGGTGTTCGAGGTCGCCGACCGCAACTGGCGCGGCATCGGCCCCATCCCGGCCAGCGGCTGGCGGCTGACCGACGCCTTCCGCGCCTACGACGCCGAACACCGCTTCGACGTCACCGGCATCCGCACCGAGGAGCCCGCCGTGTGCCGGGCCGGCGAGGTCCTGCAGGGGCTGATCAAGCCGACCGAGTGCGAGGCGTTCGGTACGGCCTGCACCCCGCGCACCCCGCTCGGCGCCACCATGGTCTCCAGCGAGGGCGCCTGCGCCGCCTACTACCTCTACCGCCGCATGACCGACGGCCCGGCCCGGCAGGGATCCCGTGTCCCCCGCGAGGAGATGAACCCCGTTGGCTGAACTCGCCACCGAAGCGGTGGAGGCGACCGGACCGGTCGTCGACCCCGCGAACTGGACCTGCCCCGCCCCCCTGCGCGACCAGCCGGTCGTCGTCATGGGCCACGGCGGCGGCGGGGCCCTGTCCGCCGAACTGATCGAGCAGGTCTTCGCGCCCGCCTACGGCAACCCCACCCTCGCCGCCCTCACCGACTCCGCCGTCCTGGGCCTCGGCGGCACCCGGCTGGCCTTCTCCACCGACTCCTACGTCGTGAGGCCGCTGTTCTTCCCCGGCGGCAGCGTCGGCGACCTGGCCGTCAACGGCACCGTCAACGACCTCGCGATGAGCGGCGCCCGGCCCGCCTACCTCTCCACCGCCTTCATCCTCGAAGAGGGCGTGGAACTGGCCGTCGTGGAACGCGTCGCGCGGGCCGTCGGCGCGGCGGCCGAGGCGGCGGGCGTCACCGTCGCCACCGGCGACACCAAGGTCGTGGAGTCCGGGCACGGCGACGGCGTCTACATCACCACCGCGGGCGTCGGTCTCGTGCCCGACGGCGTCGACATCCGCCCGCAGCGGGCCCGGCCGGGCGACGCCGTCATCGTCAGCGGGCCCATCGGCCTGCACGGAGTGGCGGTCATGAGCGTGCGCGAGGGCCTGGAGTTCGGGGTGGAGATCGCCTCCGACACCGCACCCCTGGCGGACCTCGTGGCCACCATGCTGGCCGTCACCAAGGACATCCACGTCCTGCGCGACCCCACCCGCGGCGGCCTCGGCGCGTCCCTCAACGAGATCGCCCGCGCCTCCGGCACCGGTGTCCGGCTGCGCGAGCGGGCCCTGCCGGTCCCCGACGAGGTCGCGAACGCCTGCGGCTTCCTCGGCCTGGACCCGCTGTACGTCGCCAACGAGGGCCGGCTCGTCGCCTTCGTACCCGCCGAGCACGCCGACGCCGTGCTGGCGGCCATGCACGCCCACCCGCAGGGCGCCGGAGCCGCCCTGATCGGCGAGTGCGTGGCCGACCACCCGGGCATGGTGGTCGTCGCCACCGGACTCGGCGGCACCCGGGTGCTCGACCTCCCGCTGGGCGAGCAGCTGCCGCGCATCTGCTGACCCGTCCCCGGACGGACATCGGCCCCGCCGTGACGGCGGGGCCGATCGCGTCCCACGGCTCAGGTTTCGACGCCGGTGATCTCCAGCTCGCGTCCCCTGCGCAGCTCCCGGGACGGCCGGTCGCAGCGCGGGCACCAGAAGAACGGGGGCATGCCGACCGCGAACTCCTCGGCACACTCCCCGCACCAGGCGTGCGCGGGCACCTGCTCCACCACGAGCCGGGCCGCCGCGAGGGCCGTACCGTCGCGGGCCACCTCGAAGGCGAAGTGCAGCGCGTCCGGCACCACACCCGCCAGCTCTCCCACACGGACGGTCACCGACACGACACCGTCGGCGCCGTCCGCGCGCGCGATCTGTCCGGCCTGCTCCACGATCGCGGTCGCGATCGACAGCTCGTGCACGCCGGCCTCAGGGGTAGCGGCGGCGGGCGCGCAGCCCCCCGGTCATCCGGTAGATCCGCAACTCCCGCACGATGCCCGGGAGTTCCTTGACGATCAGGGCCGCGACCACGCCACCCGCCAGCGCACCCTGCGCCGCGAGCAGCTGCCGTCCCGACAGACCCCGCCGCACGGTTCCTTCCCGCTCGGCTGTGTTCATCGCGTTCCAGGCCTTCATGGCGTCACTTCCGCTCTCTCATCCCGGTGAGATGTTCGGCATGTCCTTCACCAGGGCGTCATGCCGTTTCCAGTGGACACCGGTGGAGCGGCGCGCGTCGGAGGTGCCGTCCTGGTGGTGTCCGGTCTGGTGCTGGTACGGACCCCTGTTGCCCTGGTGCAGTCCGCGCACGTGGGAGGGGGTGTCGGGCCTGGCCTGGGGCCGGCCCACCCGGATGCTTCCCATGTCCGATCTCCTTCCGGTCCTCACGACCGCTCGGTCAGCTCCCCGAAGAACTGTTCTACGGCCGGCCAGACCCGGCCGCCACCGGACAGGCCCTGCCACTCGCGACGGACCAGGGCGGTCATCCGGAAGCAGTCGTCGACCGGCACGATCCAGTGTTCGTCGAGTCCGCGGACGGTGTTCACCAGCAGCGCCTCCACATCCGGCACCATGGTGGCCAGCTGCGGTACCGCGGCGACCAGCCGCCGCCAGGCCGCCGCGTCCACCTCCCAGCGCATGGCCCCGGCCGGACTCGGTCCCTGCGCGGTGACCGTGCCGTCGGCGCGCGGCACGAAGAACACCAGCCCGACCGGCACACCCAGCACCCCGGTGTCGACCGGGGGCAGGCGCAGCCGGCGCCGGGGCACCAGCCGGTAGCGACCCTCGCCCGCCCCGTCGTCGGCGAACAGCACCGAGCAGGGCCGGCACACGCACCGCACCTCGGCGGCGCCGGTGTCGTACAGGTGGGGGTGCTCCTCGCCCACGTCGGCGGCGCACAGCTCGCAGCGCTCGGCCGCCGCCGACTCGGCGCGGCCGGCAGTGGAGCGGATCACCCGGGCGAGCGCCCCGTCCACCCTCACCGCGCCTCCTCGGGCAGCGCCCGGCGCCGGATCGTGCTCAGCGGTACGAAAGCCGGAGCCGCCTTGCGCTCCTCGGTGACCGCCTCGACCGCCTCCAGCTCCGGGGCCACGGCGAGGACGGCGGCCCGCACGGCGTCGACGACGCCCGCCGATCCGCCACCGCACCCCGAACCGCAGCCGCCGCCGCTGTCCAGCCGGACCCGGGCCACCTGCCCTTCGACGCCGGCCCAGACCAGGTCGCCGCCGCGTTCACGCACCGCCGGCCGCAGCTTGTCGACCGCGCGCTCGGCCCGGCGCTCCGGCGGCTCGGGGTGGATGTCGTGCAGCACCAGCAGGTGAGCGAGCAACTCGTCCTCCGCCAGCGTCTCGCGCAGCGGCTGCTCCGCGTGGTCCAGCACCCGGGCGAGGGCCTCGCCGTAGACCTCGGTCAGCAGCCGCACCGCCTCCATGGCCGGTCCGGGAGCGGACTCCAGTTGGGCGAGCACCTCGTCGAGACGGGCGAGCCGCGCCTCCACCGCCGGGTCCGCCAGCCGTACGGCGGTGTCAGCCATGGTCGGCTCCGTACGTCGGCGAGTGCACGGTGGTCAGGGTCTTGCCCTTGCCCATGTACATGTGGACGCCGCACGGCAGACAGGGGTCGAAGCTGCGGACCGTGCGCATGATGTCGACGCCCTTGAAGTCGTCGGGCCCGTTCTCCTCGAAGATCGGCTGGCCCTGGACGGCGTCCTCGTACGGGCCCGGGGTGCCGTAGATGTCGCGGGGGCTGGCGTTCCACGGGGTGGGCGGGTACGGGTGGTAGTTGGCGATCTTCTTGTCCCGGATCACCAGGTGGTGCGAGAGGACGCCGCGCACGGCCTCGTGGAAGCCGCAGCCGATCGACTCGTCCGGCACCTCGAAGTTCTCGTACACCTTCGTCTCGCCGCTCCGGAGCATGCCCATGGCCTCCTCCAGGAACTGCAGGGCCATGGCGGCGGCGTAGGCGATGAAGTACGGCCGGGCGCGGTCCCGTTCCAGGGTGTTGCTCCACTTCGGGATGCGCCACTCCAGGGTGGTCTCCGGCAGCTTCTCGCCCTTGGGCAGGGTGATGCGGATACCGCCGCCGGTCGTCTTGACGTACGGCGTGTCGACCAGGCCGCTCAGGGCGGTCGACCAGAGCCGGGCCAGGGGGCCGCCACCGGTGTCCAGGGCGAGGTGGTCACCCGTCTCCTGATGGAACCAGCGCGGGCTCATCACCCAGCTGTAGTTGCCCTCGAAGTCCCGCTTCTGCGGCACCGGCACGGTGGTCTGGTTCCACGGGTGGCGCATGTCGACCGGGTTGCCGAGCGGGTCGTGGGTGACGAAGGGGTCCTCGTTGACCCAGTCCTCGTAGAACGAGCTGCCCAGCATGATGCGCAGGCCGAGGTTGATGTCGATGAGGTTGTTGGTGACCAGCTTGCCGTCCACGATGATGCCCGGGGTGACGTACATCGCCTTGCCCCACTCGTTCATCGTCGCGTACCGGTAGTCGACCACGTCCGGGTTCTGGAAGGCGCCCCAGCAGCCCAGCAGGATGCGGCGCTTGCCGACCTCCTCGTAGCCGGGCAGCGCCTCGTAGAAGAAGTCGAAGACGTCGTCGTTCATCGCCACCGCCTTCTTGATGAAGTCGATGACGCGCATCAGGCGGCTGAGGTAGTCGGTGAAGGTGTTCGGCTGCGGCATCGTGCCGACCCCGCCCGGGTACAGCGTGGAGGGGTGCACGTGCCGCCCCTCCATCAGGCAGAACATCTCCCGGGTGATCCGGCTGACCTTCAGCGCCTCCTTGTAGACCTCCCCCTCGAAGGGGTTGAAGGCCTTCATGATCTCGGCGATGGTCCGGTAGCCGTGGATGTCCCCGCGGGGGGCGTCGGTGCGCTCGGCGCGGGCCAGGACACCGGGGTTGGTCGCCTTGACCATCGCCTCGCAGAAGTCCACGAAGACCAGGTTGTCCTGGAAGATCGTGTGGTCGAAGATGTACTCCGCCGCCTCGCCCAGGTTGGTGATGTGCTCGGCCAGCTTCGGCGGCTTGACGCCGTAGGCCATCTGCTGGGCGTAGTTGGAGCAGGTGGTGTGGTTGTCGCCGCAGATGCCGCAGATCCGCGAGGTGATGAAGCCGGCGTCCCGCGGGTCCTTGCCCTTCATGAACACCGAATAGCCGCGGAAGAGCGACGAGGTGCTGTGGCACTCCACGACTTCCCGGTTGGCGAAGTCGATCTTCGTGTAGATCCCCAGGTTGCCGATGATCCGGGTGATGGGGTCCCAGGACATGTCGACGAGCTGGGCTGGTTTGCGTCCTGTGGGCCGGGACTCGGTGGTGGTCATCTGCGGTACTGCCCCTCGCTGTTCGGGTCGATCGGGTCGGTGGCGGGACGGGGACGGACGGCGTCAGGCACGCCAGTACGGGTCGTAACCGCTGGTCAGCTTGCGCTTGTTGTGACGCCACTTGGGCTCGTGGTTCACCAGGTCGTTGGTCAGGCCGCGCAGCCGCCGGACGACCGCCCCGTACGGCTTGATCACCATCGACGACAGCGTGCCGCCCGGGGGTTCGTCCATGAACGGCATGAAGGCGTCCGGGAAGCTCGGCATCGTGCAGCCGATGCAGATGCCGCCGACGTTCGGGCAGCCGCCGATGCCGGCCATCCAGCCCCGCTTGGGCACGTTGCAGTTGACGACCGGGCCCCAGCAGCCCACCTTCACCTGGCACTTGGGGGAGTTGTAGTCCCTCGCGAAGTCACCCTGCTCGTAGTAGGCGGCCCGGTCGCAGCCCTCGTGCACGGTCTTGCCGAACAGCCACTGCGGACGCAGCATGTGGTCCAGCGGCGGCGGGGGAGCGGCACCGGCCGCGTGCTGGAGCACCCAGATCAGGGTCTCCATGAAGTTCTCCGGCTGGATCGGGCAGCCGGGCACGTTGACCACCGGCAGCCCCGAGCGGGCCTTGAACTCCCATCCCAGGTAGTCCGCGAGTCCCATGCAGCCCGTCGGGTTGCCCGCCATGGCGTGGATACCGCCGAACGTCGCGCAGGTACCGGCCGCGACCACCGCCCAGGCCCGGGGCGCCAGCTGGTCGATCCACTCGTTGAGCGTCTGCGGCTCGCCCGTCTCCGGGTCGTTGCCGAACGACGTCCAGTAGCCGTCGCCCTCGATGATGTTCTGGTTCGGGATGGAGCCCTCGATGACGAGGATGAACGGCTCCAGGTCACCGCGCGCCGCCGCCCGGTAGGGGGCGAGGAAGTCCTCGCCGCCCAGGCTCGGCGAGAGCACCTTGTTGACGAGGTTCACCTTCGGCAGCCCCGGGATGAGCCCGAGCACCACGTCCTCGATGGACGGCTGGCCCGCGGCGGTCAGCGACACCGTGTCGCCGTCGCAGCTCATGCCCTCCGAGATCCACAGGATGGTGATCTCGTCGAACCCCTCCCTGGCCTCGGCCCTGGCGGGCTCGCCGCCGACTTCGGTGGTACCGCTCTGTGTGGTCATCTCTGGCCTCCGTTGCAGCCGGATCTCGAAAACCGTTCAGGCCGCGGCCGACGGGGCCGCGAGGGTCGGTGCGGGAAGTTCGCCGGGGCGGCGGCCGGCCGGGGCCGGCCCGCGCCCTCAGGCGTGGGCATCGGACCGCCGTGTCTCGGGGTGGTCGGCCGGGTGCGCGGCCCGCGGGGACCCCGGCCCGTCCGGGCCGCCCTGGTCCGCTGCGTCGTCGGCGGCGAGCGGTTCGACCTCGTCGGGGCGGAAGTAGTGGAACCGGCCGTACCAGCCGTGCAGTTCGGCGGCCGGGTCGTCGTCCACGGTGACCGCCAGGTGGATGCTGCGATCCACGTCGTGGAAGAGCGCGGACACCCGCGCGGACCGCCCGGCCAGGAACATGTCCTGGGCGTCGGCGCCCCGGACGCGCGGACGCAGCCGCACCCGGCTGCCGCCGCCCACGGGCACCCCGTCCACCAGCACGGTGTCCGTCGTGGGGAAGAGACCGTCGTCGCCGCCCTCCTGCCACCAGGCCGGCCGGGCCGAAGCGGGTTCCTCGGCCGAGGCCCCGGCCGGGGTCAGGGAGCGGATGGTGCCGTGCAGCCGGGCGAAGACCTCCTGAGGCATGGTGTCCACCCGGTCGACGATCCGGGCGGCGCGCGGATCGGTGGCCCGCGCCTCGGCCTTCTCCTCGTCGGTCAGCAGCATCGTGCGCAGCGTGAGGATCTCGTCGATCTCCGCCGCGTCGTGCAGATCGCCGGGACTCTCCGGCGCCACCTGCGGATGGTCCGGCAGGATGATCGGCGCGGAGAGCAGGGACGCGCCGGTGGCGCCGTCCTCGGCGCCGGGCCGATCGGGCGAGGACGTGCCGGTGGCCCCGTCCGCGCCGCCGGACTGCTGCGGCGCCCCGCCGAGCACCGGGAACGTGAAGGCGTTGCGGCAGCGGCGCACCTCGTCCGCGAGAGCGGCCGGCGGATCGATCAGCGACACGAACTCGACGCCGTCGCCGAAGAGGAGGGTGTGCGTGGCGAGCAGCGCCTGCCCCAGCACCGCACCGCGCGGGGCCGCCGGATCCGGCGCCCGGTCGGTGTTCTCGGTGCGCACACGCAACCGGTACAGGCGCGGGGCCAGGGGCTCGGCCACGATGGTCGCTTCGGCCCGTACCTCCCTGCGCCGCCGCACCGTCCGCCCCGCTCCGGCGGGCAACGGCTCGTACTCCTCACCGGCCGGCGCCCGCACCGCGACGGTCCGGCCGCCGTGCGCGAGCTCCTCCAGGGTGAGCGCCAGCTCCGTCTCGCGGGGCACCGCTTCCTCGAAGGACAGGTGCGTGACGCCGTCCGCCGTCCGCAGCGACTCGACCGGGCGGTACCTTCCGTCGCCGTCGGCCGCCTCCACCTGCTTGTGCTGGAGCTGCAGGTACCGCACCCGCACCCGTACGCCGGCGTCCTCGCGCCGCGCCCGGACCAGGCACTCGGTCTGCTGGTACCAGGAGTCGGCGGAGCCGGAGAGTCCCGGCGTGACCGGGCCGTCCCGCTCCACCCAGTTCCGGGGCAGCAGTACGCCGAACTGCCAGCGGACCCTGTTCTTCGCCGAGGACCGGCGGTACGGGTACAGCAGGTACCCCTCGTACAGCACGGCGTCCGCCACGGCACTCAGCGGCGTACAGCCCTCGCCGGATCCGTTCACCACGCTCGCTCCTCGCACTCGCGGTCGGCGCTTCCTCCCCACGGTCACACCCGCGACGCCGGCCCGCCCCTCCGGCGCACCGTCATTGGGCCGGACAGGGGAAGCGTTGCAGTGTCAGCAGGAGGTGGGGTCGCGTCCGACCGGCCTCGACAGCGGGCTGCCGTGACCGGGCGGTGGACCGTGCGGCGACGGGGGAGAGGGGCGGGCGGGAGAGGGCACGGCCTGCCGAGGCGGGCGGGAGAGGACAGCGCCGCGCCCGGGGCGGGCGGGAGAGGACAGCGCCTGCCGGTCTCGTCGACCGGCCGGTGCTCCGCTTCAGCCGGAGGCCAGCGTGCGGACGATCACCGTCCGCAGAGTCGCGTCCCTCCCGGTGCGCTCCAGCCGCAGTCGGGCCGAGCGTCCCCGCATCGTCAGGGTCATGAGCTGGTTGCCGAACCAGGGGCCGCCCTTCTTGCGCCACCTCACGGGTGGGCGGGCACAGCGGCCGTGGCGCGCGAAGGCGCGGCCCACGAGACGCGCCGGTGCGCTCCACCCGAGGCGGAAGCCGACGCGCATCGACAGGGGGACGGAGTTGTGCACCGGGGAGCAGGTGAGCTGGACGACGGGGAGGCCGGGCCCGCCGCGCCGCCAGGAGGCCTGCGCGAGGTAGCCGTGGTGCACGTCGCCCGACAGCACGCACACCGTGGCGGGCGCGTCGGATCCGGAGCCCACCTCGGCGATCAGATCGGCGAGACCGTCGAACGAGCGGGGGAAGGCGGCCCAGTGCTCCAAGTCGGCCCCGCGGCGCAGGCGTTCGCCGAAGCGGGCCCAGCGCGGTCCGCGTTCACCGGCGCACAGGGCGGCGTCCCAGGCCTCCAGGTCGTGGACGAGAGGGGGCAGCAGCCAGGGCAGTGAGGTGCCGATCAGCAGGTGGTCGTACCCGCCGGCGTCGGCCAGCACCTGTTCGCGCAGCCAGTCGGCCGTGCCCGGGTCGAGCATGGCGCGGCGGTCCTCCCGGAGCACCCGCGCCGCGCGCGAGTCCACCATCGCCAGCCGGATCCGGCCGAAGTCGCGCACGTAGCTGAAGCGCACGGAGGCCGGATCGGTGTCGGCCTGCGTGGCCAGGGCCCGGACCGCGTCCGTGCCGTCCGGGGTGGCACGCACGGCGGCGTAGGTCGGGTCGGCGGCCAGTTCGGTGGGGGAGAGGTTGCCCAGGTGCTGATGCACCCAGTACGACATCAGACCGCTCAGCAGCCGTTCCTGCCACCAGTGCGTGGCGCGCATGTCGGCGAGCCAGGCGGCGGAGGTGTTCCAGTCGTCGACGATGTCGTGGTCGTCGAAGATCATGAAGCTGGGCACGGTGGACAGCAGCCAGCGGACCTCCGGATCCAGCCACGATTCGTGGTAGAGGCGGCAGTACTCCTCGTAGTCCGCCACCTGGCTGCCGGGCGGCTCCCGCAGATCCCGGCGCCGGGCCAGCCAGCGCCGCGTCGCCTCGCTGGTCTCGTCGGCGTACACCTGGTCCCCGAGCAGGAGCAGCACGTCGGGGCGCTCGGCGTGCGGGTCGGCCGCCAGGCGTTGCGCGAGGGAGTCCAAGGCGTCGGCGCCCACGGGATCCTTGCCGTCGGCCGGAGGAGCGGCCCAGCGGCAGGAGCCGAAGGTGACCCGGACGGTGTCGCCGGCACCGGGCACCCGGATGACGGAGGGCGGGAAGGGCGTGTCGGGCAGCGGCCACACCGGGGTGTCGTCCAGGAGCACCTCGTACGACGGTGCCGTTCCCGGCTCCAGACCCGTGACCGTGACCAGCGCGTAGTGGTGGCCGGCGACCTGGAAGGTCGGCGCCGTGCCGCCCGCGCCGTTCGAGCAGCGCACCTGGGCGACGCACGGACGGCTCGTCTCCGCCCACACCGTCGCGCAGGAGCTGTCGGTGTACCGCAGCAGCGGCCCCAGCCTCAGTTCGACCACGCCGGCGGACCTCCCATGTCGCGCGGTTCGGTGGTAACGACCGTTGAACCGTACAGCGCGCGACCGCGGACAGGCCCGCCATCGGGCCGCCACACGCCACGACGGCACGGCTGACGCAGGCCCCGCTCCGCGGTTCGTCCGGTGTCCTGCCTGTCGCCAACTTGCCGGGTGGCTACGGTTCTTTGCTGTTCCGGCAAGAACTCCGGGAGCCGGGCCGGGGCCGGACGCAGCATGGCAGGCATCTGTCCCCTCGCCGAGAGGCCGAGCCATGACCGTCACCGAGCCGTCCCTGTCCGTGCCGCCCCCGCTCAGCCTGCGAAGACGCTGGGTGGTGCTGGGGGTGTGCTGTCTGAGCATGTTCCTGGTCGGGCTGGACACCACGATCGTCAACGTGGCGCTGCCCGCCGTCGGTGACGGGCTGGGCATCGGACCCCGGGGCCTGGAATGGACGGTCGACGCCTACACCATCGTCCTGGCTGCCCTGCTGATCTCCTCCGGAGCGCTGGCGGACCGGCTGGGCCGCCGCCGTGTCTTCCGCTCGGGGCTGCTGGTCTTCGGCGCCGCCTCGCTGCTGTGCGCCGCCGCTCCCTCGGTGGGAGTGCTCGTCGCCGCCCGCGCCGTCCAGGGTGTCGGAGCCTCGATGCTCAGCCCGGTGGCCCTCGCCATCGTCGTGAGCGCCATGCCGGACCCGCGCGAGCGCGCCCGGGCGATCGGCGTGTGGGCCGCGGTCTTCGGCCTGAGCATGGCCGTCGGACCGGTCACCGGCGGGGCGCTCGTCTGCGCGCTCGGCTGGCGCTCGGTGTTCTGGATCAACGCGCCGGTCATCGCAGCCGCTTTGCTGCTCACCGCCCTGTTCGTACCCGAGTCCCGTGCCGCGGGCCGGCCGCGCCGACTGGACCTGCCCGGTCAGGCGCTGCTGGCCCTGCTCGTCGCCGTCGTGGTCGGGCTGCTCATCGAGGGCCCGCACATCGGCAGGCTCTCGCCCACGGCCCTCGCCGGGTACGCCGTCGCGGCAGCGGCCGTGCTCGCCTTCGTACGGGTCGAATCGCGGCGGCCGGAACCGCTGATGGACCTCGCTCTCTTCCGCCGCCCGGCCTTCGCCGGCGCGGTTCTGGGCGCGGTGGCCGTGTTCGTCGCCCTGAACGTGACCCTCCTGCTCAACACCCTGTACCTGCAGCACGGGCGCGGCTGGACACCCCTGCACGCGGGAGCCGTGACCCTGCCCATGGCCCTCGGAGCGATCGTCTGCGCCCCGTGGTCCGGCGCGCTCGCCGGCCGCGTCGGCCCGCGCCCGCCGCTCACCGCCGCCGGCGTCTTCCTCACGGCGGGCGGCCTGTGCCTGCTGAGCCTGGACCGGCACACCCCCGTCATGCTGCTGCTGTCGGCCTACCTCCTCATCGGCATCGGCTTCGGATTCGCCAACGCCCCCCTGACCAACACCGCGGTGAGCGGCCTGCCGCGCAGCCGGGCCGGAGTGGCCGGAGCCGTCACCTCCACCGCACGCCAGCTCGGCTCCGCCCTCGGCATCGCCGTCGCCGGCGGCCTCGCGACGGGAACCGGTCCCGCTCACCTGGCGGAGGCCTCCCGTCCCGGGTGGTTCGTGGTCACCAGCTGCGGCCTGTTCCTCCTGCTCGTCGCCTGGGCGGCACGGCCCGCCGAGTGACCGGCAGCCACAGCGACTCCGCAAACCGCCGTACGGCGGTCAACGCGCCGGCGTCGCACCGGCGGTGCAGGGCCGGCGGTGTGTTCAGGCCGGCGGTGTCAGGCGTTGCAGTGTGGTGATCACCCGGTCGAGCGTGTCCTTGCTGTGCGGGTCGGCGAGATTCGTCCACAGCTTGAACATGAGGGCGCGCAGCGCGGGGTGACGCATGCTGTGGGTGGCGACGGCCTTCATGATCGTGGGGTGGTTCAGGGCCTGCACGATGAGCCGCCCGAGGGTGAAGTAGCTGCCGTAGGAGCTGCGGACGAGGTGGGGGTAGGACTGGAGGACCTGCTCGCGCTGGGCGGGGGTGGGCCGTGCGAGTGCGCGGGTGACGGTGTCGGCGCTGAGACGGCCGGATTCCATGGCGTAGTCGATGCCCTCACCGCTGAGCGGATTGATCATCCCGCCGGCGTCGCCCGTCAGCAGCACGCCCCGCGTGTACTGCGGGTCCCGGTTGAAACCGGCCGGCAGGGGAGCGCCACGGACCGGTCCGGCGGCGTGCGCCTCGTCGAAGTGCCACGCCGCGGGCAGGCGCTGGGTCCACTCCTCCAGCATGCGCCGGTGGTCGACCTTCGGTTTGTGCCCCACGTGGAAGGTGCCGAGCCCGACGTTGAAGGTGTTGCCGCCCACGGGGAAGATCCAGGCGTAACCGAACGGCATGTAGGTGCGTCCGGTCCGGTCGCGTGCCGTGAGGTCGAGCCAGATCTCCAGGTGGGAGTCGTTGCGGCGCGCGGCGGTGTAGTAGCGGCGCAGGGCCACACCCATGGGCCGGTCGATGCGCTGGTGCAGGCCGAGTGCCACGGCCAGGCGGCTGGAGGCACCGTCAGCGGCGACGACCACCGGCGCCCGGTAGGTGCGGCTGACGCCGCCGTGCTCGGCGACCACCCCGGTCACACGACCGGTCGCGTCAAGCACGGGTGCGGTGACCTTGGTCCCCTCCAGCAGGCGGGCCCCGGCCGCCACCGCGTGCCGGGCCAGGAGCTGGTCGAAGTCCTCGCGGGTGCGGACGAGTCCGAAGGAGGGGTAGGAGGCCACCGTGGGCCAGGGCATCTCCACGGTGTCCCCGAGCCCGTGAACGCGCAGACCGGCGGTGCGCACCCACCCGTCGCCCTCGAGGCCGACCCCCATCGCGCTCAGCTCTCTCACGGCGCGAGGTGTCAGCCCGTCGCCGCAGATCTTGTCCCGGGGGAACGCCGATTTCTCCAGGAGCAGGACGCTGCGACCGGCCGTGGCCAGGTGGTAGGCGGCGGTTGATCCGGCGGGACCGGCGCCTACGATGATCACGTCTGCGGACTCATGAGCTGCAGCGGGCGACACGGGCATCTCCTTCTGTTCCGACAGTATTGCCGGAGTGGGGCGGGACCGCCGTGTGCAACCCGCCCGCGAGGTTTTGGTCACGCTGCGTCGTCGAGGAGAGGCCCGACGCCATGCGAAACCGGCGAGCGACTGTGGGGCACGGACACACAGGCCACGCTGACATGTCGACCCGTGGTGGCCAATGGCCGGGTCTGCGTCCGCGTGAGGGCGTGTGCGGCGGACTCGAACGGCGACCGGGGGGTACTCCGTCGACGCCCTGCGCCTCGCCACCGGTGGCCGGGCGGGGGTTTCGCAGGCCGTGGCGCCGAAGGAGAGGCCGTATGAAGATCGACGAGTCACTGGTCAGGGAGCTGCTGGAGGCCCCGTCGGACGACACCGTTCTCGTCCTCGTGGAAGGCAGTGCCCACGTGGTCGACCAGACCGCCCTGAGCAGCGAGCGCTACCGCGGGGCAGCGGTGGTGATGTCACACGCCGAGCTGATGGAACGCCTTGGCACGCGGTCACCCGCCGAGGCGGATGCCCCGCACCTGGCGGCCGCCTTGCAGGACGCCGTCGACAAACTGGGCGCCTGAAGGGCGCGTTCGTCGTCCGGCACGGCGGTCAGGGCGGGGGCAGGGCACGGCCTCGGGGGTCGCCCCGGCGGGTTCCTCGCGCATGCGTACGCTGCGGACCTCGTGGGTGTCGCCCCCGCGTCCCGGAGGTCAGCTGCGCAGATGCCGTTGCAGCCAGTCGGCGGCGGTGCGACGGAAGAGCCGGCGGTTGTCGGCGCGGAGGAACTCGTGTCCTTCGTCGAGCAGGGTGAGCAGTTCGGCCGTCACCCCGCGTTCGCGTGCCGCCCGTACGAACTGCTCCGACTCGCCCGGGGGAACGTTGTTGTCGTGTTCCCCGTGCACAGCGAGCACCGGTGCGCGCAGCGCGTCGACGCGGCTCATCGGTGACAGCTCCCGCAGCAGTTCACGGTCGCGTTCGGGGTGGCCGTACTTGTGGGCCGCCGACTGGGCGATCCAGGGTTCGGTGCCCTCGAAGAACGTCGTCAGGTCCGACATGCCGCACACCGCCACCCCGGTGCGGAAGAGCTCCGGGTGCCACACCAGGGAGGCGAAGGTGAGATAGCCGCCGTACGAACGCCCCATCACCGCCAGCCGGGCGGGATCGGCCAGACCGGCCAGGACGGCGTGGGCGGCGCAGTCCGCCACGTCGTCGATCGCGGCGAACCGTCCCCGGCCCAGGTCCGCGTCGACGAACGACCGGCCGTATCCCGAGGACCCGCGGACATCCGGTGCGAAGACGTCCACTCCGCGCCCGAGGATCTCGTGGTACAGCGGGTTGAGGACGGGGCGTTCCTGTTCCTCGGGGCCGCCGTGCAGATGGATGACACAGGGGGCCGGTTCGCCGGGAGCGCGGCCCGGCGCACGGTAGTACCAGCCGTTCAGGGACAGCCCGTCCCGGGCGGTGGGGCTGAGGGGGACCGGTCGCACGGGCGGGCGGCCCGGGGGAACGGCGTCCTCGTCCCGTGACGACCAGGGCGTGCGCACCGGGGTCGCACCGCCGGGCAGCCACCAGATGCCGGGGCGACGGCGGGACCCGGACAGCGCCAGCAGCATCCGCGGGCCGGCGTCCGTGATGCGGGTGACGACCTCGTGCGGCAGGGACACGGACCGGGACGGGGCCGCATCCGCCCCGGACCGGGACGGGCCCGCATCCGCGCCGGACCGGGCGGACGCGTCCTGGTCCCGCCAGGACGACGCACCGGCGTCTGCCCACGGCCGAGCGGAGCCACCGGCGTCTGCCGTCCGATGTCCGGACGCACCGGCCTCTGCCGTCAGCCGTCCGGACCCACCGGCCTCTGCCTGCGGCCGTGCGAACGCGCCGGAGTCTCCCCCCGGCCGCCCGCCCGCGCTCGTGTCCAGGATCTCCACCTCGCTCATGCCCCGGATGTTCCAGGCGAGCACGGCGGAACTGCCGTCGCGGGCGCACCGCAGCAGTTCCAGGTCGCTGCTCTCCCGCGCGGCGGCGACCGACCAGCTCAGCGGATGTCCTTCCGGGGCGAGTTCCGCGGCGAGCAGGACCGCGAACTCCCGGTGGGCATTGCTGCGCAGCCACAACGTGTCCGCGCGGGGTGAGAAGCCGCCGATCCACGGGTCGCCGTCGGCCACCGGCATCACGCACGTCGTGACGTGGTCGGCGGTGCGCAGGACGACGGCTTCACGTCGGCCGCGAGGTCCCCGGCGCAGCAGCGCGAGCGCGCCGTCCCGGCTGAGGTCGCAGACGCGGAGCGTCGCCGCGTCCTTCTCGACGGCGAGCAGGACGGGGGCGGCGAGACCCTCGGGGTCGACGAGGTACGCCGACAGTCCGTCGCCGAATCCGGCGGCCGGGGCATCCTTGCCGCCCGGTGCGCCGAGCGCAGCCGTCTCCACGGTGAGGAGGGGGGAGGGCCGTCCGGGCCCGGGTTCCGTGTGGGGCGCCGGGCCGAGGAGCTGCGTGTCGCCCGTACGGCCGTGCCAGGGGGCCGGCAGGAGGGCGTCGGCCGGGCCGGGCGCACCGCCCTCCGCCGTGGCGTCCGGGCCGGGTACGGCGGTGGGGACCGCGACGGTGACCGCGACCGCCGACCCGTCGTGCGCCCAGCAGCCCAGGTGCGCGGAGCTGCCCGGCTCGGCTCCGGCGAGGATGTGCCGGTCGCTGCCGTCGGGCCGGACGCACAGCACCCGTGTGTGCTCACCGCCGCCGGGGGCCGTGGTGTAGGCGATCCAGCGGCCGTCCGGCGACCAGGACACCTCGGTCACGGGATCCGGGCCGTCGTCGAGCAGCCGCACGGCGTCACCGTCCACGGGGCCCGTCCAGAGCTGCGGCACGCCGCCCCGGTCACAGATGAAGGCGACATGTGTGCCGGCCGGGTCGGCCGAGGGGTACCAGCAGCCGTGCGCGACGAGCCGCGTCGTCGCCTCGCGCGGCCCGGAGGCGTTCGGCAGCGGGACGCGGGCGGGCGCGGCGAAGGCGGCGGTACGGCCGTCCGGTGCCGACGGGGGCGCGGGGGCGGCCCGGTTCAGGTGGGCGGCGGAAGGCCGCCCGGCACCGGCACCAGCCCTGTCGGCGTCCGAGGGCCGTACCGCGTCCGAGGGCCGTACCGCGGGGGACTCGCCGGTGCCGGACGGCCCTGCCGCCAGGGACTCGCCGGCGTCGGGTGGCCGTAGGGCGAGGGACTCGTCGGTCAGATTCCGTGCGTCTGCAGCCATATCTCCAGCAAAGCCACTTGCCACAGTGCGTTCGCTCCGCGCTTGGTGCGGTGTCGGTCGGGGGCCGCCAGGAGTTCGCTCACGTAGGAGTCCCGGAAGAGGCCGCGCCGCTTCGCCTCGGGCGCGCCCAGCGCCTCCCGCACCCTGTCCAGTACGGGCCCGGCCATGTGCGTGATCGCCGGGACCGGGAAGTAGCCCTTGGGACGGTCGACCACCTCGCTGGGCAGCAGCTTGCGGCCGGCCTCCTTCAGGACGCCCTTGCCGCCGTCGGCCAGCTTCAGCTCCGGCGGGCACGCTGCCGCCAGCTCCACCAGCTCGTGGTCCAGGAACGGCACACGGGCCTCCAGGCCCCAGTCCATCGTCATGTTGTCGACCCGCTTGACCGGGTCGTCCACCAGCATGACATGGGTGTCGAGGCGCAGGGCGGCGTCGAGTGCCGTCTCGGCCCCCGGCACCGCCATGTGCTCCCGTACGAACCGGCCGGAGACGTCCTCCGCCGGCAGCATGTCGGGCTGCAGCATCGCGGCGAGGTCGGCGTGCGACCGGTCGAAGTACACCTCGGCGTACCGGTCCGGCTCCTCCTCGCGGGCCGCGGCCGCCAGCTCGGGGTACCAGCGGTAGCCGGCGAAGACCTCGTCGGCGCCCTGCCCGCTCTGGACGACCTTGACGTTCTTCGACACCTGCTCGGACAGCAGATGGAAGGCGACGACGTCATGGCTCATCATGGGCTCGCTCATCGCCGCGACCGCCGCGTCCAGGGCCGCCGAGACGCGCTGCGAGGGAACCACCAGCTGCTGGTGATCGGTGGCGAACTCCCTGGCGACGAGGTCCGAGTAACGGAACTCGTCCCCCTCGTCGCCGCCTTCCGCCTCGAAGCCCACGCTGAACGTCGCGAGGTCGCGCTGCCCCTCGTCGGCCAGCAGGGCCACGATCAGGCTGGAATCCAGTCCCCCGGACAGCAGGACGCCCACCGGGACGTCGGCGACCATCCGCCGCCGTACGGCCGTGCGCAGAGCGTCCAGCACCGCGTCCCGCCACTCGGCCGGGCGCATGCCCGCGTGCTCGGGACGGCGTGTGTACGACGGCTGCCAGTAGGAGTGGTCCCGGTAGTTGCCGTCCGGATCCACGACCCGCACGGTGGCCGGGGGAAGCTTGCGCACCCCTGCCAGCACGGTCCGGGGAGCGGCGACGGTCGCATGCCAGCTGAAGTACTGGTGTACGGCGGCCGGGTCGAGCGAGGTGTCCACGTCGCCGGCGGCGAGCAGCGCGGGCAGCGAGGAGGCGAAGCGCAGCCGCCCCGGAGTCCGCGCCAGGTACATGGGCTTGATGCCGAGCCGGTCGCGGCCCAGGATCAGCCGGCCGGTGCGGTGCTCGACCAGGGCGAAGGCGAACATGCCGTGGAAGTGGTCGACGCAGGACGTACCCCACTGCCGGTACGCCGCGAGGACCACCTCGGTGTCGGAGGTGGACCGGAACCGGTGCCCGAGGGCCCTCAGCTCCTCGCGCAGCTCCTGGTAGTTGTAGATGCACCCGTTGAAGACACCGGTGATCTGCTGCTCGGTGTCGGTCAGGGGCTGCGCACCGCGCTCGGAGAGGTCGATGATCTTCAGGCGGCGGTGTCCCAGCGCGACGGCGCCCCGCGACCACACCCCCTCCCCGTCGGGTCCGCGGGCGGCGAGCCGGTCGTTCATCCGCTCGACGGCCGCCAGGTCGGGACGCGTACCGTCGAAGCGCATCTCTCCGCTCAGGCCGCACATCGGGAACCACCTCCCTCCTGCCCGTGCCGGTCGCGCAGGGCGCGTGACGGTGAGGGGTGGGGCGGGCGGCCCGCCGGTATGTGGCCGGGACTGATCGACACGGTGGTGCGTCTCCTTCGTCGTGACAAGAGTCGGGTACGGACGTGGCCGGCGTGGCCGGTGTTCAGCGACCGGCGCTCCTGGCCACGGTGGCTGCGGAGGGGTGGGCGACCGGCCGCCCTGCGGAGCCGAGGCGCCGGGCGGGAGCGGCGGGCCGTCGGCGAGGGCGGTCATCGCCCCGGGTCTCCGCGATCGCCAGATCGGTGCAGGCCAGCAGGTCGTCCTCGTCGGCGGCGCGGCGCATGCGGTGGGCGGCGCTGCCGGTCGCCAGGGCCCGCTGCGCGAGGTCCCGGACCGCGGGCCAGTCTCCGGCGGCTTCGAGCGCGGGCCGCACGCGTTCCAGCAGGCGCCGTACGACCTGGGCCGCGGGTGCCTCGTGCCGGGTCTCGGGGTCGAGCAGGGCCCCCTCCAGGCCCGACCGGGCGGCTCGCCAGGAAGCGGCACGCAACCATGCGTGCCGGCCCGGGCAGGCGGGCGCGCCGGGCCGCTCCAGCCGCTCGCGGGCCTCGCTCACCAGGGCGCGGTACAGCCCGGCGATGAGCACGACCGTCTCCGGTCGGGGGCAGGCGTCGCAGATGCGCAGTTCGAGGGTCTGCTGGTGGTCGGAGGGCCGGATGTCGTGGTAGATCATTCCGGCGTCGCTGATGACACCGGAGTCGATCAGGTCCTGTACGGCCGCGTCGTACTCGGCGGCGTCGGCATGGCACCCGGGCGGGCCGGAGGTCGGCCAGCGCTGCCACACCATGGTGCGCCAGCTGGCGTAGCCGGTGTCGGCCCCCAGCCAGTAGGGAGAACTGGCGGACAGGGCCAGCAGGACGTGCAGCCACGGGGAGACCTCGCACATCAGGCGCACGGCGAGGTCGCGGTCGGGCACGTCGACGTGGATGTGCGTCCCGCAGATCAGCTGCTCGTCGGCGATCTTGCGGTACTCGTCGACCATGTGCCGGTAGCGGCTTCCGGCGGTCGGCCGGGTGTCCTGTATGCGGGCCAGCGGCACGGTGCCGGCGGCCACCACGGCGAGCCCGTGCGCGCTCGCCGCGGCATCGAGCCGGCGTCTGGAACTGATCAGATCGTCGTAGAGGCCGTCAAGAGACGCATGAACACCGCTGTTCGACTCGATGGTCGCCTGCTGCAGCTCGGTCGTGAAGGTGTCTGCGGGGAGCCTCTTCAGCATGGTGTCGGCCTGCGGTGCGAGCAGACCCGACTCCACCTCGACGATGTGGAATTCCTCTTCCACCCCGATGCGAACGGTCACGGCACTCCTAACGTGACGGGTGAACGCTGTTGGCCTCACCCGGAAATCCGCCCGTCCCACCGGTCTCCGCAGGAGGGCTGTGCCCCTCCGACTTCCCACGTGACCCATTGCTAAGCAGGGGCGCTCCTCGGAGGGCGCGAAGTCACATATGAGCGCACGGAACAGCACGCGGCGTAACGGGGGCCGACGGGCGGCGCGAACGGGGCCGACGGGCCGCTGAGGAGAGGTGCGGCTCGGCGTGTCTCCGCATCCTGACGCTCATGCCTAAGGCATCTCTTCAACCAAGTGCGCGCCGTTGTTCCGCGTGTCGTTCACGGCCGTAGTGACGGGGCGGGCGTTCAGGTTGCCGTCCGCGGGCTGGGTGAGCAGGGCGCGTAGTTCTTCGGTGTCGGCGTGGTGGGGGTCGAGCCACGCGGAGTAGTCGTCGGGGGTGAGGGCCAGGGGCATGCGGGGGTGGACACGGCCGGCTGCGTCGGTGGCCTCGGTGGTGATGATGGTGCAGGTCACGAGCCAGGCGGCGGTCTCGTCGTCGTTCTTGATCTCCGGGTTGCGCCAGTACTCGTAGAGGCCGGCGAGCGCCAGCACCTGTCCGTCGGCGGGGTGGATGAAGTACGGCTGCTTGCGGGTCTTGCCGGTGGCGGCGTCCTTGATCGCGGTCCACTCGTAGAAGCCGTCGGCGGGCAGCAGGCAGCGGCGGCGGGCGAAGGCTCGGCGGTAGGCGGGCTTCTCGTGCACCGTCTCCACCCGCGCGTTGATCAGCCGGGAGCCGATCTTGGGGTCCTTGGCCCAGGACGGCACGAGCCCCCAACGCAGCGGCCGCAACTGCCTGCCAGGCGGTGCGTCGGTGCTGTCCTTGCGCGGGGCGCGTTCCAGGACGGCGTAGACGTCGTCGGTGGGGGCGACGTTCCAGCTCGGTGCCAGCGTCTCGTCGGGGCGCCAGTCGGTGACGTCGAAGAGGCGGGTCAGGTCCTGCGGACTGCGGGTGGAGGCATAGCGGCCGCACATATCGCCACTGTGCCACGGCGACCCTCCGAGGGTGGGCGACACGTCGACGGGGGCAGCAGCCGCCCGCAACCTGCTACCACCCTGCTACCATGCATGCATGACCAGTGGCAGGAAGCAGACGCAGCTCCGAGTCGATCCCGAGATCCTCGCCGCCGGGAAGGAGGCCGCGGCCGCCCGCGGCCTCGACTTCAACCGCTATGTCGAGCGACTCATCGTCGAGGACACCACTGGTGTCCGCGCTGCCGGCATGGCCGCCGCCCAGCGGCTCATCGAGGAGCACGGAGCCTTCCTCAACGACCTGGAGCGGCAGCTCGACGCTCCCTACGCGCAGCCTCAGCCGGGCGCGGCAGCGTGATCCTCCACATCGACGAGTCCTGGATCCTCGAGGTAGCCGAACGCGCAGGACAGCGCGATCCCGGCGTCGACGACTACGGCGTCCCCGTAGCCGCCGTTGCCCGCCACCGCGCGGAACTCCTGGAGCACCCGATCTACGACGGCCCGTACGCAAGGGCTGCCGCTCTGGTGCACACACTGGGGCGCTGCCGCTGGCTGGAGCGCTCCAACCTGACCGTCGCCTGCGCGGTCGCCGTCATGTACCTCGAAGCCGGCAACATCTCGGTCAACCCCACGCGTGAGCAACTCACAGCGCTGGCCCACAAGTTGAACAACCCCCGCACCACGGCCGAACACATCGCAACCATGCTGCGCACCTGGAAGCCGTAGCCATGCGGCGAAGCTCCGCCGGAGAGGCCTCTGGCAGAGCTCCCGACCGCGTGGCACCTTCTGGGCATGCGCCTGGTAGCTGACGGAGCCACGCCGACTTCGCTGTTGTTACTCGTCAAGGATTCTCGAGACTGACGACGGGCACGCCTTCCAGCTGGCGAGCCCACAATGCCCCCACAGATGACGACCGTACTCTCAGGCAGAGAACCTGGAGCGACCGGCACCAGTTCCACGCCCGTGCACCGGGCAACCGCCCTGATCGTCATGACTTGGACGGCGGCACCGGCCAGGGATGTCCATCCGGTGAGCTGTTTGCCGGCCGCCCGGCCATCACGTAGTCGCGATACTCGTCCTGGACGACCCCGGCGTTGACCCACCTCCCTCTCACCGCTCCGGTGATGTCTTCAGCGGCTGAGACGGCGACGAGCGGGTCGTCGGTTGTCGTGAGAAGGCGGCCGAACTGCTCTTCCTCGTCGTCGGGATCAAGGGGAGGGAACTCAACCAGATCAGTGAAGTTTTCGTGACCGACATCTTCCCGGGTGTGCAGGAAGACCTCGTAGTCGACCTTGGCCGGCCGGATCTCGACGTAGCGGATGCCGGGATGTTCGGGTGAGCCGGCCGGGCCAAGGAACTGCTCGACAGGACGACCCCGTCTCAAGGCCCCGAGGGGGAAGGACTCTGTCAGGTAGCGCACGGGAGCAGCGTAGAGGCTTAACAGGAACCGCGGCTTGATGTTCATCTTGCGTTGCTCTGTGCACGAGAATGTTCTGGCTCACATTCCGTTTAGGCGTGGGGCAAGTTGGATTTCGGAGCCGTGCGATGGCAGTTCCAACGGGAACGAAGCCGGGGAGCCGCACCGCCACCGCAGCCGCTCTCGTCACCTGGCTCCGACCATGACGGCCCGGCCGTCTCCTAGGCTTTTCCCGTGACCGACCAAGATCCGTTCACTGTCTGCTATCCCGCTCTTCTGCCGTGGGCGCAGGCTTCCCGGCAGGAGGATCTACACCGTGCTGTGCGCATCGCTGTGGAACGCTCGCTTGTGGTGCTGTGGGGCCACTTGGACCCGCAGAGGGCGGCGACCGACGCTGACGTGCACGCGATCGTCGCCGCGTCTGACGCGTACGTCCAGGGCTGGTTCGACGCCGTGATCCGACCCGCCGCCCACTATCCCCCGAGCAACTGGGGATGGCCGTCCTCACTGGCCGTGTGGCTGGAGGCGTCCAGGAATCACGGCCGGGGCAGGGCCGTAGGTCACACCATCGCCGAGAATCTCGACTTCTTCGCCAGGTTCCCTCTCTGCAGGACGCTGGAACTGGTCCAATACGCCGATCACGCCGCCCGAACCACGTCAGGGACTGCCCGAGAGCGGGCTGCCGGTGCCACTGCCGCGGCCCTGCGGTGGGCATGGGCCCGCCACGCCGACAGACTCGGCTGGGACGACGCGGAGTGGTACGAGTACGTGGAGGTGAACGAGCTGGTCGGCTGGACGACGGCGGCGCTGCAACTTCCCGGGGTGAGACCGTCACAGGCTGCCGCCCGAGTGGAAGAGATCGCCGGACGGAAGTGGGACGACTGGTCACCCTGGACGTCGGAGGAACTACCTGCGCAGTTCATCGCGCAGGCGGCGCAAGCTGTGGCGGATTGTGTGGCGACAGGCGCGGTCGCCAGCGGTGGGAACTCGGCGCCCAGCGGGCGGACTTCCGGGTAACCCTGGCCATACGCGTGCGGAGCGGTGAAGTCCGCAGGCCGCGGCCGGAGCTGGCGCCGCCAGGAAGGGAGTCTCAGACTTCGGACGGTTGGTGCTCTCATGCTGGTCTCGGAGTTCCCGCCGGGTAACACTGAGGGGCCGGCCGTCACCGGGAGGTCAGTCTGCTGTGCGGACACGTCCCGGGGCGGCCCGTCCATCGCTCGGCAATGGCGCCGGGCGCCGAGCACCGGTCGCGTACCGGTGGCAGCTGTGCCAGAAAGGGACCGTGTGACGACCCGAGACGACAGCAAGACCCGGCTCGACGCCCTGCGCGTCGAGATCGAGCGGCGCAATCCTGCTCAGCCCGAGTTCCACCAAGCCGTGCTCGAGGTGCTCGACACCCTGGCGCCGGTATTGGCGGCACGGCCGGAGTACGCCGAGCCAGGCCTCATCGAGCGGCTGTGCGAGCCGGAGCGCCAGGTCATCTTCCGGGTGCCCTGGCAGGACGACCACGGCCGCGTGCACGTCAACCGAGGCTTCCGGGTGGAGTTCAACAGCGCGCTCGGACCGTACAAGGGCGGTCTGCGCTTCCACCCGTCGGTCAACCTCGGCATCATCAAGTTCCTCGGCTTCGAGCAGGTCTTCAAGAACGCGCTGACCGGTCTCGGCATCGGCGGCGGCAAGGGAGGCAGCGACTTCGACCCGCACGGACGCAGCGACGCGGAAGTCATGCGGTTCTGCCAGTCGTTCATGACGGAGCTGTACCGGCACATCGGCGAGCACACCGACGTGCCGGCCGGTGACATCGGCGTCGGCGGACGCGAGATCGGCTACCTGTTCGGGCAATACCGCCGCATCACCAACCGCTGGGAGGCTGGTGTCCTCACCGGCAAGGGAGCCGGCTGGGGCGGCTCGGCGATCCGGCCCGAGGCCACCGGCTACGGCAGTGTGCTGTTCGCGGCGGCCATGCTCCGCGAGCGCGGCGAGGACCTGGCGGGCCAGACGGCGGTCGTGTCCGGCTCCGGCAACGTCGCCATCTACACCGTCGAGAAGCTGCTCGCCCTCGGTGCCCATCCGCTGACCTGCTCGGACTCCACCGGGTACGTCGTCGACGACAAGGGCATCGACCTCGACCTGCTCAAGCAGGTCAAGGAGGTGGAACGCGGGCGGATCAGCGAGTACGCCGAACGGCGCGGGGCCTCCGCCCGGTTCGTGCCCGGAGGCCGCGTCTGGGAGGTGCCGGCCGACGTCGCGCTGCCGTCCGCCACCCAGAACGAGCTGGACGAGAACGACGCGGAGACGCTCGTACGCAACGGTGTGAAGGCGGTCGCCGAAGGCGCCAACATGCCCACCACGCCCGAGGCCGTCCACCTCTTCCAGCGTGCGGGCGTCGCTTTCGGCCCCGGCAAGGCCGCCAACGCGGGCGGCGTCGCCGTGAGCGCGCTGGAGATGGCGCAGAACCACGCGCGTACGGCGTGGTCGCCGGCCCGGGTGGAGGAGGAGCTGACGCACATCATGAACGACATCCACACCACCTGCCACGAGACCGCCGCACGCTACGGCGCCCCGGGCGACTACGTCACCGGCGCGAACATCGCGGGCTTCGAGCGGGTCGCCGACGCGATGCTCGCCCAGGGCGTCATCTGACGGCCGTCGCCGCGCGGGCGCAGGAGCGCGAGGAGCCATCGCTACGGCGTTGACCTCGCGTCCGTAGCGACGGGGTGCTTGTCCCGGCAGGCGCGTGGGGCACCGTCCGGTCCCACGCCGCCGAGGGCGACTTGATGCCGTCGACCCGCTCGCACCGCTGATCGTGCGCCGCCGGGTGGTGGACGGTGGCTCCTGGCCCACGGCTGGTCGACAGGACACAGGTACTCCAACTGCCCGCCGGCCGGCAGTGTGCCAGCTCGCCCGTGCGGCACGTGCGGCCATGGGCCCGTCACGCCGACAGCCGATCTGACGGTCAGCCGGACGCGGGACCGAAGGCCACGCGCCGGTAGGGTGCAGCCGTGCGCACGGTCGAGGTACTGCTGGACGAGGTGGCGGAGCAAGCGGTTCGGGAGGCCTGGCGGCGGCTCGCAGACGCGGGGCTGCCCAGTCAGGCTCGGCACCGCTCACCGACCAACAGTCCTCATCTCACCCTGGCCGCCTGCCCAGAGCTGACCACGCCGATCCGCTGGGAGCTCGCCGAAGTGGCCGCCATGCTGCCGCTGCCGGTGCGAGTCACCGGCGTGGTGCGCTTCGAGCGGCCCACCTCGGTGCTGGCCTGGGCGCTGGACCTCGATCGGGAGCTGGCCGCCGTGCACCGCAGGGTATGGGAAGCGGTGGTCTCGGAAAGCCGGTCCGGGACGTTGAACCCCTTTCACGCCCCGGAGCGTTGGAGTCCGCACATCACTCTCGGCCGCACCCGGCGAGCCGGCGCCTTCGCGGACCGGCGTATTCCCGCACTGCTGCCGGCGCCCCCGCTGTCGATCCGGCTCACCACGCTGCGCAGCTACGACACCGAGACCGGCGCCCTGGAGGTCCTCTCGCCCCCTCCATGAGCGCCCTGCGCCCTGCCCGACCGCGCGGACCGTACGAAGAGGTCTCGGCGTCCGGCGCTCCCGACGCCGTGGCGAGCGGTAGCGTGTGCAAGGCCAAGTCCCGCTCGACGTGGAGGTGTTCCGGCGATGCACTGGGTGACCCGCGTGGATGTCGAGGCCGCACCGGACACGCTGTGGAGGGTCGTCGCGGACGTGGAACGCTGGCCCGAGTTCCTCGCGACGATGCGGCACGTGGAGCGGCTCGGAGACGAGAAGCTCGGGCTGGGTTCACTGGTGCGCATCAGGCAACCACGGATGCCGGTGCTGACCTGGAAGGTCACCGAATGGACGCCCGGCCGGTCGTTCGCCTGGCAGTCCCGATCCGGCGGGGTGACGACGACCGCCAGCCACACCGTGACGCCCCGGGGCGACCACAGCACACTGACCCTGGGCATCGACCAGACCGGGCCGGCGGCCCCGCTCGTCGGCCTCCTGCTGGGCCGGCAGACACGGCGCTACGTCGAAGTGGAGGCGGCGAGCACCAAGCGTCGGGCCGAAAGCGTTGCCTGACGCCGGCCGCCGGGACGCGCCACGCGACGCGGACCCCGAGGCCGCACCACCTGGTTCGAGGCGGGGGCGGGACGGTGGTCTTCCGACGCTTTCGAAGAAGCCTCAGCGGTCCGAGTCCGACGGTTGGAAGCAGGCGATGACGGCCTTGCCGTGCGGACAGCGCCGAGCCTCCCAGCGGTCGGCGAGCGCCTCCATGAGCAGGATGCCCCGCCCACCGGGTTGCAGCCCGTCGGGCTCCCGGGGCGCCGGCAACACCGGCGAGGAGTCGTGCACCGCGATGTGCAGGGACTGGCTGTCCCACGACATCACCAGCTGCGCGGTGCTGTGCCCGTGCACATGCGCATTGGTGACCAGTTCCGACACGACCAGCAGCACGTCGTCGGTCGTGTCGGGGTGACGGCTCGTCCATCCCAGCTCGTCCAGATGGGACCGCGCCCAGTCACGTGCCGTCTTGACCTGGCTGTTGAGGGGCAACGAGCGGGCCCAGCCCACCGCGCGCAGCGAACGTCCGTCCATGTCTTCCTTACTCCTGCAGAGTCACGTGTCCAGTCGGCTACCCCGATACGGGCCCCTTACGTCGGAACCACCCCAGAGGTCGGAACCACCCCAGAGGCCAGGGGAGGTAAGTCACGTGCGGATGATCGTGCCCAGTCTGTGAGGTGCGAGAAGTCGTTGCTGGGCAGCCCGGAACCCGGTCGGCCGCCCGGGACGGGGCCCGGCCTGTGTCGGCGGTGCGACGCCGCCACGGCCCCCGTGAGGATCACGCTGTGTGACACCACCCGCAGGAGCCCACCGAGCGGGTGCCCCTCACGGCGTTGCAGTCCGCTCTCCGCTCCGATCGTGCATACGGTGCTCTGCGGGTGACCGGTCTCGCGGTGAACGAAAGAGGCGTACGGCGTGGTGGCGGAATCGGGTAGCGGGGCGGCCAGAGGGGGGCGCGGGGGCCGTGCGGGCGGCCGCACGGCGCTGGGCAGCCGCCCCGCGCGCTCCGTACGGCTCCCACCGCGCCGCCCGACCGGCGCGGCCGACGCGGCCGACAGCACCGGGCCCTGGCTCCGTTCCGCCGCCGCCCACGCCTGGCGGCTGATCCTCGTAGGCATCGTCGTCTACGGCCTCTTCGCGGTGCTGGGCCGATTCCAGCTCATCGCCGTGGCCCTGTTCCTGGCGCTGGTCATCACGGCGGTGCTGCGCCCGGCCACCGACCTGCTCGGCCGGTTCGTGCCCCGGCCGCTCGCCGTCGCCCTCGCGCTCGTCGGCAGCATCGTCGTACTGCTCGGGTTGTTCGCCCTTGTGGGCGACGCGGTGGCCAACGAGTCCTCGAAGCTGGCGGACGAATTCCGCAACGGTGTGCACCGCATCGAAGTGTGGCTGCAGCGGCCACCGTTCCGGCTGAGCCAGCAGAAACTGTCCGACCTGCAGGACCAGATCGTCCACTATCTCTCCGCCCATCGGGCGGGGCTTCTCAGCAGTGCGGTCAGCGGCATCAGCCGCGCCGTCGAGTTCGTCACGACGGGCGCGCTCGCGCTCTTCGCCTCGGTCTTCTTCCTGCACTCTGGCGAACGGCTGTGGAGCTGGTCGCGCGACGAGGTGGTGCCCGGACGTGCCCGGCCGGCGTGGGACCGGGCGGGCCGGGCAGCCTGGCGGGCCTTCGCCGGGTACACGCGGGGCATCATCATCGTGGCCGCCACCAACGCCGTACTCGTCGGGATCGCCCTGCTGGTCCTCGAGGTGCCGCTGGCCCTGCCGCTGGCGCTGCTGGAGTTCTTCGCCGCCTTCGTACCGCTGGTCGGCTCGCCGGTAGCGCTCGGCGTGGCCACGGTGGTGGCACTGGCCGGGCGTGGCCCGGTCATCGCCCTCGTCGTGCTGGCGCTCATCGTGATCGTCGGCCAGCTGGAAGGGCACGTCCTGCATCCCCTGGTGATGAGCTGGGCGGTCCGCCTCCACCCGCTCGTCGTGGCCGTGTCCGTCCTCGCGGGCGGCACCGTGGCAGGCGTCATCGGCGCGGTAGTGGCGGTGCCCTTCGTCTCGGTCGCCTGGGCGGTGTTCCGGGCCCTACGGCCGGGACCGCCTCCGGCACGCTGACGGGCCTGCGGAGAGGCAGCCTCCGACATGGCGTCCCGCGGCTCGTGGGCATCAAGGCCATCACCCGAGCGGTGGCCACGCTGAAGAAGCTCGATGTGGGCAGACCGGCCGAAGTTCAAGTGCTGCCCGGACTCCTCCTGGCAGTCGGCCGGCCCCGAGCGCCCCCGGCGACGGCTGCGTCGGTTCACTGCTCTAGTCTTCGCCTGCCGCAAGGACATCCACAGATCATTTCCCAGGGGGGGACCATGGCGACACCGTCACCGAACCACCATCCGTACTCGGCACCACCGGCTCAGCCCGCGTCCGTACCGCTTCCAGGGCCCGCAGGAACCAGCTCGCGGTGTTGCCGGTTCTGCGGGGGGACGCCCGCTGTCGAGGCCACGATCCGGGGGCACCAGGGCTTTGTGGTCATCATGCGGTTCCGGGAGGTGCGGGGGCCGTTCTGCCGTGTCTGCGGTATCGCGGTACATCGTGAGATGACCGCCAAGACGCTGTGGCAGGGCTGGTGGGGCATCGCCTCCCTCGTCATCGCTCCGGTCACACTGCTCTCCAACCTTGTCGCTCGTACGCGATTCGGTCGGATGACGCCTCCCATCAACTGCGTGCAGCCTCCGCTGGATGCCGGCAAGCCGGTGATCCGGCGTGCGGGAGCCCTGGGCATCGTCGCGCCGTTGCTCATGGTCGGTGCGATCGCGATCGGTGTGGAACTGGACGACAGCGCCCGCACGGCGAGTGTCGGAGATTGCGTGAGCGCCCGCGGCGCCGAAGTCACGGTCGTCGACTGCGGATCAGCCGAGGCTGAGTTCAAGGTCGCGGAGCGGTACGAGGGAAGTGATGCGCGTTGCGATCGCAGCCTCTTCGACGAGTACGACGAGTCCTCAGGGGGAGGCCGCTTCACTCTGTGCCTCACTCCGCTTCCCTAAGCCTTGACCGGCCGACCACGTGAGTGGTCCGCGCCCGGGTCGTTGATGCGGCCAAGGAGCGGGCGATCCGGCAGATGCCGAGTGGGAACGGCTGCGGCCGTTCCCGCCGCCAGCAACAGGCGTTGTGGCCGGCGGCCACCCGGGTTCGACGGCTCAAGATCACTTCGGTGACCCAAGCGCCTATGGTCTCGCCGCCGTCCTCCGCCCGCTGCAAGGACCACGCGAAGGCGGCCGTCTTCACATCGGAGCCCTCAACCTCGGCGAGCGCGGCCGACAGGCGAGGCGAGGAGGAACCGCCACACCGGCGCGCGATGAGTTTGGGCGGCGGCAGGGGTCTGACGGAGAACACCTGATCTTTGGAGGGCGCCCGATGGCCGAAGGACACGTTCTGGACACGCGGAAAGCTCTGGAGCGGGCGATCCATGTCGAGCGGATGGCGCTCGCTCAGGATCTCGCCGAGCTCAGCGAGGCCCAATGGGCGAAAGCATCACTGTGTGAACGCTGGACGGTGGAGGAGGCGGTGGCCCATCTGACGGCGGGTGCCAGCACGACTATGTGGCGCTGGCTGCTGAGTATGACGACCGCGCGGTTCGACTCCGACCTGCACAACGATCGACAGCTCGCAAAGCACCGGGGTTCTACACCGGAAGAGACCTTGCGCCGGTTTCGCGAAGTGGTCGCAGGGCCCGCCGGGCCGTCAGGACACACCGCGGCCTGGCTGGGTGAAGTAGTGGTCCACGGCGAGGACATTCGTCGGCCGCTGGGCCTTGTGCGGACACCTCCGGTGGCCACCACGACCGCCGTGGCCCGGTTCTACGCAAGCCGCAATTTCACCGTCGCGAGCAACACTGCGATCGAAGGCTTGCGGGTCGAGGCCACAGACGGACCGTTCAGCACCGGCTCGGGGGACTTGCTGCGCGGGCCGACCCTGTCGCTGGTCATGGCGATGGCAGGCCGAGCAGCAGCGTGCGAGGACCTCGAGGGGGACGGTGCGGCAGTCCTGCGCGCCCGACTGCGCTCAGCTTGAAAAGCAACCCCAACTTGGTGTTCGATCGCGCCAGAGACACCCCGGCCGGCACTTCCCCGCCCCTCTGCCGCACCCAGTACCCCGATACACCGACTTAAGGTGGCCCAGCAGTAGCTGCTGGACACGAAAGATCGGCCAGGTGGGCAACCAGATCCTGGGGTGCGTCCCGTGAGTGGATGTCAGGATGTCAGTCGGTCGACGTGCGAGGGAATGACGGGGTGGCAGTGACGGGGACTTCGGTCGATGCGGTGGACGCGGTGGACTGGAGCCGGTTCTGCACGGGCGTGCCGGAGCACCATCCCGTCGACGAGGTTCCGCGGGCGCTGTGCCGCCTGGTCAGGCGAGGCCCGGCGGCGACGGAGGAGGACTGCCACCCGCTGTACTCCTGCCTGTTCGCTCCGGCAGGCGGGCTGCCGTCGGTCGCGGCCGCGGCCCTGCCGTTCCTCACGGCGCTCGCATGCGACCCTGCCAACGGCGCACGAGTCACCCTCGTCGAACTGCTTGGCGCCCTCAACGATGCGGCGCGCGAGGCCGGTGAACAGAGCACCCACGGAGCGTGGCAGAAGGAGTGGCGGCGTCAGGGCAACAAGATCACAGCGCTCCTCGCGGACCCTGTGCCCGGGGTCCGGCGGGCCGCCCTCCACCTCGCGGACGACGACACGCTGCTTCAGCGGTGGCACGCCGAGACGGACCCGGTCGTACGCCTGCCCCTCCTGCTGACACTGGGCACCCGTGCCGCGACGACGGCCGGCGCTCCCGAGACCGGGGCGTCCGGCGGCCGGTTCCGGTTCGCCGGCGCGGTGCAAGCGGTGCTGAGCCGGGTGGTGCGGGACGACGAGCCGGTGATGAAGGTGGCGGCCGTGATCGCGCGGGCTTCCCTCGACCGCGACGCACCTCTGCAGCATGTGGACCTGTTGCTGGACGTCCTCACCAATCCGGCCGTTCGGCCCCGTTTCGAGCGGATATGGTGGCTGCCGAGCGTCGACATCCCCTTCACGCGTGACGATGTCGCCGCATGGGTGTCCGGTCTCCTCGACCACGTCCCCCCGTACGCCCTGTCGTTCGTGACCCGGCTGGCCGAAGCGGCGGAACGCACCGCGGACGACGGACTCCGCCGAGTCGTCCTGGACGAGGCGTGGCGGCACCTGGTGCTACGGCGTTCCGCGGCACCGACGGTGCTGCCCCTCGCGGCACGGTTGCTGGACTGTGCCGACGACTGCGTGCGGCTCAAAGCCGCCCACCTCCTCGCCATGCTCGCGCCCGACAGCGGCCGGCATGCCGACCGCCTGGCGGCACTGCTCGACGATCCCGGGATCGACGAAATCTCCTGGATCGAGGGGACAGCCGGCGACTTCGCACGCTGGGCCCTGGTCCGGCTGGGCGACCCCCGAGGCCTCCCCGGCCTGGTCGAGTCGCTGTGCGCTCCCCATCGGGAGCAGTTCGCACGCAGCTGGGTGGCGGGCGATCCGCGCCTGCCGGAGATGCACGAAGTCCTCGCGCCGCTGCGTGAGCACGCCGACGTCCTGTTGCCCGCGCTGCTGGAGGAGGCGCGGCAGGACCACGAGCGGCACGGCGACCACGGTGAGATCATGGGCACCTTGCTGCGCGTCGCCGAGGAGTGGGGGCCCGACGCCATGGCCGTGCTCCCGGTGGTCCTGCCGCTCCTGAAGGACACGCGGTACTCGTTGCGCGTGGTCGACGTGCTGGTGGCGATGGGCCCCGGTGCCGCCTCAACGGCATCCGCCGTGCGCGACGCGGTCGTCCTCGACCATCCGGGCAACCACCACAGGATCGCCTGGGCCGCGTGGCGCATCGCGGGAGGTGACGACGGCACCGCCCTGCGACTTCTGGGCGAGGCGCTGGACGACGAGCAGGCGTCACCGTACGGACCGGTCCGTCTTCTGTCCGACTTCGGCCCCGCGGCGGCGGCGCACGCCGCACGGGTGCGTGAGGTCATGGAGAACACCGAGTACGGGAGGGCGACGGCGGCGGTCGCTCTGTGGGCGATCACCGGTGACCCGGGTCCCAGCCTGGCGGTATTGGAGCAGGCCGTTGTGCGCTTCACCGGGGACGACGACCGCTACGGCGTCCTGGCCGAGGCACTCCGCGGGTTCCTACACATCGGCACGGTCACTCCGACCGCACGGCGGGCACTGCGGCTCGTCGAGGCCCGCGATCTCCGGCTCTCCCACTACCGGGACTACCGGGCCATCCTCGACGACCAGGAACTTCGCTCCGCCATCGCCGCGGTGATCGCGCTCCCGTGACCGTCCTGGCTGCGCCGTACCGGTCAGCCCGAGCTCTGACCACCAGGAGATCATCGGCCTTGCTCGCGGTGACTCACCTCGTGTCCTCCACGAGCTCGCCACGCCGTCATCGGCGCGTGCGTCGACATCGACCCTCACCAGTCCGAGACCTCGCCTGGGCGCGATTACCGCCTCGCGCTCGTCCGGTACGTCACCCAGTGACCGTTCGGCACGTTGCGGAGTGGGGCGGAGGCTCGCGGGCCTGCGCACCGGCCACGGCCGGTGCGCAGGCTTCGTCCTTCCTGGCGAGTTTGTCTCCTTGTCGCGCTCACCTCCCGGTCAGGCGGCGAGGGCGTGGCCGGGGTGCAGCACCACCTTGGTGTAACCCTCGATCCGCTTGTCGAACTTCTCGTAGGCCTGCGGAGCGTCCTCCAGTGGCAACTCGTGGGAGACCACGAAGCTCGGCTTGGCCCGCCCGGCCATGATCAGGTCGCGCAACTGCCGGTTGTAGCGTTTGACGTTGCACTGACCGGTGCCCATCTGCTGGCCCTTCTCGAACATCTTGCCGATGGATACCAGCAGTTGGCCCTGCTTGGCGTGCTCGTCGGGGCCGCCCGGGTCGGACGGTACGTAGAGACCCGGTATGCCGAGCATGCCGGTGGGCCGGACGGTCATGACCAGTTCGTTGAGGACGATGGCGGGCTCCTCGTGGCTCGTGTCGTGCGCCTGGGCCTGATAGCCGACGGCGTCCACGCCCTTGTCCGTTCCTTCTCCTCCCGTCTGTTCCTTGATCTGCTCGGCAGGGTCGCCCTGGGTGAAGTCGATCGGAATGGCGCCGATCTCCTCCGCCTTGGCGAGCCGCTCGGGCACCCGGTCCACGGAGAACACCTTCGACGCTCCGCGCAGCAGCGCGGAGTAGGCTGCCATCAGGCCCACCGGCCCGGCACCGAAGACGGCCACGCTCTCGCCGGGGGAGACCTGTGCGAGTTCGCAACCGTGGTACCCGGTCGGGAAGATGTCGGCCAGCAGCACGAAGTCCGTCTCGTAGTCGTCGCCCGGTGGCAGCTTCAGGCAGTTGAAGTCGGCGAACGGCACCCGCAGCAGTTCGGCCTGCCCGCCCGTGTAGGGGCCCATGGCCACATAGCCGTAGGCTCCGCCGGCGAAGCCCGGATTCACCGTGAGGCAGAACCCCGTCTTCCCGGCGAGGCAGTTCTTGCAGAAGCCGCAGGCCACATTGAACGGCATGACCACGCGGTCACCCGGCGACAGGGTGGCCACACCGCTGCCGACCTCCTCCACGATGCCGAGGTTCTCGTGCCCGAACACGATCCCGGCCTCGGCTGCGGTACGGCCCTCGTACATGTGCAGGTCGGATCCGCAGATCGCCGTCGACGTGACCCGTACCAGTACGTCGTTCGGGTGCTGGATCTGTGGATCGTCGACGTCCCTGATCGTCACGCTGAAGGGCTTTTCGTAGACGACGGCCTTCACCACGACCACCTCCGCTGCTTGCGCTGAACGATGGCGGCAGAGACCAGCCAGTGACGGGGACGCGACGAAAAGCGTCGATCCTCCTTCCGTTCATGCGGCTTTCCGACCGTGGCCCCCTGTGCCCCACCGCCGGTAATCTCAGCAAACGTCCGCACGGCCGGGCTTGCAACCCGGCTGTTGAAAGTGCACTTCACGCACGCTGAGCACGCGCCCCCCAGCCGCGGGGCCGGTGCGGGTCGGCTTCGGGGAGCCGTACGGGACGCTGCTCCCATCCCGCCGATCAGGTCGAGTCGGTCGAGGTCACAGCAGCCGGTCGACCAGCCCGTCGACGTAGTCCGGTGTGAGTGGGCCCATGCCGAACAGGACGCGGACGTACATCGGAGCCATCACATGGTCCAGCACGTCGAACGCGTCGGGTGCGTGCTCGCCGCGTTCGCGGGCGCGATCGAGCATGGACTGCAGTTGCCGGGCGCGTTCGGCGAGGAGGTCGTCACGCGCCTGCAGCCCCCGCTGACCGGTGTGCGACAGGGCGACCGACAGGCGCAGCAAGGCCAGACCGTCGGGTCCGGTGATCTCGCGGGCCACATTGGCCGCGTAAGCACGCAGGTCACCGGCCAGGCTGCCGGTGTCGGGCATCGGCGACCGCGCGTTGAGGCGGGTGAGGGCCACGTCGGTGAGCAGGGTCTCCAGGTTGCCCCAGCGGCGGTAGATGCTGCTGTCGGCCACGCCCGCGCGGGCTGCGACCTCGCCGACGGTGAAGTTGCCGTAGCCGCGCTCGTTGATCAGGTCGGTGACGGCCTGGTGCACGTCCGCGGCGACTCGGGCGCTGCGCCCGCCGGGCCGTCGGGCTCGCTGTCGCTCGTTCACGCCCCCCACCTTAACGCAGCTGGGCCTTGCGTTAGGGGGAAGCCCCACCCTACAGTCGCCTAACGCAGTCACTGGCTGCGTTAGAGCGTCCCGGGGGCGGCCGCGTCGGCCGTGGCGAGGCGCACCTGACGAGGGAGAGGAATCCTCATGGCGGCATCGCCCGCTGCCTCAGGCAGTCGACCGAGCCGTGCCGTGCTGCTCACGGTGACCTGCTCGGGTCAGTTCATGGTGCTGCTCGACAACACGATCGTCGGAGCCGCGCTGCCCGACATGCAGCACCGGCTGCACACTCAGCTGACCGGTCTGCAATGGATCGTCGACGCGTACGTGCTGCTGGTGGCCATGCTGTTGCTGTCCGGCGGCGTCTTCGCCGACCGGTTCGGCCGCAAGCGGGTGTACCTGACCGGCGTGGCGGTGTTCACCGTCGCATCGGTGCTGTGCAGTCTCGCGCCCTCGCTCGGCTGGTTGATCGCCGGCCGGGTGCTGCAGGGTGTCGGCGCCGCGGCGCTGAGCCCCGCCTCGCTGGCCCTGCTCGCCGCTGCCTTTCCCGTGCCGCAAGAGCGCATCAGAGCCATCGGGCTGTGGGCCGGATTCAGCGGAATCGGTCTGGCCGCGGGCCCGGTGGCCGGCGGCGTGCTGACGGACGCCTTCGGGTGGCCCGCCATCTTCCTGGTCAATCTGCCCGTCGGTGTGATCCTGCTGCTGGTCGGTCTGCGCAGCCTCGAAGAGACCCGCAATCCGAGCGCCCCCGCGATCGATGCCCCGGGGACGGTGCTGTCCGTCCTGGGGGTGGGAGCGCTGACCTACGGGCTGATCGAGGGAGGTGCCCGCGGCTGGACGTCGCCCGTGATCCTGGTGAGTTTCACCGCCGCGGTGTTCCTCCTCGCCGCCTTCAACGCCGTGGAAGCCCGCCGTTCCGCTCCGATGCTGCCGCCGCGGCTGTTCCGGCAACGACTGTTCACCGTGTCCAACACCGCCATGGTCGTGGTGGGATTCGCGCTCATGGGCTCGTCGTTCTTCTTCTCCCAGTTCTTCGTCTACGTCCAGGGCAGCACGATCCTGCGCGCCGGCCTGCAGACCCTGCCGACAACCCTCGCCATGGTGATCGTCAGCCCGTACGCGGGGCGGCTCGCCGCCCGGTACGGCTTCCGGAGCGTGGTCACCGTCGGCCTGGCCGTGGCCGGCCCCGGGCTGCTGGCGCTGGGCATGGTGCACGCAGACACCGGCTACGGGAACGTGTGGTGGCGGCTGGCCGTCATCGGCATCGGATTCGCCCTGACCATGTCACCCCTCACAGGCGCCGCCATCCAGGCAGTCGACCCGCACGAAGGCGGCCTCGCCTCGGGCATCAGCAGCACCACTCGGCAGATCGGTGCGGTGCTCGGCGTGGCGGTACTCGGCGCCGTCGTCCGCGCCCGGCAATCAGGCGGCGCCACCTTCGCGTCCGGCCTCGACAGCGCCTTCCTCGTCGCCGGTGCCATCACATCGGCCACCGCCCTGTTCACCGGCCTCTGGCTGGCGAGCTCCAGGACCGCGGAAGGCGCCGCGACGCGGCAGCCTTCCACCGATCAACAGGCGGCGGCACCCACCTCGAACGAGGCATCCGCGAAGAGCCGTTGACGGCGCCACGGACATGCGCCGGGGGAGTCCGGCCGGGGGATCCGAGCGGCGAATGCTGCGCGGCGGCAACGACCAGGCCCTGATCGGCCCCGCTTGCCGGTTTCACTGCCTCTGCCAGGGCCGCGTGCCGACGACAACTCGGGGTCCCGTGGCTGGAGACTCGTCCTCCTCACCCACACCCGCTCGACTTGCCGTCAGACGGCGGCACTCCGACTCCAGCCCGAGGCCCGCCCGGCCGTCGCGCACGGGCGTGAACGACCAGACGGGGCCCCGGCTCGGGATCCGCCCTGGCCGTCACGCACTCGCTCGAACGACCAAGCGGGTCGGCAGGATCAGTGGCGTGGGGTCCTGACCGTCGAGGAGCGCCACCAGCATGCGGGCCATCTCCCGGCCCAGCGCCTCTATCGGCTGATGAACGGTGGTGAGCGGCGGGTCGGCGATCTGCGCGGCGGTCAGGTCGTCGAAGCCGACAACGGCGACGTCGGCGGGGACCTGCCGGCCGGCCTTCCGCAGCGTGCGCAGCGCGCCCGCGGCCATGTTGTCGCTGGCGGCGAACACACCGTCCACGTCTGGGCGCTTCTCCAGCACTGCGGCCATCGCGGCGGCCCCACTGGTCTCGGTGAAGTCCCCCTCCTGGGGCGGCAACGGCTCCAGGCCGGCGGCGAGCATGGCGTCCCGGTAACCCTGGTACCGAGCGCGCCCGGCCTCGGTGTCCAGCCGCCCGCAGAGCGCGGCCACACGAGTACGGCCACGGGAGACCAGATGTTCGGTCGCCTCGCGGGCCCCGCCGACGTTGTCGACGTCGACGTACCACCGGGGCGCCGAGCCGATCGGGCGTCCGCCGAACACGACGGGCATCCGCGCCTCCTCCTCGGCGATCCGTGTCAGGGGATCCTCCTCGCGCAGCGCCATCAGCATGACGCCGTCGGCACCCCTGGATCGCAGGAGTTCCGCCACCCGCTTGCGGCCCCGCTCGGAGGCGGCGAGACAGAGCATCAGGTGCAGGTCGGCCTCCTCCAGAGCCGCCGACGCCCCCACGATCACCTGGCCGAAGAACGGGTCGGCGAAGATGGCCGGGTCCTCTCCCGAGACGACCAGGGCGGCGGCACCCGTATGCCGCGTGGCCAGAGCGCGGGCGGCCGGGTTGGGGACGTAACCGAGTTGCCGGACGGCCCGTTCGACGGCCTCGCGTTTGGCGCGGCTGACGTGCGGGGCGTTGTTGAGGGCGCGGGAAGCCACGGAACGGGAGACACCGGCGCGTTCGGCCACCTCGTCGAGCGTCGGCTGCCGACGCGGCGCATCTTCTGCCATGAACCCGGAGTCTTCCACAGGGCCGGGAACCGGCGGTCACCTGCCCCCTGGTAGCGCTTCCAGTCCACTGTCGCTCCCAAGTCCTCTTCGGTCCTCCAAGCCCAACGCCGCCTCACCTATTGACACTTAAACCAGCCCGCCCCACGATTGGGACCGCTTCCAGTGGGAGCGCTCCCAAAGCTCCCCGTCCCCCAACTCCCGTGCCAGGAAACCGAGGTCCTGTGATGAGCCGCAGACTCCGCACCCTGGTGGCAGCGCTCTGCGCCCTGCCGCTGGCGCTCGCCGCCGCGCCCTCCGCACACGCGGCCGACCCCACCACCATGACGAGCGGGTTCTACGTGGACCCGGACTCCACCGCCAAGAGGTGGGTGGCGGCCAACCCCGGCGACGGCCGGGCCTCCGCGATCAACGCCGCCATCGCCAACACCCCGATGGCCCACTGGTTCGGCTCCTGGAGCGGGACCATCGGCACCGCGACGGGGGCCTATGCGGGAGCCGCGGACCGCGCCGACAAGCTGCCCGTCCTCGTCGCCTACAACGTCTACAACCGCGACTACTGCGGCGGGCACTCGGCGGGCGGTGCCTCCTCGCCGTCCGCCTACGCCAGTTGGATCGCCCAGTTCGCGGGCGGTATAGCGAGCCGCCCGGCGGTCGTGGTCCTGGAACCGGACTCCCTCGCGGACTACGGCTGTATGACCCAGGCCCAGATCGACGAACGCGAGGCCATGCTCACCGGCGCCCTCGCCGAGTTCAACCGCCAGGCACCCAACACCTGGGTCTACATGGACGCCGGCAACCCCGGCTGGGCCGGCGCGGCGACCATGGCCCGGCGGCTGCACGAGGCGGGCCTCCGCCAGGCCCACGGCTTCTCGCTCAACGTCTCCAACTACTTCACCACCGCCGAGAACATCGCCTTCGGCAACGCCATCAACGCGGAACTCAGCGCCCGCTACGGCTACACCAAGCCGTTCGTCGTCGACACCAGCCGCAACGGCAACGGCTCCAACGGCCAGTGGTGCAACCCCGCAGGCCGCCGTATCGGCACCCCCACCCAGCGGGGCGGCGGCGCCGAGATGCTGCTGTGGATCAAGACACCGGGGGAGTCCGACGGCAACTGCGGCGTCGGGACCGGCTCCACGGCCGGACAGTTCCTCCCCGAGGTGGCCTACAAGATGATCTACGGCTACTGATCCGGGTCCACCACCGCCGTCACCGGCGCATCGGCATGCCGCGGGCGGCGGATGTCTGTCTCCACCCCCTCATCGACCAGGAAGCAGCCAAGGAAGCAGCCATGCAACCACGCACCCCACGGCGCCGCGCGGCCGCCGTCATAGCGGCCCTCACCGCGTTCAGCGCGCTCACCGCACTCGGCACGACACAGGCGCAGGCCACCACCCCCACGCAGAACGTGGTCACCCCGGCGACGAAGTTCTACGTGGACCCGCACAGCAAGGCCGCACAACAGGCACTCGCGGACGCCAGGAACGGCGACATCGAGAACGCCGTGAACATGGCCAAGCTCGCGAGCTGGCCGCAGGCCGAGTGGTTCACCGAGGGCACGCCCGACGAAGTGCGCGCCAAGGTCGGCAAGCTAGTCCACCGGGCGCGGGCCGTGGGCCGTACGCCCGTGCTGATCGCCTACAACATCCCGGGGCGGGACTGCACGCAGTACTCCAGCGGCGGTGCCGCGTCCTCCGCCGCGTACCGGCAGTGGATCGACGCGTTCGCCGCCGGGATCGGCACCGACAAGGCGGTGGTCGTCGTCGAACCCGACGGCGCGGCCCTCCTCCCCAAGGACTGCGGGCCGGCCACGGACCCGACCGGCGAACTCACGGCCGCCCGGATCGCCGACCTCGCCTACGCCGTGAAGACCCTGAAGACCAAGCCCCGCACCGCGGTCTACCTCGACGCGGGGAACGTCCAGTGGCGTCCCGTCGGCGACATGGCCCAGCGGCTGCTGGACGCCGGGGTCCGCGACGGTGACGGCTTCGCCCTGAACGTGTCCAACACCCACCCCACCGACCACAACGCCAGATACGGCACCTGGATCTCGAAGTGCATGTGGTTCGCCACCGAGAAGGGTGGCCCCGCCGACTCGTGCGCCGGCCAGTACTACTCGGCGGCCGCCCCCAACGACGGCGCCCCCGGCAACGCGGTCTCCTCCACCGACCCCACGACCTGGCACTGGACCGACGCCTGGTTCGACCAGCACGTGGGCACCCCGCCCACCGACGCGCTGCGTCACTTCGTGATCGACACCAGCCGCAACGGCCTGGGCGCCTGGACGCCGCCACCGGGCAAGTACACCGGAGATCCTGAGGCCTGGTGCAACGCGCCCGGCCGGGGCCTCGGCCCGCGCCCCACCGCCGACACCGGCGTCCCGCTCGTCGACGCCTACCTGTGGCTCAAGATCCCCGGCGAGTCCGACGGCAGCTGCACGCGCAACACCGGCGGCACCATCGACCCCGAGTACGGCATCGTCGACCCGCCGGCCGGTGTCTGGTGGCCCGACCAGGCCCACACCCTGGCCCGCAACGCGGCACCACGCCTGACGTTCAACCGCTGAGCCGGCTTCGGGCCGTCCGCCGGCTCTCCGAACCCGGCGCGGGCAGCCACGGGGAAGACCGGAACTGGTAAGGGCGCCCCAGGAGACAGGGCGGCGCGTCGCCGTCGACCCGCAGGCATTCCGCCCACCGGCCAGGTGGGGCCCTGTCTGCGCCACGAACCAGAGAAGCGCGGCCCGCCCACCCCGCACCACCCTCCTCGGCGATGCGGGGTGGGCGGGGCCGCTGCCCGCAACGGCCGGGGGCGTGTCGAGCGGGCCGCGTACCCTGGGCTCCGTGCCCCGTCATCCGAACAGGCCCCGTCGGCTGATTGCCGACGGGCGCACGTATCTGTGGACGCTCCGTCACAGCCACAGCGTGACGGACAACAGCCGATCATGCCGCGAGACCCTCACGCTGCACGCGCAGCCGGCCGGCACGGGTGGCACCCTGCGCATCGTCTTCACCGAGGGGCCGGGCAGATACGTCCCGGGCGGGGCACCACTGGGCTCTGGAGACGTGGGACATGTCCGCGGTGCCTCCTTGAACCTGCACGAACCCGGCGCCGTCCGAGCCCTGCTCGACGCGGCGTTGGCGTCGGGGTGGCAGCCGGAGGGGCGACGGGTCGTGGAGATCGACGGTTGGTTGCTGCTGGGAGAAGCAGCCGCCGCCCGGGCCGCAGCCACGGAAGGCCATTGAGACGGGGCAGACCGGACCGGTCAGCGGCCACGTGCGGCCACGCCGTCAAAGTCGGCGCCTGAGAAGCGGACTCAGTGCTCCGGCGGACGGACCTCCGTTCCGCCGTGTGGCGGAGGCGGACGCGACTGGCGAACGATGCCTGCGAGCCCTGGCGTTGACGACGATCAGTGGGTATCCCAACGCCCTCCGATCGGAGCCCCGCATGCTGAACAGGACCCTGCGCGCCACCGCCCTTCTCGCCGTGATGGTTGCCGTCGCAGCGCCCGTCGCCGTTGCCGCGCCCGCCCCGTCTTCGCCGACTGCACGGGAGACCGTCACGGTCTCCTCCCTCAAGGGCGACGCGCGCATGGACTACCCCATGACGGATCAGGTGGTGCGGGTGTCGGTCGATGCCCGAGCCGTGTACAGCGTGGGCAGCACCCCGCAGCGCTCCTGGGGCACCTTCCGCATCTCGCACGCCCAGGACGGCAAGCTCTACTGGGGGGAATTCGCGGTCGACTGCCTCACGACTGGCGGCCCCACGGCCACCGTCACGGGCCGTCTGGTCCGCACCAGCCCTGGCCACCCGTGGCTGACCATGCTGGACCCGCACACCCGCATGGGCGTGAGCTTCTTCGTCCCGGAGAAGGGCCAGGCCCGAATCGGACTCTCAGGAGCCACCAAGAAGGGTGAGCCCCTGCTCACGAAGTGCATGGCACCCGCCGCCGACGCGAAGGTCGTCGACGGCGGTTACACCCTGCGCGACCGCAAGGGCTGAGCAACCTTGGCGAGGGCCGGCCGATGGCGCACAAAACAGCGGAGAGAGGATCGATCGAGCGTCGTGGCGCGGCCGAGCAGCCATACGCGGGTTTGCGCCGGCCCGGCCTCGCAGCTCTCACCCACTGGCGAAGCCTCGGTGGGTGAGAGTTACGCCGGGCTCAGCCCCAGGTCTTGCCGGCCGGTTCCTTGATGGTGCGGTTGATCCGGTTGAAGAAGTTGGTCAGTGCGATCTCCAGGTTGATCGCTCCGATCTGTTCCTCGGTGAAGTGGGCGTTGGTCTCTTCCCAGATCTCGTCGGTGACGCCCGGTGCGCCGTCCTGCAGCCGGGTGGCGCCCTCGGCCAGCGCCAGTGCCGCGCGCTCCGCGTCGGTGTAGAACGGCGCCTCACGCCACGCCGCGACGTTGTGCAGCCGCTCGTCGGTGTCACCGGCTTTCTTCCCACCGGCAGCACTGGCGTAGACGCACGCCGAGCAGCCGTTGATCTGGCTGGCACGCAGGTGGACCAGCGCGAGCAGCTTCGGGTCGACACCGCCGGCGGTGATCGCCTTCTGCAGGTGCCGGATCGCGGTCCACACATCGGTGTTGTTCGTGTTCTTGTTCTTGAGCCGGTTCTCCATGGGGGAGTGCTCTCCTTCATCGGGTTACGTTGCGGCGCTTGTGCGCGTCATCCCTATGACGGAGCAGCTTCCACGGAGGTAACAACATGTCCGGCACCCATCCGAAAGACCCGATCACCGATGCCTTCGAATCCCACCGTGACCGGCTGCGCGCCGTCGCCCACCGCATGCTCGGATCACATGCCGACGCGGAAGACGTGGTCCAGGAGGCGTGGCTGCGTCTCTCCCGGCAAGACACCGACACCATCGACAATCTGGGCGGCTGGCTGACCACCGTGGTCGGCCGCATCAGCCTCGATGTCCTGCGGTCGGGCCGGACCCGGCCAGAAGTCTCCTACGACGACCGGCTACCCGAATTCACCGTGACGCTCGACGACGCTCCCGCTCCCGATGACCTCGCGGTACTCGGAGACACCGTCGGCCTGGCGCTGCTCACGGTCCACGACTCGCTGCGCCCTGACGAACGACTGGCGTTCGTGCTGCACGACGTCTTCGCCGTGCCCTTCACGGAGATCGCCACCATTCTCGGCAAATCCGCCGACGCGACCAAAATGCTCGCCAGCCGCGCCCGCAGGAAAGTCCGGGCCGCCCAGCGGCCGGAAAGCGCCGGTCGACAACAACGCGAGGTCGTGCAAGCCTTCCTGGCGGCAGCCCGCGACGGCCACTTCGAGCAGCTGCTGCAGGTTCTGCATCCGGAGGTGAAGTTCACAGTCCACACCTCGAACGGCACGTTCGTCACGCTCGGGGCGACGGAAGTCGCCACCCGCGCGCGCGTGGCCGGCAGCGCGGCACGAGGACATGCGGCAATCGTCAACGGCCGCCCCGGCGTCATCTCCTGGGACCGGGACGGCACCCCCCTCTCCCTCCTCGTCTTCACCGTCGCCGACGGCCACATCACCGAGATCACCGCTGTGGTCGACCCGGACGAACTCGCACACATGGACCTGCCGGCCCCGAGGTGACTCCCTGTCGGCGAAGGCCTTGCGCGCGCGAAGTGTCCACGCCCGGCCCGCGAAGGCGTTGAGCTCAGCCTCCAACGCCATAGGGCCGGATGCCTATCCTTCTGACGTGGCGAACTGGTGGGGTTCTGCGGTGAATGCGTTGTGGGCTCTGGACCGGCTGCTGGGAGGGCAGCGACGTCCGACTCCGTTCCAGAAGTGGGTGGGGCGACACCCGATCAAAGCCGGTACGTGGGTCGGCGTGGCGGTCGCGCTCTTCTCCACGGTCTTCTTCTTGATGGTCTCCGACGAGGCGGAGCCGGAGGACGTCGTCGTCGCGGCGCTCTTCGGGCTGGTCCTGGGACTCCTCTTCGGCCTGACAGCTGCATCGGAGCGGCTCCGACAGCGCAGGCTCAAGCGTCTAGGGATAGGGGACGGATCGTAGTCCCGGCCTGAGACTGCCTGTGCAGGAACGCGTCGGACGGGTGAGGTGTGCCGGCACGCGGTGATCTCGGGCATAGGCCGATGAACTGGGGGATATCTGCCTCTCATGAGGCTTCTGACAGAGTTGCGCGATGCAGACCGGTCGCTGAGCAAGCAGGCGGCCTGCCGCATCCCACCCGGCATGGGCAAGGTGCTGTCAGCCGTGGAGGAGGCCGCTGAGAGCACGAAGCTGTGGTGCGGTGCCGCCGCCGCGATGGCCTGGCTGGGCGGGTGGCGCGGGCGGAAGGCGGCGGCCACCGGTCTGGCCGCCCTGGTGGCGGCCCAGCTGTTCTCCAACGGCCTGTGCAAGCAGCTGGCCGATCGGCCCCGGCCACCGAAGGAGTGGTTCCCCCACGACGAGGTCGACGACCGCCCCGACTCCTCGTCCTTCCCCTCCGGTCACACCGCCGCGGCGGTGGCCTTCACCGCCGCCGTCACACCCACCTGGCCCGCCGTCGGGGCACTGTGCGCGGTGCCGTGCGCCATGGTGGCGCTCGAGCGGGTGCAGAGCGGCGCCCACTACCCCAGCGACGTGGCCACCGGTGCCGCCATCGGCCTGGCCGGCGCCTGGCTCACCCGGCGTGCTCCGCGCCTGATTCTGCGCCACCTGCCCTAACAGAATGGGGGAGAGCGGGCGGATTGGTGGGAGCCCTGCCAACTCGCCCCACATAGACCTGTCCTGAACTCGCATGCCCGGGGTACTCGCACCCTCATCGGATGGTCGGGCGCATGACACGGCCCGGCCGGCAGGAAAGCAGAGGAACGGGAGGTGGCCGCCGTGTCGAGCACACAGCCCCACCATGCCGGCCCGAGCGCGGACCGCTTGGGCCAGGAGCCGGTGGGCGAGTTGGTGCAGCGGGCCTCGCAGCAGCTGACGGAGCTGGTGCGCGGGGAACTGCGCCTGATGCAAGCGGAGATGAAGGAGAAGGGCAAGCACTACGGCAAAGGCGGCGGTCTGTTCGGCGGCGCCGGCGTCGTCGGCTTCCTGATGGCACAGGCGCTGGTCGTCACGGCGATCGCCGCACTGGCGGTGGCGCTGCCGGTGTGGGCAGCGGGCCTGATCGTCACAGCGGTTTTGGGTGTGATCGCCGCAGTCCTGGCCATGAGTGGAAAGAAGCAGGTCGACCAGGCGGCGCCGCCCGCCCCTGAGCAGACCGTCGAGAACGTGAAGGCCGACGTGGCCGAGATCAAGGAGAGCGCACACCGATGACCCAGCCGCCCCACGACGAACCCACCGCCACCAGCACCGAGGAACTGCGCGAGCAGGTTGAGCAGACCCGGACCGAGCTCGGAGAGACGGTCGAGGCGCTCGCGGCGAAGACCGACGTCAAGGCGCGCGCCCAGGAGAAGGCCGCCGAGGTCAAGGAGCAGGCTGCCGCGAAGACCGGCGAGCTGAAGGAACAAGCCGCGGTCAAGGCGGAGGAGCTGAAGGGACAAGCCGCCCTGAAGGCGGAGGAGCTGAAGGAGCAAGCCGCCCTGAAGGCGGAGGAGCTGAAGGCGAAGGCCACCGACCTGGCCCACCAGGCACAGAACCGGCTGCCCGAACCGGTCAAGGACAAGGCCGCCCAGGCCGCCGGGCAGGCCCGGGCCACGGCGGCACAAGCCGGTCAGCTCTGGCAGGAGAAGGCGCCCGGGCCCATCAGGGAGAAGACCGCCCAGGGGCTGCTGCTGGCGCGTGACAATCGCAAGGCCCTGCTGGCAGCGGCAGCGGCCGTTCTCGTATGGAGGGCCTGCCGCCGCCGGAAGGGGTGAGCCGCGTGAAGGCGTCGAAGATCGTCTACAAGCCGGTCGGACTCGCGCTCGGCGCGGTCAGTGGTATGGCCGCGGGAGCGCTGTTCAAGCAGACCTGGAAGATGGTCGGCCACGACGAGGACGCGCCGGACGCCACCGACGAAGAGCGCTCCTGGCGCGAGGTGCTGCTGGCCGCCACGCTCCAAGGCGCGATCTTCGCCGGAGTCAAAGCGGCCGTCGACCGTGCCGGCGCCACGGCAGTTCGCCGTCTGACCGGAACCTGGCCCGGCTGATGCGGTGTAAGAGCCGGGGGGCTGATACGACCAGTACCAGCCCCCCGGCTTCGCCGCGCCGGGCCCACGAGAGTGCCCGCGTGTGTCCGATGTCCGATCAGGACGCGGCCACCCCACCGTGCGGCATTCCAGGCCGGAAGTGCGGCTGGGCTGCGCCGTGGCCCGTCGTCAGCCGAGTGCCTGGTCGGGTGTTTCGCGGATGTCGACGAGCGCGTCGACGCCGACAAGCTGCAGGGTGCGCATCACGGAGCGCCCGACGCCTGCCAGGCGGAGCCAACCGCCGGCCTGAGTGAGTGCCTGGTGGGCGGCGATCAGGACGTTGATGCCGCTGGAGTCCATGAAGGCGACCTGCCGCATGTCCACCACCACGCGAGGCGATGGAGCGTCGGCCAGATCGAGGGCTTGGCGCAGAGCGTCGCCCGTGTGGTGGTCGATCTCCCCGGCCAGGGTCAGCACGTGGACGTCGTCCACGGTGGACGACTCGACGGACAGCTGACCCGGCAGCACCCCGTGTTCGGTACCCGGCACTTCTTCCTCACCCATGTCGGTGATCCTGGCACACCATGCCCTTGCTTGGAATCGCTGCCCCCGCAGCCACCGGCCGACCCAGGGTGTGATGAAAATGTGACGGAGCCGACAGGGAGTCTGTAGGCGTCGATCACACGTGCGCGGGTAAGCGTGTGACGTGAACGGGGTGATGAAGGCGGCCACGATGGATTCAACGCCTGTGGGCGGGGACGGCACCATGCCCGGCGAGCAGGTCCTGCACACCACGGTGGCCTTGGACGGCGATGGTGCGGTCATTGCGCAGGCGCGGCACCTGGCCGCCGATTTCCTCACCCGGGTCCAGGCCGAACACGGCCTGCCCGTCTCGCAGCGTGCCATGGAGCTCACGCAGCTCGTGGTCAGCGAACTGGTCACCAACGCCCGCAAGTACGCACCCGGCCCGGTACTGCTGGATCTGCGCATCTGCGGCAATCTGGTCGAGATCGTGGTCTGGGACTCCGACCCCGTCCTCCCCATCGCCCGGACCGGGGATGCGGGCAGGGTCGGCCAGCACGGCCTGGAGATAGTGATGGCCGTGGCCCAGGGCTTCGAAGTGCAGCGCGAGCCGGTCGGCAAACGCATCACCGCCCGCCTCGCCCTGGCCGACGACCCCGGGGGCGCCATCTACGGCCACCGCCCCCTGTGAAGGTGGTGAGGGGGCGCTGGGTCACCGGCGCATGCCGGATGGGTCCACCCCCGCCCGGCGTTCCGATGACAGCCGGGCGGCCTGGCGCCGCGGATGAGCTCGCCTCCGAGCCCCTGCGCTCCCGCTCGGCGATCTGACGGCCGAGCCACGCGACGAGCGTAAGGAGATCTCCGCGCCGGTCATCTGGCCAGGCCCGGGGGGAGTGGCCTGTCGTCGGTGCGCGACCGCCGCCGCGACCAGCGCGGCCTTGTCCCGGCGGCGCCGGCAGATCGTCGACTTCGCTGCCCCGGAACAGCTCGCAACCGCCCCACGGACAGTAACTCACAGTCCACCTGGGCCAGAGCCCTGGCACAGCCGCTTCGGCGACTGCGGATGGGCGGCGGATGAGTCGGAGCACGCGACCTGGTCGTCTGGTCAATCAGGTCGGAGCGGGGCAGGGCGCTATGCGCGCTCTGCAGAAGGTCGTGGGGGCCCTGGTCAGCCCAGTGAGGCGCTCGCCGCACGCAGCTCGTCCAGGGCCGCCAGGGCGTAGGGGGCGAGGTCGTCCTTGCCGTCCTGGTCGCCCTCGGCCCATTGGGCGTATCCCCGCTTGAAGGCGAGGACGCCCAGTTCCCCCGCGAGAGCCGCTACCGGATCAGGTACGCCGCGGGCGACCAGCGCCGTTGTCATCGCGGCTGCGAGGGTCGCGGTCTTGAGGGCGTCACGTTCCTGAAGCTCGGCACTCGCCGCGACGGCCGCCTTCAGACGAGGAGCGAGTTCGCGACTTTCAGGGGCCATCATGCCCGCGGCACGCACAAGGCCGGCGGCGACCGCCTCGAGCGGGCTGGCGTCGGCGGGCGCGTCGGCGATCCCCTCGGCCAGCAGTCGGCTCAGCGTCTCCTGCCCGGCGACCAGCAGCTCCCGCTTGTCGGGGAAGTACCGGAAGAAGGTGCTCTTGGTGACTCCGGCGCGCTCGGCGATCTGCGCGACCGTCGTGGCGTCGTACCCCTGCTCCGTGAACAGGTCGACAGCCGCTACGACGAGGCGCTCACGTGCGCCGGGTTCCCATCTGCCCATGGCCACCATCATAAGTGATGGGACTGTTGTCCCATCACTGCGGTAGAGTGATGAGACAACAGTCCCATCACTCGCGGAGGAACATCCCATGCGTGTATTCGTCACCGGCGGAACCGGCCTGATCGGGTCCGCCGTCGTCGCCGAACTCCTCGGCAGCGGCCACACGGTCCTTGCTCTTGCCCGCTCCGACGCATCCGCGCGGGCCGTCGAGGCGGCCGGCGCCGAACCGCTCCGAGGATCTCTCGCCGATCTGGACACCCTCCGCGCCGGCGTCGCCCGGACCGACGGGGTGATCCACCTGGCGTTCGCCAACGACTTCAGCAGCTCCGAAGCCCTCGCCAAGGGGATCGCGGAGGAGGCTGCGGCCCTTGAGGCCATCGGCGAGCAGCTCGTCGGCAGCGACCGTCCCTTCGTCATCACCTCCGGTACGCCGTTCGTGCCGGGCCGTGTATCCGTCGAGACCGACCCGGTACCGACCGACGGGCCGGTCGGGGGCCGCGGTCGGGCGGCCATGGCGGTTCTGGCGCTGGCCTCGCGCGGGGTGCGCAGCGCGACCGTGCGTCTGCCGCGCACCGTCCACAACCAGGGCAGGGGCGGGTTCGCCGGCCTGCTGACCGACATCGCGCGGCGGAGTGGTGTGTCCGGTTTCCCGGGTGACGGCGCACAGCGCTGGCCGGCCGTGCACGCGCTCGACGCGGCGGTCCTCTTCCGGCTCGCCCTGGAGCAGGCGGAGGCCGGTACGTGCTGGCATGCCGTGGCCGACGAGGGGGACCAGGTGCGGGACATCGCAGCCGTCATCGGCCGGCGACTGGGCCTGCCGGTCGAGTCGGTGCCGCTGGAGACTTACGGCCCCCTCGGCCCGATCTTCGTGACCGACCAGCCCGCGTCCAGCGCCCACACCCGGCAGGAACTCGGCTGGGAACCGAAGCACCCCAGCCTTTTGCAGGACCTGGAGAACATCGAACCCTGACCACCAGCGGGAACGGATTCTTCTTCAGGCACCCTCCGGCAGCGTCACCCTCAACTCCTACAGGCTTACCTGTACAGCTAAGCCTGTAGGAGTTAACGTGGCAGGGATGAGTGAGAACCACCCGAACCCGTCCCCTTCGGCGTTCGAGGCCTCCCGCGAGATCCGCAAGGTCGTCAGCCGTCTGCGACGCCGCATCCTGAAGTCCTCCGAACAGGAAGACCTCACGCTCAGCCAGGCGTCCGTCCTGGCCCGTATCGCCGACAGGAACGACGCCACGGCAGCCGAGCTGGCCTCTTCGGAGGGCGTCCGCCACCAGTCGATGACGACGACGGTCGCGTCACTCGCCGCACTCGGGCTGGTGACCCGGCGCCCCGACCCCGACGACGGGCGGCGACAGCTGATCTCGCTGACCGCAGAGGGCCGCCGCCGGGTCGAACGGGGCCGGCAGGCCCGGACGGAATGGCTCGCCGGGCAGCTGCAGGACAAGTGCACGGAGGACGAGCGGCAGCTGATCATCGCCGCGATGGCCGTACTGGAACGGCTGACCCATGACTGAGCCGCAGACAGGCGCCATACCCAGGACGGACACGCCGGGCTTCGACCGGCGGTTGCTGCCGCCGATGATGCTGGGCTCGGTCCTCAACCCGATCAACTCGACGATCATCTCCGTCGCGCTCGTCCCGATCGGCGCGGCCCTGGGCGCCCCGGCCTCGCAGACCGCGTGGCTGGTGTCCGCCCTGTACCTGGCCACCTCGCTCGGGCAGCCGATCCTCGGTCGGCTCATCGACATCTTCGGACCGCGGCGCCTCTTCCTGCTGAGCACGAGCCTCGTCGGCGTCGCGGGCGTCGTCGGCACCCTGGCACCGAATCTGGGCGTCCTGATCACGGCCCGCGTCCTGCTCGGATTCGGCACCTGCGCCGGGTATCCCGCCGCGATGGCCCTGCTGCGCGGCGAAGCGGAGCGGACGGGACGGAACAATCCCGGCGGAGTGCTGACCGCCCTTGCGGTCGCCAACCAGACCATCGCCGTCGTCGGCCCGCTGCTCGGCGGTCTGCTCATCGCGGTGGGCGGCTGGCGCGCCACGTTCGCACTGAACGTACCGCTGGCCGTCGCCGCCGTACTCCTCGGCCTGTGGCGCCTGCCGAAACCGGCCGGCGCGGGCCGGCCCCCGCGGCGCGGACGCTTGGCCGCCGAGCTCGACCTGCCCGGCATGACGCTGTTCGCCGCGATGCTCGTGACGCTGCTGCTCTTCCTGATGAACGCGCACCTACGCGATTGGTACTTGCTGGTGATGTGCGCCGTCGCGGGAGGCTTGTTCACGGTGCGCGAGTTGCGGGCGGCCACCCCGTTCATCGACCTGCGCGTGCTCGGCGGCAACACGCCCCTCCTGGCCACGTACGGACGAGCCCTGGTCGCCTACGTCGTCGCGTACGCCTTCCTCTACGGCTTCAGCCAGTGGACCGAGGAGAGCTACGGGCTGACGCCCTTCCATGCCGGACTGGTGCAAGTCCCCATGTTCCTCGTGGCGATCGGCGTCTCGGTGCTCACCGGGCGGAGGCCAGGCGTACGCGGAAAGCTCCTGGTCGGCGCGGCCGGGCAGATCGTCGCCTGCCTGCTGATCCTCGCGCTCACCGAGACGAGCGCGCTATGGACGCTGCTCCTCGTCCCCCTGATCTTCGGCGTCCCGCAGGGCCTGAACAACCTGGCCCTGCAGAACTCCGTCTACTTCCAGGCCGATCCCGAGCGCACGGCGTCCTCTGCCGGGCTGCTGCGCACGTTCGCCTACATCGGCTCGATGGTCGCCTCCTCGGCGACCGCCGCGTCCTTCGGGCGCCGCGCCGACACCGCGGGCTTGCACCAACTCGCCTGGGTCATGCTGGGAGCCGGCGCGCTCTACCTCTTGCTGACGGTCCTGGACCGCACCTTGGGACGCGTGGGGAAGTAAGTCACTGGGCCGGAACACCAGCGGTGCACCGCCCGCGCCGTAGGCGTCCATGCCTGCGCCGATCCCGACCTCGCCCTGGACAATACGATCCTCACCAGCATCCTCGCACGGTGCGGAGCGGTCAGCACGGTCGAGGAGTGCAGGCCTGCCGACCTCCAAGCCCATGGTCAGGGCCGGGGGCCGGGCGGCCGATCAGAGTCAGGCTCGCTCACAACTGGCACTTCCACCTTGGTGAGTTCGTGGGCCTTCAATTGTTCCGGTCTGCGGGCTTGAGGCGCAGCGCGGAGACGAGGAAGAAGATGCCGCCGAGGAAGGCGTACCCGGCGAGAGTCGTGAGCGTGGCGCCGTCCTTGCCGGCCTGAAGGAAGAAGCTCGTGCCGGCGACGGTGGAGATGGCTCCGCTGATGATCATCGGCCATTGGCCGCCCATGCGGCGCCGGACCAGGCCCACGGCGAGTTGTGCGAGGCCCGCCGTGACGGCCCAGACCCCCCAGACCCGCAGGACGGCCGGGACACCGGAGGCGACCGCGGCCGCCAGGGCGACAGTGGCGAGGACGCTGAGCCCGATGTTCACGGACAGCCTCTTCACCGCGCCGTCGGCTGCCCGGGCCGACCGCAGGTCGACCACCGCGCAGGCCGCGTCGAACAGGGGATAGAGCACCAGCAGTGTCCCGCTGAGCGGGCCCAGCGTGTCGGCCGTCGCGAACAACAGGGCCGCCCAGACGGCGGCGAACGCGAAGCGCACGAGATACAGCTTGCGCAGAACCCCGGAGAGTTGGGCCGGCCCGGTGGGAGCGGGTTGATCGACGACGGCGTTCATGGCGACCGCCTTCCAGATTGAGGGAGAACGTTCGGTCTCTTCTCATCCTTGGTGGCTCCGGTCACCCTGTCAAGACCGAACGTTCTCCCTCAGTTGTATGATGGGAAGCATGAGCCGGATGACGAAAGAGGGCAGCACGTCCGAGGCCCGAGCGCGGCTGCTCGGGACAGCGGTCAGGATCTTCTACGCAGAGGGGATCCACTCCGTCGGCGTCGACCGGATCATCGAGGAAGCGCAGGTGACCCGGGCGACCCTGTACCGCCACTTCTCAGGCAAGGAGGATCTCGTCCTCGCCTACCTCGAGCAGGCGGACCAGGGCATCAGGGCGCAGCTGTCGGCCGCCCAGGAGGGCGCTCTCAACCCGGGCGACAAGTTGCGCGCGGTGGGCCGCGCCATCGCCGAGGGCATTCGCACGGAGGGATTCCGCGGCTGCGCCTTCCTCAACGCCGCGGCGGAGTATCCCGATCCGGCACACCCGATCCACCAGGTCGTTCTCGCGCACCGGCAGTGGTTCCTCGACACCGTCACGAACCTGCTGGCACAGGTCGGAGACGCGCCGGCCGAGGCGGCGGGACGGCATTTCGTCATGCTCCGGGACGGAGCGATGGCCGCAGGATGCCTCTCCGATCCCCGACTGATCACCGAGACGTTCCTGGAAGGCGTCGAGGGAATCTTGCAGGCGCGTTCCGCAGCACCTGCGACGGGCTGAGTCAGGCTGCGGGAGGCGCGCACGGACTGCCTCACCTCGCTACAGACCGAGCGGAGGACCCCACCAGCTGGCCTTCCCGTCGTTCCGCCGCCTGGAGCCGGGCTACCGCGCGGGCCAGGGGACGCGCTTCTGCCGGCCGGTCGGGCGGACATCGACAAGCTCGAAGCCATCCTCGTGGCGCACGAGATGTTGGACCTGGCCCAGGCCGGAGTCGCGGACGAACCCGACCCACCCTTGCGTCGTCGCGTGTCGAAGAAGCCACCCGACGATGTCCATCGTCACCCGAAGTCGTCCTCGTGGACGCACGTCCGGACGGTCAGGGCCCACGGTTCGCTGCCGTCCAGGTTCGTCCTGTCCGTCGCACGAACCAACAGGGAGACATCTGCGCCGTCGAACGCGTGGCTCGCGGATCCACCGTCGAACGCCTGCCAGGAGCCGCCGCATGACTGCCAGTCAGTCGACTTCAGCTCTGCCGGCATGTCCGCTTGCCCCAGAAGCTACTTCACTTCAACAAGCACCGGCTCGGGCAGGTCCGCCGGCAGGTCCACGGCCAGGAACAGGTCGTAGTAGTCACTCACATCAGCACCCTAGGGCCTGTCTGATGGGTCAGATGGCCCGCCCGTCGACCGGTCGTACTGACCGGTTCGGGGCGAGGTGATCTTTCTGATGAAGAGTGGTTTCGACTCGACCGGCGTCTGCTCCGGCCGAGCATCACCTTGATTTCGGCAGTCGGCAGCCGGCCGCCAGCCGCTGTGCGTCTACGGCGAGCTGACCGGCGCTCGCCCCTTGACCAATGGCGTGACCAGCCGGAACAGCGGCGTCCATCACCGGATGACCGTAATTTCCGGCAGTGGCAGCCGCCATTCACCCAGCTCGGCAACGAGTACCTGGCGGGCCAGCCGCCGAGCCCGGTGCCACCCCTCATCGACAGACAGCGCGTCCTTCGCCCATCGATCAGCACTCTCCGCACCGCTCATCTCAGTAAGAACCGCATCGATCTGGCGCAGGTCAAGCAGAACACCGCAACTGAGCTGTCCTTCGTCCACCAGCGTTTCAGCCATGCCAAAGGCGTAAGAGAGAAGTCCAGGGCTATCTCATCCGTCACTACGCCGTTCGTCGCACGCCATTACCTGCCTTACGTCGCGCGATTCGGGTCTCCAGGCATCGCACTGGTTTTGGTCGTGGACCTGTTCAAGAGCCGGGCGGTGCGCGAAGATCGCGCCCACACCGCACCGCCGCACCGCATCCACGCCATCCGTAACGGGAGGATGTACATGGCCTACCGCACACGCCGCGGTCTGCTCGCCGGGGCTACCGCCACCGTGGCCCTGCTCATGACGGCCGCCTCGGCCTCCGCGACGGGGGCCGGCCCCGCGCTCGGCCCGCAGGCCCGCGTCTTCATGGTCAACCCCGTTCAGTCGTCGGGCGACCAGACCCTCACCGACGCCAAGGACGCCGCCGACGCCGTTCCCGCCACCGCCTACGCGACCGTCGCACTGCGCAACCTGGACGGCAGCGGCGGCCTCTCCGGGCGCTGGGCCTCGATCCGCTCCGACACCGGCGCCTCAGCGCGGGTGAGCGATGCCACCTCCTACGACCGGCACGACGACCAGTTCGAGCAGGTCATGGCGTACTTCTGGGTCAACGAGGCGCAGGAGTACCTGCAAGGCCTCGGCTTCGGCAGCGAACTGCCCGGCGCCAACGACCGGGTGCAGCCGGTGCGCATCAACCAGTGGGGTGCCGACAACTCCTTCTTCACCGACAAGAAGGCGGAGATCCGTTTCGGCAAGGGCGGTGTGGACGATGCCGAGGACGCCGAGGTCATCGTGCACGAGTACGGTCACGCCGTGCACAACGCCCAGGTGCCCGGCTTCGGCACCTCCCTGGAGGCCGGCTCCATCGGTGAGGCCTTCGGTGACTATCTCGCTGTCGCCGTCGGCGAGCACGCCGCCGCACGCTACGGCTGGCCGGTGAAGACCGACCTCGCCTGCGTCGCCGACTGGGACTCCGTCATGTACAGCGAGGCTCCTCACTGTCTGCGCCGTATCGACTCGGACAAGACGTATGCGGATCGAGTCGGTGAGGTCCACGCGGACGGCGAGATCTGGTCCCGCGCGCTGTTCGACATCCGTACCGCCCTCGGCGCCCGCGTCGCCGACCGGATCATCGTCAACGCCCAGTTCGGTTTCGCCCCCGACACCAGTTTCGCGGCGGCCGCAAACACGACGGTCGCGACGGCACAGCGGATGTACGGCAAGAGCGCGGCGGACGCCGTCCGCGCCGCGTTCCGGGCCCGGAGCATCCCTGGCGTCGCCTGACACACGACGTCCCGCAGGCGGCAGAACCGATCCACCGCCTGCGGGGCACACGGCCAGGACCGGAGCCTGCCCGCCGCGCCGTCAGGTGCGGAACGGAGATCCCAGCGCGGCACGGCGCCGCTGATGCGGCGTTCGGGTCGTCATGGGCCCGGAGGACGCGAGCAGACCGGATGCCACGCAACGGGCCGGGCCGCTCCCTGTCCTGCGGTCACCGCTCACCCCGGGCCCACTCCGCGAATTCGTCCACCACGTTCCTGAGCCGCCAGTCGGCGTCCTTCGTGAACAGGCCCCGCAGCTCGGCGACAGGGACCGCGGCCGGTCGGTAGTCCTCGTCCTCGTACAGGTCCTCGTGGTCCGGGTCCTCCATCGGATCGCCGGGAACCCCTACGAAAGGGCCCTCCCACACCTCGGGGTCGTCCGGCGCGTCGGGGTTGTGCTTCCACACCGCTCCGGCGCGCACGCACACCTCGCCGAGATACCAGGCGGGGACGGTGACCTCGGGGGTCTGCCGGGCGGCTCGCACCTGTGCCGCCGTACCGAACCGGGCCCTGACCACTGCCTCCAGCCGGTCGACCGACTCCGGTGAGAAGTCCCAGACACCCGGGTGGGCGGCACTCCACGCCGGGAACGCGGCCTCCTGCTGCCGCAGCCACGCGTGAAGCCGGGGGTGATCCGTCCACTGCTGCTCGCTCATGCCGACAGCGTACGGGCCGGGCCGAGGCGCCGGCCAAGCCCCCGCCGAACCGTCCCGAGAGCGCTCTGAAGCGTAACGAAGTTGTGGAGAAAGGAAGTTGAGGTCGACGCGAGTGGGAAACCATTGGGTTTCCTGTGCGTCGGGTGACTAGCGTGTCGGTTCGACGCCGTGAGCACGGGGGCCCTGGCGTCGCACCGCTTCCTCCCCACCGGCTTTGGGCTCCCGGGGAAGACAGATTCGCGTGAAGCATCCGAACAGCAGACGCGGCCGTCGCATATGGTCGCGCGCGGCCGTCGCGCTCGCCACCGTCGGGATCCTCTCCTTCAGCGGCCTGCCGCAGCTACAGGGCACGGCGGACGCAGCCGTCCGGGCACAGCGCTGCGACGAGATGTTCGACCTGACCGGCACCACCCCGACCGACCCGGCCGACCTGCCGTGGGCGGGCGGGGACGCGGTCCGGCCCGAAGCCGACTGGGACAGCTACGGCTACCCGAACCAGCGGATGGCCATGAACGGCCTTACCCTGCCGGACGATCCGGAGCAGCGCGACAAGATCCTGGACAAACTCACCAAGCCCTACAAGTCGTACGCCGAGGGCACCAAGGAGCGCGTCTACGCCACCTACAAGAACTACCTCCAGCGCAACGGAGGCAACGACACCAAGTACGGCGGCTTCCAGAACTGGCTGCAAGAGGCCTACATCGACGTCTACGGCCGCAATCCGCGCGGCAACGCCTTCCACGCCAAGATCGTCAAGGACCTTGGGCTGACCGGGCCGGACTGGATCTGCGAGGAGACGGTCACGGTCACCGACCCGGAGACCAAGCAGTCCTACAAGCGGCGATTCGACGCCTTCAACCGCAGGACTCAGGAAGCCGTCGAGATCAAGTCCGGCGGCAATCACGACGCCAGCCAGGCCCCGAAGGACCGGGCGTTCCTGAAGGACCCCAAGTACAAGGACTTCAAGCTCCGTTACGCCTTCGGTGAGACGCAGTCCGAGGACACCCGGCGGTTCACGGCCGGGCTCAAGCAGCTCGCGGGCTCCGGCCGGGTGAGCACATACGAGCACATCGCCACCCCGACGCCGGAGTACACCCCGGGCAAGTACACCGCTCAGGACACCTCCAGGAGCATCGGCCGCGGTTCCGAGGTCGTACGGGAGTCGCCGGGAACCGCCGAGGAGATGGCGCAGCGCAACGCGCGGATGCGCGCCGGCGACCCGCAGGGCCTGCGCGGGCGCGGGCCGGGCGGCGTGGACTTCTCCACCCTCGAACTGCGCTATGTGGGCAAGCCGGTCAAGGGCCAGGGCCTGAACTACTCGTTCGGCGCGAAGAAGGTCGACGAGTCCGCCGGCCTCGGTTACGGCGGCAAGGAGAAGGCCCAGCTCATCTCGGATGGTTTCTTCACCTGGCTCGCGCTGACGCCGGACCGGTTCTGGGTCAACCTCAATCCGGACCAGCCCGACCGGATCATGGACAAGACGTTCGGCACGACCGACGCCGGACGCGTCCTGCTCCAGGCCGACCTGCAGATGAAGCACGACTTCGCGAGGGACATGGACCCCCGGAGCGGGGTCGGCAAGAAGCTCTTCGACACGCTCGCGGCGGAGAACATCCCCTGCACCCACGGCGTGCGGAACTGGATCGTGCCCAAGCCCGCCGTGGTGCGGGAACAGGACGGCGGTCTGTACATCCTGGACGCTCCGCTGCAGGTCAACTCCGTGCCGCAGGAGGTCAAGACCCCGAGCCCGAACGGCCCGTGCGACCTCACCGAGGCCCAGCACAAACGGGTGCAGCAGCTGATGGACTCGATGATCGTGCCCGACATCGAGAACAAGGTGAACACCGGCGCCGCGTACGCCGACCTGCGCCGCGTCTACACCGCTCGGGTCGCGGCCGAATGGATCCGCCGCCAGGACGCCGCGTCCCCGACGGACTACCACGCGATCATCAACAGCAACAAGGTCACGGACTGGCCGCTGCGCGGCAGCAACCGCTCCTGGACACCCGAGCAGACGTACAAGGAGTACGTGAAGTCCTTCACCGAGGGCGACTACAGCTACCCGTGCGAGAAGGCCGGCCAGCCGGCCACCTGCGTGTCGGGCGGCGTCGACTTCTCCAAGGCGCCGAAGAAGAACATCGACAAGGCCCAGTTCCGTACCCAGCACACCTACCTCCCGCGCACCACGGAGATCTCCGTAAAGGCGGTGACGGACGACGCCGAGAACAAGGGCCTGCTCGCCCTCGGCGGCAACACGGCCGCGCACACCGGGAACGGCGGGGGCAGCCCGACGCCCACGCCGACACCCACGCACAAGCCGACACCGACCCCCAGTGGCGGCTCGTCGACGCATCCGGCCACGCCCACTCCCAGCCCTGGGCACACCTCTCAGGGGGACGGTCACCAGCCGCCGGCGACACCGCCTGGCGACAACGGTGGCGGCGGGGGCGGCCTGGCGAACACCGGCACCCAGGTCGCGGTCGTCGCGGCGACAGCGGCCCTGCTGCTGGCGGCGGGCGCGGGCCTGATCTGGTGGCGCCGCAGGTCCACCGGCACGCACTGATCCGGCTGGACCGAACCGCCTAGGGGGCGGGGCCGGCCACGGTCCCGCCCCCTTCGTCACTCAAGCAGGCCATCGAGCCGGCACCACCCTCTTCCTCGATGTTGTCGATGACCCACTGGTCATGCGCCAGGAGGCTTGTGTCGGCGTGAGCTCGTAGGCTCTCGGCAACGTGATCGAAGGGATTGCCGTGCAAGATCTGACGGGTATGTCAGCGCTGACCAAAGTCCTACCTCCGGACCTCGGGGCGGATGAGGAGATCGACTGGTCTGCGGCCGAGGCTCGGTGGGACATACGGTTCCCGCGGGACTACAGGGCATTCATGGCCATCTACGGCGCCGGCTCCATAGGCTTCGTCGGCTCCTTCGCAGAGATCGGCATCCTCATGCCGTTGCCCAAGGACTACATCCAGTGGGACCCCGGAACCTTCGAGGAGGAGACGGAGAACGCCCGTGCCGCCTGGGAGATGCTGGACGGCCAAGAAGGCCTCGACATCGACCCGGGCCACATTCTCGCCTGGGGTGTCAGCAACGGCCCCGACATCTTGTGCTGGCTGACCACCGACCCTGACCCCGACAACTGGCCCGTTCTGGTCTGCGGCCGACACACCGACGAGCCCTTCACTCTCTTTCCCTGTGGCATGGTCGAATTCCTCCGCAAGCTGCTCCTGGATGAGTACGCACCCCTGAGCATCGACGTCCGCGGCGCCTCGCCGCGTTACGTGCACTGGCTTGAACAACAGAAGCGCTGGAAGGCGGGCTTGGACCGTTACTCCGGCGAACCGCGATCAACCCACCCTTAAGGTCCATCGGTGACCCGGCGCTGACCAGAAGGACAGAGCCTAGCGGCGAACAACAGGCTGTGGTGCACGACGTGGACCCCAATCCGGCGGCAGCAGTGCCCAGGAACCGTGGTCCAACCACTCACGGAATCGGACGGGCCGGGCGCCAGCGGCGTGGTCCAGGGAGAGCGGGACGATGCGATCACAAGTAGCCCGTCCGTCCCACCACACCGTGCCGGCCAGTGAGCCGGTCAGCGCCAACAGGGTGGAGAAGCCGCAGCCGTGCTCCTGGATGACGATGGCACCGGCCGTCTTCAGGCCCTCGAACCTTTCGGCCGCGTCGGCCCAGGCACGCCAGGCTGCCCGGTACGCGGCGTCGTCCTCGAACGCCTCAGCCTGTGGCTCACGTGCCATCAAGTCGTTGTCGTCTTCGGCATAGGAGTCGGGATGAGGAAAAGGAACGGTCAGCAGTTCGCGCTGCCACTCGTCATTGCCGGCCCACCACCAACCACGCCCGGTCCGCTCGAGCCGGAACAGTGCCCCGCCCGCGCTCACCTCGCGCAGATACGCCCGGTATTCCTCAGGGAAGGACACACCGAGTTCACGTTCGGCATCGGCGATCTCGACTTCAGTCAGGGGCGGCTCTGTCATGGGGCGAGCCTAGGCCCTTCTCCTCGACTTCGACGCGCCACGTGAGGTCCAGCCCGAAGCTACCGAGCCGGATCAGTGGTTCGGCCGGCGTCACGTAGTGATTCCCGCGCCAGGCGCGAAACGTGATTCCCTTCATTGCTGCCCCGGCAACAGCCGTATCGTGTGACAAGTGGCCCCCTTCGTTCAGCGCCGAACACCAGGCCATGCCCTGACATGCTCGCATGCGCCACCGGACGGCCCAGATCTTGCTTCGGAGGTTGCTGTGTCGTGCGTGGGATGCACCGTCGGTGATTGACCACCTCGGCCACGCAACCCCGCAACCGCTCCATTCGCCGACCCCGGTCGTAGTACCCCGGTACCACCCGACCGGCCCGGTTCAGGCCCCTGGTACCACCGAAACCCGCAGGTCACGGACTTAGCGTGAGGGAGGAGGCGTCAGGCGTTTCGGGCGCCGAAGTCCGAGAGTGAGGACGCGAATGATCGAGGCACAGCAGCTCACGAAGAGATACGGGGAGAAAACGGCCGTCGACGGTCTGGACTTCACCGTGAAGCCGGGCACGGTGACCGGGTTCCTGGGACCCAACGGCGCGGGCAAGTCCACGACGATGCGCATGATCGTCGGGCTGGACGCGCCGAGCACCGGTTCCGTCACGGTGAACGGCCGGCGCTATGCCCGCCACGAGGCGCCGTTGCAGGAGGTGGGCGCACTGCTCGAGGCAAAGTCGATCCACCCCGGTCGCTCGGCCCACAACCACCTCCGGGCCCTTGCACTGACCCACGGCATCCCGCGCCGCCGGGTCGAGGAAGTCGTCGAACTCGCCGGTCTCGGCAGCGTCGCGAAGAAGCGGGCCGGTGCCTTTTCCCTCGGGATGGGCCAGCGGCTCGGCATCGCGGCCGCCCTGCTCGGCGACCCGCAGACGGTGATGCTCGACGAGCCCGTCAACGGGCTGGACCCCGAGGGCGTCCTGTGGATCCGCAACCTGCTCACCTCCCTGGCCGCCGAGGGGCGCACTGTGTTCGTCTCCTCGCACCTGATGAGCGAGGTCGCGCAGGTCGCGGACCATCTGATCGTCGTCGGCCGGGGCCGGCTGCTGGCCGACACGACGGTGCGTGACCTGGTCCGCGAGGCCGGCGGCGACACCGTACAGGTCGCGACGGACGATCCCGCACGGCTGCGGGACGTGCTGGCCGGGCCGGGCGTGGAGATCACCGGTCGCATCGGTTCGGAGGAGCTGCAGGTGACCGGGCTTTCCGCCCGTGAGATCGGCCTGAAGGCGGCCGAGCACGCCATCCCCCTGTTCGAGCTGACCACCAAGGCGGTGTCGCTGGAGGAGGCGTTCATGGAACTGACCCGGGACGCCGTGGAGTACCACGGCTCGACCACCGGCTTCGAGACCTCCGGGAGCACGGCGTGAGCACCCTTACGGCACCGCACGAAACCCCCGAGACCACCCCGGCCACTTCCACCCGGCCCGCCTACCGGGTGACCGGGCGGCGCGTGCTGTCCTCGGAGTGGGCCAAGCTCTGGTCCCTGCGCTCCACCTGGATCACCCTCGGCCTGGGCCTGCTGTTCCTCGTGGCCTTCGGCGTCATCGCCGCGAGCCACTACAAGTCCACCATCGCCTCCGGCCGGCAGCCGGATCGCGACTTCGCCACCGCGACGGCCGTGAGCCTGTCCCTCTTCGGCACGAACTTCGCCCAGCTCGCCCTCGGTGTGCTCGGCGTGCTGGTCACGGCGGGTGAGTACTCCACCGGCATGATCCGCTCGACCCTGGCCGCCGTACCGCGCCGACTGCCCGTGCTGTGGTCCAAGGCCACGGTGTACGGGCTGGTGGCTCTCGTGACCGGGACTGCCGGCGCCTTTGCCGCCTTCCTCATCGGCAGCCGGATCGTCTCCGGCACACCTGCGGCCATGGGACTCGGCCACTCCGGCGTGGTCCGCAGCCTGCTGGGCGCCGGACTCTACCTCGGCCTGGTCGGCGTCATCGGCACCGCCCTCGGCGCGCTGCTGCGGTCCGTGGCCGGCGGTATCTCCGTCCTCGTCGCGGCGTTGATGCTCGTTCCCGGGCTGGTCTCCCTGCTGCCCACCTCGTGGCAGGGCCACATCGCCCCTTACCTCCCCAGTCACGCGGGTGAGTCGATCTTCGCCCTGACCCATGACTCGACCACCTTGTCACCCGGTGGCGGACTCGCGGTCTTCCTCGGCTGGACGGCACTGGCGCTCGCCGGAGCGGCGTACCGGCTGCTGCGCAGCGACGTCTGAGCGCAACCACCCCGCATCATGGGCTGGTGACGTCCGTGGCGACCGAAGATTTCAGTGGTATGGGACCGCTGGTGGCTCGGCTCGGCCGGGCCGGCCAGCGGCTCCGGCACGCCGACCGAGTCCGCCCGTGGGTGCTGGACACCGCGGTGGTGGTGCTGGTCGGGGTGGTGTTCTGCCTGCCCGATCTGCTGCACGCGGCCGGCGTGATCGGCGGGGACGGCGACGGCCCGCGCCGCTTCCGAGTGGCCTTCACCCAGATTCCCGTGGCGCTGATGCTGGTCCTGCAGGCCGGGCTGGTGCTGCCACTGCTGTGGCGCCGCCGGGCACCCGCCGCGGCGTTCGGCACGGTCACGGCCGTGTTCGCCCTCCAGTGGGCGATCGGCGCCGCCCTTCGCGCGGACGTCGCCCTCTTCATCGCCCTGTACAGCCTGACCCTGCACGGACGGCTGGCGCAGCTGCCGTGGGCCTGCGCGGCGACAGCGGGGGCACTCGGCTTGGTCGCGGCGAGGGTGTCGGCGGTGGTCTCGGTATGGGACGCGCTGTTCTTCCTGCTCAGCACGGCCACCGCGGCCCTCGCGCTCGGCATGGTGATCCGAATCCGCCGCGCTCAGCTGGCCGCGCTGCGCGATCGCGCGGCCCGGCTGGAGATCGAACGCGACCAGCGCGACAGGCTCGCCGTCGCGGCAGAGCGGACGCGGGTGGCAAGGGAGATGCACGACATCGTCGGCCACAACCTGTCCGTCATCATCACTCTTGCCGACGCGGGCGCGTACGCCACCGCCGCCGCCCCGGAACGCGGTAAGGAAGCCCTGCACCTCATCGGTGACACAGGCCGCCAGGCCCTGGGGGAGCTGCGCAGGGTGCTCGGCGTCCTGCGCGAGCCGGACGGCCCGAGCGGCGCACCCGCACTCAGCCCCCAGCCCGCCCTCACGGACATCGGCGCGCTGTGCGAGGCGCTGCGCGCCGCCGGGCTGGAAGTCGTCTACCGTACGGCCGGTGACGTCGACGCCCTCGACAGCGGGGTGCAGCTCACGGTGTACCGCATCGTGCAGGAGGCGCTGACCAACGCCCTCAAGCACGCCGGTGCGGGCACCCGCGTCAATTTGGCGATCCTCGTCGAGGACACACGGCTGACCATCACCGTCCAGGACTCCGGACCGCCCGCCCCGGCGGCCTGCCCCGGCCGGGTGAACGAGGAAGGACACGGCTTGATGGGCATGCGGGAACGAGCCGCACTGTACGGAGGGTACGTCAGCGCAGGGCCGGCAGGTGCCGGTTGGACGGTGCGTGCCACCCTCGAACTCACGTCGGCGGGTGGCGTCCGATGACGACGGTGCTCATCGTGGACGACCAGCCGCTCCAACGGTACGGCTTCCGCATGCTCCTCGAATCCGTGTCCGAGACGGAGGTGGTCGGGGAGGCGGCGCACGGCAGCGAGGCCGTCCGCAAGGCTGCCGAACTGCGCCCTGACGTCGTGCTCATGGACGTCCGTATGCCAGGGATGGACGGTATCGAGGCCACGCGCCGCATCGTCGCCGCCGGCGACCGCTCCCGGGTCCTCGTCCTGACCACCTTCGACATCGACGAGTACGTCTACGCGGCTCTGCGCGCCGGAGCCAGCGGCTTCCTCCTCAAAGATGCCAGGCCCGAGGAACTCCTCGCCGGCATCCGCGCCGTGGCTCTCGGCGACGCGGTGATCGCACCCGCCCTCACCCGCCGCCTGCTGCACGAGTTCGCCCGGCTCGTGCCGCCCGGAGGCGACGGCTCTGCCGAGGATCCACGCCTGAGCGCCCTCACCGACCGCGAACGCGAGATCCTCGTCGCCATCGGCAAGGGCTGGTCCAACGGCGAGATCGCCAGCCATTTCGTCCTGTCGGAGTCCACGGTGAAGACCCACGTCGGCCGCGTCCTGTCCAAGATCGGCGCCCGCGACCGCATCCAAGCGGTGATCTTCGCCTACGACCACGGCCTGGCCCGACCTCATACGGGCTGAGCCCGGCGACGCCGAGGCGGCGTTGCAGGTCGTCCGGTTGGTGTTCGCTGATCAGGGCTTTCAGCGGTCGCTGGTGCTGTGTGATGCGCTGGTGACTGGTCGTCTGGTGAGTGAGTCGGTGAACGCGGTGGGAGTAGCCTCGGTACCTCGAAACGAGGTACTTGCAAGTCGCCCGGGCGCTGGCCCAGGAGGCCGGGTGCGCGGTCGCCAGTGTGGAGTACCGTCGAGTGGGTGCCGGCGGTGGCTGGCCGACGACACTCACCGACACCGCCCGCGCGGTGGACTTGCTGCCATCACTGGCCAATGCCGCGCTGGGTGCTCAGATCGACCTTTCCTGCGTCGCGTACGCCGGTCACTCGGCCGGCGGACATTTGGCGCTCTGGGCGGCGGCACGGCACCGACTGCCGACCGGACCGGGTCCCCCGGCCGAACCGACACTCCTCCCGCCGTTCGAGGAGTCCTCGCGCTCGCCCCGACGGCTGACCTCGCGGCAGCCGATGCTCTCGGCAGCGGTGGCGGCGCGGTCGCCGCCTTCCTCGGCGGCAACGCGGCCGCCGTCCCGGAACGCTACGCCGCCGCAACCGGAGCGACCCTCAACGAGGTACCCGGTGCTGGTCACTTCGACGTGATCGACCCCGACTCGGCCGCGTGGCCGGTCGTGGTCAGCGCCCTGCGCTCGATCATCCGACGGCCCAACCGGCTCGGGAGCGTGACAGTGACGGATGCCTCGATGCTGTCGCCGTGATCACCCGCTCGTGCCAGAGCCGTCTGCCTGCCGAGCGGCGCACCTTCGTCCGTGGGCTGTCCACTTGGAGTGGGCTGTCGTTGGGTTCGGCGCCTCGGCGCATCCAGCCGCGGGACGTTGTCTGTCTGTGGTGCGTGGGCGTCGAGGACGCGGGGAACCTGGAAGAGCGCGCCGCGAGCATATGCCCCGAGCCCTGTGGAAATAACTCATATTTTGTGTGCTTGTAGGGCTGAGGTAAGGGCATTCGTTGGCCAGGAGGTTGATAACTATGGTTCCCCTGCTTCTGGTTCTGCTGCTGGCTCTGATCCTCTTCGGTGCGGGGTTCGCACTGAAGGCTCTGTGGTGGGTCGCGGTGATCGTGCTGATCGTGTGGCTGCTGGGCTTCGTCGTCCGTTCCGCGGACGGCGCCGGCCGCAAGGGCCGCTGGTACCGCTGGTAGAGAAACGCACTGGGCGCGAGGAGCGCGCCACGCGCGAGAGGTGATGAGGGCTCGGCCGGATACGGCCGGGCCCTCACCCGCGTCAAGGCCGCCCCCGAGGGGTCAGTTGGGGGAGAGAACGGGCGTATCGGACGCACCGTGGGGTACGTGAGTCATGCACCGGCCCCGCAGACCCAGCAGTGGAACCCTGCTCCTCCTGTCTGCGGGGCCGCTGCGCAGACGGCCTGGCGCACACACCTGCGACATGACGCCTTGACGGGCCCGTCCGCCGGCTGCCGTGCGGGAAGGCCGGGGGTGAGGCGGGCACAGGTGCAGGTTCTCCGGCATCCCGTGCCCGGAACCGCTCCCTTCTCACCACAACTGGGTGCCCGGCGCGCCTTTGAACGGCCCCCGGACCTCTGCAGTGATCCAGCCGCCGTAGAAGTCGCCCTCCTGAGCGACGACCTCTTCCCCGGCGACCGTGCAGCGATCCATACGGCTCGGGTAGAAGGCGAAGAAGCCGGCGAGGGCTGTGTATGCGGGTTCGGGGCGGGGATAGCTCCAAGCGGCGCGAGGGCGGACGACGTCTCCCGCGACAACGTCCCAGTAGCGGGCCGACCCCTTCCATTCACACCAGGTCCGGCCGCCGCCCGCCGGCAGCAGGAAGGCGGTACGGACGTCCTGGTCAGGGATGTAGAACACGGGGGGATGGCTGGTCTCCAGCACCCGGATCGCTCTGCGGGTCTCGGCCACCACTTGGCCGGCGCACTCGACTCGTACGAGGCGGTCGTCTTCTCTCATGACGGGTGGCCGCGGGTAGTCCCAGACGGATTCGGGCGCCCTCGGCGCGGAAGGCGGCAGGGGCTCGTCCAGCGGATCGAGATACACGTCGTCCTGGTAGCACCAGGCCCATGGGCGGTCGCCTGCCAGAGACCGGGCGACCGGGTGTCCGCTGGAATCGAAGTGGGCCGTGGCGTGAGCGCCGGGGGAGCTGTCGTTGCAGCCCACGTGACCGCAGGTCAGGCACAGCAGCAGGTCGCGCGGTGCACGTCCGCGCACCGCGCATGACGGGCACGTATCGCTCAACGGCGTCGGGTCGGCCGTCCACGTGTGGTTGCAGGGTTTGCCCGACGGCCGACCGCCGTCCGGACGGGGGGTCCACCTCGTCATCATTGCCTGCCTGCGCGTCGGCCGGCGTCCGTATGGGTCACGATCTCTCCCCGGGCGTTCTCGTTCTCCTCGCTTGCTTCCCTGCGGAGCCCCGTGGGGGATGCAGGCAGCCGGGAATCCCGCGGCAGAGGGCGTGGCGTCACCGGCGAACAAGGGGGAGCAGCCGTGTCAGCCTGCGGTCCCGCTGCTGGCTGTGCGCTCCTCACCTCTCCAGGAACTGTGCCAACGCCGCCAGCAGTCTGTCGACGTCCTCGAAGTCGTTGTAAGGGGCGAGTCCGATACGGAGGCCGCCGGTGTCTCCGAGGCCCAGGTGGCGGGAGGCCTCGAGGGCGTAGAAGTGGCTGGAGGGGGCGTGAATGTCGTGGGCGGCGAGGAAGCGGTAGGCGTCGGTGGTGTCATGGTGCTCGAAGGTCAGCAGCAGGGTGGGGGTGCGGTCGGCGGCCCGGGAAAGGAGGCTGAGGTCTGGGAGCGCGGCCAGCCCCTGCTCGAGCCGGGAGCGCAGGGTGTCCTCGTGCGCTGCCAGCGCGGCGAAGGAGGCGGCCAGGCGTTCGCGTCGCGTGCCCGCGGCGCTGGTGTCGAGGCCGGCCAGGAATTCCACGGCAGCACGAGTGCCGGCCAGCAATTCGTAGGGCAGGGTGCCGAGTTCGAAGCGCTCGGGGACCGCATCGCTCGAGGGCAGAAGCTTGTCGGGGCGCAGGGTCTCCAGCAGTGCGGGCGGGGCGGCCAGGACGCCGTGATGGGGTCCGAGGAATTTGTAGGGGGAGCAGACGAAGAAGTCTGCCCCCAGCGCCGACAGGTCGACCAAGGTGTGCGCGGTGTAGTGCACGCCGTCGACGTAGGCGAGAGCTCCGGCGTCGTGGGCCAGTCGGCAGATCTCGGTGACAGGGGGGCGAGTACCGATCAGATTGGACGCGGCGGTGACGGCGACGAGGCGGGTGCGGTCGGACAGGACGGCGCGGACGTCGTCGGCCGTCAACTCCCCGGTGTCGGGGTCGAACCCGGCCCAGCGCACGGTGGCGCCCACCCGCTCCGCGGCCTGCACCCAGGGGCGGATGTTGGCGTCGTGGTCGAGACGGGTGACGACGACCTCGTCGCCGGGCGCCCAGGAGGCGGCGAGGGTGCGCGCGACGTCGTAGGTGAGCTGGGTGGCGCTGCGCCCGAAGACGATCCCCGCCGGGTCCGCGCCCAGCAGGTCGGCCATGGCCTGGCGCGCCCCGACGACGACGGCTTCGGCATTGCGCTCCCCGAGCGAATACTGCCCTCGGTTGGACAGGGGCCGCGCCAGCGCGTCGGCGATCGCGTCGATGACGGGCTGCGGCGTCTGCGTGCCCCCGGGGCCGTCGAAATGGACGGTCCCGGCCGCGAGTGCGGGGAATTGGGAGCGCAGGGAGGCGATGTCGTACGTCAACTTCTCAGCTCCTGGGGTGATCCGGACCAGTGGCACGAGTGAACCTCATGGGGCTGCGCAAGGCGCGTGGCTGGTCGCTGGACAACCTAGCCGAGCGTGCGGACATCAGTCCTTCGCCGCTCAGCCGTATCGGACCGGTCATCGGCGTCACAGCCTGGACCAGGCCGGCTGCGTCGGTCCCGACGACCTTGGCGTCCACCCTGGTCGGGGCTGGTTCACGGTGCTGTCCGGCCCGGCCGCGGACGTCGACCGGATGCGGGTACCGCGACCGGCCCAATCCCGCTTCAACATCGTGGGCGGATGATCGTATGACGGTGCCGTGATCGGGGTAGAGAGTGTGCCGGGGGTCGTCCCTCAGCGGAAGCCCCTGACTCATTCATCCGGCCGGCATCCCCGGCGACATCGAAGGAACGCAGTATGGCCAGCGGTACCGTGAAGTGGTTCAACTCCGAGAAGGGCTTCGGTTTCATCGCCCAGGACGGCGGTGGACCGGACGTCTTTGCTCACTACTCCAACATCTCGGGCACGGGTTACCGTGAGCTGGTCGAGGGGGAGACGGTCACGTTCGACATCACTCAAGGCCAGAAGGGTCCCCAGGCGGAGAACATCGTCCGCGGCTGACGTACGACGTCCTCTGCCGGGCTGTGTGCGCCTGGAGCCTTCAACGCGGGGTGCAACAGCTGTGTAGGCCTCGTGGGCTCGTCATGGCGCGCCGGTCCGCTGCCGCAGGGGAAAGGGTGTCGCTTGGTCGGCACGGTTCAACGGCTCGGGCGGCAGCCGAGCGGTAGGGGAGGGGCCCGGCGGATGCCGGGCCCCTCTTTCTCGGTGAGCGCAGTGTGCGGACGTGGGCCTGTGCATGCGGGCGGCGTCCCTCATCCAGGCAGGGAAGTGTTGCGCGGTCGCCCGCCGTGGTGCATGGCATCCTGCGAGAATCCGCCCATCAAACGGTGCCCGATTCGCAGACACGGCGGGCGACCTCGCGAAGTTTGATGTTGTGTTCCTGGGAGTACCGGCGCAGGACGGCGAAGGCCTGATCCTCGGTGAGGTGGCGAGCGTCCATGAGGATGCCCATGGCCTCGCCGATGATGTGGCGGGTGGCGACGGCCTGTTCCATCTGGGCGTGGGTGCGGGCGGCCGAGAAGGCGACCGCCGCGTGGGAGGCGAGCAGGACGCCCGCCGTCTCACTCGTGGTGGTGAACGCGCCGGGTCGGCGGGAGTAGAGGTTGAGGGCGCCGAGGTCCTCGTCCTCGGTGAAGAGCAGGAAGCCCATCATGCTGCCCAGCCCGAGCTTGTGTGCCTGTGGGGCGTACGCGGGCCAGCGCTGCTGTTCGCTGGTGAGGTCGGAGATGCGGAAGACCCGTTCGCCGTGCGAGCTGTGGGCGGCGTCGAAGCAGGGGCCTTCCCCGAGGATGCCGGCCGCGTCGCAGCCGTCGACCAGCTCGGTGGCCGACGCTGTGATCCGCTCCAGTGTGGCGGCCAACGAATCCTGTGCCAGAAGATCCCGGGCCATCGACGCCATCTGCTGAGCGAACCGACCCCAGTCCATGTGTCCTCCTCGCTTCGCTGCACAGAGCGCACCAGTCCTCCAGCCAGCTTTCCACGCACCTGCCCGGCGAGCGAAGAAGCAGCGCGGGCCATCGGGGGCTGCAGAGGCCGTCACGCGCCCAGCTGGGCCGCCTGACGGATATCCTCGATCGAGCAGTCGCTGCCTTGGAGGCCCCACACCCATCCGGCCCAGTTGGCGCTGCTCTCCGTGCGCCAACTGGCGGACGCGCTCACCGGCCAGCAGACCCAAGCGACCCTTCCTGCTGCACAGCAGGGGGGCACCACGGCGAACGGCGCTGAGGCCACGGCGGCGGCCCCTCTCCGATCACTTCTGAAGAGCCGCGTGCGACATCGCTTCTTGCCCACGGGTCCCGCAGGCTGCCGGGTTGCGAGGTGTACCGGATCCCCGGTCACCCTTCAGCCGAGCTGCTGGGCCAGTCCGACGATGATGCCCTCGGGGCCGCGGATGTAGCAGAGCCGGTAGCTGTCCTCGTACTGCGCCAGCTCGCCGACGAGTTCGGCGCCGTGAGGGCGCAGGCGGGCAATGGTGTCCTCGATGTCGTCGACGGCGAACATGACGCGGTGTGTGCCCAGAACGTTGTGCGGCCTGTTGCGCGGACCGTCGCTGATCGCCGCGGGGCTCAGGTACTTCGCCAGCTCGAGCCGGCTGTGACCGTCCGGGGTCCGGAGCATCGCGATGTCACACTGGACGCCTTTCAGTCCCGTGCACTGGTCGGCGACGAGACCTCCGACCTCCGTCCTGCCCTCCAGCTCCATACCGAGTTCCACGAAGAACGCGATGGCGGCATCCATGTCCTCGACGACGATGCCGACATTGTCCATCCGCTGGATCGCCATGCTGGTCTCTCCCTCTTCCGCGTGCAGCCGCTATCGGCCACTGATACCTCCGGGACGGAGCCATTGCCACGATTTCGACATCCTGTGGGCCACAAATCTCAGCGGCGGCATCACCACTCTGGTCAGCTGATGGTGGAGGGGTCCATGCCGGGCAGGTCGAATTGCCTGTTGAGCGCTCCGGAGCCACGCCAGGCATCTGCCGGTATTGCGCTGCCGGCCGAGGAGGGTCTCCCACCTTCCGACCGGCCGGTACAGACGCTGATGACGAAGCTCGACGTGACCTTGGTCGAACCGGCCCTGGGCACCGAGACCGCGGGGCGACGTCGCCCAATGAACGGGTCGTCAGTCTCGAAGGTGATGCGGCGCAGGAGGTTCTTGCCGAGTGGGGTGCGCTCAGCGAACGCCATGGCGGCGCTTCACCTGCTCCCAGACACCGGTGTCGCACGGCCCGGCGAGCCGCCGGAACGCCGCGTAGGGCAGTTCACGCAGCGGCGCGGGCTCAAGCCAGCTGTCCCGTACGGCGGTCGGGTCCCAGGAGGCCACCGGCATCCGTACATAGTCGGGGCGGCCGCTCTTGTCCGCACTGGTGACCTTGAGCACCTGGGCGTGATGGCGGAAGGTGCGCACCACCAGACACGGCCTGTCCTTCGAGCCGGTGCCGTCGTCGAAAGGAAGCTCGGCGAACCAGACGTCGCCCGGCGCGGGAGGACGCCCGCGGAACATGCCGGGATCCGGTGGCACCGACTCCGGACCCTGGCGCGGCGTGGACGCCAGCCCACTTGGCTGACGTACGGATCCAAAACCCGCGCCCCCTCGTGGCGGGCGCACCGAACCCCATCCCGTGCCCCTGCGCGGCGGCGCCGCAACGGGGCGTGGCAGGGCGCGGATCCAGGTGCCGACGCGCAATCCCGTGACCAGCAGGGACACGCCAGCACCGGTCAGTGCGCAGGAAATGAGGTCGGCGCCGGTCGCCGCCGCGAGGAGCCCACCGCCCAGGCACTCCGCCACCACCAGGCATGCCTGGATGCGCACCGAGCTGCCCTTTCCCGCTCGCACCGGCATGGGCCCCGTGGACCCCGGCCTGACCGGTTCGGCGGGTTGCGGAGTACGAGCGCGGGCGCGGGTGTAGGCGATGAGCAGGGCGATCAGCAGGACGCCGACCAGGTCCAGCACATCGGAGAACCCGTAGCCGCCGTCGTCCTGGTAGCCCTTGTCGTAGCCAAGGACGAACAGGCCCATCGCGGTCAGGCTGGTGAGGGGAAGCCACGCTGCGAGCAGGGCGACAGCCAGGACGGCGTACGCCGCGCCGCCGAGTCGCGCGATGGTCTCCCGCACAGACACCTCCCCCGTCCGGCGCCGACAGTACTGCCCTGACCTGCCGCCCGGGAAACCCGAAAGCCGTGACGGGTGGGAACTGGGCGGTGCGCCCCTGGGGGCGGCGGGGCGCTGCACTGGTCGGCGCATCCGCAGCGGCTTCTTGGCGGGCCGCCAGCGCGACACTCAGGCGCGAGAAGGGAGCGAGCGGGACCGTACGGCCACTGGCCCGAGCGGGGTGGGACAGACGACACCGATGCAGAGGACGGCCTCGACGAGCCGGCGGCCGCCGTGGTGCCGCCGCTCAGCAGGCATGGGTGAGACGTGGCAGGGCACCGGGGGGAGGAGCCGGGGTGCAGCCCATCGACGTCATAGGCCTAGAAGGGGTAAAAGGTGAAGGGCTTCCGCAGCTTCATCCTGCGCGGGAATGTGGTCGACCTGGCGGTCGGCATCGTCATCGGAGCGGCGTTCACCGCCGTCGTCAACGGCTTCGTCAGCGCCTTCTTGACCCCGCTCGTCGGACTGGCCACCGGCGCCACCGGGGACATGGCCCGCAAGACTTTCACGGTAGGCGCCACCAAGTTCCCCTACGGAGCCTTCCTCAACGCGGCGATCAGCTTCCTCCTCATCGCCAGCGCCCTGTACTTCCTCGTCGTACTGCCCATCAACAAGCTGCACGAGCGCCTCGCCCCCCACCACGACGTCCAAGCCCCCAAGCGGGACTGCCCCGAGTGCCTCAGCCCCGTCCCGGCCCAGGCCCGACGCTGCGCCTCCTGCACCGTCCCCCTGCCCGCGGTACCCGCCCAGAGCGGGGAGACGACCCAACGGGCCGGGTGACCGGCCCTCTCATCGATCGGCGACGGCCGGACAACCTCGGTGCTCAACGCTTGGCCAGGTTGCCCCTGCAGCCGCAGCGCGCCGGCGTTCGGCAACCCCGCCCTCTGGGCCGCGGGCCTCCAGGAGACGGGCCGGGTGTCCGGGCACTCCCGGAGCGCATCGCCACCGCGGCCGAGGAGGCGGCCATGCGGTTCCTCGCCCAATCCCCGGTGATGGACGCGCAGGTGAAGAGCGGCGGCCCGGGCACGGATGCCTCTTGGGTGAGCAGCTCGCGCAGCATGCGTATGCTGCCGATCATGAGATTCTTCCGGCAGCGCGGCAGCAGCGACGCTGAACGCATGACGGGAACCCCCGTGGGGGAAGCCAAAGCCCTGTACGAAGCCGGGCGTTATGCCGAGGCGGAGGCCGAAGCCCGTGCCGTGGCCCGATCGCGGTCACGCGACGACGAGTACGCGGCCGTGGCGCTGAACATCGCCGCGCTCGCGACGGGCGCCCAGGGGCGCCACGACGAAGCACTAGCCACCTACGACGAGGCGCTGTCTGCTTTCAGCAGGGTATTCGGAGCCGATCACTGGCTGACCCTGAAGCTGCGCTCGGACCGCGCTCAGCAGATGGTCGCGCTCGGTCAGCATGCCGAGTGCGAGGCGGAGTGTGCGGCCGTCGCCGAAGCCGCGGACCGCGGTACCGGTCCGGAGATGTCACTCCTGGCAGCAGCCGCCCGCAATGGGCTGATCTTCGCCCTCAATGCGCAGGGGCGCCACCAAGAGGCGGAGGCAGTCGCCCGCGACGCCCTGGCCGCCCATCGTGCTCGTGACCGGGCGTCCCTGGTTCTGCGACTCGGTCTGGCGCGCAGTCTCAACGGCCAGGCCCGCCACGAAGACGCCCTCAAAGAGGCGGAGGGCGCCAAGAAGCTCTACCGTGCTCTGCCCGAGTACCAGCGCCATCCGGATACGGGAGCCGTGGAACTGGCCGCTGCCACTGCCCTGTTCGGTTTGGGTCGCGTGGCGGATGCCCGTCGCCAAGCGGCAGCCGCTCACGATGGATGCCTGGCCTCCTTCGGCCCGGACCACCGCCGCACCGTCGAAGCCCGAACGCTGCTCGAGGACATCGACGGCACGCGTCACTGAGCGCTGTTCCCGGGGTCGCGGAGTCGAGGCGAGGTCCCTAGCCGGTGTAGGGGACCCAGGCACGAGTGCCCGTGTCGGTCGTGCCGTACCAGTAGCGGGGCATGTGGCCGATGCCGGTCGTGCGGAACGGGCGACCGTGGTCATCGATGCGGATCGTGCCGGTCCGGCCCTGACAGGACCAGTCGAGCTCCAGGTACCAACGGGTGTCGTGGGCCAGCGTCGTCGCGTCGACCAGCAGGACTTCCGGGTCTTCGGCGGACACACGGTAGGGGAAGTGCACGGCCGGCAGGCGGTGTGCACTGTCGGCCCCGTCCTTCGGGCGCGCGACGGGACGGTCGGCGTCGAGATTGACGGTGAAGCGGCGTGGTGTGAGCTCGCCACCGCAGCCCTGGTCCATGGCATACGCGTTCCCGGCCGCCGGAGTGCCCCGGCTGACGACGCGGACGCGCAACGCCTCCAGAACCACCGCCGTGGAGGACCGTCCCTGCACGGAGATCTGCACCATCGTCTGCCGCCCGTGCACCGCGCCCAACGACCCCGCCCACGCCCCGGCGTCCTGCTGCACCGGCGGCGGGGGCACCTGTGCGGGCGGCTTGTCGACGACGTAGTCGTGGCCGCAGCCCATGTCCCAGACCTGGGAGTCGGCGCTGTAGACCAGCGGCGGGCCGGCGGCCGGCTCTGCGGACGAGGTGGGATGCCTGCTGCCGGTGGCAGACGCGTCGGGCGATTCCGGCACGGGGCTCGGCGTACCCGAGTGGTGCGAAGCACCGGGGGAGGGGGTGGGAGTGGCCGGGGGGTTCGCCGAGTCGTGGGGTACAGGCGTGCCGGGGGCTGTCGCTCGCGGGAGCACGGAGCGGGAGGCGTCCGCCGGGGACGAGCGGTCGTGCGACAGGGCGGACAGGCTGCCCACCGTGGCGAGGAGCGCGCAGGAGACGGCGGCGGATACCAGGAGGCGGCGCCGCCGGTACCAGGGGCGGGGGGTGGGGGAGGGGACGGGGTCGTTCGGTGCGAGTGCGGGTGCGGGTGCGGCTGCAGGTACTGGTTCCGGTTCCCGTTCTGGAGCTGGAGTGTGGACCGGTGCCGGTGCCGGTGCCGGTGCGGACGCTGTCTGGGCCTGCCCGCAAGGGGCCGTATTTCTGCGCTGCCGGGCCGCGACCGCCGACAGCCACAGCCGGTGCACTTCGAGCCGCTCCTGCGGGGTCGCCTCGCAAAAGGCCGCGAGCCGTTCCAGCGGCGCGAAGTCCTGCGGTACGGCCTCGCCGGCGCAGTAGCGGTGCAGCGTGGAGGTGTTCATGTTGACGCGGCGGGCCAGGGAGCCGTAACTGCGGCCCGTGCGGTCCTTGAGCCGGCGCAGCAGGGCCGTGAACTCCTCGATTTCGTCCCGAGCTGACACCGTTCCCCCGTCGTCCACCCGCGATCCCGTATCCCAGGCACTCATATACCTGCACGTCAACCGGGCTGGGATGGTTCCACCGCCGGCAAGGGGCCGTCGTCCGTTGCGCAGGCCCCGCCTCACGGCCGATGCTCTTGCTGTCGCACCGAGCTGCACCAAGCCGCATCAAGCCGCACCGCACCGAGCCGCACAGTGTGCCATCGAACCGCGCCGGGGAGACCGACCGGCCGTCGGGCGAGGTCCGACACGTTTGCACCGCACCCACGAGATTCACCGCACCCAAGAGATTCACCGCACCCACCCACGGGGGAACACTCATGCCCGAACGCACCCGAGCAGGCACGCTCCTGGCCCTCGCCGTCACCGGCCTGGCCGTGGCGCTCGCCGCGCCGGCCACCGCCGCTGCCAAGGCGCCCGGCTTCCTCGCGGCCACGGACCTCCCGCCGCACCCGTCCTCGTCCTGGACCGCCGGCAAGGTCACCGGCGGTGTGCCGCAGGAGACCGGCGCGGACGAGTGTCTGCGGGCCGTGCCGGGACACGAGGCCGCCTGGCACCGTGACTTCCGCACCGACCTCGACACCGACGCCCGGCAGATCACCCTCGTCTTGCCCGACACCCGGACGGCCGAGCAGCTGGCCTCCCAGCTGAACGCGGACCTCGCGACGTGCGCGGACCGGATCGCACAGCAGCAGCCGGACACCCGGGTCACCGGCAAGGACTATGGAACGCTGCCCGTGGAGGAGGGCGCCCATGTCTACGGCGTCCACACCGAGACGTCCTGGGGCGCGAGCGACGTCCGCCTGCTGTCGGTGGGCCGGGACGGCCGCACCGTCACGGTAGTCAACTGGGCTCAGCTCGGCGGTTTCGACGGAGCCCCGGTGGAGGCCTTCAAGAAGACGACCACCACGGCCGTGAACAAACTCCACTGACGGAGGCCGTACGGGGCTGCCCTCCCGCCACGGGGGTCGGGAGGGCAGCCCGAACACCGACCATCACGGCACGCCCCGACCAGCCGGCCATGTCTGCCACCAGGCAACTCGACCACCCGGCCAGCCGATCACCCGATCACCCGCTCACAGAAGAAAACGGGGAACACATCGTGAACAGCATGACCCGCACCGCCCTCACCGCCGGAGGCCTTGCGGTCGCCCTCGGCATCGGCGCCACCGTCCAGGCCTCGGCTGGGGCTCCGCGCAGCGTCAGCGGCAAGCCGTCGGACAACATCACCCGGATCGCCGACTTCTACGGCGCCTACATCGACGCCGTGACCGACGAGAACAGCGGGGGTCTGGGCCAGGCGCTGCGCAGTCAGTACCTCACCCCGGCCTTCCAGAAGGAACTGAACGCCTGGGAGGCCAAGAACCACGCCAACGGAGTCCTGCGCGCGCAGAACGTGCCGCTGGCCTGGAAGGTCACCGACCGCGGCACCGCCGACCACACGGAGGCCGTGATCACCCTCACCTGGTCCAAGTCGAGCACGACCACGCTGATCGTCGACATGACCCGCTCCAGCCACAAGATCTTCCACATCGGGGACAAGGGCATCGGCGGAAAGTGACGGCCGGGCAGACCCGGTCACACGGGTCTGCCACCCGTCCACCGACCCGGAGATGACGACGGATGACGTGCAGCAAGCGCGGACCGAACAGCCCTTGCTAGGCTCCCCAGGTGTCTTTGCCCAGCGTTGAAGAGATCCGCGCCCTGCACGAGAAGTACGCGCCGACAGCTGAGGTGCTCGACCTCGTCCGCACCCATTGCGAGATCGTGTGGAGTGTCGCCGAGCACCTCGCAGAGCGTGCGACGTTGCAGGCGGACCTGGATCTGGAACTGGTGAGGGCCGGCTGCCGCCTGCACGACATCGGCGTCTACGCCCTCTGCACGGCCGACGGACACGTCGACCTGGAGAACTACATCCGTCACGGCGTCCTCGGATACGAAATCCTCAGCAACGAGGGCTACCCCGAACGCCTCTGCCGGATCTGCTCGTGCCACACCGGCGTCGGGATCACCAAGCACGACGTCCTCGCGCAAGGCCTTCCGCTCCCGCCGTGCGATTTCGTCGCGGAGACCGCGGAGGAACGGCTGGTGATGTACGCCGACAAGTTCCACAGCAAGACCTCACCTCCGAAATTCCTCTCGGCGCCCGCCTACGCGCGGTACATCGGACGCTTCGGCGACGAGAAGGTCGGCGCGTTCAACGCTTTGCGTGAGGAGTTCGGTGAACCGGACGTGGCCGCGCTGGCAACGCACTACGGCCACGCGCTGGAGTAACAGCCGTCAGCAGAGCCGCCGTTCGAGCGGCGGGCCGTGTGCGCAGTGACCGAGCCTCGGGAGTGCGGCCCCCGCTTCCTACGCACCGTCTGCTCCCTCCTGCCCGGCGCTCCGTCGCCGCAGGTCTCGGTGAAGAAAACATGCCGTGACCGCGAGCACCGTCCCGCAGATGCTGGGAACGAGCAACCAGGGAAGGCCGGCCCAGACGGTGACCAGCCCGACGACGCCGCAACCGGCCATCGTGCCGATGACGAGTGCCTTGCCGTAGGGATGCCAGACGAAGAGCCCCGGGTCGCGAGGTCTGACCAGACGCACCCCGCCGAACGTGAGCGCCAGTCCCGCAGTCAAGGCCGCGAAGGTGCCGGCGGCGGCCACCATCTGGGGTTCGTCCCGAGGCGCGTCGGCCGAAACCTGGCGGTCGTCGCCACGGGCGATCTCCACGACGACATCACGCCAGACGGTACCGGTGATCCGGTCTCCCTTGCGGAGTTCGCTCAGCACCGGACCCGGGTCGCCGAACGGCACGACGACCCTCGACCAGGGTCGCGGCCCGAGCAGGGTCGCCCGCATGTGCTTCTTCGTCGTACTGGTCGCCTCCACGGTGAACGGGATCTGCCGCAAGCAGTCCTGCGACCGCCGCATCACCGTGCCTTCGGGGCACACCCGGGCCGCCTTGAACTCTGCGTACAGCGCACGATCGCCGGGCAGCCAGGCGGTGAACACCCCGGCGGAGCACAGCGCGGAGAGCAGCCCCACAAGGATCAGCGCGGCTCCGGTCAGTCGGTTCCGACCCACCCTCGAAGAAGCCAGGCTTCTCACCCTCAACGAGTCGCGGTCTGCTGCTGATGGAGCTTGTCCAAGACGCGTTCCCGGAGGAGCTCGTACTCCTCGCGGAGTCTGCGCCACTCGGTCACCGGCGGGCGCGGGATCACGATGCCTTCCGTGACGACCTCCTCCGGCCGGAACTGCTCGCGGGTGAGGTCGACTTCGATGCCGTCGCCCAGGCGGTTCCACCAGTGGTAGTCCACGCGCTCCCCGGCGACGTGGACCTCTCCGCGGATCAACTCGCCTCCCAGCAGGTCGTTGAGCACCATGGCGGTCACTCCGCACTGGTCCCGGGCCGGATTGTCCTCGGTCCAGCTCGACCGGAACTCGGGTGTGCACGTATCGGCACTCCAGCTGCTGCGGACGGCTCGCTCGATGTCGGTGAGACGCAACGGTGTCATGCCGGTGATCCTGCCAGCCGGCACTGACAACGGGCGCGGAGCCGCCCGACCACCAGGACGAACACCGTCTGCCGCCTGCAGTGCAGCCGCTGGACCGTCGAACGCACCACGTCCTGGCTCGCCGACGCGTTCTGCTGCATCTCCAAATCCGATTGCCTTCCACTGAAACATCTGTTGGACAGCTTTCCGGGACCCCCGGAGGATGGCTTGCGCGGTAGCACGGTCCACGCGACGCCAAAGGGGCTGCCGCCTGAGTGGAGGCTGGAATGCCGAGTGAAGAAACCGAAGTAGTCGTCGTCGGGGCGGGTCAGGCCGGCGTGGCGATGAGCGAGCACCTGGGCTTGCAGGGCATCCCACACGTGGTCCTGGAACGGCACCGGGTCGCCGAGCGATGGCGGTCGGAGCGGTGGGACTCCCTGGTGACGAACGGACCCGCGTGGCACGACCGGTTCCCGGGGCTGGAGTTCTCCGATGTCGATCCCGACGGCTTCCCCTCGAAGGAACAGGTCGCGGACTACCTCGCCGCGTACGCCGAGAAGATCGGCGCTCCCGTCCGGTGCGGCGTCGAGGTGACCTCGGTACGCAGGCGGGCAGGGAGGCCCGGCTTCCGGGTCGAGACGTCGGAGGGTGCCATCGACACGCGGTTCGTCGTGGCGGCGACCGGCCCGTTCCAGCGGCCGGTGGTTCCGCCGATCGTCCCGGACGGCGCCGTTCCCGTACAGATCCACTCCAGCGGGTACCGCAACCCGGCGCAACTGCCCGAGGGCGCGGTCCTCGTGGTGGGGGCCGGTTCCTCCGGAGTCCAGATCGCAGACGAGCTGCGCCGCTCCGGTCGCCGGGTCCTCCTCTCCGTCGGCCCGCACGACCGTCCCCCGCGTTCCTACCGCGGACGTGACTTCTGCTGGTGGCTCGGGGTCCTCGGGATCTGGGACGCGGAGACACCTCCGGAGGGGGCCGAACACGTCACCATCGCGGTCAGCGGCGCCCGCGGCGGACACACCGTGGACTTCCGTGCCCTGGCCGCCACAGGCATCGAGCTCGTCGGCATGACCGCGTCCTACGACGACGGCGTCCTGCGCTTCGCGCCGGATCTCGCGACGAACATCGCGCTGGGAGACGAGAAGTACCTCGCCTTCCTCAAGGCGGCCGACGCGTACGTCGAGCGCAACGGACTCGACCTGCCCGAGGAGCCGCAGGCCCACGTCCTTGGGCCGGACCCGCAGTGGGCGAGCAGTCCTCTCCTGGAGCTCGACCTGGCCGCGGCCGGTGTCACCTCGATCGTCTGGGCGACGGGCTTCGCGACCGACTACGGCTGGCTCCAGGTGGACGCCTTCGACGACAGGGGCCGGCCCAGGCACCGGCGGGGGGTGTCCTGCGAGCCCGGTGTCTACTTCCTGGGCCTGCCCTGGCTGTCCCGCCGCGGGTCGAGCTTCATCTGGGGCGTGTGGCACGACGCCCGGTACATCGCCGACCACATCACGACCCAGCGCGGCTACCTCGCGTACGGCACGCCCGAGGGGTCCGGCACCGCGCCGGCGACCGCGAAGAACTGAGGAGGAGCAGAAGATGACGTCCACGAGCGAGGGCCGCCGGGCGAAGGCCCCGATCGTCGCCGGGGGCCACACCCGGATCCGTCCGTTCAACACCCGCGACACCTATCCCGAGCAGAACCTCGACAACGACCTGTGCCAGGCCGTCGTCGCCGGCAACACGGTGTACGTCCGGGGCCAGATCGGCCAGGACCTCGACACCAGCGAGTCCGTGGGCATCGGCGATGTCGAGGCGCAGGCCGAGCGGGCCATGGCCAACATCAAGATGCTGCTCGAAGAAGCGGGCAGCCGGATGGAACACCTGGTCAAGCTGACCATCTACCTGATCGACCCGCGCTACCGCGAGGCGGTGTACCGCACCGTGGGCCGCTGGACGAAAGGAGTGCACCCCATCTCCACGGGCCTGGTCGTCTCCGCCCTCGCCCGCCCGGAATGGCTGTGCGAGATCGACGCGATCGCCGTGATCCCCGAGGAGGACCGGGTGTGACCCTCTCCCTGGTCGTACGCGACGGCGAACGGTTCGGCATCGTGGTCAGCTCGTCCTCCCCGGCGGTCGCGGCCCGGGTCGTCCATCTGCGGCCCGGGGTCGGCGCGGCGGCATCGCAGAACGTCACCGACCCCACGCTCGGCACCAGCCTGCTGGACGCCCTGGCGGACCACGGTGACGCGCAGCGTGCGCTGAACGACGTCACCGGCGCGGCGCGCAACGAGAAGACCATCGACTACCGGCAGTTGACCGTGCTCGGCCGCTCGGGCCCCGGGTTCGCCTACAGCGGTGCCCGGACCCTGGGCACGCACGCCTCGGCCACGGCGGACGGCGCGGTGGCGGCCGGCAACATGCTGTCCGGCGAGCACATCCCCGGCGTTCTCCTCGACGCCTATGCCGCGGCGACCGGCGAGCTGGAGGAGCGTCTGCTCGCCGCCCTGCGGGCGGCTGTCGCGGCCGGAGGTGAGGAGGGACCGCTGTACTCCGCGGGCCTGGCCGTCGTCGCGGACGTGGACTGGCGGGTGACCGACCTGCGGGTGGACTGGGCCGAGAATCCCGTGGACCGCCTCGGTGAACTCCTCGACGTCTGGCTGCCGCAGCGCGACGACTATGTGCGGCGTGGGCTCGACCCCGCCTCCGCTCCCTCCTACGGCGTCCCGGGCGACCTGTGATGACGGTACTCAAGGAGGCGGCCCGCAGGGCGGTCGACCGTCACGCCGAGGCACTGATCGGTCTGTCGGAGCGATTGCACGCCGACCCGGAGACCGCCTGGGAGGAACACCGGGCCGCCGCGGCCGTACCGGAACTGCTCGACCGCGCCGGATTCGACGTCACCGCCTCCTACCTGGGCCTGGACACGGCGTTCCTCGCCCGGTTCGGCAGCGGGCCGGTGCGGATCGCGCTGTGCGCCGAGTACGACGCGCTGCCGGGCCTGGGCCACGCGTGCGGGCACAACCTCATCGCGGCGTCCGCGGTGGGGGCGGCGCTCGGCCTGGCCGCCGTCGCCGACGACGTAGGGGTGAGCGTCGAGGTGTACGGCACCCCGGCCGAGGAGGGCGGCGGCGGCAAGATCGAGATGCTCCGCCGGGGCGCTTTCGCCGGGGTGGACCTGGCGATGATGGTGCACCCGGCGCCGGTCGACGTCGCCGAAGCCCGCCCGTTCGCGGTCAGCCACTCCAAGATCTCCTACACCGGGAAGTCCGCGCACGCCGCGGCCTACCCGGAGGCCGGGGTCAACGCGGCCGATGCCTTCACCGTCGCCCAGGTCGCGATCGGCCTGCTGCGCCAGCAGCTGCCGGCCTCGGCCCGGGTGCACGGCGTGGTGACCCATGCCGGTGACGCCCCGAACGCCATCCCGGAGCGCGCGACGGGCCGGTGGTACGTGCGGGCGGAGACACTCGCCGAACTGGCCGAGCTGGAGCCGCGGGTCATGCGGGCCTTCGAGGCCGGTGCCCTCGCGACCGGCTGCGAGCTGAGCATCGAGCCGGAGAGCGAGCCGTACGCGGAGTTCCGCACGGACGAGACCACCCTCGGTCACTACCGTGCCAACGCCCTCGCGCTGGGGCGGGAGTTCGCGCCGCCCGGCCAGGCCGCGCGGATGAACCGCGCCTCCACCGACATGGGCAACGTCTCCCAGGTGGTGCCGGCCATCCACCCCTACATCGGCATCGGATCCCTGCCCGCCACCAACCACCAGCACGAGTTCGCCGCGTACTGCGTGGGCGGGACGGCCCGGCGGGCGCTCCTCGACGGGGCGATCGCGCTGGCCTGGACCGGCGTGGACCGCGCCGCCGGGACCGGGGGAGCGGCGGCATGAGGGGGACGGTCGCCACCGTGCCCGAGCGGAACGGCCAGGCGGTTCGTACGGTTCGCGCGGACGCCCCGTCCGGTGCCGGCGCGTACGGCACTCGTGCGGCCGTCCCCCACGCTGCCGTCGGCCCGGCGGGAGTCGCGTCGGGCGTATGCGGACATCGCAGTGACCCCGGTGCGCGCCCCGTCCCGGCCTGGTGCGCCACTTCGGCCCGCGCACCGCACCGGGCGGGCGCGCACCCGGCTGTGGTCCTCACTCCACCCGGGGTGTGCCCACCGCGCACTCCGGCCCGTTCCGGCGTGCCCCAGCCCCACCCCTTTGCCCCCCGACGACCCGGAGAACACCGATGGCCCTGACGTCCGGCCCCCAGCGCCACGCCTCGGCGGACATCCCGTACCGCACGGAGCACGACATGCTCGGCGACGTCGACGTGCCGGCGGACGCCTACTACGGTGCGCACACCGCCCGGGCGGTCGCCAACTTCCCGCTCACCGGGGAGACGCTCGCCGCGCGGCCGCACCTGATCGGCGCCCTGGCGGCGGTGAAGGCCGCCGCGGCCCGCGCCAACTCCGAGGTCGGCGCCCTGGACGGCACACGCGCCTCGGCGATCGCGCACGCCTGCTCCGAGATCCGCGAGGGCGCCCTGCGCGAGGAGTTCGTCGTCGACCTCGTCCAGGGCGGCGCGGGCACGTCGACCAACATGAACGCCAACGAGGTGATCGCCAATCGCGCCCTGGAACTGCTCGGACACCGCCGGGCGGAGTATGCGTTTGTGCACCCCCTCGACCACGTCAACCTGGGGCAGAGCACCAACGACGTGTATCCGACCGCGGTGAAGCTGGCGCTGGACGCGCACCTCGCCGCACTGCTCACCGCCCTGGCCGGGCTGCGCGAGGCGTTCGCCGCCAAGGCCGCCGAGTTCGCCGACGTGCTGAAGATGGGCCGCACCCAGCTGCAGGACGCCGTACCCATGACGCTGGGCCAGGAGTTCGGGGCGTTCGCCGCCACCCTCGCCGAGGACGAGCAGCGGCTCGCCGAGGCCGGGCTGCTGCTGCACGAGCTGAACCTCGGCGGCACGGCGATCGGCACCGGACTCAACGCCCGTCCGGGCTACCGGGAGCGCGCCATCGAGCACCTGCGCCGCCTGACCGGCATCCCGACCCTCGTGTCCTCACCCGACCTCATCGAGGCCACCCAGGACGTCGGCGTCTTCGTCCAGATGTCGGGCGTCCTCAAGCGCGTCGCCGTGAAACTGTCCAAGATCTGCAACGACCTGCGGCTGCTGTCGTCGGGACCGCAGGCCGGCCTCGGCGAGATCAACCTCCCCGCGCGGCAGGCCGGATCGTCCATCATGCCCGGCAAGGTCAACCCGGTCATCCCCGAGGCGGTCAACCAGATCGCGTTCGAGGTCATCGGCAACGACGTGACCGTCACCCTCGCCGCCGAGGGCGGCCAGCTCCAGCTCAACGCCTTCGAACCGGTCATATACCGGAGCTTGAGCGCCGGCCTCGACCACCTCACCGCGGGGATCACCGTACTCACCGAGCACTGCGTGCGCGGCATCACCGCCAACCGCACCCGGCTCGCGGCGACCGTCGCGGCCTCCACCGGACTGGTCACCGCGCTCGGCCCGGCACTCGGCTACGAGACCGCCTGCGCGATCGCACTGGAGGCACACCACACCGGCAGGCCCGCCCTCGACCTCGTACGCGAGCGCGCGCTGCTGACCGAGGCGGAACTGCGCGAACTCACCAGCCCCGCCTCCCTGACCGGCCTGCCCAAGGCCTGACGGTCACGGCAGCGGCTTCTCCACCCATCCCCCAAGGAGGCGCACATGCGCACCCGTAACAGCGCCGCACCGGCGCCCGACGTCGAGGCGGCCACCGACGTGGCCGCACTGCGCAGGAGCGTGGCCGCCGGAGCCGTCGGCGTGTTCGTGCACTGGTTCGACTGGGCTGCCTACGCCTATCTCGCCGGCACCGTCGCGACCGTGTTCTTCCCGGCCCGTGACAGCACGACCGGACTGCTCGCCGTGTTCGGCGTGTTCGCCGTGTCCTTCGGCATCCGGCCGATCGGCGCCCTGGTGTTCGGACCGCTCGGCGACCGGATCGGCCGCAAGCGCACCCTGTCCCTGGTGATCTTCCTGATGTCCGGCGCGACCCTGACGATCGGCCTGCTCCCCGGCTACGCCTCGATCGGGACCGCCGCCCCGGTGCTGCTGGTCGTGCTGCGCCTGATCCAGGGCTTCGCCGCGGGCGGCGAGTTCGGCAGCGCGGCCAGCTTCCTCGCCGAGAGCGCGCCCCGGCGCCGTCGTGCCTTCGGCGTCAGCTGGCTGGAGGTCGGCTCCCTGCTGGGGTTCCTCGCCGGCTCGTTCGTCTTCCTGCTGCTGTCCGCGGGGCTCGACGAGCAGCAGTTGACCGCATGGGGCTGGCGCATCCCCTTCCTCGTCGCCGCTCCGCTGGGTGTCATCGGCTTCGTCATCCGCTCCAAGATCGAGGACACCCCGGAGTACCGGGCCCTGCAGGCCGGCGACGCCGTCCCGCGCAGCCCCGCCCGCGAGCTTCTGCGCTCCCACCGCAGGCAGCTGCTCCAGGCCGCGGGCCTGATGGCGGCCATGCACGTGCCCTTCTACGCGGTGCTGACCTACCTCGTCACCTATGAGACCGACCACCTGGGGCATTCCGCCGGCAGCGCCGCCCTGCTGTCCACGGTGATCTCGCTGCTGGGGCTGGTGCTCGTGCCGGTGTTCGGCGCGCTGTCGGACCGGGTGGGCCGCAAGCCGGTGTTCGTCGGGGCGACGGCCACCTTGCTGGTCGTCGCCACCCCGGCCTTCCTGCTGATGCGGACCGGTCTCACCGGGACCTGGATCGCCGGTCTGCTGCTCGGCGTCGTCCTGGCGGCGATCCTCGGCACGTACGCGGTGTGGTCGGCGGAGACCTTCCCCACCCGCACCCGGCAGAGCGGCCTGTCCATCGCGTACAACCTCACCGCCGCCCTGTTCGCCGGCACCGTGCCCTACCTGATGACCGTGCTCATCTCCGCGACCGGCAGCACCCTGGTGCCCGGTCCGTACCTGATGGTGTTCGCCGCGGCCGGCCTCGTCGCGGCCCTGTCGCTGCGGGAGACCGCAGGCTGCGCCCTGCTGCACCCTGAGGACGTCGCCGAAGGCGCGGCCCGCAGAGCACCGGTCGACAGCGCCGCATAAGGTCGGCACCGACACCGATCACCAGCGGCAAGGGGCACGGATGACGGCACCGGTGGGTTACACGCTCGTTCAGCTCCGCTACTTCCTCGTGGCGGCCGAACGCGGTTCGATGACGGAGGCGGCGGCTGAGCTGCACATCGCGCAGTCCGCCGTGTCCGCGGCCGTCTACAACCTGGAGCGGGACCTGCGTGTGCAGCTGTTCATCCGCCGTCGAGGCCGGGGTCTGACCCTCACCCCCGCCGGCGAGCGGCTCCGGCAGCAGGCGCGGGATCTGCTGGCCCGCGCCCGCGAGGTCGAGCGGGAGGCCCGGGGAGAAGGCGAGACCCTCTCCGGGCCGGTGGCCGTCGGCTGCTTCGTGACCCTGGCCCCTTTGTACTTGCCGTCCCTGTTCAGCGAGTGCACCCGCCGTCATCCCGGCATCCAGATCGAGGTGCTGGAGGACGAGGCGGACCAGCTCGTCCACGCCTTGACCTCGGGGCGCATCGACTTCGCCCTCACCTACGGCCTGGGCCTGGCCGCCGAGCCGGAGCTGCGCAGCGAGACGATCGCCCTGGCCCCGGCCTACGTCATCGTCCCCGCCGACCACGCGCTGGCCGGCCAGGGCAGCGTGGAGCTGGCCGAGTTGTCCGCCGAGCCGCTCGTCCTTCTCGACCTGCCCCACAGCCGCGACTACTTCCGCTCACTGGTCGCCGCCACCGGCACCGCCCCCGACGTCCGCTACCGCACCCGGAGTTACGAGACCGTGCGCTCCCTGGTGGCCCGCGGGCTCGGCTACTCCGTACTCAACCAGCGGCCCGCGACCAGCCAGACCTACGGCGGGGGAGAGGTCGCGGAACTCGAACTCCGCGACGGCGGCCCCGCCCTGGAAGTCAAGATCGCCACTCTGGGCGGCGTGACCCAGACCGCCCGGGCACGGGCGGTGATGGACCTGCTGCGGGAGATCGCCCCCCGGTCCACCGAGGCCTGAGCCGAGGCAACCGGCCACGCGCAGGCTCCGATCAGGAGTCGGCCGGTCCTACAGATCGGCGCAGCCCGTCACCACTCGCGCATGGGCCAGGATCAGCTCACGGGCCCGCTCCTGGTCCAGCGCCGCGTTGTGGCTGACGATGTGCAGGCCGTAGCCGTCCTCCAAGGCCACCAGGCCGTGTGCCAGATCGTGCGCGGACGCGGCGAGGGAGAACACCCCGGTCGCGGCACCCACCTCCAGGGCGGTCGTGTAGAGCGCGACCTCCCGGGCGAACAGGGAGGTCATCAGCTCGGCGTGGCCCCGGCTGCGGCCGGCGCGCCGGTGCAGCTCGTACAGCAGCCCGTGGACCGGATCGTCCGTCATGCTCGGCAGGCCACTGTGCAGCAGTGCCCGCAGCCGTGCCGCGGGCCCCTCGGCGGACGCCTCGTCGTAGGCCCGCTGGCGCGAGGCCAGGTAGCTCTCGACCGCGCCCCGGTGCACCTCCAGCACGAGGTCGTCGAGCTCGGGGTAGTAGTACAGGACCGAGCCCTGCGACACGCCTGCCGCGTCGGCGATGTCCTTGATCCGAAGGCCCTCCAGCCCGCGCTCGGCGATGGCCCGCCCCGCGGCGGAGACCAGGGCCTGCCTGCGTGCGGTCTGGTTGCGTGGTCTACCGGCTTTCCCCATGGTGACCCATTCTCTGTCACTCGAATCAGCTTTCGCAAGAAGTTCCTGCCGGGAGCATTGACGGCCGGTCCGCTCATTGTTTGAATCTCGTTGCAAAGAAATCGGCGCAGACGCACTGCCGAGCACCTGCCTCGTGTCCCGCCCCTTCCGGCGGCACGCCCCAAGACGGCCCGGACCACTCCTGATCCCGCACGGGCACCGGTCCGCCCACGTCCCACGACGCGATCGAAGGCCACCCATGCAGACGTACGACCACTGGCGGCAGCGCGCCGCCGACCTGACACCCCGCACGCGCCTGTTCATCGACGGAGCGTGGAGCGACTCCGACGGCGACCAATGGATCCCGACCGTGAATCCGGCGACCGGCAAGACCACCGCCCACGTGGTGGCCGGCTCGGCCACCGACGTCGACCGGGCCGTCCGCGCGGCCCGCACCGCCTTCGAGGACGGCCGCTGGTCGCGCACCGCACCCGCCGAGCGCAGGCGAGTCCTGCTCGCCCTCGCCCGGCTCATCGAGGACAACGGCGAGGAACTCGCCCTGTGCGACACCCTCGACATGGGCAAGCCCATCACCGAGTCCCACGGCACCGACGTACCCGGAGCGGCCGGCGTGTTCACCTGGTACGCGGAGGCCGTCGACAAGCTCTACGACGAGGTCGCCCCGGCCCCGCCGGGCAGCCTCGCCCTCGTGCGTCGCGCCCCGCTGGGCGTCGTGGGCGCGGTGGTGCCCTGGAACTTCCCCCTCGACATCGCGAGTTGGAAGCTGGCGCCCGCCCTGGCCGCCGGCAACAGCGTCGTGCTGAAGCCGGCCGAGCAGTCCCCGCTGTCCGCCCTGCTGCTGGCCGAGCTCGCCGCGGAGGCGGGCCTGCCCGACGGCGTGCTCAACGTCGTTCCCGGCCCGGGGGAGACCACGGGCCGGGCGCTCGGCCTGCACCCGGACGTGGACACCCTGGTCTTCACCGGTTCCACCGCCGTGGCCAAGCGGTTCCTCGCCTACTCCGCCGAGTCCAACATGAAGCAGGTGTGGCCGGAGGCCGGCGGCAAGAGCCCCAACCTGGTCTTCGCGGACGCCGACCTGGAAGCCGCCGCGGAACGCGCCGCCTGGGGCTTCGTCTACAACGCGGGGCAGGTGTGCTCCGCCACCACCCGCCTGCTGGTCGAGGCCTCGATCGAGGAGGAGTTCACCGCCGCGGTCGCCGCACACGCCCGCACCTGGCTGCCGGGCGACCCGCTCGACCCCGCCACCCGTCTCGGGCCACTCGTGGACGAAAGCCAGGTGGAGCGGATCCTCGGTGCTCTGGCCTCATCGGGCGGCACCTTGGTGTGCGGCGGCACCCGGCCCGACCGCGACGGCGCCTACCTCGACCCGACCGTGGTCACCGGCCTCGCACCCGACGCCCCGCTCGTGCGGGAGGAACTGTTCGGCCCCGTGCTGACGGTGCTGCCCTTCCGCGACGAGGCCGAGGCGGTCCGCCTCGCCAACGACTCCGCCTACGGGCTCGCCGCCTCCGTGTGGACCCGCGACCTCGGCCGGGCCCACCGCGTCGCCGACGCCCTGCAGGCGGGCACCGTGTCGGTCAACACCGTCGACGCGCTCAGCCCGTACACCCCCTTCGGCGGGTTCAAGCAGTCCGGCCACGGCCGCGACCTCTCGCTGCACTCCTTCGACAAGTACACCGGCCTGAAGACGACGTGGATCGCCCACTCCTGACCAGGCCGGCCACACCGCCCCACCACCGTCACCGACAAAGGACGCAACGCTCATGACTCTGGACGCCGCAGACCTCACCCGCCTGGACCGGGCGCACATCATCCACCCCTACCTGCCGGGCAGCGCCTCCGAGCGCGTCGTCATGACCTCCGGCTCCGGCTGCCGCCTCACCGACACCGAGGGCCGCAGCTACCTCGACGCCACCGGCGGCCTCTGGCTCGCCCAGATCGGCCACGGCCGCACGGAACTCGCCGACGTGGCGCACGAGCAGATGAAGAAGCTCGAGTACTTCACCAGCTTCTGGGAGTTCTCCAACGAGCGTGCCATCGAACTCGCCGCTCGTCTCGCTTCCCTCGCCCCTGAGGGACTGAACCACGTCTACTTCACCTCGGGCGGCTCCGAGGGCAACGAGGCGGCCATCAAGATGGCCCGCTACTACCACCACCGGCGCGGCGAGAGCAGCCGCACCTGGATCCTGGCGCGCAGCAAGGCCTACCACGGCATCGGCTACGGCGGCGGCTCGGCCACCGGATTCCCCGTCTACCACGAGGGCTTCGCCCCGATGATGCCGCACGTCTCCCACCTCACGCCCCCGTGGCCGTACCGCAGCGAGCTCTACGGTGACCAGCGGCTGAGCCCCGAGCAGGTCACCGACTTCCTCATCGGCGAACTGGAGGAGCGGATCGCCGAGATCGGCCCGGAGAACATCGCCGCGATGATCGGTGAGCCCATCATGGGCGTCGGCGGCATGCTCGTCCCGCCGGCCGACTACTGGCCCCGCGTGCGCGAGGTCCTCGACCGCCACGGCATCCTGCTGATCTTCGACGAGGTCGTCACCGCCTACGGCCGCATCGGCGAGTGGTTCGCCGCCCAGTACTTCGGCGTCACCCCCGACATCATCGTCACCGCCAAGGGCATCACCTCCGGCTACGTCCCGCTCGGCGCGCTCCTGGTCGGCGACCATGTCGCCGAGGTCCTGCTGCGCGACCACGGATTCCCCATGGGCTACACCTACAACGGTCACCCCGTCGCCACCGCGGTCGCGACCGCCAACCTGGACATCATCGAGAAGGAGGGCCTCCTCGCCCGCGCGACGAGCGTCGGCGCCTTCCTCCACGACGAACTTCGGGAACAGCTGGGCGAGTTGCCCATCGTCGGCGAGATCCGCTCCGTCGGAATGATGCTCGCCGTCGAACTCGTCGCCGACCGCGCCACCCGCCGGCCTCTGCCTCTGCACCCCGACCGGATGCCGCACGACGTCATCCGCCGCGAGACCGGCGTGATCGTACGCGACTCCGCGCAAAGCCTGGTGCTCTCTCCGCCGCTCGTCATGACCGAGACCGAGGCCAAGGAAGCGGCGTCCGCGCTGCGCAGCGTCCTGGAACGCACCGAGCCCACCGGTGACATCGGCGTCGTGTGACGCCGCGCCTCCCGGAAGGCCCGGTCCCAGGCCGGGCCTTTCCGCCCCGCACCATCCGACACGGACCCCACACCGTAGCGGCGCCCTGCGGGCGCCACCTCGCAGTTACTCCTCTCCCTCCTAGGAACTGCCCGTGTCCTCCGACCTCTCGACGACCAACCCACGCGCCTCCCGGCCCGAGACCGGTGCCCTGCAGCGCAGTCTCAAGCGCTTCGACATCACCGCCCTCGCCATCGCCGCGGTGATCTCCTTCGACACCGTCGGGCAGATCGCCACCGGCGGCGGCGAGGCCGCCACCTGGACGGCGGCCATTGCCCTGTTCTTCCTCATCCCCTACGCCCTGCTGTTCGCTGAGACCGGCGCCGCGTTCCCCCAGGAAGGCGGCCCGTACGTGTGGGTCAAGCTCGCGCTGGGCCGCCCGGCGGCCGCGCTCACCACCCTCATGTACTGGGTCACCAACCCGATCTGGCTGGGCGGCTCCCTGGTCTTCCTCGCCGCGGAGACCTGGGACGGCTTCGTCTTCCACCTGGGCTCGGGCACGCCGGCCGACTACACCTTCAAGCTGCTGTTCGTCTGGATCGCCATCCTCACGGCCATCGTCTCCCTGCGCCGTGGCAAATGGATCACCACGGCCGGCGCGGCGATGAAGGTCTTCGCCCTCGCCGTGTTCACCCTCACCGCGGTCCTCTACGGGATACGGCACGGCTTCCACGGCCTGACCGGCACCAGCTTCACCCCGACGACGGCCGGCTTCCTCGCCCTCGTACCGATCCTGCTCTTCGCCTACGTCGGCTTCGAAGCACCCAACGCGGCCGGAGAGGAGATGCACGACCCACAACGCGACGTGCCCGCCGCCCTCGGCCGCTCCGCCGCGGTCGCCGCCTGCTGCTACCTTCTGCCGGTCCTCGCCCTCCTCGCCGTCGTACCCGCCCACCAGGTCACCGGCATCGGCGGCTTCATGGAAGGCGCCCGCCTCGTCTTCGGCGTCTACGGCGGCGCGGCCGGCCCCCTGCTGACGATCACCGCCGTGATGTTCGTCCTCGCCCTGCTCACCCAGGGCAGTGCCTGGATGATCGTCAGCGACCGCATGCAGGCCATGGCTGCCGCCGACGGAGGCTTTTTCACCCGCGCCCTCGGCACCTTCCACCCACGGCTCGGTACGCCCGTGCGCACCAACCTGCTCTCCGGCGCCGTGGCCACGGTGTTCATGCTCGCCGCCATGCGCTTCGCGAACGGCGACGCGGCCGACGTGTTCGCCGTGGTGCTCACCGTCGCGGTCACGACTCTGCTGCTGTCCTATCTGGTCGTCATCCCCGCGCTCGTGCTGCTCCGGATCGGGCGCCCGGACGTCCCACGGCCCTACCGCGTCCCCTTCGGCACCCGCGGCTTCCTGTGCTGCGCGGCCCTGGTCTACGCGTGGATCCTCATCGGGTCGTGGTCAGCGCTCTTCCCCGGCGTCCTCGAGCAGCTCTTCGGCATCCACTACGTCTTCCAAGACGTCTGGGGTGTCTCCCGCGCCGCGTTCGAGACCTTCACCCTCGGCACCGTCGCCGTCCTGCTGATCGTCGGCGCAGCCGGCGTGGCCGTGGCCCGCCGCGAGCGCAGCGAACCGGCGGCCGAATCGACGAAGAGCGCGCCGCCGGCCTGAGCCGGCGCACGCACAACGCGACCGCCCGCTGTCAGGTGTCCTGACGGCGGGCGGCCGCGATGTCGTCGGCACTACAGGCGCCAGTACGTGTAGCAGCACCCGTAAGGGCCGCAGTCGGTGCGTCCTGCGCGGACCGAGGCCGTCCATCGCCCTGTGACCTCGGGCGCCGCCGCTCCGGGCGCCAGACCATGGGCTGCGGGCGGGTGAACGGAAGCGCCGATGCGCCCTCTGCCGTACAGTCCCCGGGCCGCTCACCGAAGCGGCCTGCGTCGGTCAGCTCCCGGAGGGGGGCGTGGCCGGCTCCCACTGCCCGGCCGCGTCGCGCCCGGCGCGGCGGCACGGAGCCGGTCGTGCAGGGCCGCGCCCGCGGGCCCGTCACGCCCCCGGGAACCGCAGCGGCCGGACCCGCTCGGGCACGGGGCCGGTGGACTCGCGAGAGACGTAGGTGGCGCGCAGGGTGTGTCTGCGGGGGCGGGCCGTGGAGCCGTTGATACGACGTACCAGGATGTCCGCCGCCAGCCCGCCCAGCTCCTGCACCGGCTGGCTGACCACGCTCAGTCTCGGCCGGACGAGGGTGGCCCACTCGGCGTCGTCGAAACCGATGACCGAGACGTCGCCGGGAATGCGGGCGTCGAGGTCGAGCAGGGCGTCCAGGGCGCCGAGGGTGGCCACGTTGTCGGTGGTGAACAGCGCGGTGGGCCGGTCGGGGGAGCTCATCAGCTCCAGTACGGCCGACCGGGCCCAGGTCCGGTCGTACCCGGTGTGCCGAATCAGCTCCGCGCCGCGCGGGATGCCCGCCGCGCGCAGCGCCTGCCGGTAGCCGGTGAGCCGCTCGGTCGTGGTCCAGATGTCCGCGCCGGGCGCGAGCTGCGTGGCGTTCTCGTCGGGGGAGGCCGAGGTGACCACGGCGATGCGGGTGTGCCCCGCCTCGGTGAACCGGGAGACCGCGGCCTTGGCGGCGCCGCGGTTGTCCACGACGACCGTGTCCAGCGCGGCGCCGCTGAGGGCACGGTCCAGCAGGACCACGGGGATGCCCGCGGCGACGGCCTTGTCGAGGTGGTCGTGGTCGGCCGCGGCAGGAGCCACGACCAGACCGTCCACCCGCCGCTCGATGAACATCTGCACCGCGGACTTCTCGGTGTCGCCCTTCTCGTCGCTGTTGGCGAGGACGACCTGGAGGCCGGCCTTGGCCGCGACGTCCGTGACGCCGCGCACCGCACGGGCGAAGTAGGCGTTCTCCACGTCCGCGACGACCACGCCCAGGGTGTGGGTGCGTCCGCTGATCATGCTCCGGGCCACCGCGTTGGTGCTGTAACCCAGTTCCGCGGCGGCGGCCAGCACCCGCTCCCGGGTGGCCGCGCTGGACGAGCCGTACCCGCCCAGGACGCGGGCGGCGGTGGCCTGTCCCACGCCGGCGTGCCGGGCGACGTCGGGGATGGTGACGCGACGCGGCGGCCGTGGGGTGTTGCTCATGGGTGGTCTCTCGTGAGTGACGGCTCGGCGGAGGCCGGGGAACCGGCCGATGAAAATTCGAGGCCATTCAACCATTGACGGGCGATGCCTGTCCGTGGGTAAGGTCGGTGCTCGTTGGTAACGTTATCAATCCGCGCCGACGCCACCCTGTCCCGCCCTTCCCGGCCTGCCGCGCCGGCCCCCCGGCCCGCGGCCGCCCCGATCCCACGCCCCGAACACCGGAGGTACCACGGATGGCAACCGACACCCTCTCGCCGCCGACGTCCGCTGGCCCTGCCATCAGCCTCGTCGATGTGGTCAAGGACTTCGGCGGCGCCGGCGCCCGGGACGCGGCGGTCGTCCGCGGCGTCAGCCTCGACATCGGCGAGGGCGAGTTCTTCTCACTCCTCGGCCCCTCCGGCTGCGGCAAGACCACCACCCTGCGGATGATCGCCGGCTTCGAGGAGCCGACGTCGGGGCAGATCCTGCTGCACGGCCGCGACATGGTCGGGGTGCCCGCCAACAGGCGTGACATCAACATGGTGTTCCAGTCGTACGCCCTCTTCCCGCACCTGAGCGTCGCCGACAACGTGGCGTTCGGACTGCGCCGCAAGCGCGTGCCCAAGGAGGAACTCCGCGACCGGGTCGAGAAGATCCTGCGCACCGTCGAACTCTCCGACAAGGCCGACCGCCGCCCCCGTCAGCTCTCCGGCGGTCAGCAGCAGCGCGTCGCCCTGGCCCGCGCCCTCGTCAACCGTCCTCGCGCGCTGCTCCTGGACGAACCCCTCGGCGCCCTGGACCTCAAGCTCCGCCAGACCATGCAGCTGGAACTCAAGCGCATCCAGCGCGAGGTCGGCATCACCTTCATCTACGTCACGCACGACCAGGCCGAGGCGCTGACCATGTCCGACCGGATCGCGGTGATGAACCAGGGCCTGGTCGAACAGGTGGGCCCGCCGCAGCAGGTGTACGAGCGGCCCGCCACGGCGTTCGTCGCCGGGTTCATCGGCACCTCCAACCTGATCGGCGGCCGGCTGACCTCCGTGGCGGCCGGGACCGGAGTGCTCGACCTCGGCGACGGCCAGCGCGTCACGGTCCCGCTGCGCGGTTCCCTCGCCGCCGGCGACGCCGTCGAACTCACCGTGCGGCCGGAGAAGATCACACTGACCACCGAGCCGGCCGACACCGCCAGCCGGGTCCGCGGCACCGTCCGGGAGGTGGTCTACCTCGGCACCTCCACCAGCTACACGGTGGACACCGGCGCCGGCGCGGAGATGACGGTCTTCCAGCCCAACGACGGCACCGCCTGCGCGTCCCCTTCCCGCGGCGACACGGTCTGGCTGTCCTGGGCCACCGACCACTCCTACCTGCTCACCACCGCCCCCGCCCCTGCGGCGACCGCCGCCGCGGACCCGGTTTCCCTCACCTCGCGCTGACGACAGGCGGACCGACCACCATGCCCGAGCACTCCACCCCCTTCGCACCCCAGCGGCGCGCACTGGCCCCGCGGGGCATGACGCGGCGCAGCCTGCTGCGCGCCGCTGCCGGCGCCGCCGCGCTGGCCCCCCTCGCCGCCTGCAGCGTCCCCGGCGCCCGGGTGCACGTCCCCACCGGCAAAGCGGAGATCGCCGCCGCCGTCACCGACTTCTGGACCGGCAAGAAGCGGGCCGGGAAGCTGGACTTCGTCAACTACACGCAGTACATCGACGTCGACCCGGCCGACCAGAGCAAGCACCCCACCCTCGACGCCTTCACCCGCGAGAGCGGCATCCAGGTCGCGTACAACGAGCTGATCGACGACAGCGCCTCCTGGTTCGGCAAGATCCAGCCGGAGTTCGCGTCCGGCCAGGGCATCGGCTACGACCTGATGGTCGTCGGCGGCGACAGCTACCTCGGCAAGTACATCGAACTCGGCTACCTGGCCCCGCTCGACCACAGCCGCCTGCCCAACTTCGCACGGTACGGCGGAGCCGCGTTCAAGAACACGTCGTTCGACCACGGCAACGTCTACACCGTCCCCTGGCAGTCCGGCATGACCGGCATCGGCTACGACCCGGCCCGGGTCGGCCGGAAGATCACCAGTTGGCAGGACCTGCTCGACCCCAAGCTGCGCGGCAGAGTCGGCATGTGGAACGACGCCGTGCAGATGGGCAACATCGCGCTGCTGGCCGTCGGGGTGGACCCGGAGACGTCCACCCATGCCGACTGGCGCAAGGCGGCGGCCTGGCTGCGCAAGCAGCGCGACGCCGGCATGGTCCGCTCCTACTCCACCGCGACCTACCAGTCCTCCCTCCAGCGCGGCGACCTCGCGGCCTCGCTCGTGTACTCGGGCGACGTCTTCCAGGCCAACCAGAGCGGCTCGCGACTGGAGTTCGTCATCCCGGACGAGGGCGGTCTGCTGTGGACCGACAACCTCTGCATCCCGTCGACAGCCACCCACCCCGTCGACGCCCTGACCTACATGGACTACGTCTACCGGCCCGAGGTCGCCGCGAAGATCAGCGAGACCGTGCAGTTCGTCTGCCCCGTGCCCGCCGCGCAACGGGTCGTCGCACGCGACGCGGACGCCGCCACCGGCAAGCGGCGCACCGTGCTGGACGCCATGAGCACCAGCCCCCTGGTCTTCCCGACCGAGGCCGACCAGTCGAAGCTGCGCCGTCTGCGGGTGCTCGACGAAGAGGAGGAGAAGCAGTGGAACGCGCTGTTCGAACCGATCTACCAGGCCTGACCCGGCGCCGCCGTCGCCCCGGGGAGGCACTCGGCCCCTATCTGATGATCCTTCCGGGCTGGCTGTGGCTGGCGGCCTTCTTCGTCACCCCCGTGATCGTGATGGTGTCGCTGTCGCTGCAGACCGGCAACTTCATCGACGGCTTCCGCCAGACGTTCCACTTCAGCACCTACGCCGACGTGGTCCGCACCTACCACGTGCAACTGGTCCGGTCCCTGGTCTACGGCGCCGCGGCGACCCTCGCCTGCGCCGTCGTCGGCTACCCGGTGGCCTACTGGATCGCCTTCCGGGCCGGCCGGCACAAGTCGGTGTTCCTCTTCCTGCTCCTGCTGCCGTTCTTCGTGTCCTTCGTCATCCGCACCCAGTCCTGGAACGTGGTGCTCGCCGACCACGGCGTCCTGCTCGGACCGCTGAAGGACATCGGCCTGCTCCCGGCCGGCTTCCACCTGCTGGCCACGCCCTACGCGGTGATCGGCGGCCTGACCTACAACTTCCTGCCGTTCATGGTGCTGCCCGTGTACGTGGCCCTGGAAAGGGTCGATCCCAAGGTGATCGAGGCCTCCACCGACCTGTACGCCTCCCGGGCGCAGACCTTCCTGCGCGTGGTGCTGCCGCTGTCCCTGCCCGGCGTCTTCGCCGGCGTGCTGCTGACGTTCGTACCGGCCTGCGCCGACTACGTGAACGCCGGCATCCTCGGCGGCCCCTCGACGACGATGATCGGCAACATCATCCAGACCGAGTACTTCACCAACCTCGACTACCCCGGCGCCTCCGCCCTGTCCTTCGTCCTCATGGGCGCGCTGCTGCTGGCCGTGTTCACCTACGCCCGGGCCCTGGGCACCGACGAGGTCCTGGAGGCGGCCGCGCGATGACCACCACCACCGCCGCCCCCGTGGCCCCCGCGCCCGCCGCACCGCGCACCCGGCCCACCCTGCGCCCGCGGCGCCGCCCCGCGCTGACCCTGTACACCGCTCTGGTGCTGGCCTGGCTGCTGCTGCCGATCGCGGTCATGATCCTCTTCGGGTTCAACGACACCGGCAGCAAGGTGAACTTCACCTGGCAGGGCTTCACCCTGAACTGGTACCGGCACCTGTTCGCCATCCCCAACCTGACCTCCGCCCTGGTCAACAGCCTCACCATCGCCCTGGTCGTCGCCGTCGTCGCCACCCTCCTGGGCACCCCGATCGGGCTGGCGCTCGGCCGGTACCGCTTCCGCGGCCGCAGCTCGGTGGACCTGCTGATGTTCGCCGCCATCGCGGCTCCCGAAATCGCCCTCGGCGCCGCGCTGCTGTCGCTGTTCATCGTGCTGGGCGTGCCTCGCGGTTACTGGACGATCGTCATCGCGCACGTGGCCTTCTGCATCCCCTATGTCGCCATCACCGTACGGGCGCGCATGGCGGGGCACGACCCGACGCTCGAGGAGGCCGCCCGCGACCTGGGAGCCGGCCCGTGGACAGCGTTCCGGCTGGTCACCCTGCCGATGCTGCTGCCCGGCGTGGCATCCGGCGCCCTGCTCTGCTTCGCCCTGTCCGTCGACGACTACGTCATCACCAGCTTCAACGCCGGCCGTACGGTCACGTTCCCGCTGTGGGTGTACAGCGCCAGCCGTACCGGCGTGCCCCCGCAGGTCAACGTCATGGGAACGCTGATCTTCGTCGGCGGTCTGATCATCGCCGGAGCGAACGTGCTGTTCTCCCGGCGTCGCGCGGCCTGACCCGCTCCGGTCCCCGCGCCCCCCGAAACACCGGCTCACCGGCACCCGCCGGCCGGTGCGGAACAATCCTCGAGGAAGTCATCACCGTGCTCAAGTTCAACGAAGCCGAGTTCGTCTCCCAGACGGAAAGCCTGCTGGCGCTCCGCCCCCAGATCGAGAAGCTCGTCGACCGTCTGGCCGACGAGGGCTACGACAACGTCCTCCTCGTGGGCGCCGGCGGCACGTACGCGCAGATGTGGCCCTACGAGCACCTCGCCCGGCGCACCTCGGTGCTGCCCGTCCGGGCGGCCGTCGCCGCCGAACTCGTCGTCTCCGGCGACGCCCGCCTCGGCGAGCGCACCATCGCCGTCTTCACCTCCGTCTCCGGCACCACCGACGACAGCCTCCGCGCCATCGACTACTGCAAGTCCCGGGGCGCCCACACGATCGGCTTCACCGGTTACCCCGACTCTCCCGTCGCCCAGAGCGTCGACAACGCGCTGATCTCCGAGCCCAAGGCCTGGCCGTTCGACGTCCAGTTGCTGCTGTTCATGGGCCGACTGCTGTCCCGCCGGGGCGAGTTCGAGGGCTACGAGCGCCTCGCCGACGAACTCGGCGTCCTGCCCCGCGTCCTGGTCGACGTCGCCCGGCAGGCCGAGCCGGTGGCGTCCGACTTCGCCGAGGCCCACAAGGACACCGACTACCACTTCCTCATCGGCGGCGGGAACCTGTGGGGATTCACCTACCTGTACTCCATGTGCATCCTCGAGGAGATGCAGTGGCTGCGCACGACGCGTGTGCACAGCGCGGAGTTCTTCCACGGCTCGCTGGAGCTGCTGGAGGAGAACACCAGCGTCATCGTCTTCCAGGGTGAGGACGAGACCCGGGCGCTGACCGACCGGGCCGAAGCCTTCGCCAAGCGGGTCTCCAAGGACGTCACCGTCTTCGACACCCGCGACTATCCCCTGGAGGGCATCAGCCCCGAGTTCCGCGGACTGCTCGCCCCGCTGGTGCTCGACACGGTGATGGACCGGGTCAGCAAGCACCTCGAGCGGGTCCGCGACCACTCGCTCGACCTGCGCCGCTACTACCGCGTCATGGACTACTGAACCCTCCGGCCGGTTCCCCCTCGTCCATCCGCCCCGCGCGCCGGTGCCCCGGCACCGGCGCGCCCACGGCGGGCGCCGTGTCCGCGCGCACCGCGCCCGCACCTCGGGAGACCCTGATGAACGTCCTCGGTTTCGGTGACAACACGATCGACCGCTTCGTGGACCGCGGCACCGACTACCCCGGCGGCAACTGCGTCAACGTCGCCGTCTACGCCCGCCGGCTCGGCCTGGACGCCGCCTATCTGGGGGTGTTCGGTGACGACGACCTCGGCAGCAGACTCCGCGCGGCCGTGGCGACGCAGGGCGTCACCGCGGACCACAGCGTCGTGCGCCACGGCGCGACCTCGGTCTCCACCTTGCGCGTCCGGGACGGCGACCGGGTCTTCCTCGATTACCGGCCCGGTGGTGAAGCCGTCCACGCCCCTCTCCACCTCACCCCCGACCTGCTGGCGTACGCGGCCTCCTTCAGCCTGGTGCACTCCAGCGTCTACTCCGGCACCGAGGCCGAACTCCCCCTGCTCGCGACGGCCGGCCCACTGCTCAGTTTCGACTTCTCCGACGAGGAGGAGTTCCGCACACCCGCTTATCTCGACCGCGTCTGCCCGCACGTGGACCTCGCGCTGCTGTCGTGCTCACACCTGGACGAGGCCGCCACCCGGGCCCTGCTCGCCGAGGCCGTGGACCGGGGGGCCGGTATGGCGCTGGCCACCCGTGGCCTGCACGGGGCGATCGCGTACGACGGCCGGACCACGGCCGCCGCGCCGGCCCGCGCCGCGGACCCCGACTCCGTCTCCGACACGATGGGCTGCGGAGACGCCTTTCTCGCCGGGTTCGCCGTGTCACTGCTGCGCGACGGATGGTCCCGGCAGGTGCCACCGGCCCCGGCGGCCCTGCGGGACGCCCTGCGCCAGGGAGCGGAGGCGGCGTACCACCAGTGCTTCGTGGAAGCCGCCTTCGGTTGCGGCTGGCCGACGCCGGCGACGCGGGCTGGACACGCAGCCGGGCCCGCCGCGCAGACCGAGCCCGGCTCCACCGCCGTCGCCCGCGACGACCACGCGAACGCATGATGCGGGCGCAATGCAGGTGCCCGGTGTCCGCCTCTTCGGGCAGGGCACCGGGCACCTTTTCATTCAGCCGCGACCTACCGCGCGGCCTCGCTCTTCAGTCGGCCGTGCTTGTGGCTCGGCCGCTTCCTCACTTACTCCTTCGTGGTGCCGGCTGGGGCTTGCAGGTCCACTCCTCGTCGATCAGTTCGATCACGGACTGGTCGTACCGGGAGGGGTTCCAGCCGTCGTCGAGGAACAGCGCGGTCACGACGTCGACCGGGTTGTCCAGGACGTCGGGCGAGCAGGGGTCCGCCGACGCGCCGCGGCGCGTCAGAAGGTTCTGCGCGGCCTTCATGTCCCGTACGCCGATGCGATAGGTCGCCTCCACGGTGACCACAGCGGGCTGCTTTCCCTTCGGGGTTTTCTCGGGGGCGGATTCGTCCTTCTCCGTCCGGACCGCGAACGGGTTTCCCCAGCGGGTTTCCGTGAAGCAGGCGTCCGCGTATCTCTGCACCGCCTGCGTCAGCCCGTTGACCGCCGACATGACGGCCACCGAGTCGTCCGGGTCGCTGTGCAGTTGGAGTGCGTGCGCCCGCACCGCGTCCGCGAGGGCGTCGGCGAGGGAGAGCAGGTCGTCCGCCGTCTCTTCAGCCATGGCTGCGGTCTACCATCCGTAGTGCTCCGTGTGGGAGATCTCGCCCCACTTGTTGTAGTAGTCGACGTGCACGTGGTTGCCCTTGCGGCACGGTCCCCTGAACCGGCACCGTCCACCGCGCCTGGCGTCCTCGCGCGCCCTCGACTCGGCTTCCTTGCGGGACTTGTAGCGCTTACCGCCGTTCGACTTGTTCTTCTTCGCCTTGAAGAAGTGCCAGTGCCAGTGCCAGTGCCAGCTCACGTGCCAGCTGACGTGGACCGGGTGCTTGTAGAGCCAGTATGCCCCGCCGACCGCGGCGGCACCGAGCAGGTAGGCGCCGTATCCCTCGGCCACGCAACCGTCCCAGAAGCAGCGGCCGTCGAGGTCGGTGGCGTTGACCGGGTCCTGCGCGACGTAGTCGTAGGCGTTCGCCGAGCCGCCGGGGACGGGGTCTACGGACAGGAAGCGTCCGGTGGCGGAGTTGTAGAGGCGGACCCCCATGAGCGTGAGCCCGGTCGGGGTCTCGCTGGAGCGCTGCTCGGCGCCGAGCCATCCGTAGCGGGTGGCGGGCTGGTCGGCGCGCGGGTTGCCGTACTCGTCGTAGTCGAGGACGGTCGGCGCTACGGAGGTGTCGGCCGGCAGCATCAGGGCCGTGTCGCCGTGCAGGTTCGCCAGCTCCAGAACCGTGTCGCCGCTGTCGGTGGTGGTGGCGACGAGGTTGCCGTCGAGTCCGTCGACGTTGCGGGTCACGGCTCCGCTGGAGGTGTCCTCCACCACCCAGCGCGGGTCGTCGGAATCGGAGTCGTAGTGGTTGAGCTTGGACGAGGTCTGGGTCCAGCTGCCGGAGGCGTTGCTCTCGGTGGTGAAGCCGCGCGGGCGCAGGGCGGAGTCCAGGGTCCAGGTCTGGCGCTGGGTGCCGGCGGTCTGCTGCTGGACGAGGTCGTTGGCGTAGTAGCCGATCGTCGATCCGGGCAGGGCGGTGGTGCGGCCGAAGGCGTCGTAGGTGTAGCCGCTGTTCACCAGCCGGTCGGCGGTGTCGTAGGTGTACGACGTGGTGGTGGCGCCGGTGGTGGTGCAGTCCGCGCCGACGGCGGCGGCGGAGGTGGCCAGCGTCTTGCGGTTGGTGTTCTTGTCGAAGGTGTAGGCGCGGGTCGTGCACACCGCGTCGGGCGTGGTGTCCTGCACCTGGGTCAGGCGTCCGGCCTTGTCGTAGGCGTAGGTCTGGGACGAGGTGACGCCGGGGGTGCCGGTGTGGGTGGCCCACTGGCCCTGGACGGTGGTGCTGACGCTGTCGGACAGCAGCACGGTGCCGTCGCTGTCGCGGGTGTAGGTGCGGCTGGTGGACGTGCCGTTCGGGTCCTGCTCCTCGGTCATGGTGTAGCCGCCGGGAAGGCCCTCGGTGGCGAGGTCGCCGTCGGCGTCGTAGCGGGCGGTGAAGGTGCCGGCGACCGAGTCGGTCATCGACGTGGCCAGGCCGCGCGGGTCGACGGTGGTGTCGTAGGTGTAGGTGGTGGTCGACGGCACGCTGTCGGTGACCTTGAGGGGCCGGTCCAGCGCGTCGTACTGGGTGCTGGTCGTCCCGCCGTCGGCGTCGGTGTAGGAGATCAGGCGGCCGAGCTGGTCGTACGCCTTGGTGAGGGTGCCGCCGGTGGTGGAGGTCTGCTTGACGGCCTGGCCGGTGGCGCTGTCGTAGCTGGTGGTCACGGCCGGGACGGTGGCGCCCAGGCCGCCGGAGACGGTGACCGTGGTCGGCCGGCCGGCGCCGTCGTAGGCGGTGGTGGTGGTGCGGGTCGAGCCGCCGGAGGTCTCGGTGACGGTGGTGGGGTTGCCCCAGCGGTCGTACTGGGTGGTCTTGGTGGGCAGTGTGGCCGGGTTGGAGCCGCCGCCGGTGATGGCCGCGGCCGGTCCGGTCTGGCAGACCGCGTCGGCCCACTCGGGACGGCCGCCGCAGGTGCCGGTGCCGTCCGCGGTGTAGTAGGTGGTCACCGTCGTGCCGGCGTCCGTCCCGCTGGAGGCGGGCTGGTTGGTCGAGGTGACCCGGCCCTGGTCGTCGTAGCCGGTGGTGGTGGTGAGGGCCAGGCCGCCGGGATCCTTCGTGACGGAGGTGGGCAGGCCCTTGGCCCAGTCGTAGGCGGTCGCCACGACCCGTGCGTCGGCCGTGAGGTCGGGCCACGAGCGCGGCTGGGCGCCGACGGTCTCCTTGGTGACCTGGTTCCGGACCGTGGCGGTGCCGTCGGTGGGACGGCCGGCGTCATACTCCCTCACGGTGTGCCGGCGGCCCATGATCTGGCTGCCGGCCGTGGCGAGGGTCGTGGTGCCACTGGTGAGGTCGGCGGCGAGCGCGATCCGGTGCAGCGGCCCGTAGGTGTCGGTCTCACGCTGGCCGTCGGCGCTGTAGACCGAGGTGGTCGACAGCAGCTGGGCGCGCTCGGCGGAAGCCAGGGCGTTGATGCCCAGGTCGGTCAGCTGGTTCTGCTGCGCCTGGGTGGTGCCGAGGGCCAGTTCGCGGTTGGCCGCGGTCAGTGAACGGACCGTGTTGCCGAACTGGTCGTACTCGGTCACCGAGATGTGGTGGCCGGGGGAGGCGGTGTCGACCTCGCGGCCGGAGGCGTCCAGGTAGTGGAGGCCTGCCCGGGAGTAGTCACCGGCGGTCAGGGCGGTGCCGTCGCTGGAGGCGGGCACCTGGTCGGCGGGGAAGACGGCGGTGGCGTCGGTGGGCAGGTCGCTCTGCCCCCAGCCGGCCACCGTGGCGGCGCCGAGGTCCTCCGGGGCCGCGGCGCCGCTCAGCGGTACGCCGTAGACGACGGTGGTGGTGGCGGTGCCGTTGGTCTGGCTCGCGCTGCCCGGGGCGAGCGTGGCGCGGGACGCCTTCAGCAGCATGCCGTCGCCGGCCGCCGGGTTGGAGCCGGCCTGCCCGTAGGTGAAGGTCCACGGCAGCTGTCCGGGCGGGGTCAGCGTGGTGACCCGGCCGGCGCTGTCGTAGGCGTAGGTGGTCTTCAGGGCCGGGCTGATGCGCGGGTCCCACTGCTCCCGCAGCCGGCCGGCGTCGTCGTAGGCGTACTGGGCGACGGCGACGGCGGTGGCCGTGGAGGCGCCGGGGGCGGTGGACCACAGCCTGATCTGCGAGACCTGGCCGGCCACGTCCCCGAAGGAGGTGGTGGTGGCCGTGGTGGTCGTCGGGTAGACGAACTCCAGGACCCGGCAGCCCTTGGTGGACGGGTCGGTGTCGCAGGCGGCCAGGGTGGTGGCGGTGGTCGCGGCGATGATCCGCTTCGGGCGGGCCAGCGTCTTGCCGCCGACGGTGACGGCCTCGGAGACCACCTTGGTGGTGGAGTTGGCCAGACCGCCGGCCAGCGAGCTGCTCACCGTCCACGTCGTCGCCGCGGAGTTCACCTTGGAGAAGGTGGTCACGGTGCCGTCGGTGTCGGACAGGGTGAAGTCGCCCGAGGTGAAGGACCCGGTGAGGGTGAGGTCCTCCGAGCCCGGCTCGGGCACCCAGCCGGTCTTCGCCGCGTTCGCGGTGAAGGTGATCGTGTCACCGTCCGCGGTGGCCACGTCCAGCGAGGTGGCCGAGGTCTTCACGATCTGCGTGTAGTCGGAGTCGAGCGCCTCGGCGACCGTGCCGGACAGCCACTCCTTGCCGAAGATCGGCGCCTGGCCCTCCTGGCCGGCCCCGGCCTGCGGACTGCGGGAGGAGGCGGTGCGGGACACCGACATGCCGAAGAAGGAGGCGTCGGTGCCGGAGAGCGTGTAGTCGCCGGTGAGGAGGTTCACCGAGCCGGGGCCGACGGACTGCGTGGCGGCGCCGTCGGCGGAGCGGTCGACGACCACGCCGATCGGGTCGGAGGAGGTGGCGGCGCTGTTCGGGCCGGTGAAGTCGGCGCGGACCTGCACGGCACCGTCGGGGTTGACCGTGCTGGTGGCGTTCCACGTCAGCTTCGGGCTCTTGCCGCCGGTCAGGGCCAGGGGCCACGAGGCGAGCGCTTGGCCGCCGTTGGTGACGTCACCGGCCGGGATCGGCGCCCAGGTGTCGGCGTCGCCGCGCCGCCAGGAGAAGGTGACGTGGTCGTACTTCGAGCCGTCGGCCTCGGCGGCCAGCGGAACGCGGGCGGCCGTGCGGGTGCCGTCGTCGGGGGACGTGACACCGCCCGGACCGACGTGGAAGGTGTAGGAGACGGCCTCGGACTTGTTGTCCGCCTTGTCGGTGGCCCGCACCTGAAGGGTGTTGGTGCCGGCCTTCGCCGGGGTCACGGAGAAGGTGACCGGGGTGGTGCCGGAGGTCGGGACCTTGGTCCAGGTGGAGCCGTCCAGCGACCACTCGATGCCGTTCTGGTCACCGGCGGGCGGCGTGACGGTGAACTTGCCGGGCTGGCCGGCGCCCTTCACCCACTGGTCGCTCGGATAGTCGGTGGAGCTCACCGAGGCGGGTGCCGAAGGCGCGGAGGTGTCGACGGTGAAGGGGGTCCAGTCGGACCAGCCGAGGTTGTAGCTGGTCCCGTCGTAGGGGGTGGTGCGGAACTTGTACGTCTTGCCGTTGGCCAGCAGACCCGACGGCACGGTCACCGACGCGGGCTGCCCGGCCGGGACGAACGCCGACGACAGGTTCGAACCCACCTGCGTACCGGTGGCGTTGTCCGCGATCTGGAAGAAACCCTGCACCTTGTCGTTGTTCGGGTCCGCGAAAGTGTCCCGCAGGGTGGGCGTGGTGGTGTTCGTGTACCAGGTGCCCGTGGAGTCCTTGAAGAAGGGCGGGCCGGCCTGCCGGTCCGTGCCCGTACGCGGCCGGTAGTTGTAGGTGACCACCAGCTTGGGCGGGTTGGAGGCGGCGTTGGCGGAGTTCACCCGCTTCCAGGCCGCGCTCGTGGTCTCGTCCGAGGCGCGCAGGCCCATGTTCGAGGTGGCGTTCTTGGCCGACGCCCAGGTCTGCGCCAGGTTGGTGACGTCGGCGGTGATCCAGCCGTCCGGCTGCGTGGAGCAGCCCGGGTTGCCGGTCGTGGCTGTGGAGGTGGCGAACTTCTGGTTCCAGGCCGGCTGGGAGGTCCAGCGGGAGGCCGTGGACGGTTTGCCGGTGTCCCACACCTCCCACGGGTAGGCCTTGCAGTCGGTGTTGCCCGAGTGGAAGTTCCACAGCGACAGCGTCGCCTTCGACACCAGCGCGTCGGAGAACGGCGCGGTATTCCAGGTGATGAAGGAGCGGGCGGTGCGAGGGGTGCCGTCGGCGTTCTTCGTGCCCGGGTTGCCCAGGTCCAGCTCGGTGTCGGCCGACCAGTCGACCGTCTCACCCTGCTGCACATACGTGTCGAAGACGTTGCTCAGCGCCGTCGTGGAGGGGTCCACCGTGACGGGGTACGCCGTCCCCGCGTCGGCGAGGAAGCCGGCGTCCGGGGTGAAGACGAGGTCGATGTCCGCACCGTGCTGAACGACTTTCAGCGCGACCTTCGCCCGGTGGGTGTGCTCGCCGGAGACCGGGTCCACCCGGGCGTCCCACATCACGGGAGCGGGCATCACCGCGCGTCGCTTGCCGGTCCTGGCGTCGGAGAACACCACGCTGCCGTCGGCCTGCTGCTTGGCCTTGAGGCCTTTGGCCTTCAACGGCATGGTGTAGGCGTAGCCGCCGGCGGCGGGGCGCTGCTTGATGGTGACGTACTGCTCGAAGCCCGTCCGGGTGGCTTCCACCACCACGTCCGCGCCGGGCACGGCGTCCCGGTAGGTGGCTCTGGGGCCGTCCAGGACAGGGGCGGGCAGGCCGCCCTTCCACTGCAGTTCGACCTGCTCCTGTCCTTGGCCGAGGGTGACCAGGGTGCGCGCCGCGGCGGTGCCGGCCGCCTTCAGCGACGCGGGCCGGGAGCCGCCCTTCCCGCCGAGGACCAGGCCGCGGGGGTGGGCGGCGGGTGCGATCGTGCCGTCGGTGCGGGCCGCGAGGTCCAGATCCACGTCGACCCACTTGCCGCCGCGCCGGAACCGCACCGGTCCTGCCGCGACCTCGGTGGTCAGTGACCCGTTGGGGTTGACCCACGTCGTGAACGTCTCGGTACGCTCCGACAGGGCCTCGACCCGCTTGCCCGACAGCCGGGCCGCCACCCGCGCCGACGGCACGTCGGCCGCCTGGGTCGCCCCGCGCCTGGCCGTCGTGACGGCCGAGGACGCGAAGTGGGCGGGTGTGGCGAAGGCCGTCTCGCTGCCTTCGAGGACGGCGACGGACAGGGCAAAGGCCAGCGAACCGGCCAGTGGCGCCGCCACTTTTCGGAAAAGCCCCCGCCGCCGGCCCGGCGACGGGGGAAGGTGCTGACGCACGCTCAACCTCCTGTGAAGATCCTTTGATGGACCGGTGGGTGAGCATAAGTTGTGAGCACGACAAGACGGGCCGTCAAAAAGAGTAATTCGGCGACCAATTGGTGCGTTACTCCGCCCCGCTGTGCCACACCTTGATCAGAAGTTTGCTTGTCGTTGGAGACTTCTCACCTGTTCCTTGAAGTCTTCTCCGAGCCCACGCCGACTCTGCGGCACCGGACGAACCGGGACCGGTGGCGGCACTTGACGACGGCGCGGGGCAGGGCCTCACCGGTGGATGGCCCTGAGAATTCCCTTTCACCAGCACCTTCACCGAAAAGTAGGAGACGTTGTCTTCCTTCGGATTCAGTTGGATGTGCCGCTTCCAGTGGTCCGTGTACTTGGCCGCAGGAAATTGGGAATCGCTGTCGGAGAAGATCAGCCCTCTCGTCGTGTCTTCTGCGATCACAGCATCGAACCCGTCTCGGACAGCCCCGTTCCATGGGCTGAACCCGCGTCAGCAGGGTTTCCCGGCCACCCCGGCCGGCGTGGCCCGGGCGAGGGTCGTGGTGCGGCCGACGTTCTGGAAGCCGCCTTGATCGTCGACCGGCCGGGCGGCAGCGTCCGGGGTGGAAGCGGAGCCGGTGACCGCGCCGACGATCGCCTCAGCCCTCCAGCGCACTTACTGGTGAAGATTCAGCATCTCAAGGCTGCGCAATTCATGTATGAAACAGGGCATGGACGTCCGTCGTCGCATGGGCAGCGGCGTTATATCGCGGACATTCTGGGCACTGGTGAGCGCCGGGGGGGGAGCCGACGAGGAGGGTCCGGTCATGCGGGAGACGTCGCAGGGCGTTACGGTCGTGGCTCTCCTGGCGGATCCGGACGCGCCCACGGAAATCGCGCAGCACCTGGCTCGGATACTTCCCGCTCGGCTCACCGACGAGTCGGGCCGGGGGCGACGGTTCGACGTGGAGGTGGTCAGCGAGCCCTTCACCGCAGGAACCGAGGACCTGTCCACGTTGATGCGCAGGATCATGGACCGCAGGCGTGCGGAGAACTGGGACATCGTCGTCGCCCTCACCGACCTTCCGCTGCACTCACACGGGCACAAGCTCGTGGTGGATATGAGTCATGAGGACGGCTTGGCGCTGCTGTCCCTTCCTCCGCTGGGGGGCCTGCGCCTTCGGACAAGGGCCGGGCAGGCGGTGGAGGAGACCGTGCTCAGCTTGGCGAGTCAGCGCGCCACCGGGACTGAAGAGCCTCGCCGGCCTCAGCTGCTGGGACGCTTCGCCAGCCGCTTCGCGCCGATTCACCGGGGCCCGATCGGTGAGGAGGAGGCCGCCGATCTGCGGTACGTCGTCAGCGGGCCGCGCGGTTACCTGAGGGTGCTCGGAGGTATGGTCCGCGCCAACGAGCCGTGGCGCTTGGTGCCGGGTCTGTCGAAAGCCCTGGCGGCCGCACTCGCCACGGGAGTCATCGCCAGCGTGAACTCCACCCTCTGGAGCCTGGCCGTGGCCCTGACTACGCCACGCCTGGTGATCGCCATGGTCGGGTCCGTCGCGCTCATGATCGGCTGGTTGATCGTGGACGCGCACCTGTGGCATCGATCGACAGACACCTCGCCGGAGGAGAGGAAGAGGACGAGCCTCTACAACGCGTCGACGGTCATGACTGTGGGTATCGGGGTGCTCGTCTGCTACGGGGGCTTGATCGTCATCAACTTGGTGTGGGCCCTGTTCATCCTCAACGACAGCGTCTTCGCCTCCACGACACGGACCCCGCTGCACGCCACCGCATACTGGAAGCTGTCCTGGTTCGTCGCTTCGATCGCCACGGTCGGCGGGGCGCTGGGATCGGGCTTCGAGAGCGACGAGGCGATCCGGGCAGCCGCCTTCTCCAAGCGCGAACAGGAACGTCGCGACAGGCTCCACGACGACCATGGGTGACCGGCCCTCGACCTGAACCGATAGCGGTGCACATCGATCGGTGCGTGGTTGTTTCGCGTCGGGGCCGACGGACACCCGCACGGCACGCCGCCGGAGTCTGAAGCCCGCCGAGCAGGCCGGCGGCCGGATTACCGTTCCACCTGATCCGGGTGAACGGCCCGCAGAGGCGTGCCAGAGCCACTGACGCCGTCGCAACACGTCCGAGAGTCAGGCTCTCTGCGCCGTCTCATCATCGCTGTGCCGCGGTCATGCCGTGACACCGAGAGAAGCCATCATGAAAGCAGCGGTATACGAAGGACCGCGAACGGTCACAGTGAAGGATGTACCGGACGCGAAGATCGAGCATCCCTGCGACATCATCGTCAAGATCACCTCCACCAACATCTGTGGTTCGGATCTGCACATGTACGAGGGCCGCACCTCCTTCGAGTCCGGCCGCACCCTGGGACACGAGAACATGGGCCAGGTGGTCGAGGTCGGCTCGGCCGTCCG